>NZ_WTVS01000001.1 GCF_012911005.2 Aromatoleum toluolicum | reverse complement strand
GGTGGGGGGGCGGCATGTCATTCTCGACGCTGCAGGCATGGCCCCCTACCTAACGGACTGGCGCGGACGCTATACCGGACGGGCGATCGCCGTCGTCAGGCCGGGCAGCACACTGGAAACCGCAGACGTCGTGCGCATTTGTGCGTCCGCGAAGGTCGCCATGGTGCCGCAGGGCGGCAATACGGGGCTGTGTGGCGGAGCGACGCCGCTTGCCGACGGTTGGTCGGTCGTGATCAGCATGGCGCGCATGAACCGCATCCGGATGGTCGATGCGGCGAACAATGCGCTCGTCGCGGAAGCGGGGTGTACGCTCGCGGCCGTCCAGCAAGCCGCGGAGGCGGCCAGTCGGCTGTTTCCGCTCTCGCTCGCGTCGGAGGGAAGCTGCCTCGTCGGCGGCAATATCTCGACGAACGCCGGCGGCGTGCAGGTCCTGCGTTACGGGAACATGCGCGAGTTGGTGCTCGGCGTCGAGGTGGTGCTTCCTGACGGGCGCATCTGGGACGGGCTGCGTGCCTTGCGCAAGGACAACA
The DNA here is from genome assembly GCF_012911005.2 of Aromatoleum toluolicum. Lineage (GTDB taxonomy): Bacteria > Pseudomonadota > Gammaproteobacteria > Burkholderiales > Rhodocyclaceae > Aromatoleum > Aromatoleum toluolicum. The sequence continues at coordinate 235,334 of NZ_WTVS01000001.1, read as the reverse complement.
CCGGCTACGATCTCAAGCAGCTCTTCATCGGCGCCGAGGGGACTCTGGGAGTCGTCACCGCAGCGGCCCTCAAACTATTTCCGATTCCGCGCGCAACCGCGACCGCTTGGGTCGCCATTCCCGACCCTCAAGCTGCAGTCGCCCTGTTGGCCCAGCTGCGCGATCGCTGCGGGGAGCGCGTCAATGCCTTCGAACTTGTCGGCCGACCCGCTCTCGAGCTCGTACTGCGCCACATTCCCGCGATGCGCGCGCCGCTTGCGGGGGCCTACGAATGGCATGTGCTTGTCGAGGTCGCCGACGCACGCGATGGTGCGGCGCTGGATGACATGCTCGAGCGCGCGATCGCCTGCGCGATCGAAGCCGGTCTGGCGCTCGATGGTGCAGTCGCGTCCAGTCTCGCTCAGGCCCGAGCCCTGTGGTCCCTGCGCGAGAACATCTCGGAGGCACAGAGAATCGAGGGGATCAGCATCAAGCACGACATTTCCGTCCCTGTCAGCTGCATCCCCGAATTCCTGCTGCGGGCGCAGACGGCGCTGACGGCGATATGGCCCGATGTGCGCATCGTCGCGTTCGGTCACATCGGCGACGGAAACCTGCACTACAACCTTTCCAAACCAGGCGCCGTCGACAATGCCGGATTCGTGGCCCGAACGGCGGAGGTCAATCGCATCGTTCATGACCTCGTCGTCGCGCTGAACGGTTCGATTTCGGCCGAGCATGGCATCGGTCAACTGAAACGCGACGAGAATGCCCGCTACAAGTCCGACGTCGAGCTCGACTTGATGCGGACTGTGAAACGGGCGCTCGATCCGCTTGGGCTGATGAATCCAGGGAAAGTTGTCTGATCTCGAAAAAAGTGAAAGTTCGGGGTTTACAGCCTCCGGGTGGCACCCTATAATGCGCGCTCTTTCGCCGTCGGGGGTATAGCTCAGCTGGGAGAGCGCTTGCATGGCATGCAAGAGGTCAGCGGTTCGATCCCGCTTACCTCCACCAGTCGAAAGAGTTGCAGTCCCCATCGTCTAGAGGCCTAGGACACCGCCCTTTCACGGCGATAACCGGGGTTCGAATCCCCGTGGGGACGCCAGTATGCAGCGAGACGTTGAGTTATAATGGCGGCTCGCGAGCCGGTCGGTAAGGCCGGGCAATAGGTCAGTGCGGAGTGGTAGTTCAGTTGGTTAGAATACCGGCCTGTCACGCCGGGGGTCGCGGGTTCGAGCCCCGTCCACTCCGCCAACAATACTGCAGACGACGGTCTGCTTGTGGTAGACGTAACTGTTGTAAAGTGCTTGCGGTTGGTAGCGCCAAAAGCTAGAATGCGCAGCTCTGTTGGGGGTATAGCTCAGCTGGGAGAGCGCTTGCATGGCATGCAAGAGGTCAGCGGTTCGATCCCGCTTACCTCCACCAACAAAGCACAAGACGTTGTCCCCATCGTCTAGAGGCCTAGGACACCGCCCTTTCACGGCGATAACCGGGGTTCGAATCCCCGTGGGGACGCCAGATAATGCGAGGCGTCGAATAGACGACTTGCAGTCGGCAAGCATAGCCGACAACTGGTCAGCGCGGAGTGGTAGTTCAGTTGGTTAGAATACCGGCCTGTCACGCCGGGGGTCGCGGGTTCGAGCCCCGTCCACTCCGCCAACAAATGAAATGGGAGCCTACGGGCTCCCATTTTTTTTCCGGTATCCATTTCCCGAAGCCGGGTCGTCCCAAGGGCGCATCCCAGTGCACCCGTGGGCGTGGCCTCGCACCGGCCCTGCTGGCCCGCATCCCGACATTACGTTATAGTCCCATACGCATCAGTATGGTGCCGGCCGCGATGCGGAGCGTTACTTACCAAGGGAGCGGGAATATGAGTCTAAAGAAGATCGGCGTCGTAGGCGCCGGCACAATGGGTAATGGCATCACGCAGGCATTTGCGGTCGCCGGGTTCGACGTGGTGATGATGGACGTCGCCGAGACCGCCGTGCAACGCGGTCTGGCCACGCTGACTGCGAGCCTCGATCGTCTGATCAAGAAGGAGAAGATGACGGAGGCGCAGAAAGCGGAGGCGCTTGCGCGGATCGCGACGGCCAGCGACGTCGGGGCGCTTGCGGATTGTGATCTGGTGATCGAGGCAGCAACCGAAAACCTTGAACTGAAGCTGAAGATCTTTGCGCAGCTCGATGCGGCGCTGAAAGCCGATGCGTTGCTGGCATCGAATACGTCGTCCATCTCCATCACAAAGCTTGCTGCTTCGACCAAGCGCGCCGACAGGGTTATCGGCATGCATTTCTTCAATCCGGTGCCCATGATGGCGCTGGTCGAACTGATTCGGGGCCTGCAGACGTCCGATGCGACCTATGCGGCTGTCGAGGCCGTAGCGAAGGCGATCGGCAAGATGCCCGTCCAGGTGCGCAACAGCCCGGGGTTCGTCGTCAATCGCCTGCTGTGCCCGATGATCAACGAGGCAATCTTTGCGCTCGGTGAAGGTCTTGCCACGGCTGCGGAGATCGACGAGGCGATGAAGCTCGGCTGCAATCACCCGATCGGGCCGCTGGCCCTTGCCGACATGATCGGGCTCGATGTCGAACTGGCGGTCATGCAGGTCCTGTTCGAAGGTTTCAAGGACCCGAAGTACCGCCCTGCGCCGCTGCTCGTCGAGATGGTCGAGGCGGGCTATCTCGGACGCAAGTCCGGCAAGGGCTTCTACGACTACAAGTAAGCGCGTTGCGGTCTTTGTGGCCTGGTTTCCCGGTCGGAAAAACAAAAACGCCACCTCATCGGTGGCGTTTTTTCATGTTGCCGTCCGGATCATCCGCGGCGCATCGCGTCGAAGAACTCCGCGTTGCTTTTGGTCGCCTTGACCTTGTCCATCAGGAATTCCATCGCGTCGATGTCGTCCATGCCGTACAGCAGTTTGCGCAACACCCAGACTTTCTGCAGCACGTCCGCCTTCATCAGCAACTCCTCGCGACGGGTGCCGGAGCGGTTGACGTTGATGGCCGGATACACGCGCTTCTCGGCCATGCGGCGATCGAGGTGCAGTTCCATGTTGCCGGTGCCCTTGAACTCCTCATAGATCACCTCGTCCATCCGGCTGCCGGTGTCGATCAGCGCGGTGGCGATGATGGTGAGCGAGCCGCCTTCCTCGAGGTTGCGTGCTGCGCCGAAGAAACGCTTCGGCTTCTGCAAGGCGTTGGCGTCGACACCGCCGGTCAGAACCTTGCCGGATGCAGGAACAACCGTATTGTATGCGCGTGCCAGGCGGGTGAGGGAGTCGAGCAGGATGACGACGTCCTTCTTGTGTTCGGTGAGGCGCTTGGCCTTTTCAATGACCATCTCGGCGACCTGCACATGCCGTGAAGCGGGTTCGTCGAAGGTGGATGCAACCACTTCGCCCTTGACCGAGCGCTGCATTTCGGTGACTTCTTCAGGACGCTCGTCGATCAGAAGCACAATGAGGGCGACGTCCGGGTGGTTGGCCGAGATCGCGTGGGCAATGTGCTGCAGCATCACGGTCTTGCCGCTTTTTGGCGGAGCGACCAGCAGACCGCGCTGCCCCTTGCCGATCGGCGCGATCATGTCGATGATCCGGCTCGTGATGTTCTCCTCGCCACGAATGTCTCGCTCGAGCTTGAGGCATTCGTTCGGGTGCAGCGGAGTCAGGTTCTCGAAGAGGATCTTGTGCTTGCAGTTCTCGGGCGGTTCACCGTTGATCTTGTCGAGCTTGACGAGCGCGAAGTAGCGCTCGCCGTCCTTCGGGGTGCGGATCTCGCCCTCGATGGTGTCGCCCGTGTGCAGGTTGAAGCGACGGATCTGTGACGGCGAGACATAGATGTCGTCCGTGCCGGCGAGGTAGGAGATGTCGGGCGAGCGCAGGAATCCGAAGCCGTCGGGGAGTACTTCCAGCGCCCCGTCACCGTATATGGGTTCCCCTTTCTTGGCCCTGTTCTTGAGCAGGGCAAATACCAGTTCCTGCTTGCGCAGGCGGTTCGCGCCTTCGATTTCATTGGCGACCGCCATTTCAAGCAATTGGCTGACGTGGAGGGACTTGAGCTCCGATAAATGCATGGCGAAGGGGCGCGACGGGGCGCAGATGGATGAAACCGGTGAGGGGGATGCTGCGGAAGGTGCTGCTGCGGCGCCGGAAGGCCGGCTTCGGGAGCGGGGGCGCCGCGCAGTCAGGGCTGGACTTTAGCCCCGGTCAGAGATTGCTGTCAATGAAGGCAGTGAGTTGTGACTTGGAAAGCGCGCCAACCTTGGTGGCCTCGACATTGCCGCCCTTGAACAGCATCAGCGTCGGGATGCCGCGAATGCCGAACTTGGCGGGCGTTTCCTGGTTTTCGTCGATGTTCAGCTTGGCGACCTTGAGCTTCCCGGCATATTCCTTGGCGATGTCGTCGAGGATCGGAGCGATCATCTTGCACGGACCGCACCATTCGGCCCAGTAATCGACCAGCACCGGGGTTTGTGCCTGAAGCACCTCGGCCTCGAAGTTGCCGTCGGTGACGTAATGGATATGCTCGCTCATGATTCCTCGCATCAAGGTCTTGCTGTCATTCGGATTGGGAGTCGGGCCGGTACGGCCCTTGGGGACAATGGCAGGAGAGGGCTGCCACTTCAGAGTGTCGGGAAAAGTTATGCCAAGCTGCCCCGCACGTCAAGCGTTTCGCCCATTTTCACCGCTTCTGCGATCGGGGTTTGCCCGTGCTTGTGTCAAAACGGCGAGGGTCTCGGCTATATTGTCGAAGAAGCCGGTGCGCCCGGGCGGCACGTGCCGACTTGACCAACAGGAGTTAAAGACGATGGCCTACGTAGTGACAGAAGCCTGCATCCGCTGCAAGTACACGGACTGTGTGGATGTGTGCCCCGTGGACTGCTTCCGCGAGGGGGCGAATTTTCTCGTGATCGATCCGGCGGAGTGCATCGACTGCACCTTGTGCGTGGCCGAATGTCCGGTCGAGGCCATCTACGCCGAAGACGACGTGCCCGAGGGACAGCGCCATTTCATCGCCCTGAATGCCGAGCTCGCGAAGGAGTGGAAGCCGATCGTCGAGCGCAAGGAGCCGCTGTCGGATGCCGATGAGTGGGCTGCGCGCAAGGACAAGCTGGGCGAATTGAAGCGCTGAGGCCTTGGGCGTCGGTTCGATTGTGCGTTCGCGTGGTCTTTTCCTGATCGGGACTATGCAATATCATGCACTTGGGTCAGTTGTTATGAATTTGGAAAGGGGATTGGCATGCTGGTGAGCGAGATTCTTGCGATCAAGGGCAAGGTGCTCTACACCATAGCGCCGAACAAGAGCCTTGCCGAGGCGGTCGACATCATGACCGAACAGGATGTCGGTTCGCTCGTGGTCTTTTCGCACGGCCAGATGGTCGGCATGCTGACCTTCCGCGAAGTTTTGCGTGCGGTGCATAAGGGTGGCGCCGAATGGGGCAGGATGGCGATCGAGCAGGCGATGCTGTCGGGGCCCATCGCGGCATCGCCGAACATGGAAATGGACGAGCTTCGGCGTCTCATGGTGGAGCATCGTCAGCGCTATCTGCCGGTAATGGACGGGACGATGCTGCTCGGGGTCGTTTCTTTCCATGACGTGGCCAAAGCGGTGCTCGAGGAGCAAAGTTTCGAGAACCGCATGCTCAAGAATTACATCCGGAACTGGCCGCAAGAGCCGGGCGAAGAGGCTTGAGGCAAGGCAGGCAGGTCCTGCCGCAGTTCAATCCTCGCGCCGGGAAGTGCGCGGGACAAGGCACAACACGACCTTCGTCCGATGAGGCGAGGGCATGCAGCTGGAAGCCGGCGGCGCCGACAACGCGTTGCCGGTAATGCCTCGGGAGGGCGCCGCTGGAAGTTGCTGGTCCGGCGTCAATTCCAACTGTTGGAGGAGTGCTGTGGAAAAGATCTGGCTTAAGAGCTATCCCCCCGGAATTCCGGCGGAAATCGACGTCAACGAGTTTGCGTCGCTCGCCGACGTATTTTCTCAGGGGGTGCGCCAGTTCGCCGACCGCGTCGCCTACGTGAATATGGGGAAATCCATCACGTATGCGGAGCTGGACCGGCTTTCGGCGCAATTCGCGGGCTATCTGCAAGGCGAACTGAAGTTGCCGCGCGGGGCTCGCGTGGCGCTGATGATGCCCAATCTCCTGCAGTACCCGATCGCGATGTTTGGGGCCCTGCGTGCCGGCTATACGGTTGTGAACGTTAACCCCCTCTACACGGCGCGAGAACTGGAGCACCAGATCCGGGATTCGGGGGCGGACACGATCGTCATCGTGGAGAACTTCGCGCACACGCTGGAGGATGTCCTGCAGCGCCAGAAGGTGCGGAACGTCGTGGTGACCAGCCTCGGCGAGTTGCTCGGTTTCCCGAAGGGCATGCTGGTCGATTTCGTCGTGCGCCACGTAAAGAAGATGGTGCCGTCATGGAAAATTCCAGGATGCGTGCGCTTTTCCGAGGCGCTGGCGACGGGGGGGCGACATCCATTGCAGACGGTGGAGATCGGTCATGATGACGTCGCCTATCTCCAATATACCGGCGGCACGACAGGCGTGGCGAAGGGCGCAGTCCTGACGCATGGCAACATCATTGCGAACCTGCAGCAGGCGCATGCGTGGATCAAGCCCTACCTGCGCACGGAAGGGGAGATCATCATCACGGCATTGCCCCTGTATCACATCTTCTCGCTGACGGCGAACTGTCTGACGTTTTTCAAGGTCGGTGCGATGAACGTGCTGATTACCAATCCGAGGGATATTCCGGGGTTCGTCAAGGAACTCGGTAAATACCGATTTACCGCGATCACCGGTGTGAACACCCTGTTCAACGCACTTCTGAACAACGAGGACTTCAGCAAGCTCGATTTTTCGTCCCTGCACATCACACTGGGCGGCGGCATGGCCGTGCAACAGGCAGTGGCCGAAAAGTGGCGCCGCGTGACCGGCCGCCCGCTCGTGGAGGCATATGGTCTGACGGAGACGTCTCCGGCGGTGACGATCAATCCACTCGACCTGCCGCAGTTCAATCACTCCATCGGACTGCCGGTCTCGTCGACGGAGGTCAGCGTCCGCGGCGATAGTGGCGAGGAGGTGCCGCTGGGGCAGCCGGGCGAGCTGTGCGTGCGCGGCCCGCAGGTGATGCGGGGCTACTGGCAGCGGCCGGAGGAGACGGCCAATGCCTTCACCGCGGACGGTTTCCTGCGTACCGGCGATGTGGCGACGATCGATGAGCGCGGCTTCGTCCGCATCGTCGATCGCAAGAAGGACATGATTCTCGTGTCGGGCTTCAACGTCTTTCCGAACGAGGTCGAGGATGTCATCGCCAGCCATCCGGGGGTGCTCGAGGTGGCCGCCGTCGGGGTTCCGGACGAACGGACCGGTGAAGCAGTAAAAGTGTTCGTCGTGCGCAAGGATCCTGCGCTGACGAAGGAGGACATCGTCGCGCACTGCCGGACGAATCTGACTGCCTACAAGGTGCCGCATCAGGTCGAGTTCCGCGAGGAGCTGCCGAAGACCAACGTCGGCAAGATCCTGCGACGACTGCTGCGCGACGGGCAGGCGTGAGCAATTGTGCTTGTGTTTCCGTTGGGTCTATGTTTAGATTCATGTGCTAACTGTTTGTTCTTATCCCGATGACCAATCTGGTTCGTGCCCTCGTCGTAGTAGCTCTGTCCGTACGCGTAGTAGTACGCGTAGGCGGTCGCGCGTCTCGAGGGTAAGGGCAGAAGCAAGCAAGAGATTCCAACCCCCGCCGGCGCGCAAGCCCGGCGGGGGTTTTGTTTTTTGCGCCGCCGGTTTTGATGCCCGACACCGAACCGAAGGAGCGCAACATGATGCAGATGACCGGCGCCGAGTTGATCGTGCGCCTGCTTGAACGGCAGGGTATTCGTACCATTGCAGGGATTCCCGGAGGGGCGATCCTGCCCCTGTACGATGCCTTGTCGGGTAGCGACATCATCCGCCACGTGCTCGCGCGTCACGAGCAGGGGGCAGGCTTCATGGCGCAAGGCATGGCGCGGGTGTCGGGGCGTCCCGAGGTGTGTTTCGCGTCCAGTGGTCCAGGTGCGACGAACCTGGTGACGGCGATCGCCGATGCGCGACTCGATTCGATCCCGATGGTCGCGATAACCGGGCAGGTGCCGCTGTCGATGATCGGCACGGATGCCTTCCAGGAAGTCGATATCTACGGCATGACGGTGCCGATCACCAAACACAACTTTCTCGTTCGCTCCGCGGCGGAACTGCTCGAGGTCATCCCGCAGGCGTTCCGCATCGCGATGTCCGGTCGGCCCGGGCCGGTGCTCGTAGACGTTCCGAAGGACGTGCAGAATCAGCTGGTGAGCTTCGAGGCCTACCCCGAGCCAGCAGTGCCGGATCCGGTGCCCGCGCTGGACATGGTTGCGATCGAGTCGGCGGCGAAGATGATCGACGAGGCGGAGCGTCCGGTGCTGTATCTGGGTGGGGGTGTCGTGCATTCGGGGGCCTCGCGGCTCGCCGTCACGCTGGCGGAGCAGGCCGGACTTCCGACTACGATGACGTTGATGGCGCTGGGCACGATGCCGGTCGATCATCCCCTGTCCATCGGCATGCTCGGCATGCACGCCGCGCGCTACACGAATTTCGTTCTCGAGGAGTCGGATCTGCTGATCTGTGTCGGCGCACGCTTCGACGATCGGGCGATCGGCAAGGCGGCACAGTTCTGCCCCAATGCGCAGATCATCCATATCGATATCGATCCGGCCGAACTGCACAAGATCAAGGCCGCTCATGTTGCGATCAACGGCGATGTCGCGACCGCGTTGGAGGCCTTGTTGCCGCGCGTGAAGCACAATCTTCGCAAGCGCTGGCTGTCCCATGTGGATAGCCTGAAGTCACGCTTCCCGATGGCGATGCCGGGGCGCGACGATCCGCGCACCCACTACGGTCTGGTGCATGCGGTTGCCGCCGTGCTCGATGACGAGGCCGTTATCGCGACCGACGTGGGGCAGCACCAGATGTGGGTCGCCCAGGCCTATCCCTTCCGCCGCCCGCGCCAGTGGCTGACCTCGGGCGGCCTCGGGACCATGGGATTCGGCGTGCCGGCGGCGATCGGCGCCGCGCTCTCCGAACCCGATCGTACCGTGGTGTGCTTTACCGGAGATGGCAGCTTCAAGATGAACATCCAGGAGCTTGCGACGCTCGCCGAGGAGGGGCTGAACGTCAAGATCGTGCTGATGAACAACAACTCGCTTGGCCTGGTGTACCAGCAGCAAAACCTGTTCTACGGCAAGCGCGTGTTTGCGTCGAAGTATCGCGGCGAACCCGATTTCCTGAAGATCGCGGAGGGCTTCGGCATCGCGGCAGTGGATCTGGACAGTTCGCCGAATCCGCGTGCGACGCTCGCGCAGGCGCTGCAGAGCCGTGGGCCGTGCCTGATCCATGCATCGATCAGCCGCGAGGAATTTGTTTATCCGATGGTGCCGCCGGGCGCTGCCAATACTGAAATGATCGGAGGTTGAGAATGATCGAACAAGTCGCCGAACCCTTGCAGCAACATGGCTTCGCCAAGGTGGTGCTGGAACTCGAAGTGAATAACCATCCCGGCGTGATGAGCCACATCTGCAACCTGTTTGCCCGCCGGGCATTCAACGTCGAGGGCATCCTGTGCATGCCGATGTCGGACACGAGCCGCAGCCGCATCTGGCTGCTGGTGTTCGAGGATCAGCGTCTGGAGCAGATGGTGCTGCAGGTCGAGAAGTTGGTCGATGTGCGTTCGGTGCGCCGCCACGGTGCCGAGCACGAGGTATTCGAGCGTCTGGAGAGATTCTTCCATTGATGCCGGACCGGGCGGCCCGGTTCGCCTGCCGGAAGGAGCCAAACTGCGCTGTGCTAAACTGCAAGGCTCCTTCCGATTCACGTTCTGGTCGAGATTGCGATGTCCGGCAACACCCTAGGCAAACTCTTTTGTGTCACCTCCTTCGGTGAGTCCCACGGCCCCGCGATCGGCTGTGTCGTGGATGGGTGTCCGCCGGGACTGCCGATTTCGGCCGAAGAGATCCAAATCGAGCTCGATCGCCGCAAGCCGGGCACTTCGCGGCATGTGACTCAGCGTCGTGAGCCGGACGAGGTAGAGATCCTGTCCGGGGTGTTCGAGGGGGTGACGACCGGTACGCCGATCGCGCTCCTGATTCGCAACCAGGATCAGCGTTCGCGCGACTACGGCAACATCGCAGAGACTTTCCGTCCCGGGCACGCGGACTACGAGTATTGGCAGAAGTACGGGATCCGCGACTACCGCGGGGGTGGTCGCTCGTCTGCCCGCGAGACGGCGGTGCGGGTGGCTGCCGGCGCGATCGCGCGGAAATGGCTGCAGGAGCGCTACGGCGTCGTGATCCGCGGCTTCATGTCGCAGCTCGGCCCCATCCGGATCCCCTTCGAGAGCTGGGATGAGGTTTTGCGTAACCCGTTCTTCGCGCCCAACGCCGGGATCGTTCCGCAACTCGAGGCCTACATGGACGAGCTGCGCAAGTCAGGGGATTCGATCGGCGCGCGTATCGACGTCGTCGCCACGGGCGTTCCGGTGGGCTGGGGGGAACCCGTTTATGACCGCCTCGATGCCGACATTGCGTATGCGATGATGGGCATCAACGCCGTGAAGGGGGTCGAGATCGGTGCCGGCTTCGAATGCGTGACACAGCACGGCACCGAACACTCCGACGAGATGACCCCCGAGGGCTACCTGACGAACAACGCAGGCGGCGTGCTCGGCGGCATTTCCAGCGGCCAGGACATCATCGTGAGCATGGCGGTGAAGCCGACCTCCAGCATCCGTCTCGATCGCCGCTCGATCGACAAGCAGGGCAATCCGGTGATCGTGAATACGCACGGGCGGCACGACCCCTGCGTCGGCATCCGTGCGACCCCGATCGCCGAGGCGATGCTGGCGATCGTGCTGATGGATCATGCGTTGCGCCATCGCGCGCAATGCGGAGACGTGACGACCGAAACGCCCCGGATCGAACGGCTGGCGCCGCAGGGCGTGCAGCGCGTCCCGCCGCCGCGCGCGTGAGCGGGCCGGATTCTCGGTGTTGAGTGCCGTCGCGGGCCGCCGGGCTGTGCGGGGCTGAATTGCACCCGGGCGTCGCAGGGGTTCCCTACTGGCGGCTCTCGGCCTACTACTTCTCCTATTTCGCGTTCGTCGGCGCGTTTTCGCCCTATTTCACGCTCTACCTGCAGTCGATCGCGCTCTCGGCGACCGATATCGCGCTGTTGATGTCGTTGATGCAGGTGATGCGCGTGCTTGCGCCGAACATGTGGGGCTGGCTTGCCGAGCATCATGGGCGACGGATCACCATCATCCGCGTGTCGGCGTGGGCGAGCCTCGTCGGATTTAGCGTGTTCTTCTTCACGATGCGTTTCGAAGGGCTGTTCCTGGCCATGGCGCTGATGGCTTTCTTCTGGAGTGCCTCCCTGCCGCTGGTCGAGAGCCTCACGTTTGCCCATCTGGGCGCGCATTCGGGGCGATACGGCAGCATTCGCGTGTGGGGATCGGTCGGGTTCATTGCGGCGGTGCTCGGGCTCGGCTACCTGCTCGATTTCCTCCCGCTCGATTCCGTATTGTGGATGACTGCGGCGATCCTCGCGGCGATCGCCTTGTGTGCGGCAGTGCTGCCTGAGGCTGCGCGACCGCTAGCCCATCGCGAGAGCGCGAGCCTGCATGAGACGCTCCGGCGCCCCGAGGTTCGGGCGCTCCTGGTCGCCTGTTTCCTGATGTCGGCCGCGCATGGGGCGCTATACGTGTTCTATTCGATATTTCTCGTCGATCACGGTTACGACAAGTCCGTGGTGGGCTGGATGTGGTCGCTCGGCGTGATCGCGGAGATCGTGGTCTTCATGTTCATGCCGCGGCTGCTGCGTCGGCATTCGATGCGCGCGATTCTGATCTTTGCCTTTGCGTGCGCGGTTGTGCGGTTCGTGGCGATCGGTTGGGGTGTAGGCTCGTTTGCCGTGTTGGTGTTCGCTCAGTTGCTGCACGGAGCGACTTTCGGTGCTTACCACTCTGCGGCAATCGCGGCGGTGAACCAATGGTTTCGCGGCAAGCTGCAGTCGCGTGGGCAGGCTCTCTACGGAAGCATTTCGTTTGGTGCCGGCGGGATGCTGGGGGGGCTTGTGAGCGGATTCACGTGGGAAACCGTGGGGCCGGCGTGGACCTTTACTCTGGGTTCGCTGTTCGCGCTGGCAGGCCTCGCCTGGCTGTTACTTGGCTGGCGCAGCGGTGCGGAGTCGTTGACGGAAGGAGGGCTCGGATGAAGCATGGATTTGCGACGATGGTGTCGGTTGTAGCGGCCGCGTGGCTCGTGTCCGCCTGCCAGACGGTGCAGACGACCGGCGGCGGCGCCGTTGGCGTCGATCGCGGCCAGATGATGATGGTGTCGGCGGCAGAGGTCGAGCAGGCCTCCGGCAAGCAGTACCAGCAGGTGATCGGCGAGGCGCGTGAGAAGGGCTTGCTCAACCGTGATCCGGCGCAGCTTGCACGCGTGCGTGCGATCTCCAGTCGCCTGATTCCTCAGACCGTCTCGTTCCGCCGGGATGCGGCGCAGTGGCACTGGGAGGTGAACGTGATCCGCTCCGATGAGCTCAACGCCTGGTGCATGGCAGGGGGCAAAATGGCGGTCTACTCCGGCCTCATCGATCAGCTGAAACTCACCGATGACGAACTTGCCGCGGTGATGGGGCATGAGATTGCGCACGCCCTGCGCGAGCATTCGCGTGAGCAGATTTCGAAGGCTATGGTGACCAGCGTGGGGGCGTCCGTCGCCGGTGCGCTCCTCGGCGTCGGACAGCTCGGTACGGATCTGATGGGCATGGTCGGCAAGGTGACCTTTGAGCTGCCGAATTCGCGTCTGCATGAAACCGAGGCTGATCGCATCGGCGTCGAGCTTGCGGCGCGTGCGGGTTACGACCCGCGGGCCGCGGTCAGCCTCTGGGACAAGATGGGCTCGCGCTCGAACGGCGGTCCGCCGCAGTGGCTTTCGACTCACCCCGGGCACGACACGCGGCGCAGGGATCTCGGCGAGTACGCGCAGCGGGTCATGCCGCTCTATGAGCAGGCGCGCCGCTGAGGGTGGCGCCGCAAAGGTCCGGCCCGCCTATCCAGTCGGCGACGCGTGTGAAATAATCGAAGACCCTTTCCTTGTCTTTCCGCGGAATTTATTGGATGGAAGCCCAGACGCTGTACGAAAAGTTGTGGTCCAGTCATGTCGTCCACCAGGAGGCCGACGGTACTGCGCTCATTTATATCGACCGCCACCTGGTACACGAGGTAACCAGCCCGCAGGCCTTCGAGGGGCTCAAGCTCGCCGGACGCAAGCCGTGGCGCGTGAGTTCCATCGTCGCAACCGCCGACCACAACACGCCGACCGATCACTGGGAACGGGGCATCGAGGATCCGGTTTCGCGCCAGCAGGTCGAAACGCTGGACGCCAACATCCGCGAGGTCGGCGCGCTAGCCTATTTCCCGTTCAGGGACTCGCGCCAGGGCATCGTGCATGTGATCGGGCCTGAGAATGGCGTCACGCTGCCCGGCATGACCGTCGTCTGCGGTGATTCGCACACCTCGACGCATGGTGCGTTCGCCTGTCTGGCGCACGGTATCGGCACGTCCGAGGTGGAGCACGTGATGGCGACGCAGTGCCTGCTGCAGAAGAAATCGAAGACCATGTTGGTGAAGGTCGACGGCAAGCTTGGGCGTGGCGTCTACGCGAAGGACATCGCGCTCGCCGTGATCGGCCGGATCGGGACAGCGGGCGGCACGGGTTACGCGATCGAGTTCGGCGGCAGCGCGATTCGCGCGCTGACGATGGAAGGTCGCATGACCCTGTGCAACATGGCGATCGAAGCAGGTGCGCGAGCGGGTTTGGTCGGTGTCGACGACATCACGGTCGACTATCTTCGCGACAAGGCGTTCGCGCCCAAGGGCGAGCTCTTCGACAAGGCGGCAGCCTACTGGCGGACGCTGAAGTCCGATGACGGGGCGCGTTTCGATCGCGTCGTCGAACTCGACGCCGCCGAGATCCTGCCGCAGGTCACCTGGGGCACCTCCCCCGAGATGGTCGAGACGGTGGCCGGCCGCGTGCCGGACCCGGCGAGGATCTCCGATCCGGTCAAACGCGAAGGCGTCGAGCGTGCCCTCAAGTACATGGGCCTTGCGCCGGATACGCCGATCAGCGAGATCCCGGTGGACCAGGTATTCATCGGTTCGTGCACGAACTCGCGCATCGAAGACCTGCGCGAAGCTGCGGCGGTTGCCAAGGGGCGCAAGAAGGCGGCGAGCGTCAAGCGCGTGCTGGTCGTTCCCGGTTCGGGCCTGGTGAAGCAACAGGCTGAGACTGAAGGCCTCGACAAGATCTTCATCGAGGCGGGCTTTGAGTGGCGCGAGCCGGGGTGCTCGATGTGCCTTGCGATGAATGCGGATCGTCTCGAGCCGGGCGAGCATTGCGCTTCGACCTCCAACCGCAATTTCGAAGGCCGCCAGGGCGCGGGCGGCCGCACGCATCTCGTCAGCCCCGCAATGGCAGCCGCCGCGGCCGTGTCCGGGCGCTTCGTGGATGTCCGCGAGCTTTCCTGAACTGATCCGGCGCGGAGCCGCGCCGACGACCGATATTGACAGGGATGGCCAGGCCATCCAGAGGGTAGTGAGAGAATGAAACCGTTTACCACACTCGACGCGCTGGCCGTGCCGCTCGATCGTGCGAACGTCGACACCGACGCAATCATCCCCAAGCAGTTCCTGAAGTCGATCAAACGCAGTGGCTTCGGTCCGAACCTCTTCGACGAATGGCGTTACCTCGATCACGGCGAGCCGGGGCAGGAGTGCAGCGGCCGACCGAAGAATCCGGATTTCGTGCTGAACAAGGCGCGCTATCAGGGCGCGCAGATCCTGCTCACCCGTGACAACTTCGGTTGTGGCAGCTCGCGCGAGCACGCGCCCTGGGCTCTCGAGGACTACGGCTTCCGCGTGCTCATCGGCACGAGTTTCGCCGATATCTTCTTCAACAACTGCTTCAAGAACGGCGTGCTGCCGATCGTGCTGCCGGCCGCGCAGGTCGACGAACTCTTCCGTCGGTGCGAGGCGGCCGAAGGCTACCGCCTCGTAGTCGATCTGGCGGCGCAGACGGTCACCCGTCCGGACGGCACGACCGTCACGTTCGACGTCGATCCGTTCCGCAAGGAATGCCTGCTCAACGGTTGGGACGACATCGGCCTGACGCTGCGCCATGCCGACAAGATCCGCGCGTTCGAGGAAAAGCGCCGCGCCGAACACCCCTATTATTTCGCCTGAGCAGCGCTGCAAGGGCACCAGGAGAAACCTGCTGATGAAGATTTGTGTTCTGCCGGGCGACGGGATCGGTCCGGAAATCATGGCCGAAGCCGTCCGCGTGATCGAAGCGCTGGACCTGAAGGTCGAACTCGAAGAGGCCCTGCTGGGCGGTGCAGCGGTCGATGCGACCGGTGACCCGTATCCGGAGGCTACGCGCAAGCTCGCGCGCGAAGCCGACGCCGTGTTGCTCGGCGCTGTTGGCGGCCCGAAGTGGGACGGCCTGGCGCGCGAGCAACGCCCCGAGCGCGGCCTGCTGGGGATCCGCAAGGATCTTTGCCTGTTCGCCAACCTCCGTCCGGCGATCCTGTATCCCGAACTCGCGAATGCCTCCACGCTCAAGCCCGAGGTCGTGTCGGGCCTGGACATCCTGATCGTGCGCGAACTGACCGGCGACATCTACTTCGGTCAGCCGCGCGGCATCGAGAACCGCAACGGCGAGCGTTACGGCTTCAACACGATGCACTACACCGAGTCCGAGATCCGCCGCATCGGCCGCGTCGCCTTCGAGGCCGCCCGCAAGCGCAACAAGCGCCTGTGCTCGGTCGACAAGATGAACGTGCTGGAAACCACGCAGCTGTGGCGCGACGTGATGACCGAGCTCGCGCCCGAGTACCCGGACGTGGAACTCACCCACATGCTCGTGGACAACGCCGCGATGCAGCTCGTCCGTGCGCCCAAGCAGTTCGATGTGATGGTCACCGGCAACATGTTCGGCGACATCCTGTCGGACGAGGCGTCGATGCTCACCGGCTCGATCGGCATGTTGCCGTCGGCCTCGCTGGACGCGAACAACAAGGGGCTCTATGAGCCCTCGCACGGCTCGGCTCCGGACATCGCCGGCAAGGGCGTGGCGAATCCGCTCGCGACGATTCTGTCGGCTGCGATGATGCTGCGCTATACGTTCAATAACGAGGCCGCCGCTGCCCGCGTCGAGACGGCCGTCAAGAAGGTTCTCGCTCAGGGATATCGCACCGGCGACATCTACGAGCCGGGTACGACGAAGGTGGGTACGAAGCAGATGGGCGACGCCGTGTTGGCGGCGCTCTGAGATTCTTGGCAATCCGAGGTAAAGCAAATGAACAAGGTCGGTCTGGTTGGTTGGCGTGGCATGGTCGGTTCCGTGCTGATGCAGCGCATGGTCGAGGAGGGCGACTTCGCCCACATCGATCCGGTGTATTTCTCGACGTCCGCGGCCGGCGGCAAGCCGCCCGCTTTCGGCGGCAAGCAAGCCTCGCTGCCGCTGCAGGATGCGTCGAACATCGACATGCTCAAGCAGATGGACATCGTGATCACCTGCCAGGGCGGCGACTACACCAAGTCCGTCTATCCGCAGTTGCGTGCCGCCGGCTGGAAGGGGCACTGGATCGATGCCGCGAGCGCCCTGCGCATGGAAGACAATGCGGTGATCATCCTCGATCCGGTCAACATGAACGTGATCAAGGATTCGCTCGTGAAGGGCGGCCGCGACTGGATCGGCGGCAACTGCACCGTCTCCCTGATGCTGATGGGCCTCGGTGGCCTGTTCCAGAATGACCTGGTGGAATGGGTGTCGGCCATGACCTATCAGGCCGCCTCCGGCGCCGGTGCGCAGAACATGCGCGAGCTGCTCGCGCAGATGGGTGCGCTGCACGATGCGGTCAAGACGGAACTGGCCGATCCTGCTTCCGCGATCCTCGATATCGACCGCAAGGTCGCCGCGACCATGCGTTCGGGCGATTTTCCGGTCAAGAACTTCCGCGGCACGGCGCTCGCCGGCAGCCTGATCCCGTGGATCGACGTGCCGGTCGACAACGGCCAGTCGAAGGAGGAGTGGAAGGGCGGCGCCGAATGCAACAAGATCCTCGGTCGTCCCGCGTTCCGTAGCCCTGGCAGCATCCCGATTGATGGTCTGTGCGTTCGCATCGGCGCGATGCGGTGCCACTCGCAAGGCCTCACGATCAAGCTGCGCAAGGATGTACCGCTCGACGAGGTGAGCGACATCATCGCGAAGGCCAACGACTGGGTAAAGGTCGTGCCCAACGAGCGTGAGATCTCGGAGCGCGAACTGACCCCCGCGGCCGTCACCGGCACCCTGACGGTCCCCGTCGGCCGTCTGCACAAGATGGCGATGGGGCCCGAATACCTAGGCGCCTTCACCGTCGGCGACCAGCTGCTGTGGGGGGCTGCCGAACCCCTGCGCCGCATGCTGCGGATCCTTCTCGATCGCTGATCGCCATGACATGAGGAAACGGCGTTCGCCTCGCCGTTTCCCATGTCCTATGCGTTGGTCCTCAAGGCAGGATGCTGGTATTGCGGCAGGGAAAATAGTCTTGGCAATTAAAGAATTGCTGCCAAGATTTAAACAAAATGTTAGATTGCCGGGGCATGACGGATGCCCGGCCGCGTCCGCGACGTCCATATTCCACGCAGTTTGGTACCCAGACTAGGGTGCGGATGATAAGACAATGATGAAGACATCGATCAAGGCTTCCCTGATCGCGACGGCGATCGCCATGCTCCCACTAGGCAGCGATGCAGCCGGACTCGGTTCGATCCATGTTTTCAGCGGCATCGGGCAGCCGCTCAGGGCAGAGGTCGAACTCAACGCGAGCAACGATGAGTTGCAGTCGCTTTCAGCGCGCGTTGCTCCCCCGGAAGCGTTCCGTCAGGCAAGTCTGCAATATACCGCTGCCATGTCGGCGCTGCGCTTCTCGGTGGAGCGCAGGGGCAGCCGCTCCGTTGTCAAGATCACCAGCGACAGGCCCTTCAACGATCCCTTCGTCGATCTCCTGATCGAACTGAACTGGGCGTCCGGACGGCTGCTGCGCGAATACACCTTCCTGCTCGATCCCGTGCCGGCAGGCGCTCCGGCTCCCGCCGTCGGGCGCGGAGCGGCTCCTGTCGCTGCGCCGCTTGCAGCGCCGGCTGCGCCGGTGCAGCGCAGGGCCCCGGTTGCAGGTCAGGCGAGCGCGACCGGCGGTGACCGCCATGAGATCAGGAAGGGCGATACGCTTCATCGTATCGCCGAGGCGAACCGGCCCGAAGGCGCCAGCCTCGATCAGATGCTCATCGCCCTGTTTCGCGAGAATCCCGACGCCTTCGACGGGAACAACATCAATCGTCTGCGCACCGGTTCGATCGTGACCGTTCCGTCCGATGCGCGCGTTCGCGAGATCGATCCCGGACAAGCACGGCGCGAGGTGCAGGCCCAGTCCGCGGATTTTTCCGCTTATCGCAGGAAACTCGCCGGAGCGGTCGCCGCCCGGCCTGCGGCGCCCGAATCGACGCCGTCGCGTAGTGATGCCGGCACGATTGTTCCGAAAGTCGACGAGCCTGCGCGACCCGCGGCGGGCGATCAGGTCAAGGTTTCCGGTGCGCCGGCCGAGCCGGGTGCCGACAAGACCCGCCTCGCCCGCCTTCAGGCGCTCGAGGAAGAACTCGTCGCGCGCGACAAGGCACTCGAGGAGGCGAACAGTCGTGTCGCAGCCCTCGAGGCCAGCGTCAAGCAGATGCAGGAACTGCTGAACCTGCGCAGCGAAAGCATGGCGCAGCTGCAGCAGCAGGCGACCGCAGCACCGTCTGCGCCGGCGCAAGAGCCCGCCGCGGCGCCTTCGGCCCCGGCGCAGCAGCCCCCTGCGGCGGAGTCGCAGCAGGCGGCGCCGGTGCAGGCGCCCGCTCCCACGCCCAAGCCGGCGCCGGTACAAGCACCTGCCCCGGCGCCGGTCGAGGACCCAGGCTTCGTTCAAAGCTTGCTCGGCGATCCGGCAGTCCTGGCCGGTGGCGGCGGCATTCTCGCACTCCTCCTCGCGTATGCCGGCATCAAGGCGCGGCAGCGGCGCAAACAGGACGAGAGTCATGGGGTCGAATCCGTCGCGAGCGCCTTCCCGCCGCCGACCAATTCGGTGTTCGGAGCGACGGGGGGGGCAGAGCGTCAACACGGGCGAGAGCAGCGTACTGCATACGGATTTCAGCCAGTCCGGTCTTTCGGCGATCGACACCGACGAGGGCGTCGATCCCGTTGCCGAGGCCGACGTGTATATGGCATACGGGCGCGACGCACAGGCCGAGGAGATCCTGCTCGATGCCCTGAAGACCGACACCTCGCGGATGGCGATCTACGTCAAGCTGCTGGAGATCTACGCCCAGCGCAAGAATCTCAAGGCATTCGAGAACACCGCGACGGAACTCTATTCGCGGACCGGTGGCGAAGGGGGGGATTGGGAGAAGGCTGCCGAGATGGGGCGTCGCCTCGATCCCGAGAATCCCCTGTACCGTGCCTCGGTGGCCAGCGGTATCCCGACCGCCGGTTTCGCAACGGGTGCCGCGGTCGCAGCGGGTCTCGCGGCGGCGGCCAGCCACGCCGGCGATTCCGGGGGCGCTCCCGCTGCATCGTTCTCGGGGCCTGCGGCTCACGAGTCGCCGTCGACCGAGATGCCGGTGGATGCCGGAATCGAGGCCCTGCCGGAGGTGGATGCGGGCGCGCTCGACTTCGATCTCGATGCCGGCCTCGATTTGGGGGCTGCCGCTGCAGCGGATGCTCCCATGCCGCAGATCGATGCTGTCCCGTCCGCGGAGATCGCGGCGCAATCCCCCGAGGAGGCAGCCTCCTTCGATCTCGACATCGGCGGGGTAACCGGGCCGGCGGTCGATGCGGAACCGGTTGCGACTCCGGTCGCCGATCCGATGCTTGCGACCGTGATTGGTCAGGGGATGGATTTCGCGGCAGCGGACCAGGCCCTCGAGTTCGATCTTGCGCCGGATCTTGATGTAGCCCCCGTGTCGGCGACCGGCGAGGTCAGCCTCAACGAGACCGTAATTTCGTCGGATAGCGCGCCGGCCGCGAGCGGCAATGGCGCGGCGGAGGATCTCGAGAAGACGTCGTTCGACAGCAGTCTGCTGGACTTCGACTTCAATCTCGACGGCGGCGCCAACCAACCCGCCGCGAGTTCGCCGGGACTCGATCTCGCGGGCATCGATCTGAACCTCGAAGCAACTTCCGCGATGCCTTTGACGCCGGCGGCCGACGCGGCGGAAATTCCGACCATCGGCGACGCTGCTGGATCTCCGGCGGAAGCGTCTGCCGGCGGCCTGGCTCCCGACGCGGATGTGATCGAAGAGGTCAATACCAAGCTCGAGCTGGCCCGTGCTTACGAAGAGATGGGCGATACGGAGGGTGCTCGCGATCTTATCCAGGAGGTCTTGCGCGAGGGCTCGGCGGAGCAGCGGGAGGCGGCGGCGCGGCTGGCCGAGCGACTCGGGTAGCGGTCGAGGTTGCAGGCTGCGTATGTCAAGGGGCCGCCGTCGGGCGGCCCGTTCATTTTCATGCATTCCGGATTGGTGATTGCATTGTGGATGGCGTGCGTCGTCGTCCTGCAGGTGATGTCGCCCATTGCTCTGGCGGTTGCGACAGGCGTGTGTGCGATCGCCGGATGGTGGTTCGCGCCATCACGTAGCCTGAAGTTGCTGCGGCGGGTTCGTTTTCTGATCCTCGCGATACTTGTGCTGTTCGCCGGGTTTACACCGGGCGAAGCGCTCTTGCCGGCAACTCCCGAGCTCAGTCCAAGCCGCGAAGGTCTGGTGTTGGCTGCCGAGCATGTTGGGCGCCTGGTCGCGGTGGTGCTGTGCGTGGCGCTGCTGCTGGAGGGGTTGCCTGTGTCGCGTCTCGTCGGCGGTCTGCATGCCCTGCTGCGCCCCTTGGGACGGCTGGGCCTCCCGAGGGAGCGGCTGGCGGTACGTCTGATGCTCGTTCTGCGCTACGTGGATTCGGCACCTGCGGCTGCGTGGCGCGACTGGCTCGAGGATGACGGTATCAATGGCAACAGCGCCGACAGGATCGTGTTTGCCCGCGAAGCCTTCGCGTGGCGGGATCTCGCGGCTTTGCTCGTGGTGTTGGGCGTCGCAGCGTTGTGGTTCGGAGTGACACGATGAGAATTGCGCTTGGCGTCGAATATGCGGGTGACGCTTTTCAGGGCTGGCAGAGCCAGTCCCACGGGCAGACCGTGCAGGACCATCTCGAGGCAGCGCTCTCCGGCATGGCCGGTCACCCGGTGCGACTGCACTGCGCCGGGCGGACCGACGCCGGCGTCCACGCAACGGCCCAAGTGGTGCATTTCGACACTCAATCGGTGCGCTCGCTGCATGGCTGGGTTCGCGGTACCAATGCCCGGATGAGGGCTCCGGTCGCGGTGCGTTGGGCGGTGGAAGTCGGTGACGATTTCCACGCGCGCTTCTGTGCGGTTTCGCGCCGTTACCGCTACATCCTCTACAACTCGGCCGTGCGTCCTGCGCTCCTGGCCGGCCGCGTGGGATGGTTCCATCCACCGCTCGATGAAGCGGCGATGGCGGAGGCCGCCCGTTCCCTCCTGGGCTGGCAGGATTTTTCGGCCTTCCGTGCCGCGGGGTGCCAGGCGAAATCGCCGATCAAACTGATGCATGAGGCGCAGGTGCGGCGCGACGGGGACTACATCGTCTTCGATTTCTGGGCGAATGCCTTCCTGCATCATATGGTGCGCAATTTGGTCGGTTCGCTGGTTTACGTCGGGAAAGGCTGTTACCCGCCAGGGTGGATGGCCGAAGTGCTGCAGTCGCGCGACCGCAGCCGGGCGGCGATGACCTTCTGCCCTGACGGGCTGTATCTCGCGGGTGTCGAGTACCCCTCGCACTGGCCGCTGCCTGATGAAGGGCGTATCATCGCGCTCCCGCGTATCCCTTTCGTCTGAGTGTCCAGAACCCGAATCAAGATCTGCGGCCTGACCCGCGCCGAGGACGTGCATGCCGCCGTCGAGGCTGGCGCGGATGCCATCGGACTGGTCTTCTATCCGCCCAGCCCGCGCTTTGTCGCGTTCGAGCGTGCGGCGGAGCTGGCCGCGCTGGTACCGCCCTTCGTTACCACGGTCGGCCTCTTCGTGAATCCCGATCCGGCGTACGTGCAGCAGGCGCTCGCGCAGGTGCCGTTGCAGCTCCTGCAGTTTCACGGCGACGAGGCCGAAGGCGTGTGTGCGGGCTTCGGTCGTCCCTGGATCAAGGCTGCGCGAGTGCGCCCCGGGGTCGATCTGGTAGAATTCTCGGCTTCCCACCCGTCCGCTTCCGGATTGCTGCTCGACGCGTTTGTCGAAGGCTACGGCGGCGGAGGCAAGGTTTTCGACTGGTCCCTGATTCCCGAGCGCCTCGGGCGGCCGCTCATCCTTTCCGGTGGACTGGATCCCGATAACGTCGCCGAGGCAGTCCGCCGCGTAAGGCCGTGGGCTGTCGATGTGTCCAGCGGCGTCGAGTCGGGAAAGGGTATCAAGGATGCGGCACGGATTGCCGCGTTCGTCGCAGGAGTACGCAATGCAGACGGCTGACAAGCCATACCGGTTTCCTGATGCGCGCGGCCATTTCGGGCCATACGGCGGCGTGTTCGTCGCAGAAACGCTGATTCCTGCGCTGGACGAACTCAATGCCGCCTACGAGGCGTGCCGGAACAACCCGGCCTTCATGGCCGAGTTCGAATACGAGCTCAAGCACTACGTCGGTCGTCCGAGCCCGATCTACCACGCGAGGCGCATGTCGGATGCGCTCGGCGGCGCGCAGATCTACCTCAAGCGCGAGGATCTGAACCACACCGGCGCGCACAAGGTGAACAACTGCATCGGCCAGGCGCTCGTAGCGCGCTACATGGGCAAGCCGCGCGTGATCGCGGAGACCGGCGCGGGTCAGCATGGCGTTGCAACGGCGACGGTGGCTGCACGCTACGGGATGGAGTGCGTGGTGTACATGGGCGCCGAGGACGTGAAGCGCCAGGCTGCCAACGTGTACCGCATGAAGCTCCTGGGGGCGAAGGTCGTTCCCGTAGAGTCGGGCTCCAGGACGCTGAAGGACGCGCTCAACGAAGCGATGCGCGACTGGGTCACGAACATCCATAACACCTTCTATATCATCGGCACGGTCGCCGGGCCACATCCGTACCCGATGATGGTGCGCGACTTTCAGGCAGTCATCGGCAAGGAATGCCTCGTGCAAATGCCGGAGATGACCGGTCGTCAGCCCGATTGTGTGATTGCGTGCGTCGGCGGTGGATCGAACGCGATGGGTATCTTCCATCCCTACATCGACGTTGCGGGGGTCAGGCTGATCGGCGTGGAAGCGTACGGCGAGGGGCTGGAGTCCGGGCGCCATGCGGCCAGCCTCACCGGCGGCACACCCGGCGTTCTGCACGGGAACCGCACCTACCTGCTCCAGAGCGACGACGGCCAGATCATCGAGACCCACTCGATCTCGGCCGGTCTCGACTATCCGGGCGTAGGGCCGGAGCATGCTTGGCTCAAGGACAGCGACCGTGCGGAGTATGTCGGCGTCACCGACGAGGAGGCGCTGGCCGCTTTCCACAACCTGTGCCATCTCGAAGGCATCATCCCCGCGCTCGAGTCGTCCCACGCCCTCGCGTATGCAGCGAAGCTGGCGCCGACCCTGCCGCGAGACAAGATCCTGCTGGTCAATCTCTCCGGTCGCGGCGACAAGGACATGCACACTGTCGCCGAAAAGTCCGGCATTCAGTTCTGACTCCGCGGGCCTTGACGGGCCCGCGCATCCCGATACCGCTTATGTCCAGAATCCAGACAGTTTTTCAGAGCCTGCAGGCCTCGGGGCGGCGGGCGCTGATCCCCTTCATCACCGCGGGCGACCCCGCTCCCGAACTCACCGTGCCGCTGATGCATGCGCTCGTCGATGGCGGGGCGGACATCATTGAACTGGGCGTTCCGTTCTCCGACCCGATGGCGGACGGCCCGACCATCCAGCGCGCGTCCGAGCGTGCGCTCCTCAACGGGATGAGCCTGCGCAAGGTGCTCGCGCTGGTGTCCGACTTCCGCGCAACGAATTCCGACACGCCGGTCGTCCTGATGGGCTATGCGAACCCGATCGAGGCCATGGGCGTCGATCGGTTCGTCGCCGCAGCCGGCGCTGCCGGCGTGGACGGAGCCCTCGTTGTCGATTACCCGCCAGAGGAATGCGAAGCGTTTGCGCGTGCGCTCAAGGCGGGCGGCATGGATCCGATCTTCCTGCTGGCGCCGACTTCCACCGAACAGCGCATCCGTGAGGTCGCGACCATCGGCAGCGGCTACATCTACTACGTGTCGCTCAAAGGGGTAACCGGCTCGGGCGCGCTCGATTTCAACGATGTCGCCGCGCGCATGCCGCAGATTCGCCAGGGCGTCGGTATGCCGGTCGGCGTCGGATTCGGCATCCGCGATGCCGAATCGGCCCGCCGTATCGGCGAGGTTGCCGACGCGGTCGTGATCGGCAGTCGCATCATCGAGGAAATCGAAAACAGTCCGCGCGATCAGGCGGTAGCCCGGGTTAAGAACTTCGTTGAGGGCGTGCGTGCTGCGCTCGACCAGATCCAAGGAGCTCCGCGATGAGTTGGCTTCAGAAACTGCTGCCGCCGAAGATCAAGCGCGCCGAGAGCGCTGCGCGCAAGTCGATTCCGGAAGGCCTGTGGAGCAAGTGCTCGGCATGCGAGGCAGTGCTCTACCGTTCCGATCTCGAAAGCAACCAGAGCGTGTGCCCGAAGTGCGGTCACCACCAGCGCCTGCGCGCACGGGCCCGGCTCGATCAGCTGCTCGATGCGGAAGCGCGTTTCGAGATCGGCAGCGAGGTGGTGCCGGTCGATCCGCTGAAGTTCAAGGACTCGCGGCGCTACACCGAGCGGCTGTCGGCGGCTAACGACGATACCGGCGAAGCCGACGCGATGGTCGTGATGCAGGGTTCCATCCTGACCGTGCCGGTCGTGGTCGCCTGCTTCGAGTTCGATTTTCTCGGCGGATCGATGGGGTCGGTCGTCGGCGAGCGCTTCGTGCGTGGCGCCAAGGCGGCCGTGGAGCAGCGCCTCCCTTTCATCTGCATCACCGCCACCGGCGGCGCCCGGATGCAGGAGGGCCTGTTCTCGCTGATGCAGATGGCCAAGACGACGGCTGCGATCACGCAGCTCGCCGAGCGCAAGCTGCCGTTCCTCACCATCCTCACCGACCCCACGATGGGGGGCGTGTCGGCCAGTTTCGCGTTCATGGGCGACGTCGTGATCGCCGAACCGGGCGCCCTGATCGGTTTTGCGGGGCCGCGCGTGATCGAGCAGACCGTGCGCGAAACCCTGCCCGAGGGATTTCAGCGCTCCGAGTTCCTGCTGGAGAAGGGCGCGATCGACATGATTGTCGATCGGCGCGAGATGCGTTCGAAGGTCGCCGAACTTCTGACCCTGCTGACGCGCCAGCCCGCCATTGGCGTCTGATTCCCGATCCACTTCATGCATCTTCCCGATTCCCTGAGCGGCTGGCTCGAGCTGCTCGAAAGCCGCCATGCAGTCCAGATCCAGCTAGGCCTGGATCGCGTATCCCGCGTGCGCGATGCGCTCGGCGTGCGCAGCGATGCCGTGGTGATCACCGTTGGAGGCACGAACGGCAAGGGCTCGACCTGCGCGATGCTCGAGGCGATCCTGCTCGCCGCCGGATATCGCGTCGGCTGCTACACATCCCCGCACCTGCTGCGTTACAACGAGCGCGTGCGCATCGAAGGACGCGAGGTCGATGACCAGATCCTGATGGACGCCTTTCGCGCCGTCGAGGAGGCGCGCGACGGGACTCCGCTGACCTATTTCGAGCACGGCACGCTTGCCGCCTGGTGGGCATTTTGCCGTGCGCAGCTCGACGTCGTGATCCTCGAAGTCGGCCTCGGTGGGCGCCTCGACGCGGTAAATGTGCTCGAGCCCGACTGCGCCATCGTGACTGGAATCGCGATGGACCATATGGACTGGCTGGGCGACACGCGAGAGAAGATCGGCTTCGAGAAGGCCGGCATTTTCCGCGCGGGGCGTCCGGCGATCTGTTCCGATCCGATGGTCCCCGCCACGCTGGTCGACCATGCGCGTGCGATCGGCGCCGACCTGAAGCTGGTTGGCGAGGATTTTGGATTCAGCGGTGACCGCACCCAATGGACTTGGTGGAGCAAGGGCGGCGCGCGCCGAGGGGGGCTTGCCTATCCTGCGTTGCGCGGGGCCAATCAGCTCCTGAATGCGTCGGCAGTGCTGATGGCGCTGGAAACCCTGCGACAGCGGATTCCCGTATCCATGCAGGCGGTCCGCCAGGGGCTGATGCTCGTCGAGCTGCCCGGGCGCTTCCAGGTGCTGCCCGGACGACCCTCGGTGGTACTCGACGTCGCGCATAATCCGCAGGCCGCGGGCGTGCTGTCCGAGAACCTGTCCAACATGGGCTTCTTCCCGGAGACGTGGGCAGTTCTGGGCATGCTCGCGGACAAGGACGTGGAAGGCGTGGTGAAACTGATCCAGGATCGCGTCGATCACTGGATGCTCGTCAGTCTCCCCGGTGCGCGCGGGCTCAGCGCCGAGCGTCTCGAGCAGCGCCTGCGCAGCGTCGGCGTGCGCGGCGATATCCTGCGTTTCGAGAGCCCCGCGGAGGCCTATGCGGCTGCCCGGAAAACTGCAGGCGAGGGTGATAGAATCGTAGCCTTTGGCTCGTTCCTGACGGTCGCGGATGTGCTGGCAGCCGTCCGCGCCGCTCGTCATTGAGGCTCCGCGTGACCGATAGCGACAACGTCGAACTCAAGAAGCGCGCCAGGCGTCGCTTGGTGGGGGCGGCCGCTCTGGCGTTGCTCGCCGCGATCATCCTCCCCATGGTGATGGATCAGGAGCCGAGCGCCCCGGCTCAGGATATACAGGTCACGATCCCCGACCGCGAGGCCGACAACACGCTCTCGCGCCCCATTGCCAGTCGGCCGGCGCGTGACCCCGATCCGCAACTGGCGCCTCCGCCCGAGGAGCAACCGCCCGCTGCGGGTTCACCCGAGGCGCCGAGGCAGGAAACCAGCGCAAGTGTGCCGCCTGCGCAACGTCCGGCTCCTGCGCCCGCGACACCCGATGTACCACGGGTGTCCGGTTCGGCAAGCGCTGCGGTCGAGCCCGTGAAGCCGGCGGCTAAGGACGCTCTAACCGATAGCGCTCGCGCCCAAGCGATTCTCGAAGGCAAGCAGGCGTTGCCTCCCCCCACGGTGGCGGGAAGTGCCTTTGTCGTCCAGATCGGTGCCTTCGGCGATGGTGGCAAGGCCGCGTCGATTGCGGCAGACCTCAAAAGACGGGGTTTCGCCGCCTACACTGAGAAGGTCGGCGCGATGACGCGCGTGCGGGTCGGGCCGTTCGGCGGACGCGACGACGCCGAAAAGGCTGCCCAGCGGGTCCGGGCGAGCGGAATGGGCGGTTCGGTCGTGCCGAAATGAGCTCGCGCAGATCACTGCGATGACGGTATTCGATTATGTGTTCCTCGGCGTTCTCGCGTTGTCGGCAGCAGTCGGCATGTGGCGCGGATTGGTCAGCGAGGTGATCGCGCTGCTCGCATGGGCGGTTGCCCTCTTTGCGGCATGGCGCTACGCGGGGGATGCGGCAGTGCTGTTCGGCGGCATGATCGTCGATCCGGCCTGGCGCCAGATTGCGGGATTCGCGCTGATCTTCGTCGCGGTCCTGATGCTGGCTGCGTTGTTGCGCTTCCTGCTTCGCGAGCTGCTCAAGGCGGTCGGGTTGGGCACTGCCGACCGGGTGTTCGGAGCATTTTTCGGTGTCGCCCGCGGTATTGCCATCGCCCTCGCGGTGGTGCTGCTCGGCGGTCTGATCGGGATTGCGCGTGAACCGTGGTGGTCCAACGCGATGTTTGCTCCTCCGCTGGAGACGGCGGTCATTGCTGCCAAACCGTGGCTGCCCGATGTGGTGGCTACAAAGATTCGATTCAGATAGGTGCTATTCCATGTGCGGAATCATTGGGGTCGTTGCAAAATCCCCGGTCAATCAGTTGCTCTATGACGGCCTGCAGGTGCTGCAGCACCGCGGACAGGATGCGGCAGGCATCGCGACGTCGGAGGGGGGGCGCTTCCTCATGCACAAGGGGCCAGGGCTCGTGCGCGACGTGTTCCGCACGCGCAACATGCGCAATCTGGAAGGCAATTGGGGTATCGGCCATGTCCGTTACCCGACTGCGGGGTCGGCGTGCAATCCGGCCGAAGCGCAGCCTTTCTACGTCAATTCGCCTTTCGGCCTGCTGCTGGCCCATAACGGCAACCTGACGAATTCCGAGGAACTGAAGCGTGAGATGTTCCTCTCGGACCTTCGCCACATCAATACCAATTCCGATTCGGAGGTGCTGCTGAACGTGCTCGCGCACGAACTGCAGGCCGCTGCGAAGGGCTTCAAGCTCGACGAGGATGCCGTGTTCCGCGCCGTGGCGGGCGTGCATCGTCGCTGCCGTGGCGCTTACGCGGTCGTCGTGATGATCGCCGGCTTCGGCCTGCTGGCGTTCCGCGATCCGTTCGGCATTCGTCCGCTGGTCGTCGGGCGCAATGATGTCGACGGCGGCCAAGAGTGGCTCGTGGCATCCGAGTCGGTGGCGATGGACGTGCTCGGCTTCAAGACACTGCGTGACGTGGCGCCGGGCGAAGCGATCCTCATCGACACGCAGGGCAATTTCCGCAGCCGCCAGTGTGCGGAAAAGACGGTCGAAGCGCCGTGCATGTTCGAGTTCGTGTACCTCGCGCGTCCGGATTCGGTGATCGACGGAGTGTCGGTATACGAGTCGCGCGTGAAAATGGGCGAATTCCTCGCCGACAAGCTCAAGCGCGTCGTACCCCACGCGGACATCGACGTCGTGATCCCCATCCCCGATTCCAGCCGTCCTTCTGCGATGGAGATGGCCCACCGGCTGAACCTTCCGTACCGCGAAGGTTTCGTGAAGAACCGCTATATCGGGCGCACCTTCATCATGCCCGGCCAGGCGACCCGGCGTAAGTCGGTGCGCCAGAAGCTCAATACCATCCCGCAGGAATTCAAGGGCAAGAAGGTGCTGCTGGTCGACGACTCGATCGTGCGCGGTACCACCAGCCGCGAGATCGTCACCATGGCCCGCGACGCCGGCGCCGTGAAGGTGTACCTCGCTTCTGCGGCGCCGCCGGTTCGCTATGCGAACGTCTACGGCATCGACATGCCGACCCGGACCGAACTGATCGCGGCCGACCGCAACGAGGAAGAGATCTGCCGTGTCATCGGAGCGGACGGACTGATCTATCAGGATCTCGCCGATCTCAAGGCTGCCGTGCGGGCTGTCAACCCCGCAATCAAGTTCTTCGAGACGTCCTGTTTCGACGGCACCTACATCACCGGCGACATCACGCCCGAATACCTGAATGGCGTCGAGAACCAGCGCGGCGAGACCAAATCGGGCGACGACGGTGAAGGCGGACAACTCGACTTGAACCTGGTTGCCAATCAGGACAACTGAGCAGGACAACTGAGCGGACATGAGCGACTACGAGTTCGACACCCTGGCGGTGCGCGCGGGCATTGCGCGCAGCCAGTTCAATGAACATAGCGAAGCCCTCTATCTCACGTCGAGCTTCGTCTTCGAGAGCGCCGCGCAGGCCGCGGCCCGCTTCTCGGGCGCGGACGAGGGCAACGTCTACGCGCGCTTCACGAATCCGACCGTGACGGCGATGCAGCAGCGCCTCGCCGCCCTCGAAGGCGGCGAAGCCTGCGTCGCCACCGCATCGGGCATGGCCGCGATCCTGTCGCTCGCCATGGCGACCCTGCAGGCCGGTGACCACGTGGTCGCGTCGATGGGGCTCTTCGGGGCGACGCAGCAGCTCTTCGGGACGATCCTCGCGAAATTCGGCATCGAGACGACCTTTGTGCCCGCGACCGACCTCGATGCCTATCGCGCTGCGATCAAGGCGCGCACGCGGCTGTTCTTCATCGAGACGCCGTCGAACCCCCTCACCGAGGTTATCGACATCGCCGCCGTGGCCGAGATCGCCCATGCTGGCGGCGCAATCCTCGCAGTCGATAACTGTTTCTGCACGCCTGCGCTGCAGCGCCCACTCGAACTGGGCGCCGATGTCGTCGTGCATTCGGCGACGAAATACCTCGACGGGCAGGGGCGGGTGCTGGGTGGGGCAGTTGTCGGCAACAAGGTCATCGTCGACGAAGTGCTGAAGTTCCTGCGCACGGCGGGACCCTCGATTTCGCCGTTCAATGCGTGGGTGATTCTGAAGGGGCTGGAAACCCTGCGCATTCGCATGGAGGCGCAGTCGGCGACGGCGCTCGAACTCGCGCGCTGGCTCGAGCAACAGCCGGGTGTCGAGCGGGTGTACTACCCCGGCCTGTTCTCCCATCCGCAGCACGACCTCGCGATGCGGCAGCAGAAGTCCGGCGGCGCAATTGTCAGCTTCGAGGTTGGCGGCGGGCGCGAGGGGGCATGGCGAGTCGTGGATTCGACGCGCATGATCTCGATCACTGCGAACCTTGGCGATACCAAGACCACCATCACGCATCCGGCGTCCACGACGCATGGGCGGATCAGTGCCGAAGCACGTGCTGCCGCAGGCATTACCGAGGGACTGCTGCGGATCGCTGTCGGTCTGGAGGCGGTTGGGGACTTGCGCGCGGATCTCGCGCGCGGCCTCACGGCCTGACAGTCGGCGCGGCGGCGAGCGGCTGGCGCTCGCCGTGTGGTCTGCGGAATTTACTTAAGGGCCGGGGCGGAAGTCCGTGCCGTCCCAAAGCAGCCAACTCGCCGTTCCGCGCCAATCGGAGAGGACCCAGCGCTCGCAGGCCCGGCCGTCCACCTGATGCAGATGGCGTGCCGGCCGGTGCGTGTGGCCGTGGATGAGCGTCGGGTAGCCGTGGGCACGCAGCAGGGCATCCACTGCTGCCGTGTTAACGTCCATGATTTCCATGGCCTTTTCCTGCTTGGCCGTTTCGCTGTGCCGACGCAGGCCGTCGATCACCTGCTTGCGTTCTTCGAGGGGGCGCGCAAGAAATGCCCTCTGCCACTGCGGGTCGCGGACCTGTTGCCGGAAAGCCTGGTAGGCATGGTCGTCGGTGCAGAGGGTGTCGCCGTGAGTAAGCAGCACCCGACGGCCGTCGAGATCGACGACCGTCGGATCCGAGAGGATGATCAGTCCGGCGCGGCGGGCAAAGTGCTCGCCGACGAGGAAGTCGCGATTTCCGGCGACAAAGCCGATTTGCGTACCCCGCGCCGCGAGTGTCGCAAGGGCGTCGCCGATCTCGCGATTCAGCGGCGAATCGCGATCGTCGTCACCGGCCCAGTACTCGAACAGATCTCCGAGGATGTACAGCGAGCCTACCTCGCGCGCTCGCCCTGCAAGCAAGTCGAGGAACGCGCGGGTATTGTCCGGGCGCTGGTCCGCGAGATGGAGATCCGCGATGAAGAGGGCCGACATGCGCGTTCGCAATGCTGATACAGGTCGGCCCGGCCAAATCAGACGATTTCGGCGCGTTCGATGATGACGTCCTCGACCGGCACGTCCTGGTGGAAACCGCTCGAACCCGTACGCACCGCGCGGATGCTGTTCACGACGTCCATGCCTTCGGTGACGCGCCCGAAAACGCAGTAGCCCCAGCCCTGGATATCCGGCGAGCGGAAATTGAGGAAGTCGTTATCGACGACGTTGATGAAGAACTGGGCCGTGGCGGAGTGGGGCGCCTGGGTCCGGGCCATCGCGATCGTGCCTGTCAGGTTCTTCAGGCCGTTATCGGCCTCATTCTTGATCTCTGCGCGGGTGGGCTTCTGCTTCATGCCGGGCTCGAAACCGCCGCCCTGGATCATGAAATTCTTGATCACGCGATGGAAGACCGTGTTGTCGTAATGACCGGCGCTGACGTAGTCGAGGAAGTTCTTGACCGTCTCGGGTGCCTTGTCGGCGTCGAGTTCGAGGGTGATCGTGCCGTGATTCGTATGAAGCTTGACTGCCATGTTGGGCTCCTTGGGGGGCGTTACTTGGTTTGGCCGGTCTTGGCGGTCTCGACGAGGCGGACCGACTCGATGATCATCGGTTCCGCCGGGACGTCGCGCATGCCGCGAACGAGGCCGGTGCGCGTCTTGCCGATCTTCTGCACGACGTCCATGCCGCTCGTGACCTTGCCGAACACCGCATAGCCCCACCCGTCGCGGGACGGGTAGTCGAGGAAGCTGTTGTCGACGAGGTTGATGAAGAATTGCGCGGTCGCGGAATGCGGGTCGGAGGTCCGTGCCATAGCGAGCGTCCCCGTTTCGTTGCGCAGCCCGTTCTTGGCCTCATTCTCGATCGGTGCGCGCGTGGGCTTCTGATTCAGCGATCCGTCGAAACCTCCGCCCTGGACCATGAAACCGTCGATGACGCGGTGGAAGATCGTGCCGCTGTAGTGCCCGCTCTTCGCGTACTCGAGGAAGTTTTCCACCGACTTGGGTGCCTTGTCAGCAAATAGTTCGAGGAGGATCGTCCCCTGGTTGGTGCGCAGTTCCACAACGGGATTGGCGGCCTGTGCGATGGCGCACCAGAGGAAAAGGAACAGACTTGCGAATAGGCGCTTCATGTCGACCTTCCGTTCGGGAGTAAAAAAATATCTGACGGCCGTCAGGCCTTGCCTTCATAGACGATCTTCCAGCGACCGCCTTCCTTGAGCCAATACTGGCGCTTGCGGACACGGTCGGACAGGTCGTCGCTGCGATAGTCCTGCTCGAAGGTCACGACCACGATATCGTCGCGCCCCGGATTCCGGAACATGCTCAATTTGTCGAGGCGCACCTTGATCCACTGGCGGCTGGCTGCGACCTTGCGCTTCTGCTCCGACCATTCCGCGAGATTCTGGGTATCGCTGCGAAAGTCCTTCGAATAGTGCGAGAGGTACCGGCCCACTTCTCCGGTCTTTTCCCAGTCCCGGCGCCAGTCCTCGATCGCAAGCTGCAGGTTGCGGCGTTCGGCCTGCCAGTCGTCCAGTGACAGCCATTCGATCTCGTTGCTGATGATTACCGGCGTGAGCCCGGGCTCGACGAAGTTCGAAAGCTTGAGAAAGTCCTGGTTCGCGAGCGTGACACAGCCCTCGGACGAGAGCGGCGGGCGGGCGTAGGTGTTGCTCGGTGTCCCGTGCAGCCAGATTCCGTGCCCGGTGCGGCCGAGCCGTCGATCCCACTCGTTGGGGTAATTGATCGGGAAGGCGCCGCTGCCGTACAGATCCGGCAGCTTGGCCTGCTCGATGAAGGAGGTCACCTCATACACGCCAAGCGGCGTCTTGTTGTCGCCCTCGACGCGCTTGTCCGTGCCGGCCTTGCCGTGACTGATGTAATAGTCGGCGACGAAGCGCGGCTTCCCGCCTTCGTTGGCGTATACGTACAGGCGTGCCCGCTTGGTGTCGACGACGACCGCAAAGCGCTGGTCCGGCCCCATCTGCAGGAGGTAGCGCGGGATGTAGCTCGCCGCTGTGGGCCGTTCGCGATACGCGCGCAGTCGGGCGATAGCTTCGTCGCGCAGTTCGTTGACCCGCTCGGCGGGTGCTGGCGCATTGCCGAACGTCGAGATCGGTTTGGAGCGTGCCAGCAGCAGGTCCCCCTTGATCAGATGGGCAAGCCGGAAGTTGGGGTAGACGCGCAGCACTTCCTCGGTTCGTTCGAGTGCCGCGTCCAGCCGGTTTGCTTCGATCTCGGTGAAGACGTAGTCAAGCGATGCATCCGGGCCGGAATCCGAGATGCCGTGTGGAGCGGAAGCAGCGGCCAGCGGCAGGGTTGCCGCGGCCAATGTGACCAGCATGCGGACGAATGCTATTCGTCCGATGGATACTCCCTTCATCCTCCGACGCGCTCCTGGCGGATGCGCCACGAACCGTTACGCTTGACGAGTTCGAGCGTCTTGGTCGTGCTGGAGCTGAAGCCGGCGGACTCGTAGTTCTGGCGAAAACGTACGGTTGCCACCTCGCCGTCCACCTTGGCGGTGGGCTTCTCGATGTCGACGGCAATGCGGCCGGGTTTACCTACGCGCTGTTCGCGTTCGTCTTCCCACGCCTTGCGGGACACGCCGCCCGGGGTGAGGAACTCCTTGTCGTAGAAGCCGAGGTAAGTTTTCACGTCCTTGCGCGCCCATGCCTTGGCCCATGCTTCGACCGTTTGCAGCGCTTCGCGCTCGGCGCTGGCGTCGACTGCAACCGGTTCCGACGTTGCCGCGCGGACGGTTCGTGCCGCAGCGGCCGCAGGTGCGGCGGCCGCAGCAGGTGCGGCGGCCGCAGGTGCGGGCGATGTGGCCGCGGCAGTCGGCGCAGCCGCGGCGGCCGGCGCCGCGACAGGTGCAGCCGGCTTGGCCAAAGGGGCAGGCGCAGCGTTGGTCGGCACGGGCGTGGCGGGTGCTGCGGGAGTTGCAGCAACCGCGGCTGCCGCCGGTGCCGGGGCGGGTGCCGCTGCCGGCGCCACGGCGGCAGTGCGTGTCGGTGCGGCCTGCCCCCCAACGCGCGTCCGCGAACCGGAGGACATCATCTCGCGGATCAACGCGAGCTTGGACTGTGCAGCGGCGTTCGCCGAGTCCAGCTGCAAGGCCTTGTCGTAGGCTTGACTCGCGAGCCGTGCGTAGACGTCGCCGAGGTTCTCGTGTGCGGTCGCGTAGCTCGGGTGGGTGCGAATTGCCATTTCGAGGGCAGAGCGCGCCTTGTCGTACTGGCGCTGCTGAGCGTACAAGACGGCGAGGTTGTTATAGGGCTCCGGCAGTTCCGGGAAGTCCTCGGTGAGCTTCTGGAATACCGCGACGGCTTCGTCCGGGCGGTTGAGTTCGGTCAGTGCGATTCCCTTGAGGAAGCGCGCCTGCGGTTCCTTGGCGTTGCCCGCGAGCACCCGGTCGGCCATTGCCAGCGCCTGCGCATGCTGACCCTGATTCACGAGCGACTGAATCTGGGCGACGTTGTCGGCCGCATGCAGCAGCGGAGCCGAGCCAAGGCTGAGGATGAGGGCCATCACGGCCAAGGCTGAATTGGGACGCATGTTCATTGTGTTAGAATCGCTCGGTTTCCGTTGATCCACGCGGATTTAACGCAACATTCTATCAAATAACGGGAGCCGCATCACGGCGGGGTAGCCGTGCCGGTGCGAACGTGGCGGTCCTCCCCGACGCTTTCCGGATGGCGCTCCTCTCTGGCGCGGAATACCGTCCCGTCGAATGCTGTCTTTCTGTGCCGCCTTGCGGAAAATGCCATGCTTCAGATCCACAACACACTGACGCGAAAGAAAGAAATCTTCGTTCCGATCGAGCCCGGAAAGGTTCGGATGTATGTCTGCGGCATGACCGTGTATGACCTTTGTCATCTGGGTCATGCCCGCGTAATGGTTGTGTTCGACATGGTCGCGCGCTGGCTGCGATCGAGCGGTCTTGATCTCGTTTATGTCAGAAACATTACGGATATCGATGACAAGATCATTCGCCGTGCCGGTGAGAACGGCGAATCGATCCGTTTGCTGACCGACCGATTCATCGCCGCGATGCACGAGGATGCCGACGCGCTCGGCGTGATGCGGCCCGACCATGAGCCGCGTGCGACGGAGTACGTGGGGCAGATGCAATCCCTGATCGAGCGGCTGCGCCACAAGGGGCTCGCTTACGTCGCGGAGAACCGCGACGTGTGCTATTCGGTGCGCAAGTTCGACGGCTACGGCAAGTTGTCGGGCAAGTCGCTCGACGAGTTGCGTGCGGGCGAGCGAGTGGAAATTGCGGGCGAGAAGCAGGATCCGCTGGATTTCGTGCTGTGGAAGCATGCACGTGCCGAAGAGCCGGCGGAGGTGAAATGGGCGTCGCCGTGGGGCGAGGGTCGCCCCGGCTGGCACATCGAATGCTCCGCGATGAGCTCGGACCTGCTCGGCGAGCATTTCGACATCCACGGTGGCGGGCAGGACCTGCAGTTCCCGCACCATGAAAACGAAATCGCGCAGTCGGAAGGTGCCCATGGGCACACCTTCGTGAACTACTGGATGCACAACGGCTTCGTCCGCGTCGATGACGAGAAGATGTCGAAGTCGCTCGGCAATTTCTTCACGATCCGCGACGTGCTGAAGAAATACGACGCCGAGGTGGTGCGCTTCTTCATCCTCCGCGCGCACTATCGCAGCCCGCTCAATTACTCGGACGCGCATCTCGAGGATGCCCGCCAGTCGCTGACGCGCCTGTACACGGCGCTGCGCAACGTCGCGCCGGCGGGTGCGCCGATCGACTGGGAGGAGGTGCACGCGCGGCGCTTCCGCGAAGCCATGGACGACGACTTCAATACCGCCGAGGCGGTCGCAGTGCTGTTCGATCTCGCGAACGAGGCGAATCGTGGCGGATCGGCAGTCATGGCGGCACAGCTGAAGGGCCTGGGTGGGGTGCTGGGCCTGCTCGGACGCGATCCGGTGGCCTTCCTTCAGGGCGGCACTGTGGAAGCGGGGAGTGACGAGGCCGGCGAGATCGAGGTCCTGATCGAACAGCGCGCCGAGGCCAAGAAGGCGAGGAATTTCGCCGAGGCGGACCGGATCCGTGCCGACCTGCTGGCGCGGGGCATCGCGCTCGAGGATACGCCGCAGGGGACCCTCTGGCGGCGCGCATAAGCGTTTGAGTTTGATGGGTTTGCGCCCCGCGACGCGGGGCGCAGTCGGGCAGATTCAGCGGTTGCGGATCGGCTGCACCGCAGTTCCTTGGTGCGGCCAATCCGTGCGCGGTGTCAGCCGCCGAAGAACTCCTTCACCTTGTCCATCCAGGACTTGGCCTTGGGGTTGTGGCGATCGGCATCGCCGCGTGACACTTCCTCGAATTCGCGCAGCAGCTCCTTCTGACGCTCGGTAAGGTTCACCGGGGTCTCGACGACGACGTGGCACAGCAGGTCGCCGTGCGCTTGAGAGCGCACGTTGCGGATGCCTTTGCCGCGCAGGCGGAAGACCCTCCCGCTCTGCGTTTCAGACGGGATCTTGAGGCGTGCCATGCCCTCGAGCGTAGGGATCTCGATCTCTCCACCCAGCGCGGCGGTCGTGAAGCTGATCGGCATCTCGCAGTGCAGGTCATCGTGGTCGCGCTGGAACACCGAGTGCTGCCGGATGTGGATCTCGACGTAGAGGTCGCCCGGGGGGCCGCCATTGACGCCGGGCTCGCCGTGGCCCGCATGGCGCAGTCGCATGCCTTCGTCGATGCCCGCGGGAATCTTCACCTCCAGCGTCTTCTGGCGCTTCACGCGGCCGGCGCCGCCGCAGTCGCGGCAGGGGTCGGGGATGATGCGCCCGGTGCCGTGGCACTTTGGGCAGGTCTGCTGGATCGAGAAGAAGCCTTGCTGGATGCGCACCTGGCCGGCGCCGCCGCAGGTGGGGCAGGGCTTGGGCTGGGTGCCGGGCTTTGCGCCGCTGCCGTGGCAGGTGTCGCACTCTTCCACGGTCGGAATGCGGATCGTCTTTTCCGCCCCGCGTGCGGCTTCTTCCAGCGAAATCTCGAGGTTGTAGCGCAGGTCTGCGCCGCGATAGACATTCGAGCGGCCGCGGCCGCCACCTCCGCCGAAGATGTCGCCGAAGATGTCCGAGAACGCGTCGGCAAAGCCGTCGAAGCCCTGGCCGCCCGGTCCTCCGCCGGCCGACGGATCGACGCCGGCGTGGCCATAGCGGTCGTAGGCGCCGCGCTTCTGTGCGTCGGAGAGGATCTCGTAGGCTTCCTTGGCCTCCTTGAACTTGTCCTCGGCGTCCTTGCTGTCCGGATTGCGGTCCGGATGGTGCTTCATGGCCAGCTTGCGGTAGGCCTTCTTGATTTCGTCGTCCGAGGCGTCGCGATTGACACCCAGTACGTCGTAGTAATCCCGTTTCGTTGCCATTTCCTGTCGCTCAGGCTGGGGTGGCCGCACGGGCCTCCCTGTCATGCAAAGGCCGAGCCTGCCGGAAATGCTGCTCCGGCGTCGGCTCGGCCATCATCTCGCCGCCCGGCGGGCGATCACTTCTTGTCTTTGACTTCCGTGAACTCGGCGTCCACGACGTCGGCGTCGGCCGCCTTCGATCCACTCGACGCGCCGCCTGCGGCACCCGTTGCGCCGGCTTCGGCGCCCTGGGCCTGGGCGTACATCTGTTCGCCCAGCTTCTGACTGGCCATCGCGAGGGCCTGGGTCTTGGCTTCGATCGTGGCCTTGTCGTTGCTCCTCAGCGACTCCTCGGCGTCCTTGATCGCGGCCTCGATCTTGGCCTTCTCGTCGGCATCGATCTTGTCGCCGTACTCGGTGAGCGACTTCTTCACCGAATGCGCCAGCGCGTCGCACTGGTTGCGGGCGTCGACCAGTTCGTGTGCCTTCTTGTCCTCTTCGGCGTGCGCGGCGGCGTCCTGCACCATGCGCTGGATCTCGTCGTCCGACAGACCCGAGTTGGCCTGGATCTTGATCTTGTTTTCCTTGCCGGTGGCCTTGTCCTTCGCCGACACGTGCAGGATGCCGTTCGCGTCGATGTCGAAGGTGACCTCAATCTGCGGCATGCCGCGCGGCGCGGGCGGGATGTCGGACAGGTTGAACTGGCCGAGGCTCTTGTTGCCGCTGGCCATTTCGCGCTCGCCCTGCAGCACGTGGATCGTCACTGCGTTCTGGTTATCGTCCGCGGTCGAGAACACCTGCGAAGCCTTGGTCGGGATCGTGGTGTTCTTCTGGATCAGCTTGGTCATGACGCCGCCGAGGGTTTCGATGCCGAGCGACAGTGGGGTGACGTCGAGCAGCAGCACATCCTTGACTTCGCCCTGCAGAACGCCGCCCTGGATCGATGCGCCTACCGCGACGGCCTCGTCCGGGTTCACGTCCTTGCGCGGCTCCTTGCCAAAGAACTCCTTGACCTTGTCCTGCACCTTGGGCATGCGCGTCTGGCCGCCGACAAGGATCACGTCGTCGATGTCGGAGACCTTCACGCCCGCATCCTTCAGTGCGATGCGGCACGGTTCGATGGTGCGCTCGACGAGGTCGTCCACCAGCGACTCGAACTTCGCGCGGGTGATCTTGATCGCGAGGTGCTTGGGGCCGGTCGCGTCGGCGGTAATGTAGGGCAGGTTCACCTCGGTCTGCTGCGACGACGAAAGCTCGATCTTGGCCTTCTCGGCCGCTTCCTTCAGGCGCTGCAGCGCGAGCACGTCGTTCTTGAGGTCGACGCCCTGTTCCTTCTTGAACTCGGTGACGATGTAGTCGATCAGGCGCTGGTCGAAGTCCTCGCCGCCGAGGAAGGTGTCGCCGTTGGTGGCGAGCACTTCGAACTGGTGTTCGCCGTCGATGTCGGCGATCTCGATGATCGAGATGTCGAAGGTGCCACCGCCGAGGTCATACACGGCAATCTTCGAGTCGCCCGGCTTCTTGTCCATGCCGAACGCGAGCGCCGCGGCGGTCGGCTCGTTGATGATGCGCTTGACTTCAAGACCGGCGATGCGGCCGGCGTCCTTGGTCGCCTGGCGCTGGCTGTCGTTGAAGTACGCCGGCACGGTGATGACGGCTTCGGTGACTTCCTCGCCGAGGTAGTCTTCGGCGGTTTTCTTCATCTTGCGCAGCACCTCGGCGGAGACCTGCGGCGGCGCGATCTTCTTGCCGCGCACCTCGACCCAGGCGTCGCCGTTGTCGGCCTTGCAGATGGTGAAGGGCATCAGGTCGATGTCCTTCTGCACTTCCTTTTCCTCGAAGCGGCGGCCGATGAGACGCTTCACCGCGAACAGGGTGTTCCGTGCGTTGGTGACCGCTTGGCGCTTCGCCGGTGCGCCGGTCAGGATTTCGCCGTCCTCCGCATACGCGACGATCGATGGCGTCGTGCGTGCGCCTTCGGAGTTTTCGATGACCTTGGGCTTGCCGCCTTCCATCACGGAAACGCAGCTGTTGGTGGTGCCCAGGTCGATGCCGATGATCTTGCCCATGTCAGTTCCTTTCGGGTGAGGGGAGAGCCGGGGATGCGGGCGGTTTGGTCCGCTCGGGGCCTCGGCTTGCCGGATTGCGTTGTCAGTTAGTTAGGGGTGTCGTCGCAGATTTCAAGTGGTGCCCCGAACTCAGGCACTCTTGCCCTTGGAGACGGTTACCATTGCCGGACGGAGCACGCGCTCGTGCAGCATGTAGCCCTTTTGCAGCACGCTCACCACGGTGTTCGGTTCGCCATCGGCCTCGATCATTGCGATGGCCTGGTGGCGGTTAGGGTCGAATTTGCTGCCGACCGGGTTCTCGTCGGTCACGCCCGCGGTCTGGAAGGCGGCGGCGAGCTGTTTCAGGGTCAACTCGACACCTTCGCGCAGGCTTTCGATCGTCTGGTTCTCCGTCGCCAGTGCAGCCTCGAGGCTGTCCTTGACGGGCAGCATGGCATTTGCGAACTTTTCCGCTGCGAACTTCGACGCCTTGGCGATGTCTTCCTGCGCGCGCCGCCGGATGTTTTCGCCCTCGGCCTTGGCCCGCAGCCAGGCATCGTGGTGCTCGGCGGCCTTCAGTTCGGCCTGGCGCAGCGATTCCTCGAGGCTGGGCATCCTGTCGCCCGTGGGCTCGGCGGCCGTTTCACTCTGGGGGGCGTTGCCGGATTGTTCCGCAGTGGCCTGCAGCAGCACTTCGGGGGCCTCGGCGTAGGGCTTGTTTTCCTGCATGGGGTGGAACTCCCTGTGTTCGTTCGACGGGCGTGAGATTGGGCCGGCTGGTCCAGTTTCAAGGGGGCGGTTACAAAAAATTGTCGGGTTGCCCGTGCGCGCCCGCATATGTCAGGATTAAAGTCCGAACGGCGATTCGAATGTCGCGCGAGAGGCTGGGTCCGGATCACACATGAGCGAGATGCCGCTGACAATCGGGAAGTACCGCATCGTGAAGGAGGTGGGTCGCGGTGCGACGGCGGTCGTCTATATGGCGGAGTCCGTCGATTGGCCGGTGCCGGTCGCCGTCAAGC
The DNA here is from genome assembly GCF_012911005.2 of Aromatoleum toluolicum. Taxonomy (GTDB): domain Bacteria; phylum Pseudomonadota; class Gammaproteobacteria; order Burkholderiales; family Rhodocyclaceae; genus Aromatoleum; species Aromatoleum toluolicum. The sequence goes on along the minus strand of NZ_WTVS01000001.1, from coordinate 194,315 downwards.
TGATCCGTTTCAACGACAAGTCGAAGGACGAGTCGAAGTGGAACCGGCGCCTGCTGAAGCTGCTCAAGGCGGAGAGGGCGGTTTCGACGCGCCTCGATCATCCGCACATCATCCACGTGCACGACGTCGTGATCGAAGCCGAGCAGGCTTACGTCGTCATGGAGTATTTCCCGGGAGAATCGCTCGAGCGCTATTGCAGCTTCGAGCGCATGCTGCCGGTACACCGAGCGATCGGGATCGTGTTCAAGTGCTGCATGGCGCTCGACTACGCCTATCGGCAGGGCATCGTCCATCGCGACATCAAGCCGGCGAACATCCTCGTCGATGATCAGGATAACGTGAAGATCACCGACTTCGGTCTCGCGCTGAACATCAGCAAGAAGGTGGAGTCGGACTCGACCTTCATCATGGGGGTCGGTTCGCCGGCCTACATGAGTCCCGAGCAGATCAAGGGCTATCAGCTCAATCAGAAGACCGATCTTTATTCGCTCGGGGTCGTGCTGTTCAATCTCCTCACCGGACGACTGCCTTTCCGGGCGAGCAATCCGGCGCAGCTGATCTACAAGATCATCAATGCCGATCCGCCGCGGGTCTCGCAGCTCAATCCCGAGTTGCCCGACCAGATCGATGCCGTAATCCGCAAGGCGCTCGAAAAGGACCTGTATTCGCGCTACAAGAACGGTGCAGAGTTTGCGAAGGAGCTGTCGGCGGTGCGCTATCAGTTGGTCGACGATACCTATGTGCCGCCCGACACCAGCCGCTTTTCGCTGCTGCGCAAGCTGGCTTTCTTCACCGAGTTCGATGACATCGAGCTGTGGGAGGTGTTGCGCATTTCGTCCTGGCGTGTCGTCGACGGCGGGACGACTCTGATTCGCGAGGGCGATGCGGATCAGCGCTTTGGCGTTGTCGTCGATGGCGAGGTCGAGGTGTCGATCGATGGCCGGCGTGTGAGTCGCCGCGGCGTGGGAGAGGTGTTCGGCGAGATCGCGTGGCTCGACAGCGTCCAGCATCGTCACATGACGACGGTCACCTCGGTGAATTCGACGATCTATCTCGAGGTCAACCCTTCCGCGTTGGCGCTTGCAACCGACGAATTGCGCGAGTTGTTCCGCACGATGCTGGCGACTATCGCCGTTCGGCGCCTCGGCGAAGCACTGCGCGAACTCTCGGCAAATGGCGAGCCCGCAATGGCCGGCAAGTTCACGGCCTCCGGGCTCGACCTGCGGCTGGTCGAGGACTGAAGCCCCGCTTACCGCAGGCCTACACGCTCAGGTCGATCTGGCTGACGGTGCCGGTGGTGCCGTCTTCCCGCAGATAGAGGCTGGTGGAGCGCATCACGCCGAGCGTGTCGTTCGCTGCTCCGCGCAACTCGAACGGCGTGGTGACCTTCCCCAGGTAGAGTGCACCGACGCCGGCTTCCGTCGCCGTCACGGCACTGCCGGTGCCGTCGGCACTCGGCGTCCAGATGCGGAGATCCGCGAATTTCGCGTCGGATTCATCGATCCAGCCACTGCCGTCAGCATCGAGCGCTGCCAGTTCGGCAAACCCGTTGCCGGTCGTCGGGCCGAAAAGTTCGCTGCCGTCGTCGATGCTGCCGTTCTGATTGCGGTCGATGGCGAGGTAGCCGCGACCACCCGCGAGCATCGGCACGTCCTCGGTCTGGCCGTCGGCATCGAGGTCAAAGGCGAAACGCACGTCTGAAAGCTGGGCGGACGTGCCGGCAAAATCGAGTACCAGCGGGTCTTTTACGCGTGCATCGCCAAGCCGCACGTGGACGCTGGAAGTCTCGGCATAAGCGCGTTCCATCTCCAGTTCCAGATTGAAGCGGATTTCCTGGCCGTCAGCGGTCCTGACAACGCCCGCGGCCTCGAAGCTCGTGTATTCGTATTCCTGAGACACTGAGCGGAAGTCGTACTCGATACCGAATCCCGCGCGTCGCGAGGCTTCCGCGCGGCGGCCTTCGGCGGGCGGCTGCTCGAGGACTGCCGGCGCAGCCTGATCGACGTGGAAATCGCTTGACTGCAGGGTGTGGATCGCGCGTCCCGTCAGCGCCTCGATCAGGTGCTTGAGGAAGCGGAAGCGCGGGTCGAGGCCGTCTTCCCCTGAGTCGTTCTCCGTCGCCTCGGCCTCCTGGGCCGCGAGGGCAGCCCTGGAAATCTCCACCTCGGGTCGAACGCCCGCGCTTGCGGCGGTGCCGATGCCGTTGTTCCGCCCCGCGCCGGCGGGACGTTCGCCGACCCACATCTCGAGCCGCTCCGAAACCTCGCGGCGACTGAAGGACAGGTGCGAAGCCTGAAGCTGAATGTCTGCCGATGCAATTTTCATGACGGTTCCCTGCGACCCACTCAAGCGCAGGTTTTAACGGCAGATTTCGGCAAAACTTCAGGCCGGCCGCGACACTTTCCGTGCATGCTCCTCGCGCCGTCAGTCGCGGTGATGCCGGAACGGCACCCGGCTGCGGGCATCCCCCTAGTCGGCGAGCACGATATTGACGAGCGAAGAGAGCAGGCTGTAGAGCAGGGCGCTCCAGAATGCGGTCCAGAAATCGGCGACATGCACGCCGCTGACGAGCCCTGCGACCGCCCAGAAGAGGAATGCGTTGATGATCAGCGTGAACAGACCAAGGGTCAGGAGTGTGATCGGCAGCGTGATGAGGATCAGCAGCGGCCGGATCAGTGCGTTGATCAGGGCGAGCAGCAGCGCGGTCACGAGTGCGGCCGTGTAGCTCTCCACCCGTAGGCCGTCGATGATCTCGGGCAGGAGCATCAGTGCGAGCGCGTTCAGCAGCCAGCGCAGCGCGAGTTTGAGTCGCGGATCCATTGTCAGCACGTCGCTCCCGCAATGCGCGCGCGCTGGGCGCTGGCGGCGAGGTCCTGTGGTCCCGCGGACGGGCGCGTCAACCAGTTGCCGAGGTTGTCGCGCACGATCTCGGTCAGCGCAGTGATCCAGTCGTCACGCTCGTTCAGGCACGGAATGTAGTGGAATTCCTTCCCGCCGCACGACAGGAACGCATGGCGGCATTCCATCGCGATCTCCTCGAGCGTCTCCAGGCAGTCCGCCGGAAAGCCCGGGCACATGACGTCTACGCGCGCCGTGCCTTGACGCGCCATCGCTTCGAGCGTTGGCTGGGTGTAGGGTTTGAGCCATTCGGCCTTGCCGAAGCGTGACTGGAAGGTCAGTTGCCAGCGGTCGTTCGCCAGCCCGAGTTCCTTGGCGAGAAGGCGTGCCGTCACGTGGCATTCGCAGTGATAGGGGTCGCCGAGGTCGAGCGATCGCCGCGGGATGCCGTGAAAGCTCATGACCAGCTTGTCGCCCTCGCCATTCTTCATCCAGTGGTCGCGCACGCTCTGAGCGAGCGCCGCGATATAGCCCGGGTGGTCGTGGAAGCTGCGCACGTAGCGGATTTCCGGCTGATTGCGCCAATGCGCGAAGCAGTCCGCGACTTCGTCCAGTACGCTTGCGGTCGTGCTGGCGGCATATTGCGGATACATCGGCACGATCAGGATGCGGCTGCAGCCGTCGGCCTTCATGCGGTTCAGCACGTCCGGCACCGAGGGCGAACCGTAGCGCATCGCCCATTCGACCTGCAGGCCTGCGATACTGCGATGACCAAGGTAGCCTGCAAGCAGCTTCGTCTGACGCTCGGTATGCACCTTCAGCGGCGAGCCTTCGTCCATCCAGATCGTCGCGTACTTCGCGGCGGACTTCCGCGGGCGGGTGTTCAGGATGATGCCGTTGAGGATGGGCCACCAGACCGGGGCGGGGATCTCGACAACCCGCGGGTCGGACAGGAATTGCTTCAGGTATGGTCGGACGGCAGCGGCCGTGGGGGCCTCGGGGGAGCCGAGGTTGACGAGCAATACGCCCGTACGCGCAGGCGTGCCATGCGTCCAGACGGGTTCGGGCCAGTAACGGGCCATGCTGATCCTTGTGTGATTGCGGCGCGCCGCTCAGTTCGCGTTCGACAGCGCGTTCGAGAGCAGGCGAGCGGTGATGTCGACGATGGGAATCACGCGATCATAAGCCATGCGCGTTGGTCCGATCACACCGACCGAGCCGACGATGCGGCCGTTGACCTCGTAACCGGCGGTCACGACGCTGCAGCCGTCGAGCTGCGCCAGTCCCGATTCGTCGCCGATGAAGATCTGCACCCCTTGGGCGCGATTGGATAGGTCGAGAAGCTGGATGAGTCCGGTCTTCTGCTCGAACAGCTTGAACAGTTCGCGCAACCGCGCCATGTTCGACGAAAGATCTTCGATGTCGAGAAGGTTGGTCTCGCCCGACAGCACGTAGCGGGAGCTGTCATCCTCGGCTGCGGCGCTGCCGGTTTCGACCGCCGCATTCATCAGTTCGCTCATGTCGCTGCGCAACTGCTTCAGCTCGGCCCGGATGCGCGTGCGAATGTCGTCGAACCCCAGTCCGGCGCAGTGTTCGGTGAGATAGTTTGCCGCTTCGACCAGCTCGGAGGGCGAGTACGAGCGCCGGGTATGGATGATGCGGTTCTGCACGTCGCCTGCCGTGGTGACGATGATCAGCAGGATGCGGTTTTCCGACAGGCTGATGAATTCGATCTGGCGGATCGTGATCAGGTCGCGATGCGGCGAAACGACGACCCCCGCAAACTGTGTCAGCTCGGACAGCAGGTGCGACGCGGAGCTGATCAGGCGCTGGGGCTGGTCGGGTTGCAGATGCCCCTTGAGTTCGCGCAATTGCGCCTGCTCCAGCGGCTGCACGGTCAGCAGTGAGTCGACGAAGAAGCGGTAGCCGAGTGCCGTCGGAATGCGCCCGGCCGAAGTGTGCGGCTCGCGATGAAACCCATCTCTTCGAGGTCGCTCATCACGTTGCGGACTGTCGCGGGCGACAGCTCGAGCCCCGAGTAGCGCGACAGGGCGCGCGAGCCCACCGGCTGCCCTTCCACGATGTAGCGTTCGATTAGGGTCTTGAGCAGGATCTGGGAGCGCGGGTCGAGCGATTTCATGACGGTAAGAAGTTATTTCCCAGATTCTATGGAAGTGCCGGCGCCTCTGCCAAGGTTCTCGGCGATTGTGGTTTAATCCGCGGCATGAGCCACAGCTTTAATACCATTGCCCTGATCGGCAAGTACCAGAGCCCGGACGTTGCCGGCGCGGTCCTTTCGATCGCCAGTTTCCTTCGTGAAAGGGGGCTGACCGTATGGATCGAGCAGGGTACGGCAAGTTCCATCGGGCTTGTCGGGGAATTTGCCACCGTGACCTATGACGAGATCGGCGCACAGGCCGATCTTGCAGTGGTACTCGGGGGGGACGGCACGATGCTGAACACCGCCCGCCGGTTGTCCGAACATGCTGTTCCGCTGGTCGGCATCAACCAGGGCAGGCTGGGCTTTCTGACCGACATCCCGCGCAAGGAAGCCTTGAGCAAGCTCGCCGAAATCCTCGACGGCCGCTACGTGGAAGAGGCGCGCACAATGCTCGACGCCGAAGTCGTCCGCGGCGGGCAGCGGGTGTTTCACACGCTCGCGTTCAACGATGTCGTCGTGAACAAGGGCGATCTCGGCCGCATGATCGAGTTCGATCTGTCGATCGACGGCGAATATGTGTATACGCAGCGTTCGGACGGCATGATCATCACGACCCCGACAGGGTCCACCGCATATGCCCTGTCCGCCAACGGACCGATCCTGCATCCGACGGTCGGCGGCATCGCCCTCGTGCCCCTGTGTCCGCACGCCCTTACCGCCCGGCCGATCACGCTGCCAGACAGCTGCCGGATCGAGATCGAGCTGCTTTCCCCGCACGACGCGCGCATCCATTTCGACGGCCAGACACGTTTCGATGCGCATGCCGGCGACGTCGTCCGGCTCACGCGTTCGCCCAAGGTGGTGCGCTTTATGCACCCCGAAGGCTACAGTTACTTCGCCATGCTGCGCGGAAAGCTCCACTGGAGCGCGACGCCGCGATTGCCCTGACGGGCTTCCCTCTTGAGTCTTCATCTGCGACGCCTATGCTCCGCCGCCTGACCATCCGTGATTTCGTGATCGTCGACCGCCTCGAACTCGAATTCCAGACGGGCTTCGGGGCGCTTACCGGGGAGACGGGCGCGGGCAAGTCCATCCTGCTGGACGCACTGGGCCTGGCGCTCGGTGGTCGTGCCGATGCCGGTGCGGTGCGCACCGGTCGCGACAAGGCCGACATCGCTGCCGAATTCGATCTTCCGGCAGATGGCAGTCTGTCGGGCTGGCTCGCCGCGCAGGATCTGCCGGCCGATGAGGACATGGCGATCCTGCGGCGCGTGGTCGAGGCGGGGGGGCGATCGCGTGCCTGGATCAACGGCGTGCCGGTGACGCAGGCACAGTTGCGCGAGGCGGGGGACCGGCTGGCAGACATCCACGGCCAGCATGCGCACCATGCCCTGCTCAGGGGCGATGCCCAGCGTGCCCTGATCGATGCCCACGCCGGTGCCGGCGCCCTTGCGAGCGAGGTCGCCGAGCGCTTTCGCGGGTGGCAGCGGCTGGTCGAGCTGCGACGGACGGCCGAGCAGGATTCCGCCGCCTCCGAGCGCGAGCGCGAACTGTTTGCGTGGCAGATCGACGAATTGCGCAACCTGGCGTTCGATGCCGACGAATGGTCCGAGATCAATCACGAGCACGCGCGGCTGGCCCACGCGGCGGGCCTCATGGAAGGGGCGGACGAGGCCCTTGCAACGCTGGGCGAGGGGGAGGCAGCAGTTGCGTCCCTGCTACGGCACATCAGCGTGCGCGTCGATGCAATGACCGAGATCGATCCGGGCCTGGGCGACGTGCGCGAGCTGCTCTCCGGAGCGGCGATTCAGGCGGACGAGGCACTGCATGCGCTGCGCCGCTATCGCGACCGGCTGGACCTCGATCCGCAGCGCCTTGCCGAAATCGAGCGCCGCATCGGCGCCGTGACCGATCTCGCGCGCAAGTATCGAGTCGATCCCGAGGGCTTGCCGGACCTGCTCGACGACTGGACGCGGAAGCTCGACGAACTGGTCGCGCGTGCGGATCCCGTTCATCTCGCGGAGCAGGAAGCGCAGGCCAGGGCGGCGTACGAGCAGGCTGCATCACGCCTCTCGGTGGCGCGTCGCCCGGCCGCCGAGCGCCTGTCGCACGAGGTCAGCGAGGCAATGCAGACGCTCGCGATGGCGGGCGGCCAGTTTGGTGTAGCGCTCGAACCTTGTGCGCCCTCGGTGCATGGTGTCGAGACAGTCGAGTTTCGCGTCGCGGCCAACCCGAGTCAGCCCCTGCGCCCCTTGGCCAAGGTCGCCTCGGGTGGTGAGCTGTCGCGCATCGGCCTGGCGATCCAGGTCATGACAAGCCGCGATTCCGCGACGCCGACACTGATCTTCGACGAAGTCGATGTCGGTATCGGCGGCGGTGTGGCGGAAATCGTCGGCAAGCTCCTGCATCGGCTGGGCCGGGAGCGACAGGTGCTGTGCGTCACCCATCTTCCCCAGGTCGCCGCATGTGCCGACTGGCAATGGAACATCGCCAAGTCGAATCGCGGCAACGAGGTTGTCAGTGCCGTCACGCCGCTCGAACCCGCCGGCCGGATCGAGGAGATCGCCCGCATGCTCGGGGGTGTCAACATCACGGACACCACCCGCCGCCACGCGGCGGAAATGCTCGGGGTAATCGCGGCTTCCTAGCCCCCGGGGCTCCGGGAGCCTTGTCGGGAGGGGGTCAGCCCCCCTGCTTGCGATTCGGGCAGTCTTTCCTGAGGCAATCGACGTAGAGGTACAGCGCGTGTTCGCGGACCGCAAAACCGCGCTCCTGCGCGATCTGGTTCTGCCGCCGCTCGATCTCCGCGTCGAAGAATTCTTCCACCTTGCCGCACTGCACGCAGACCAGATGGTCGTGGTGCCCGCTTTCCTTCAGCTCGAAGACCGCCTTGCCGGACTCGAAATAATGCCGCTCCAGCAGGCCCGCCTGCTCGAACTGCGTCAGGACGCGGTAGACGGTGGCAAGCCCGATATCCATGCCTTCTGCCATCAGCAGTCGATACACGTCCTCGGCAGTGAGGTGCCGCAGATCCGATGTCTGGAAGAGATCGAGGATCTTCAGGCGCGGATAGGTGGCCTTGAGGCCTATATTTTTTAGGTTTTGCGAATTCTCTGACATGGTCGCTCTGTTGGCTTGCAGTTCGCGCGGCAGCGTGGCTGCTGGCTACGTATGATATATTTTTTCGCCTTTGTCTGAAAAAGATACGCCGTTCGGCGCCAACGACCAAGATCCCCATCCATGCGCGTATTGATTCTTCCGGCGGTCGTCGCCGTCGCGGGCCTCGTGGCCGGTTGTTCCCTTACCCCTCTGACCGATCGGCTGAATCCTCATCGCGTCGACGTGCGCCAGGGTAATTACGTCGATCAGGAAATGGTCGCGCGCCTCAAGAAGGGTATGACGCGGGAGCAGGTGCGCTTCGCCCTCGGCACGCCCCTTGTGACCGACGTCTTCCATGCCGACCGCTGGGATTACGTTTATACCTTCCGCCCTGGGCGCGGCGAACCTCAGCACCGCGTGCTCAGCGTCTTCTTCGATGGCGACAAGCTCGACCGGGTTTCCGGTGACGTGCAGTCCGGTGACGCTCCGGCCGCAGCCGCTGCCGCGCAGACCGAGCGTTCCCGCGTGATCGAGATTTCGCCCGCAGACAAGCAGTAGTAAGACATTCTCTTGCTGCGCACTCAGGACCTGACTGAATGAATCCCTTACGTATTGCAATTGCAGGCGCATCCGGGCGCATGGGGCGGATGCTGATCGAGGCTGTGCTCAATGACTGCGAGGTTGTACTCGCCGCAGCATTCGACAGGGCGGGTGCGCCCTTTGTCGGTCGGGATGCCGGCGAGCTGGTCGGTAGCGCCTGCGGCGTCGTGGTGACGGACGACGTCCGTGCCGCAATCGCCGCGGCCGACTGCGTGATCGATTTCACGCGTCCGGAAGGTACGCTCGTCCATCTCGGCATCGCGCGCGAACTCGGCAAGGCGATGGTGATCGGCACGACCGGCTTCTCTGCGGCGGAAAAGGAGACCATCGCCACGGTGGCGAAGGATGTGCCTGTGGTGTTTGCCCCGAACATGGCCGTCGGCGTCAATGCCGTTTTCAAGCTCCTCGAGGTGGCCGCCCGTATCCTCGACGAAGGCTACGACGTGGAAGTCATCGAGGCCCATCATCGCTTCAAGGTCGACGCCCCCTCCGGCACGGCGCTGCGCATGGGTGAGGTCGTCGCCCGCGAACTCGGGCGGAATCTCGACGAGTGCGCCATCTATGGGCGCGAAGGCGTCACGGGCGAGCGCAAGCCCGAGACGATCGGGTTTTCCACGATCCGCGGTGGCGATGTCGTGGGCGACCATACCGTCCTCTTCGCCGGCATCGGCGAGCGTATCGAAATTACGCACAAGTCCGGCAGCCGTATGCCCTACGCGCTCGGTTCCGTCCGCGCGGCGCGTTTCCTGGCCGGGCGGAAAAACGGCTTGTTCGACATGCAGGACGTTCTCGGCCTGCGCTGAGTCGCCGCGGCCGTCCGTCACCGTCGTTGCCTCGGGCGGCGCCAAACGATACAATTCAGCGGTTTAGATAAGCGGGATTGGCCGATCAGCGGCTCGTCCCGTTTTTTTCACGTTCGGGCAGGCCCATTGCGCCTGTCCCTGTCTTTTCGGCTGAACTCAGGAGTTTGTCGTGACTGCTTCCCCGCCCGCCCTACTAGCACTCGCCGATGGGACGGTATTTTTCGGCAAGGGAATCGGTGCGGCCGGCAGCACGGTTGGTGAGGTGGTGTTCAACACCTCGATGTCCGGTTATCAGGAAATCCTTACCGACCCGAGCTACTGCCGCCAGATCGTAACGCTGACTTATCCGCACATCGGCAATACCGGCGTGAACCGCGAGGACGTCGAGTCCGGACGAGTGCACGCCGCCGGTCTCGTCATTCGCGACCTGCCCATCCTTCCGTCCAACTTCCGCATGGACCAGACCCTCGACGCCTACCTCAAGGCCGAGAACGTCGTCGCCATCGCCGGCCTCGATACCCGCAAGCTGACGCGCGTGCTGCGCGAGAAGGGGGCCCAGGCTGGCTGCATCGTCACCGCTGCCGACGGCGCATCGCTCAACGTGGAAGCTGCGATCGCCCAGGCGCGCGCCTTTCCCGGCCTCGCCGGCATGGACCTGGCAAAGGTCGTGAGTGCAGAGCGCACCGTCGAGTGGACCGAAGGCGAATGGACGCTCGGCGAGGGTTATCAGGCCGAACGGAAGACCCGATTCCACGTCGTCGCGTATGACTTCGGCGTCAAGCGCAACATCCTGCGCATGCTGGCGAGCCGCGGCTGCAGACTCACCGTCGTGCCCGCGCAGACACCCGCAGCGGAAGTCCTCGCCCTCAATCCGGACGGCATTTTCCTGTCGAACGGCCCCGGCGACCCCGAGCCCTGCGACTACGCGATCGCCGCGATCCGCGAATTCCTCGCCCGCGGCATCCCGACCTTCGGCATTTGCCTCGGTCATCAGCTCATGGCGCTCGCGTCCGGCGCGAAGACGGTGAAGATGAAGTTCGGCCATCATGGCGCGAACCACCCGGTGAAGGACCTCGATACCGGGCAGGTGCTCATCACCAGCCAGAACCACGGCTTTGCCGTCGACGCCGAAACGCTGCCAGCGAACCTGCGGCCGACCCACGTCTCGCTGTTCGACGGCAGTCTGCAGGGCATGGAGCGCACGGATGTGCCGGCGTTCTGCTTCCAGGGGCACCCCGAGGCGAGCCCCGGTCCGCACGACGTCGCCTACCTGTTCGACCGCTTCATCAAGTTGCTCGAAGCGCGCAGATGATTCGCAAGCGGCAGCCCGCGCTGCCGCTCCCCAACGCAAGACCGAGGTTAGGCAATGCCTAAGCGCACAGACATTCAAAGCATTCTCATCATCGGCGCTGGCCCGATCATCATCGGGCAGGCGTGCGAATTCGACTACTCCGGTGCCCAGGCCTGCAAGGCGCTGCGCGAGGAGGGTTACAAGGTCGTCCTGGTGAACTCGAACCCGGCCACGATCATGACCGACCCGGGTACCGCCGACGTCACCTACATCGAGCCCATCACCTGGCAGGTGGTCGAGCGCATCATCGAAAAGGAGCGCCCCGACGCGCTGCTTCCCACAATGGGCGGCCAGACCGCGCTCAACTGCGCGCTCGATCTCGCCAAGCATGGCGTGCTGGAGAAGTATGGCGTGGAGCTCATCGGCGCCTCGCGCGAGGCGATCGACAAGGCCGAAGATCGCTTGAAGTTCAAGGACGCGATGACCAAGATCGGTCTCGGTTCGGCGCGCTCGGGCATCGCCCACAGCATGGAAGAGGCGCTGCAGGTTCAAGGCGGCATTGGCTTTCCGGCGATCATCCGTCCGAGCTTCACGCTCGGCGGCACCGGCGGTGGTATTGCCTACAACATGGAAGAGTTCCAGGAGATCTGCAAGCGCGGCCTCGAGGCGAGCCCGACCAACGAGCTGTTGATCGAAGAGTCGCTGCTCGGCTGGAAAGAGTACGAGATGGAAGTCGTCCGCGACCGCGCGGACAACTGCATTATCGTCTGCTCGATCGAAAACCTCGACCCGATGGGCGTGCATACCGGCGACTCGATCACCGTCGCGCCGGCGCAGACGCTTACCGACAAGGAATACCAGATCCTGCGCAACGCCTCGATCGCGGTGTTGCGCGAGATCGGCGTGGATACCGGCGGTTCGAACGTTCAGTTCGCGATCAACCCCAAGGACGGTCGCATGATCGTCATCGAGATGAACCCGCGCGTGTCGCGTTCATCCGCGCTCGCATCGAAGGCCACTGGTTTTCCCATCGCCAAGGTCGCGGCGAAGCTCGCCGTCGGCTACACGCTCGACGAGCTCAAGAACGACATCACGGGCGGTGCGACGCCGGCTTCGTTCGAGCCCTCGATCGACTACGTGGTCACCAAGATTCCGCGTTTTGCCTTCGAGAAGTTCCCGCAGGCGAACGACCGACTTACCACGCAGATGAAATCGGTCGGCGAAGTCATGGCGATGGGCCGTACCTTCCAGGAGTCCTTCCAGAAGGCCCTGCGCGGGCTGGAAGTGGGTGTCTACGGTCTCGACGAGGTCGAGGCCGATCGTGCCGACCTCGAGCACGAACTCGCGAATCCCGGTGCACAGCGCATCTGGTACGTCGGCCAGGCTTTCCGCGAAGGCTACACGCAGGAGCAGGTGTTCAACCTGACCAAGATCGATTCCTGGTTCCTCGCGCAGATCGAGGATATCGTCCTGACGGAGAAGGCCATCACCGGTCGTTCGCTGAAGGCGATACAGGCGCCCGAACTGCGTGGACTCAAGCGCAAGGGCTTCTCCGATCGCCGCATTGCGAAGCTGCTCGGCGTGGATGAAACTGCCGTGCGCCTGCACCGTCACGCCAACGGTGTGCGCCCCGTGTTCAAGCGCGTAGATACCTGCGCCGCCGAATTCGCGACCTCGACCGCCTACATGTACTCCTCCTATGAGGAAGAGTGCGAAGCGCGTCCGACGGACAAGAAGAAGATCATGGTCCTCGGCGGCGGTCCCAACCGCATCGGCCAGGGTATCGAGTTCGACTACTGTTGCGTCCACGCCGCGCTCGCCCTGCGCGAAGACGGTTACGAGACCATCATGGTCAACTGCAACCCCGAGACCGTCTCGACCGACTACGACACGTCCGATCGCCTGTATTTCGAGCCGATCACGCTCGAGGACATCCTCGAGATCGTGCATATCGAGAAGCCCGTGGGCGTCATCGTCCAGTTCGGTGGCCAGACGCCGCTCAAGCGTGCGCAGGCCCTGGAAGAGAACGGCGTGCCCATCATCGGCACGAGCCCCGACATGATCGATGCGGCCGAGGACCGCGAGCGCTTCCAGAAGTTGCTCAACGATCTCGGCCTCAAGCAGCCGCCCAACCGTACCGCCCGAACCCCCGAGGCGGCCGTGCGGCTCGCGGCGGAAATCGGCTATCCGCTCGTCGTGCGTCCCAGCTACGTGCTCGGCGGCCGCGCGATGGAAATCGTGCATGAGCAGAAGGATCTCGAGCGCTACATGCGCGAGGCCGTGAAGGTCTCCAACGAGTCGCCGGTGCTCCTCGATCGCTTCCTCAATGACGCCACCGAGGTGGACGTCGATGCGCTGTCCGATGGCGAGCAGATCATCATCGGCGGCATCATGGAACACATTGAACAGGCTGGCGTTCACTCCGGTGATTCGGCGTGCTCCCTGCCGCCGTACACGCTTTCGGCCCGACTGCAGGACGAACTGCGCCGGCAGACCGAGGCGATGGCGCGAGCGCTCAACGTCTGCGGTCTCATGAACGTCCAGTTCGCCATCCAGGGCGAAGGTGACGATGCGACCGTCTACGTCCTCGAAGTCAACCCGCGTGCTTCACGCACCGTGCCCTTCGTCTCCAAAGCCTGCGGGCTGCAGCTCGCGAAGGTCGCCGCTCGCTGCATGGCAGGGCAGAGCCTTGCCAGCCAGGGTGTCACCGGCGAAATCGTTCCGCCGTACTTCTCGGTCAAGGAAGCGGTATTCCCGTTCGTCAAGTTCCCGGGTGTGGATACCATCCTCGGACCCGAGATGAAGTCCACCGGCGAAGTCATGGGGGTCGGCCGCAGTTTCGCGGAAGCGTTCGTGAAGTCGCAACTCGCCGCGGGCGTGCGGCTGCCGCAATCGGGCACGGCATTCATCAGCGTGAAGCCCACCGACCGCGGTGGTGCCGTCGAAGTGGCGCGCGAACTGAATGAACTCGGTTTCCGTATCGTCGCCACGCGGGGAACGGCTTCGGCGATCGAAGCAGCGGGAATTCCCGTGAACGTAGTCAACAAGGTCACCGAGGGACGTCCGCACATCGTGGACATGATCAAGAACAACGAAGTCAGCATGGTCATCAACACCGTCGAGGAGAAGCGCCAGGCGATCGTCGACTCGCGGTCCATCCGTACGAGCGCGCTTGCTGCCAAGCTCACGGTGTTCACGACCATCGAGGGTGCCCGCGCCGCCTGCATGGGCATGCGCCACCTTGAAGGACTCGAGGTCTACGGCCTGCAGTCCCTGCACGCGGAATTGAACAAGCAATCATGAACAAGACTCCCCTTACCGTGAACGGTGCGGAAAAGCTGCGCATCGAACTGCATCGCCTCAAGACCGTCGATCGTCCGAGCGTGATCGCGGCCATCGCCGAGGCGCGGTCGCACGGCGACCTCTCCGAAAACGCGGAATACGACGCGGCAAAGGAGCGTCAGGGCTTCATCGAGGGCCGGATCAAGGAAGTCGAGGGAAAGATTGCGAACGCGCAGATTATCGATCCGCGCCTTCTCGATGCCGACGGGCGCTGTGTGTTCGGTGCGACCGTAAACCTCGAGGACATGGAGTCCGGGAAGACCGTCACCTACCAGATCGTCGGTGACGACGAGGCCGACATCAAGGAGAACAAGATTTCCATCAGTTCTCCAATTGCCCGCGCGCTGATCGGCAAGTACGCCGGCGACATCGCCGAGGTGCAGGCACCGGGCGGCGTGCGCGAGTACGAGATTATCGAAGTACTCTACATCTGAAAGCAAACGGGCCGGGAGTAATGCCCCGGCCCGCTATGCGATTCCGTGAGGGGCGGCATTTGCCCCGTGCAGCGATTCGTGATCACTTGTTGCCGAGCGGCCCGGACTTGCGAGCGGGGCTTCTGGTGCGCTTTTCTGCCAGCCGTTTCTTGTCCGCGGCGGCCTTGATGAGCGCGGTGCGTCGCGCAGCGGCGGCGAATGCTCGGGCCGACTTGGCCTTGGCGGCGCGCGGCGCATTCACCGCAGAGGCAGGTTTCGACGACGCTGCCGCTTCCTCTTCGCGACGTTCGCGCCACATGACCAGGATCGTTCCGATGTGCTGCACCGGGGCGGCGTCGAGTTCCGCACAGATTGCCTGCATCAGCGCATCGCGGTCGGAGCGCTCGGTACCATGAACCTTGATCTTGATAAGCTCATGTGCCTGCAGGGAACGGTCGATCTCGCCCAGCACGGCCGGCGTGAGCCCGTTGCCCGCGACGCTGACAACCGGGTTCAGATGGTGGGCCGCGGCCCGCAATTCGCGGCGACGGGCAGGGGATAGTTCGATCATCGTTTTCTCAAATCTTTCAGGGGCATGGATTCTACTCCCATGACTAGGACCAAGACCAGCAAGGCATGGATGCACGAGCACGTGAACGACTCCTATGTGCAGCGTGCGAAGAGTGAAGGCTACCGTTCGCGTGCCGCGTACAAGCTGATGGAGATCGATGACAAGGACCACCTGCTGCGGCCCGGCATGGTCGTTGTCGACCTCGGAGCCGCTCCCGGCTCGTGGGCTCAGGTCGCGCTGCAACGCGTCGGCAGGGCCGGGCGTGTGTTCGCGCTCGACCTGCTCCCCGTCGAGCCATTGCCCGGCATGGAGTTCATTCAGGGCGACTTTCAGGAGGATGCCGTGCTGGGGGACCTCGAAAGCCGGCTCGCGGGTGAGCCGGTCGACCTTGTACTTTCGGACATGGCCCCCAATATGTCGGGTATCGACATGGTGGACCAGGCGCGTTCCATCCATCTTGGCGAGCTGGCCCTCGATTTCGCGGCACGGCATCTGAAACCTGGCGGAAACTTTCTTATCAAGGTGTTTCAGGGCATCGGCTTCATGGAGTTCCGTAGCGAGATCCAGCGCCATTTCGCCTCGCTTCAGGTGCGCAAGCCGAAGGCCTCGCGCGACCGCAGCGCCGAGGTCTATCTCCTGGGGCTGAGGCGCAGGCCCGGCTGAGTTGAACCTGCTGCGTCGATTGACTGTTTCGATCGTGACCATTGGTTTACGCAGTGGAACGTTCGCCACTAGAATGGGTCAATGTTTCGCTGCCCCCATGGGCTCATAAGGAAAGAAGTTGAATAATCTCTTCAAGAATCTCGCGATCTGGATGGTCATCGGCGTCGTCCTGATGACGGTGTTCAACCAGTTCAATTCGCGTCAGGTCTCTACCAACACGATGGAATATTCCCAGTTCCTCGAGGAGGCGAAGGCCGGGCGCATCGCGAAGGCGACGGTTGACGGTCGGCTCGTGCGTGCAACCACGCAGGAAGGGCGCCAGATCACGGTCTACACACCCGGGGTGCAGGACATCTGGATGGTGTCGGACCTGATCCGTGCCGGTGTTGCCGTCAATGCGAGCAAGCCCGAGGAAGAGCAGTCCTTCCTGATGAGCATCTTCGTGTCGTGGTTCCCGATGCTCCTGCTCATCGGCGTCTGGGTGTTCTTCATGCGCCAGATGCAGGGGGGCGGCCGTGGCGGCGCGTTCTCGTTCGGCAAGTCGAAGGCCCGCATGCTCGACGAGTCGGCGAATTCGCTGAGCTTCGCGGACGTTGCCGGCTGTGACGAGGCTAAGGAGGAGGTGGCGGAACTCGTGGATTTCCTCCGTGATCCGTCCAAATTCCAGAAGCTCGGCGGACACATCCCGAAGGGTGTCCTGATGGTCGGCTCCCCCGGTACCGGCAAGACCCTGCTCGCGAAGGCCATCGCCGGCGAGGCGAAGGTTCCGTTCTTCTCCATCTCCGGCTCGGATTTCGTCGAGATGTTCGTCGGCGTCGGTGCAGCGCGTGTGCGCGACATGTTCGAGCAGGCCAAGAAGCACGCCCCGTGCATCATCTTCATCGACGAGATCGATGCCGTCGGGCGCCAGCGTGGCGCCGGCATGGGTGGCGGCAACGACGAGCGCGAACAGACGCTCAACCAGCTGCTGGTCGAAATGGACGGCTTCGAGGGGCAAACCGGCGTGATCGTGATCGCGGCCACCAACCGACCCGACGTGCTCGACCCGGCCCTCCTTCGTCCGGGGCGCTTCGACCGCCAGGTCGTCGTGCCGCTGCCGGACATCCGCGGCCGCGAGCAGATCCTCAAGGTGCACATGCGCAAGGTGCCGATCGCGCCGGACGTCGAGCCGGTCGTTCTGGCGCGCGGTACGCCTGGCTTCTCGGGTGCCGACCTTGCAAACCTCGTCAATGAGGCGGCACTTTTCGCCGCGCGCGGCAGCAAGCGTCTGGTCGATATGGAAGACTTCGAGCGCGCCAAGGACAAGATCATGATGGGCTCGGAGCGTCGCTCAATGGTCATGCCCGAAGAAGAGCGCCGCAACACCGCCTACCACGAGTCGGGTCATGCAGTGGTCGCCAAGCTGCTCGACAAGACCGACCCGGTGCACAAGGTCACGATCATTCCGCGTGGTCGCGCCTTGGGCGTGACGATGCAACTGCCGGAGACCGATCGCTACAGCCAGGATCGCGAGCGCTTGTTGCAGACGATCGCCGTGTTGTTCGGCGGCCGGATCTGCGAAGAGATCTTCATGAAGCAGATGACCACCGGGGCATCGAACGACTTCCAGCGCGCGACCGATCTCGCGCGGCGGATGGTGACGCAGTGGGGCATGTCGGACAACCTCGGCCCGATGGTATACGGCGAGGAAGAAGGCGAGATCTTCCTCGGACGGCAGGTGACCACTCACCGTAACGTATCGGAAGCCACGATGCAGAAGGTGGATGCGGAGATCCGTCGCATCATTGACCAGCAGTACGCTCTGGCGCGCCGCCTGATTGAGGAAAACAGCGACAAGATCGAGGCGATGACCAAGGCGCTCCTCGAGTGGGAAACTCTGGATGCGGACCAGATCAGCGACATCATGGCCGGTCAGCCCCCGCGCGCGCCAAAGCCCACCTCGCAGGCCATCCGGCGCTCGCGGGATGACGATGCGCCCGGTGCAGCACCGACGGCGGCAGCGCCGGTCGCCTGATCCGATCAGATTTTGACGCAATCAGAATCGGGCCGACGTGAGTCGGCCCGATTCTTTTTCAGGAGAATGAAGACATGGCGGTTCTAAAGTGTGGCCGGTTCGACATCGATCTCGAGCGCCCGCGCATCATGGCCATCATCAACACCACGCCTGACTCGTTCAGCGGAGATGGGCTCGGCCATGACATCGATGCCGCCCTGCGGCGCTGCGAAAGCGCAGTCGCGGCCGGCGCGCACATCCTCGATATCGGCGGCGAGTCGACCCGCCCGGGGTCCGATTCCGTGTCAGAGCAGGAGGAGCTCGACCGCGTGGTTCCCCTTGTCGAACGGCTTGCCGACTGGCCGGTTCCTGTCTCCATCGACACGGTCAAGCCCGCGGTGATGCGCGCGTCCCTGGCTGCGGGTGCGAGTCTGATCAACGACATCAACGGATTCCGCGCGCCGGGGGCGATCGAGGCGGTGAGCGATTCCGATGCCGCTTTGTGCGTGATGCACATGCAGGGCGAACCGCGCAGCATGCAGGCGGCCCCTCACTACGATGATGTGGTAGGCGAGGTGATCGATTTTCTTGATCGACAGGTGCGTGTGCTGGAGGGGCAGGGGGTCGCCAGGGAGCGCATCGTCCTCGATCCCGGTTTCGGCTTCGGCAAGACGCTGGAGCACAATCTCGCGCTGATGCGCGCGCTCGACCGCTTCCTCGGGACGGGTTATCCACTGCTCATCGGTGTGTCGCGCAAGTCGATGTTGGGTGCAATTACCGGACGTGCTGTTGCAGACCGGACCGTCGCAAGCGTCGCGGCCGCCCTGATCGCCATCGAACGCGGGGCGCGCATCGTCCGCGTTCATGATGTGGCGCAGACGCGCGATGCCGTTGCCGTCTGGGAGGCGGTACGGTTCGGCGCGTCCTGATCGGCAGCTGTCGCCGCGACCGCTGAGAATGCGATAATTGGAGTTTTGCAATCGGAAGCAGTCATGGCACGCAAATATTTCGGTACCGACGGAGTCCGCGGCAAGGTCGGCGACTCCGCGATCACGCCTGATTTCGTCATGCGGCTCGGCTACGCCGCGGGCGTGACGATCATCGGGCGGGAGCAATTGCCGCGTGGCGAGCGGCCTGCGGTACTGATCGGCAAGGACACGCGGATTTCCGGCTACATGCTCGAGGCGGCCTTGGAGGCGGGTCTCGCTGCCGCCGGAGTCGACGTGCTGCTCGCGGGGCCGATTCCGACCCCGGCCGTGGCCTACCTCACCCGCGCCCTGCGCTTGCAGGCCGGTGTGGTGATCTCCGCTTCGCACAACCCGTATTTCGATAACGGCATCAAGTTCTTCTCGGCCAACGGCAGCAAGTTGCCGGATGCCGTCGAGATGGAAATCGAAGCGCGCGTGGATCAGCCGATGGGCTGTGCGGAGTCTGCCAGGCTCGGGAAGGCTCGGCGCATCGATGACGCGGCAGGCCGTTATGTGGAATTCTGCAAGAGCACCTTCCCGAACGAGCTGGATCTGCGAGAGCTCAGGATCGTCCTCGACTGTGCCAATGGAGCGGCGTACCACATCGCACCGAGCGTGTTCCACGAACTCGGGGCCGAAGTGGTGTCGGTCGGCGTCGAGCCCAACGGGCTCAACATCAACGAGCGTTGCGGAGCGACTTCGCCGGAGCATCTGCGTGCGGCAGTACTGGCCAACAAGGCAGATCTCGGGATCGCGCTCGATGGCGACGGCGACCGTGTGATGATGGTCGACGCGCGCGGCGAACTCTATGATGGCGACAAGCTTCTTTACGTGATCGCATCGGCGCAAAGAGGTCAGGAACGTCTCGATGGCGTCGTGGGCACCCTCATGAGCAATCTCGGCTTCGAACATGCGATCGGGAGGCTTGGGGTTCCCTTCGCGCGGGCGAAGGTGGGAGACCGCTATGTGCTCGAGATGCTGCAGGAGAAGGGCTGGAAGCTGGGTGGAGAGAACTCGGGCCACATCATCTGTCTCGATCGGCACACCACGGGAGACGGCATCATCTCCGCCCTGCAGGTGCTCGCCGCCCTGCAGCAGACGGGAAAGAGCCTTGCCGAAGCGTGCGCGGATCTCGTCTTCTATCCACAGAAGTTGATCAACGTAAAGCTTCCGGCCGGATTCGACTGGCAGGCGCATACGGGCATTGCCTCGGCTGCCAAGGATGCCGCGTCGCGGTTGGGGAGCCGTGGCCGTGTGCTGCTTCGTCCGTCGGGTACCGAACCGCTGCTGCGGGTCATGGTGGAAGGGCAGGACGGCGCCGAGGTGGAAGGCCTTGCGCGTGAAATCGCCGATTGCATCGAGAGAGCAACGACCGGCCACTGTTGATCCCCGTATATGAACTGTCACATTCCTGAAATGTGCTGCATCTAAAGTGTGCGCACTTCGGAATGCGTCCGCGTGGTGATGCGACTTGCCCTGCCTCCGGGCTCTGTGCGATGCATCCGGTTCGGACAACGATTGAGTTCATTCACTGGAGATTCACTATGTCGGGTTTCAAGCAGACTGCCCTCGCAGCCGCCGCCCTCGTACTGGGAGCGCAGGTCGCGCATGCCCAGTCCGTGGTCAAGATCGACGGTTCGAGCACGGTGTTCCCCGTCACCGAGGCAGTCGCCGAGGACTTCCAGTCCGCGAAGAAAGGTGCAGTGAAGGTTACGGTCGGCATCTCCGGAACCGGCGGTGGTTTCAAGAAGTTCTGCCGCGGCGAAATCGACATTGCCGACGCCTCGCGGCCCATCCTGAAAAAGGAAATGGAAGCCTGCTCGCAAGCCGGCATCAAGTACATCGAGCTGCCGGTCGCTTTCGATGCCTTGACCGTCGTCGCGAATCCCAAGAATGCCTTCATCAAGCAGCTGTCGGTCGAGCAGCTGAAGAAGATGTGGGAGCCGGGGGCTCAGGGCACCGTCACCAACTGGAAGCAGGTGGATCCGTCCTTCCCTGATGCACCGCTCAAGCTGTTTGGTGCGGGCTCCGATTCGGGTACCTTCGATTACTTCACGGAAGCGGTCGTCGGCAAAGCGAAGGCCTCGCGCGGCGACTACACGGCCTCCGAGGACGACAACGTGCTGGTGCAGGGTGTCTCCCGCGACATCAATGCCATCGGCTACTTCGGTTATGCCTATTACGCGGAGAACCAGGGCAAGCTCAAGGCTGTGCCGATCGTGAATAAGGAAGGCAAGCCAGTTCAGCCCGGTCCGGCAGCGGTGCTTGATGGTTCGTACAATCCGCTGTCGCGTCCGATCTTCATCTACGTCGCGGAAAAGTCGCTGGAAAAGGCTGAAGTCCGCGACTTCGTGACCTACTATCTGAAGAATGCGAGCAAGCTCGCGGCTGAGGTGAAATACGTACCGCTTCCGCCCAAGGCCTACGAGATCGCCCTTGACCACGTCAACAAGAAGAAGCTCGGCACCGTCTTCAGTGGCGAAGCAGAGGTCGGTGTGACGATCGATGCGCTGCTGGCTCGCGAAGCCAAGCTCTGATCGTATCTGAAGGTTGCGGTGCCCGGGCGTTCCGCCTGGGTACCCTTTTGTCGTCTGTAGGCGTCCAATGCAAGAAACCAATTCCGGCGGTGCCGCCGCACTCGTGCCTCACGGTCCGCTGTCCGTCAGCGACCGGCTTGCGAAGAAGGCGCTGCGCCACTTCAAGGAGCGCCTGATCGAGCTCCTGCTTCTGGGCGCTGCGTTCGTCTCGGTCCTCACGACGGTCGGCATCATCTGGGTGCTGGTAAGCGAGTCTGTGAATTTCTTCGGCACCGTGTCGATCTGGTCCTTTCTCACTGACACGATGTGGACGCCGCTGTTCGCCGAGCCGCGCTACGGGATCCTGCCATTGCTTGCGGGCACGCTGACCACCTCTGCCGTAGCGCTCATCGTGGCGATACCGCTGGGAACAACGATCGCGATCTATCTTTCCGAATTCGCCCGCCCGACGGTGCGTGAATTGGTCAAGCCCTTCCTCGAACTGCTCGGGGGCATTCCCACCATCGTGTACGGGTACTTTGCCCTGATGGTAGTCATTCCGATGCTGCAACTGCTCATGCCGGAACTGTCGGGATTCAACATGCTCGGCGCCGGCATCGTCATGGGGATCGCCATCATTCCATACGTGAGCTCACTCGCCGAGGACGCCATGCGCGCGGTCCCGATGAGCATGCGCGAAGGTTCGTATGCCATGGGGGCGACTAGGCTGCAGACGGCGTTTCGGGTGGTCTTCCCCGCGGCTTTGTCGGGCATCCTGTCTGCATACATCCTCGGAATTTCGCGTGCCGTGGGAGAAACCATGATCGTGGCGGTGGCGGCGGGCATGCAGCCCAACTTCACGGTGAATCCGCTCGAGCCGGCGCAGACGATCTCCGCCTACATCGTGCAGGTCGCACTGGGCGATCTCCCGCATGGTTCCATCGGCTACCAGTCGATCTTCGCGGCCGGCCTGAGCCTGATGCTCATGACGCTTGCCCTGAATCTCGTCGGGCACGTCGTGCGGCGGCGGTACCGCGAAGCGTATTGAGAAGAACAGCATGAAAGCAGAAGACATTCCCCTGATCAGAAAGATCATCCGGCGCAACAAGCGCCTCGAACTGCTGTTCGCGGTTGCCGGCCTCGTTGCCCTGCTTATCGGTGTTCTGACCTTCGTTGCGCTGTTCGCGCAGATGGCCTTCGCCGGTTGGGAGCGCATCACCCCCGAGTTCTTCACGAACTTCCCTTCGCGGCGTGCCGCACAGGCAGGGATCTTGTCGGCGTGGGTGGGCTCGTTGCTCGTGATGCTCGTCACTGCGGTGTCGGCCGTCCCGCTGGGCGTCGCCTCGGGCATCTACCTCGAAGAGTACGCGCCGAAGAACCTGCTCACCGATATCATCGAGATCAATGTGACCAACCTCGCCGGTGTGCCGTCGATCGTGTATGGCCTGCTGGCGCTCGGGGTGTTCGTGTACACCTTCGGGTTCGGGCAAAGCATCCTCTCTGCGGGTCTGACGCTCGGTCTCCTCATCCTCCCCGTGGTCATCGTGGCGACCCGCGAATCGATCCGTTCGATTCCCTTGCACATCCGCGAGGCGGCCTACGGATTGGGTGCGACGCGTTGGCAGGTGACCCGCGACCACATCGTGCCTTATTCACTGCCGGGTATCATGACCGGAGTCATCATCGGCATGTCGCGGGCCATAGGCGAGACGGCTCCCATCATCACCATCGGAGCGCTGACCTTCATCGCGTTCCTCCCGGAGTCGCCCGTCGGTCCTGAGTTCCCCTGGGTGAACTTCGAGTGGCTGACGTCGGGTTTTACCGTGATGCCGATCCAGATGTTCAACTGGACTTCGCGTCCGGAAGAGGCTTTCCAGCAAAACGCTGCGGCAGCCGGTTTTATCCTCGTCCTCATGACATTGGCGATGAATGCGGTCTCTATCTGGATTCGTTACCACGTGCGCAAGGACATCAAATGGTAAGCGTTGCTACGATGCGAATGAGCGAACAAACTGCCGCGGACACTCAAGTGCAGCCTGATGCTGCCGCAGGCGCGGCGCGGAGCCTGAACTCCCCCGAGACAACGGCGCGGATCGGGAGCGGAGTGCCCGTGAAGGCTTCCGTGGAGAATTTCAGTTTCTATTACGGCGATTTCAAGGCGCTCAAGTCGATCAGCATGCCCGTGCATGAGAAGCGCGTGACCGCCCTGATCGGACCATCCGGATGCGGCAAATCAACGCTCCTGCGGACTTTCAACCGCATGCACGATCTCTATCCGGGCAATCGCTACGAAGGGACGATCCGGCTGCATCCGGACAATACCAACCTGCTGGATCCGGCCGTCGATCCCATCGAAGTGCGCATGCGCATCGGCATGGTCTTCCAGAAGCCCAACCCGTTCCCGAAGTCGATCTACGAGAACGTTGCCTACGGCCTGCGCATCCGGGGTGAGCGCAATCGCTCGGCGATCGACGACCAGGTGCGGGAGGCGCTGCGTGGCGCGGCCTTGTGGTCGGAGGTCGAGCACCGACTGCATGATCCGGCCACGGCATTGTCGGGTGGCCAGCAGCAGCGACTGTGCATTGCGCGTTGCCTCGCCACCCAGCCCGAGGTGCTGCTGTTCGACGAGCCGACGTCGGCGCTCGATCCGATCGCGACCGCCAGTATCGAGGAGCTGATCCACGAACTGCGGGACAAGGTCACGATCCTCATCGTCACGCATAACATGCAGCAGGCTGCCCGCGTGTCCGACTACACGGCATACATGTATCTCGGCGAGTTGATGGAGTTCGGCGAAACCAACCAGATCTTCGTCAATCCGACGCGCAAGGAAACCGAAGACTACATCACCGGCCGCTTCGGCTAGGTGCGCGGGCGGGACCTCGTCCGGCACTCACCGACTCTGGCGAACGACGGTCCCGAAGACATGGAATCGCCAGGGTGTATGTCGCGAGAAGAGGGGGCCTTCCAGTGGCCCCCGTCGGTCACGGTTCTCCCAGCCTTTCTTTACCTCGATGAGGCCTCACGTTACAATCGAAAAATTTCGCTGGGGCGCGGTGCATGAAACGAAAGCTAGTCGTCGGTAACTGGAAGATGAACGGCGACCGTGCGCGTAACAGTGCTCTGCTGGACCAGTTTCTGGGCGCCATGCCCGCGGGCGTCGACGTCGCGGTATGTCCGCCGTTTGCATATCTTTCACAGGTCGGAGAAATCCTGAGTGGCAGCGCTGTGGTGCTCGGCGCTCAGGATGTGAGCGAATTCCACGATGGCGCCTACACGGGCGATGTCAGCGTCACGATGCTTGCCGATTGGGGTGTCCGACTTGTAATTGTCGGCCATTCCGAGCGAAGGGCGTTGCATGGCGAGTCCGATACGGTAGTTGCCCGCAAGGCTGCTGCAGCACTCGATGGCGGGATTGTACCCATCGTCTGCATCGGCGAGACGCTGGCCGAGCGTGAGTCCGGGGTGACGGAGCAGGTGCTCCTGCGGCAACTGGACGCGCTTGCGGCTAATCTGTCGCCCGAGTTGCTGCAGCGTATCGTTCTGGCTTACGAGCCGGTCTGGGCGATCGGCACCGGTCGCGCTGCGACCGTCGAGCAGGTTCAGGCGGTGCTGGGATTCGTCAGGCGTTGGCTGGCGCGCCATCTCTCCGCTCCCGAGCGGATTCGCATCCTTTATGGCGGCAGTGTGAAGCCCGAGACGGCGAACGGGCTGTTCGGTTTGCCGGACGCAGATGGTGGCTTGATCGGTGGGGCTTCGCTTGATGCGCAGTCCTTTCTTGAAATCTGTCGAGCGGCAACGGTCGCGTAGGGCAGTTGAGATTCAAAACAGGGTCATATTATGAGCAATTACTTATTTTCTATTGTCCTGACCATTCATGTGTTGGTGGGGCTTGGCATCATTGCTCTGGTTCTGATGCAGCATGGCAAGGGGGCTGATGCGGGTGCAGCGTTCGGCGGTGGGGCGTCGGGCAGCGTGTTCGGGTCCTCCGGTTCGGCGAATTTCCTCAGTCGCACCACGGCAATACTCGCGGCGGTATTTTTCCTGACGAGCCTTGGGCTCAGCTACCTCAGTAACGGCAAGGCAGTTAAACCTTCCAGTGTCATGCAGGATGCTGCCGTGACCGCGCCGGCGTCCGCTGGGGATGCGGCCCCTGCTGGTGCGGCGGGCGACTCGAAGGCGCAGTCGATCCCGAAATAAGTTCCCCTCGGGTCTTTGCGGGATACGGGAAAGGTCGTATAATTTCTAGCTGTAACGAACGTGCCGACGTGGTGAAATTGGTAGACACGCCATCTTGAGGGGGTGGTGGCGAAAGCCGTGTGAGTTCGAGTCTCACCGTCGGCACCAGAACACTGAATCGCCCGCGAAAGCGGGCGTTTTCATGCAGTGGATTAATAAAAAAACTAAAACAATCTGAATTTAAGACGGGGTGTCACGCAATGCTGGAAAACTACTTTCCTGTTCTGATGTTCATCCTCGTGGGGCTTGGTTTCGGCCTTGTTCCTGTCATCCTTGGGCGGCTCGTCGCGCCCTATCGTCCCGGCAGCGAAAAGCTGTCTCCGTATGAGTGTGGCTTCGAGGCATTCGAAGATGCGCGCATGAAGTTCGATGTGCGTTATTACCTCATCGCGATCCTTTTTATACTTTTCGATCTCGAAATCGCCTTTCTTTTTCCGTGGGCGACGGTGTTCCAGGAATTCATTGCGGCCGGTCAGGTTGCATGGTTCGTCTTCGGTTCGGTTATGGTTTTCATCGCCGTGCTGGTCATCGGTTATGTCGTCGAGTGGAAAAACGGTGCGCTCGACTGGGAGTGATGCATGAGTATTGAGGGCGTCTTTCGCGAAGGGTTTGTAACTACTTCGCTCGATGCAGTAATCAACTGGACTCGCACGGGGTCCCTCTGGCCGATGACCTTCGGTCTGGCTTGCTGTGCGGTCGAGATGATTCATGCGGGTTGTTCTCGTTACGATCTCGATCGCTTTGGTGTCGTGTTTCGGCCCAGTCCGAGGCAGTCGGACCTGATGATCGTGGCGGGGACTCTCTGCAACAAGATGGCGCCGGCGCTGCGCAAGGTGTATGAGCAGATGGCCGAGCCGCGCTGGGTCATCTCGATGGGGTCGTGCGCCAACGGTGGTGGCTACTACCATTACTCGTACTCGGTCGTGCGCGGCTGTGATCGCATCGTGCCGGTCGACGTGTACGTCCCGGGTTGTCCGCCTACGGCTGAAGCGCTGCTCTACGGCATCATTCAGCTCCAAAACAAGATCAAGCGCACGAATACCATCGCGCGCTGACGGATGGTTCATCTATGAGTCCCAAGCTTGAGCGTCTGAGCCAGGCCCTGCAAGAGGTCCTGGGTGACAAGTTGCGGTCGATTGTGGTCGATCGTGGTGAGGTGACCATCGACGTTGCGCCCGAAGATTATCTCGGCGTTGCTCAGAGCCTGCGTGATCACGCGGATCTGTGCTTCGAAGAACTGATCGATGTGTCCGGTCTCGATTATTCGACGTACGGGAATGGCGCCTGGGGTGGAAAGCGCTTTGCGGTTGCCGTCCATCTCCTTTCGGTTGCGAAGAACTGGCGTCTGCGCGTGAAGGTCTTCGCGGCTGACGACGATTTTCCGGTGCTCGAATCCGTCGTCGGTGTCTGGCCGAGCGCCAACTGGTACGAGCGTGAGACCTTCGATCTGTACGGAATCATGTTCTCGGGTCACCCGGATCTGCGGCGGATCCTGACGGACTACGGTTTTGTCGGTCATCCATTCCGCAAGGATTTCCCGGTCACCGGGTACGTCGAGATGCGCTACGACGCGGAGCAGGGTCGGGTTGTCTATCAGCCCGTTACGGTCGAGCCGCGCGAAAACACGCCGCGCATCGTGCGCGAAGAGAATTACGGGGATGTCGGCCATGGCTGAGATTCGCAATTACACGATCAACTTTGGTCCTCAGCATCCGTCTGCGCACGGCGTGCTGCGTCTGGTTCTTGAGCTGGACGGCGAAGTCGTCGAGCGCGCCGATCCCCATATCGGGTTGCTGCACCGGGGGACGGAAAAGCTTGCTGAAACACGCACTTGGATCCAGTCGGTGCCCTACATGGACCGTCTCGACTACGTGTCCATGATGTGCAATGAACATGCGTACTGCATGGCGATCGAGCGCCTCCTAGGAATCGAGGTGCCGATCCGTGCGCAGTACATTCGCGTGATGTTCGATGAGGTCACGCGAATTCTGAACCACCTCCTGGGTATCGGTACGCACGCACTCGACATCGGCGCCATGACGATGGTGCTGTACACGTTCCGCGAACGTGAAGACCTCATGGACGTGTATGAAGCGGTGTCCGGTGCGCGGATGCATGCGGCGTATTACCGTCCGGGTGGCGTCTATCGTGATCTGCCTGACCGCATGCCCCAGTACGAGGTCAACAAGTTCAAGAACGCCAACACGGTTCGCCAGTTGAACGAGAGCCGCCAGGGTTCGATGCTGGACTTCCTCGAAGACTTTACCAATCGCTTCAACGGCTACTGCGACGATTACGAGACGCTGCTGACCGATAACCGGATCTGGAAGCAGCGGACCGTCGGCATCGGGGTCGTGACGCCCGAGCAGGCGAAGGCCTGGGGCTTCACCGGTGTGATGTTGCGCGGTTCCGGCGTGGCTTGGGATCTGCGCAAGAAGCAGCCTTACGAGGTCTACGACCAGGTCGATTTCGATGTGCCGGTCGGAAAGACGGGCGACTGCTATGACCGCTACCTCGTCCGGATGGAGGAGATGCGGCAGTCCAATCGCATCATCAAGCAGTGCATCGACTGGTTGCGCAAGAACCCCGGTCCCGTGATTGCAGACAATCACAAGGTTGCGCCGCCCCCGCGTGAGCGCATGAAGGCGAACATGGAAGAGCTTATCCATCACTTCAAGCTCTTCACCGAAGGCATGCACGTTCCGGCGGGCGAGGTTTATGCCGCGGTCGAGCATCCCAAGGGCGAGTTCGGCGTGTATGCAGTATCCGACGGCGCGAATAAGCCCTACCGCCTGAAGATGCGTGCGCCGGGCTTTGCGCACCTTGCTGCGATGGACGAAATTGCGCGTGGTCACATGATTGCTGACGTCGTCGCGATCATTGGAACCATGGACGTCGTGTTTGGCGAAATCGACCGCTGAACGCTTGGTCTTGAAACGTCGGCAGGCAACCCGGGAAGACGAGTACGAAATGCTGAGTCAGGAATCGCTACAACAGATCGATCGTGAGATCGCGAAATATCCACCCGAGCAGAAGCAGTCCGCCGCGATGTCGGCGCTGCGCATCGCGCAGGTCGAAAAGGGCTGGCTGCCGAAGGAAGTCATCGAGTTCGTTGCCAGCTACCTCGGCATGCCCGCGATTGCGGCCTATGAGGTGGCGAGCTTCTACAACATGTATGACCTCGAGCCGGTTGGGCGTCACAAGATCACCGTGTGCACGAACCTCCCCTGTGCGCTGTCCGGGGGTGTTCATGCGGCTGATTACCTCAAGGAAAAGCTCGGCATCGACTTCAACGAAACGACCCCGGACGGGAAGTTCACGCTGAAGGAGGGCGAGTGCATGGGTGCTTGCGGGGACGCCCCCGTGCTGCTGGTGAATAACCATCACATGTGCAGCTGGATGACGAAGGAAAAGATCGATCAGATCCTCGCGGAGCTGGAAGACAAATGAGCGGAAGCGGACTGATTCTCGCCGGCGTCGACGGCGATCGCGCCTGGGGGCTGCAGGACTATGTTGCACGGGGTGGCTACTCCGCGCTGCGCAAGGTCATCAGCGAAAAAATCCCGCCCGAGACGATCATCGCGGAGCTCAAGGCCTCCTCGCTGCGCGGTCGAGGCGGAGCAGGCTTCCCAACCGGGTTGAAGTGGAGCTTCATGCCGCGCTCCTTCCCAGGGGCAAAGTACCTTGCGTGTAACTCGGACGAAGGCGAGCCCGGTACCTTCAAGGATCGCGATATCCTGCGCTACAACCCGCACACGGTCATCGAAGGGATGACCATCGCGGCGTATGCGATGGGTTGCGAGCGGGGCTACAACTATATTCACGGCGAGATCTTCGAGGTCTACGAGCGTTTCGAAGCTGCGCTTGCCGAAGCACGGGCGGCCGGCCTGCTCGGGCAGAACATCCTCGGTTCCGATTTCTCGTTCGAGCTGTTCGCCCATCACGGCTACGGCGCCTATATCTGCGGTGAGGAAACTGCACTGCTCGAGTCGATCGAAGGCAAGAAGGGCCAGCCGCGCTTCAAGCCGCCTTTCCCCGCCAGCTACGGTCTGTACGGGAAACCCACGACGATCAACAACACGGAAACCTTCGCGTCCGTGCCGTTCATCATCAACATGGGCGGAGAGGCCTTCCTCAACCTGGGCAAGGCGAACAACGGCGGCACGAAGCTGTTCTCGGTATCCGGTCATGTGAATCGTCCCGGCAATTACGAAGTTGCCATGGGGACACCGTTCGCCGAGCTGCTCGAGATGGCTGGCGGGATGCGCGGCGGGCGCAAGCTCAAGGCGGTGATCCCTGGCGGTTCGTCGGCGCCCGTCGTTCCGGGCAACGTGATGATGGACTGCACGATGGACTATGACTCGATCTCGAAAGCGGGGTCGATGCTCGGTTCCGGCGCCGTCATCGTGATGGACGAAACGACGTGCATGGTCAAGGCGCTCGAGCGACTGTCGTACTTCTACTTCGAGGAGTCCTGCGGCCAGTGCACCCCTTGCCGGGAAGGTACGGGCTGGCTCTACCGCGTCGTCCATCGTATCGAAAACGGACTCGGCCGGAAGGACGACCTCGACCTCCTGAATTCGGTGACCGGCAACATCATGGGGCGCACGATCTGCGCGCTCGGTGACGCCGCGTCGATGCCGGTGCAGAGCTTCGTCAAGCACTTCGGTTCCGAGTTCGAGTACCACATCGAAAACAAGAAATGTCTAGTGCCGCCTGAAGTCCAGTATGAAGGCAGCCAAATCTACGTGAGACCGTGATGCTAGAGATTGAAATCGACGGCAAGCAGGTGACGGTCGAGGATGGCAGCACCATCATGGATGCTGCCACCAAGATCGGTGCTTTCGTTCCGCACTTCTGTTACCACAAGAAGCTCTCGATCGCGGCGAGCTGCCGCATGTGCCTCGTTCAGGTCGAAAAGGCACCCAAGCCGCTTCCCGCGTGCGCCACTCCCGTGACGAACGGGATGAAGGTGTGGACACGCTCGGAGCAGGCGGTGAAGGCCCAGAAGGGCGTCATGGAGTTTCTGCTCATCAACCACCCGCTGGATTGCCCGATCTGCGACCAAGGTGGCGAGTGCCAATTGCAGGATCTGGCTGTCGGCTATGGCGGCAGCCAGTCGCGTTACGAGGAAGAGAAGCGCGTCGTTCTGAACAAGAACCTCGGTCCGCTCGTTTCGACCGACATGACCCGCTGCATCAACTGCACGCGTTGCGTGCGGTTCACAACGGAAATCGCAGGCCAGATGGAACTGGGCCAGGCCTTCCGCGGCGAACATGCCGAGATCATGCCGTTCGTCGAAAAGACGGTGGACTCGGAGTTGTCCGGCAATATCATCGATCTCTGCCCCGTCGGTGCGCTGACCTCGAAGCCGTTCCGCTTCTCGGCCCGTACCTGGGAGCTTGCGCGCCGCCGTTCGGTGAGCCCGCATGATTCGCTCGGTTCGAACCTGATCGTCCAGGTCAAGCACGATGTGGTCAAGCGCGTGCTGCCGTTCGAAAACGAGGACATCAACGAGTGCTGGCTGTCCGACAAGGACCGTTTCTCGTACGAAGGTCTCAACGGCGAAGATCGTCTCACCGTCCCGATGCTCAAGCAGGACGGCGTCTGGAAGGAAGCCGACTGGCAGACGGCACTTGAGTTCGCTGCGAACGGTCTGCGCAAGACGGCCAAGCAGAACGGTCCGGATTCCATCGGCGCGCTGGCTTCGCCGCATGCGACGGTCGAAGAACTCTATCTTCTGCAGAAGCTCACTCGTGCCATCGGGTCGGACAGCGTCGATTTCCGCCTGCGTCAGAGCGACTTCCGTGCAGATGGCTTCCGCGAAGGTGCGCCGTGGCTGGGCATGCCCATCAACGAGGTGGCTGGTCTCAACCGTCTGCTCGTGGTTGGCAGCTTCCTGCGCAAGGACACGCCGCTGCTCGCGCAGCGCGTGCGGCAGGCGGCCAAGCGCGGCCTGCATGTGAGCGCGATCAATGCGAGTGCCGAGGATTGGCTGTTGCCGATGAAGAACCGCGTGCTGGCCGCTCCGTCCGCGATCGTCCCCGTGCTCCTGCAGGTGGTTGCCGTCATCGCGGCCGAGAAGGGTGCAAAGGTCGCCGAGCATCTTTCCGCGGCCATGCCCTCTGCGGTGTCCGATGAGGCGCGTGCGATCGCCCTGAGTCTGGCGTCCGGCCGCAAAGTCGCTGTCTGGCTCGGCAACCTTGCGGTGCAGAGTGAATATGCTTGCGAGATTCAGCAGCTCGCTGAGGAAATTGCGCGCCTGACCGACGGTGTTTTCGGCGTGATCGGCGAGGCAGCCAACAGTGTCGGCGGTTATCTTGCGAAGGCAGTGCCCCTGGTTGGTGGCCTCAATGCGCGGCAGATGCTGGAGCAGCCCCGCAAGGCCTATCTCCTGCTGAATGCCGAACCGGACATGGATTTTGCGAACCCGGCACTGACGCAGGCCGTATTGGAGGCTGCGCCGTTGGTGATCGCACTGTCGGCCTTCAAGTCGCCGTCCCTGCTTGCCGCAGCGGATGTGCTGCTGCCGATCGCTCCGTTCACGGAGACCTCGGGCACTTTCGTGAACTGCGAAGGGCGTGCGCAGAACTTCAACGCAGTCGCTCGTCCCGTCGGTGATACCCGTCCCGGCTGGAAGGTTCTGCGGGTTCTCGGAAATCTTCTCGAGTTCGAAGGCTTCGATCAGAACGATTCGGAGGCTGTCGCTGCGGAGGCGCTCGCAGATGGCAACCGTCCGGATCTCGGTAATCGTCTGTATGGCCTCGAGTTCAAGTTCGCCGGACAGGCGACCGCGGGATTCGAAAGGCTCAGCGATGTGCCGATCTACGCTGCGGATCCGCTGGTGCGACGCGCCACGTCGCTGCAGAAGACGCGCGACGCGAAGGCCCCGGTGGTGCGCGCGAGTGCGGCGACCCTTGCCGCGATCGGCGTTGAATCGGGCGCGCGGGTGCGCCTGAAGCAGGGGCAGGGGGCGGCCGAGGTCCTGATCGTCGCGGACGATTCGATCGCGGCGAACTGCGTGCGTGTTGCGGCGGCCAACGCGGCAACCGCCGCCCTCGGCGCAATGTGCGGCGAGATCAGCGTGGAGCGTGTCTGATGGAAGCGTTGCTGGAACCCGTGTCGCAGTTTTTCGGTCCCGCGTGGCCTGCCGTCTGGACGCTCGCAAAGATCGTCGCGATCATCGCGCCGCTCATGATCGGCGTGGCCTACCTGACGCTCGCCGAACGCAAGGTCATCGGCTACATGCAGGTCCGCATCGGCCCTAACCGTGTCGGCCCGAAGGGGCTGCTGCAGCCGATCGCCGATGGTATGAAGCTCCTCTTCAAGGAGATCATCATTCCTTCGGGCGCGAGCAAGGGGCTTTTCATCCTCGGGCCGATTCTCGCGATCGCCCCGTCCCTAGCGGCCTGGTCGGTGGTGCCCTTCAGCGAGGGGATGGTGCTCGCAAACGTGAACGCTGGCCTGTTGCTGCTGCTGGCAATCACGTCGATGGAGGTGTACGGCGTCATCATCGCCGGCTGGGCATCGAACTCGAAGTATCCGTTCCTCGGATCCATGCGGGCGGCAGCCCAGATGGTGTCGTACGAAGTGGCGATGGGTTTCGCTCTGATCTGTGTGCTGCTGATCTCGGCGAGCCTCAACCTGAGCGACATCGTGCATTCGCAGGGGCAGGGTAGGTTCCATGACATGGGGCTGTCTTTCCTGTCCTGGAACTGGCTTCCGTTGCTGCCGATGTTCATCGTCTTCCTGATCTCGGGTATCGCGGAAACCAACCGCGCTCCGTTCGACGTGGTCGAGGGCGAGTCGGAAGTGGTTGCCGGGCACATGGTCGAATACTCGGGGATGGCGTTCGCGCTGTTCTTCCTGGCCGAGTACGCGAACATGTTCCTTGTGTCGGTGATGACGGCGGTGCTCTTCATGGGCGGCTGGCTTTCGCCGATCGGCGCGATTCCTGACGGTTTCCACTGGCTGGCACTGAAGACTGCGTTCTTCCTGTTCGTGTTCCTGTGGGTACGTGCGACATTCCCGCGCTTCCGCTACGACCACATCATGCGGTTGGGTTGGAAGGTGTTTATTCCGATCACCCTGGTATGGGTGATTGTGGTGGCGGTGTGGATGATGTCGCCGCTGTCTATCTGGAAGTGAGAGGCTGAAGATGGGTGCCAAGGATTACATCGGTAGCCTGTTCCTGACGGAACTGATCAAGGGCTTGGCGCTTACGGGGCGTCACCTGTTCGCGCGCAAGATCACGGTGCAGTTTCCGGAGGAGAAGACTCCGCAAAGCCCGCGTTTTCGTGGCCTGCATGCCCTGCGACGCTATCCCAACGGTGAGGAGCGCTGCATCGCGTGCAAGCTGTGCGAGGCGATCTGCCCCGCAATGGCGATCACCATCGAGTCCGATCAGCGCGACGACGGTTCGCGACGCACGACCCGGTATGACATCGATCTGACGAAGTGCATCTTCTGTGGCTTCTGCGAGGAGGCTTGTCCCGTGGATGCGATCGTCGAGACCCGCGTGCTCGAGTACCACGGCGAGCAGCGGGGCGATCTGTATTACACGAAGCAGATGCTGCTCGCCGTCGGCGACCGGCATGAAGCCCAGATCGCTGCCGACCGCGAAGCAGACTCGAAGTACCGCTAAGGGAGGGCGCCTGCGGGCGCCGCAAAGGACATGGATTTCAAGACCCTCGTTTTCTACATCCTGTCGGCGATCATGGTGTTCGCCGCGCTTCGGGTGATTACGTCACGGAACCCGGTGCATGCCGCACTGTTCCTCGTGCTTTCCTTCGTAACCGCGGGCGGCATCTGGCTGCTTCTGGCCGCGGAGTTCCTCGCGATCGTACTGGTGATGGTGTACGTCGGTGCGGTCATGGTGCTCTTCCTGTTCGTCGTGATGATGCTTGACATCAACCTTGATCGGCTGCGCGAGGGCTTCTGGAGCTACCTGCCGGTTGGCGCGCTGATCGGAATCCTGCTGGTCATCGAAATGGCGTTGGTGCTTGGGGGCCGGTACTTCGGTCTCGAGGCGATGCCAGAACCGCCTGCAACGCAGGCCGGTTACAGCAATACGCGCGAACTGGGGCGTCTCCTGTACACCGATTACGTCTATCCGTTCGAACTTGCCTCGCTGCTGCTGCTGGTGGCGATGGTCGTTGCCGTGTCGCTGACCCTGCGCAAGCGCAAGGGGCTGCGTCAGGTGCATCCGTCGGATCAGGTGGCCGTCAAGCGTGGCGATCGCGTCGAACTCGTTTCGATGCCCGCCGAGAAAGAATAAGAACTGCGGCAGTTTCGCGGGAACTGGTGCAATCAAGGGGTTATAGATGCTTTCGCTTTCCCACTATCTGATTCTGGGCGCGATCCTGTTCGCGATCAGCGTGGTCGGGATCTTCCTGAACCGGAAGAACCTGATCGTGTTGCTGATGGCGATCGAGCTGATGCTGCTCGCGGTCAATCTGAACTTCGTCGCCTTCTCGCACTATCTGGGCGATCTGGCCGGACAGATTTTTGTTTTCTTCATCCTCACCGTGGCAGCGGCGGAGTCTGCGATCGGTCTCGCGATTCTGGTCGTGCTGTTCCGCAACCTGCGGACGATTCACGTTGATGATCTGGACAGCCTCAAGGGTTAAGGAAGCGGCTCGATGACGGACATGCAAAAGCTCTATCTCCTGGTACCGCTAGCGCCTCTTGCTGGGGCGATTCTGGCGGGTCTGTTCGGCAAGGCCATCGGTCGTGCCGGCGCGCATATCGTGACGATCCTCGGCGTTGCGGTGGCGTTGGCCGCCTCGGTCGTGATCTTCCAGGATGTTCAGGCCGGCAATACATTCAACGGTACGGTGTACACGTGGATGAAGAGCGGAAACCTGACCTTCGAGGTCGGATTCCTGATCGATTCGCTCACGGTCATGATGATGCTCGTGGTCACGTTCGTGTCGCTGATGGTGCATATCTACACCATCGGCTACATGCATGACGATGCCGGTTACCAGCGCTTCTTCAGCTACATCTCGCTGTTCACCTTCTCGATGCTGATGCTGGTGATGTCGAACAACTTCCTCCAGCTGTTCTTCGGCTGGGAAGCTGTGGGCCTGGTGTCTTATCTGCTGATCGGCTTCTGGTACGAGCGCCCGACCGCGATCTACGCGAACCTCAAGGCCTTCCTCGTCAACCGTGTCGGCGACTTCGGCTTCCTGCTGGGGATCGGCCTGATTGCAGCGTACGCCGGCAGCCTCGATTATGCCGAGGTGTTTGCGAAGGGGAGCGAGCTCGCCGCGCAGGATATGGCCGGTACCGGCTGGCCGCTGATCACCGCGATCTGCATCTGTCTGTTCATCGGTGCGATGGGCAAGTCGGCACAGGTTCCGCTGCATGTCTGGCTGCCCGACTCGATGGAAGGCCCGACGCCGATCTCGGCGCTGATTCACGCCGCCACGATGGTGACGGCCGGCATTTTCATGGTGGCGCGCATGTCGCCGCTGTTCGAACTGTCCGACGTGGCCTTGTCCTTCGTTCTCGTCATCGGCGCGACGACGGCCCTCTTCATGGGCTTTCTCGGCATCGTGCAGAACGACGTCAAGCGCGTTGTCGCGTATTCGACCCTGTCGCAGCTCGGCTACATGACCGTTGCACTGGGCGTCTCGGCATATTCGGCCGCCGTGTTCCACCTGATGACGCATGCCTTCTTCAAGGCGCTGCTGTTCCTCGGTGCCGGCTCGGTGATCATCGGCATGCACCATGATCAGGACATGCGCAACATGGGCGGCTTGTGGAAGTACATGCCGATCACCTGGATCACCTCGCTTCTCGGATCGCTGGCGCTGATCGGGTTTCCGTTCTTCGCGGGCTTCTATTCGAAGGATTCGATTATCGAAGCGGTGCACGCCGCGACGATCCCGGGCGCTGGTTACGCGCTGTTCTGCGTGCTTGCGGGCGTGTTCGTGACCGCGTTCTACTCGTTCCGCATGTATTTCCTCGTCTTCCACGGCAAGGAGCGGTTCGGCAACAACCATGGCCATCACGACCACGAAGGCGACCATGATGACGAAGAGGTGTCGGCAGATCACCATCACGGTCTCGCCCCCGGCCAGAAGCCGCACGAGTCGCCGTGGGTGGTGACGCTGCCGTTGGTGCTGCTCGCGATTCCTTCCGTGGTGATTGGTTTCTTCGCGATCGAGCCGATGCTCTTCGGCGAGTGGTTCAAGGGCGTGATTCACGTCGGCAGCAATCACGTTGGTCTTTCCGAGCTTGCCGCGAACTTCCACGGTCCGGTGGCGATGGCCCTGCACGGCGTGCAGACCGCGCCGTTCTGGCTCGCGATGGGGGGCGTGGTCCTGGCGTGGTTCTTCTACATGGTTCGTCCGGACATCCCGGCGGCGATCCAGCGTACGTTCCGCCCGGTGCATGCGTTGCTCGAAAACAAGTATTTCTTCGATCGTTTCAACGAGATCGTGTTTGCGGGCGGTTCGCGACTGATCGGCAAGGGACTGTGGAAGGCCGGCGATCAGGCCATCATCGACGGCGTGGCGGTCAACGGAACGGCGAGGCTGGTGGGCTGGGTCGCTCAGATCAGCCGTCTGTTCCAGACGGGCCACCTGTACCAGTACGCCTTCGCAATGATCATCGGGGTCTTCATTCTCCTCACCTTCTGGTTCAACCTGGTTTGAACCAAACGGGTCGGTCTGTGAATAACGATAAACACGCGTCAGTTTTCGGCGCACTGAACGGAAAGTAACGATGACGGGTATGCCATTCCTCAGCCTCGCGATCTGGATACCGATCCTGGGTGGGTTGCTCGTGCTAGCAACCGGTTCGGACCGCAACGCGCCGCTGGCGCGGTCCCTTTCCATGCTGGTTGCACTTGTCGGGTTCGCGGTCACGATCCCGCTGTTCACTCAGTTCGACGCTAGCAGCAGTTCGATGCAGTTCGCCGAGTTCCTTCCGTGGATTCCGCGCTTCAACATCAACTACCACCTCGGCGTGGACGGCATTTCGGTGCTGTTCGTGCTGCTGAACGCATTCATCACGATCATCGTCGTGATGGCGGGCTGGCAGGTGATCCAGGAGAAAGTCGCCCAGTACATGGCGGCGTTCCTGATCATGTCGGGGCTGATGAACGGGATTTTCTCCGCGCTCGATGGCATCCTGTTCTACGTCTTCTTCGAGGCCTCGCTGATTCCGCTGTATTTGGTCATCGGTATCTGGGGTGGTGCGAACCGCGTCTATGCCGCGATCAAGTTCTTCCTTTATACGCTGCTCGGTTCGCTGCTGATGCTGATTGCCCTGCTGTACCTGTTCATGCAGGCCGGCGGCAGTTTCAGCATCCTCGACTGGCACAAGCTGCCCCTCGCGATGGATGCGCAGCAGTTGATCTTCTGGGCGTTCCTCATCGCATTTGCGGTCAAGGTGCCGATGTGGCCGGTACATACCTGGCTGCCGGATGCGCACGTCGAAGCGCCGACGGGAGGTTCCGTGGTGCTGGCCGCGATTGCTCTGAAGCTGGGCGCCTACGGTTTCCTGCGGTTCTCCCTTCCGATCGTGCCTGACGCATCGCAGGCGATGGCGCCGATGATGATTGCGCTGTCGTTGATCGCCGTGATCTATATCGGCTTCGTCGCCCTGGTCCAGACCGACATGAAGAAGCTGGTGGCGTATTCGTCGATTTCGCACATGGGTTTCGTGACCCTCGGTTTCTTCATGTTCAATGCCGTGGGACTCGAAGGCGCGCTGGTGCAGATGATTTCACACGGATTCGTTTCGGGCGCCATGTTCCTTTGCATCGGCGTGCTGTACGACCGCATGCATACCCGCAACATCGCCGACTATGGCGGCGTTGTGAAGACGATGCCGAAGTTTGCAGCCTTCTTCATGTTGTTTGCGATGGCGAACGCCGGCCTCCCCGGGACCAGCGGTTTCATCGGCGAGTTCATGGTTGTGCTGGGTGCAGTCCAGTTCAACTTCTGGGTTGCCTTCGCTGCCGCGACGACCCTGATCCTTGGTGCCGCCTATACGCTCTGGATGTACAAGCGCGTCGTCTTCGGTGTCGTCGGCAACAGCCACGTCGCCGAACTCGAGGACATCGGTACGCGCGAGTTCGCCTTCCTCGGGATCCTTGCGCTGTGTGTGCTGGCGATGGGCTTGTATCCCTTCCCGTTTACGGAAGTGATGCATGCGTCGGTTAATGAACTCCTGCGGCATGTTGCCGTGAGCAAGCTCTGAGCGAGCGGGCGAGACACTTTTTCGGATTGGTCAGAAGATGAATTTCGTCGTTCCCGACTTCTACCCCGCCGCGGCAGAGATTCTCGTCGCCGTAATGGCGCTGGTGATCATGTTGGCTTCCACCTTTGCTCGGCGCGTGGCCAGCGATCTCGCTTACGGGCTCGCACAGCTCACGCTCGTGTTTGCTGCGCTGGTCAGCGTGCTCGTGAGCCCGAACCTCCTCGCGGCGGTTGCGGCGGTGATCTCCGAGGTGCCGCTGTTCGGTGTTCGCCTCGCCGAGGTGTTGATGAGCCTCGCCGAGGGCTACGCGGCGAACGAGGTGGTCGCCACCTTCAGCGGGATGTTCATCGGCGACATGCTGGGCGGTCTGCTCAAGGTGTTTTCGCTGTTGGCGGTGGCGATCGCGCTGCTGTACGGCCGCGGCTACCTTGCCGACCGCAAGATGGACCGCCCCGAGTACTACCTGCTGTCGCTCCTGATGAGCCTCGGCATGATGGTGATGATCAGCGCGAATCACATGCTGTCGCTGTACATGGGCCTCGAGATGATGTCCCTGTCGTTGTACGGGATGGTTGCCTTCGATCGCGACTCGCCGCGTGCGACCGAGGCGGCGATGAAATACTTCGTGCTCGGTGCGCTGGCCTCCGGTCTCCTGCTCTACGGCATGTCGATGATTTACGGCGCGACCGGCAGCCTCGAGCTGTCGGGCATTGCGCAGTCGATCTACCATCAGGCCGCCAACAAGACGGTGCTGGTATTCGGTCTGGTGTTCATCGTCGCGGGCCTGGCATTCAAGCTGGGCGTCGTCCCGTTCCACATGTGGGTGCCCGACGTCTATCAGGGGGCGCCGACGGCGGTTACGTTGATGATCTCGGCCGCGCCCAAGCTCGCCGCCTTCGCGATCACGATGCGTCTGCTGGTCTACGGTCTGTTCGAACTGGCGGACCAGTGGCAGACGATGCTGATGTTCCTCGCCGTGCTGTCGATCGTGCTCGGCAACCTCGCAGCGATCGCCCAGACGAACATCAAGCGCATGCTCGCCTACTCGGGCATTTCGCACATGGGTTTCGTGCTGCTCGGCTTGCTCGCGGGGGTGGTCGACGGCGATCGCAACTTCGCGCTCAACGCCTACAGCTCGGCGATGTTCTATGCGGTGTCCTACGTGATCATGAGTCTGGCTTCGTTCGGCATGGTGATCCTGCTGTCGCGTGCGGGGTTCGAGGCCGAGGCGATCGACGACTTCAAGGGGCTGAACAAGCGCAACTCGTGGTTTGCGGCGCTGATGATGATCGTGATGTTCTCGATGGCGGGCATCCCGTTCTTCATCGGTTTCTTCGCCAAGCTTTCGGTGCTGCAGGCGGTGGTCGCCGCGGGCTACGTGTGGCTGGCGGTGTTGGCTGTCCTGATGTCGGTGATTGGCGCGTTCTACTACCTGCGCGTCGTGAAGATCATGTACTTCGATGAGCCGACCGACAGTACGCCGATCCGTGCCCAAGGCGAAGTACGTTTCCTGTTGTCCGCGAATGGTCTCGCGATCGCAGTGCTCGGCCTGCTGCCGCAAGGGTTGATGTCGCTCTGCGCCTATGCGCTCCTTGCCTCCCTCTGAGCCGGATCCGCTCGAAGAGAGTCCGCTCGAATCGCTCCCGGTCTACGACGGCGTCTTGTTGAAGGTCCGTCGGGACCGGGTTGCGCTGCCCGATGGCAGCGTATCGGTCCGGGAATACATTACCCATCCCGGGGCCGTCGTTGTCGTCGCAGTCCTGCCTGACGGTCGCCTTCTGTTTGAACGGCAGTTCCGTTATCCCCTGCGTCGTGCTTTCCTCGAATTGCCCGCCGGCAAGATCGATGCGGGTGAGGAGCTGCTTGCGTGCGCGCGACGTGAGTTGCGCGAGGAAACGGGCTATGAGGCCGGCGCATGGCAGTATCTTGGGGTGATGCATCCGTGTATCGGTTACTCGGACGAGCGCATCGAGATATTTCTCGCCCGCGATCTCACCCACGTGGGCGATGCGCTCGATGCTGGCGAGTTCCTCGAAATCCTGACCTTCTCCGCCGATGAGGCGGTTCGCGCGGTGATGGAGGGTGTGATTACCGATGCGAAGACGGTCACGGCCTTGTTCCGCGCCTTGCCCGAACTGGGGCTTGGGATTTCGCCGGTTCCTGCGTAGCTGCGTAGCATACGGGCAGGCCTGACGCCGCAATCGGGAGTCCACGCCGACCGTGAGCGAGCCGGCAGCACTGCGCAGGGCATTCAGTGCCCGCAAAAAAAAACGCGAACCGAAAGGTTCGCGTTTTTCATTCGGGCGTCCCTAAGGACGCCCGGGTTATCGTCAGCCGCAGGTGCCGACCGCGCCGCACGCGGTGCAG
Source organism: Aromatoleum toluolicum (assembly GCF_012911005.2). Classification (GTDB taxonomy): domain Bacteria; phylum Pseudomonadota; class Gammaproteobacteria; order Burkholderiales; family Rhodocyclaceae; genus Aromatoleum; species Aromatoleum toluolicum. The sequence continues at coordinate 153,236 of NZ_WTVS01000001.1, read as the reverse complement.
AAGTCGCAACCGTCCTTGCGGATCACGGAGTGGTTGCCGCATTCCGAGCAGAGTCCGCCCTGCATGACCTTCGGATCGCTGTTCTCGCGCGGGGCCTCGAGAATGCCCATCTCACGCACCGGATAGCCTTGCTCGTCGAGCACGCCGAGCATCGCATAGCGGTGGATGATGAGTTGTGCCATGTAGGCCACGGTGCTCGGGTAGTTCTGCTGGCGGCGGGTGCCCGGGACGAACGCCATGAAGTCGCCGAGCGGCTCAGGGTAGTTGAGCAGCTTGCGCAGCTTCATGCCGATCCATGCCGGATCCATGACGCGCATGTCGAGCGACAGGATGCGGGTAAGGCCGTCGAGGGCGCGCGGATAGTTGCCGGACAGCCATACCGAGTACGGGCGGGTGACGCCGTCGGGCAGGGTGATTTCCTTCAGGCCGAGGACGAAGTCCTCCGCTGTCGCCGGGTTGGCGATATCGACGGTCCAGGACAGCGTGCCGTCGGTGCCGGTCTTGGGTTCCTGCAGGCTGAAGAGGGTGTCGAGCACCGGCGTCGGCGTGTCATTCACCTCGAGCGCCCCGAGCTTCTCGCAACGGTAGCGCACCACCTGGGCAAAAGCCGAGACCACGCCCGGGAACATGGTCTTCTCGCCGTGCGGCGGGAAGGGCATTTCGAAGGATTTTTCGCCGATCGTGCGGGCCAGGGTCTCGAGCTTGAGCTTGAGCCAGCCGCGGTCGTTCGCGCGCATGTCCATCGACAAGGTCTTGGCGACGGCGCCGAGGCCGCGCGGCTGGTCTGCGCCGTTGACCCACACTTCGAACGGGAAGGAGCCGCCGTTATTGCCGACCTGGCCGACGAAGAGGGCGAAGTCGCCGGTCGGTGTGCCGAGCATGTAGGTCCAGGCCATGTTGCCGTCCGGCAGCTCGGGGCGGCCGGGCCAGCGCAGGCTGGAGAGGACGGGGGCGGGCAGGGTGTTGATCGACAGGCGCTTGTTCGGGCCGGAAAGCTCGACGTCCTGCGGTTGCTTCTGTTCTGACGACGGCGCCACGGAGAGCACGGAGCCCAGCACGGAGTTGGGGCGATAGGTCGCTAGCCCCTTGAGACCAGCCTTCCAGGCGGAGAGGTAGAGGTCTTCGAACTCGGTGTAGGGGTAGTCCTCGGGGACGTTTACGGTCTTGGAGATCGAGGTGTCGACGAACGGTGCGACCGCGGCGACCATGTCCTTGTGGGCCTGCGCAGAGATCTCGAGCGCAGTGACGAAATAGGACGGAAGGCTCGCGACATTGCCGCCGAGGTGCTTGTACAGGCGCCATGCGTAGTCTTCGACGGCGTATTCCTTGTAGGTGCCGTCGGCCATGCGCTTGCGCCGGGTGTATGTGTAGGAGAACGGCGGTTCGATGCCGTTCGACGCATTGTCCGCGAAGGCGAGCGAGATCGTGCCGGTCGGGGCGATCGACAGCAGGTGCGAGTTGCGCAGGCCGTGCTTGCGGATCTTGTCCTTGACCTCGGCGGGCAGGCGCGACGCGAAGTTGCCGCCGGACAGGTAGAGATCGGCGTTGAACAGCGGGAAGGCGCCACGTTCCTTGGCCAGGTCGACCGAGGCGAGGTAGGCGCGGTCGCGCATGTATTCGGAGATCTTCGCAGCGACGGTGCGGGCCTCGGGGCTGTCGTAGCGCTGGCCGAGCATGATCAGGGCGTCGCCCAGGCCGGTGAAGCCGAGGCCGACGCGGCGCTTCGATTGCGCCTCGTTCTCCTGCTGCTCGAGCGGCCAGTGCGTGACGTCGAGCACGTTGTCGAGCATGCGGATGGCGACGTCGACGACCTTGCCGAACGCCGCGTAGTCGAAGTCGGCCTTGTCGGTGAAGGGGCTCTTGACGAAGGGCGTGAGATTGATCGAGCCGAGGTCGCAGCAGCCATAGGGGGGCAGTGGCTGCTCGGCGCAGGGGTTGGTCGCCTCGATGGTTTCGCAGTAGTACAGGTTGTTGTCCTGGTTCATGCGGTCGAGGAACAGGATGCCCGGCTCGGCATGGTCGTAGGTCGAGCGCATGATCTGGTCCCACAGCTCGCGTGCGCGCAGCTTGCGGTACACCCACAGGCCGTCATCGCGCTGGTAGGCGCCGGCGGCTTTGAGATCGTCGATCGGTTCGGCTTTGTGCGCCAGCTCGACATCGGTGTCGGTGTCGACGGCTTCCATGAAGGCATCGGTGACGCCCACGGATATGTTGAAGTTCGTCAGATCGCCGTGGTCCTTGGCGTGGATGAACTCCTCGATGTCGGGGTGATCGCAGCGCAGCACGCCCATCTGGGCACCGCGGCGCGCGCCGGCGGATTCGACCGTTTCGCACGAGCGGTCGAAGACGCGCATGTAGGACACGGGGCCGGAGGCGTTGGAGAGGGTGCCCTTCACGAGGGCGCCCTTCGGACGGATGCTCGAAAAATCGTAACCGACGCCGCCGCCGCGGCGCATCGTCTCGGCGGCCTGGGCGAGGGCGGTGTAGATGCCGGGGCGGCCGTCGACGGCTTCCGAGACGGAATCGCCGACCGGCTGGACAAAGCAGTTGATCAGGGTTGCCTGCAGCTTGGTGCCGGCGGCGCTGTTGATGCGGCCTGCGGGGACGAAGCCTTTTTCCTGGGCTTCGAGGAACTTCGCTTCCCAGTGGGCGCGCTTTTCCTCGGCCTCGACGGCAGCGAGGGCCCGCGCGACGCGCGCGCGCACTTCGGAGACGCTCTGCTCGTCGTCCTTGGCATATTTTTCGATGAGAACTTCGCCCGAGATTTCCTGCGGGGCGAGCGTCGAGGCGTCGGCCTTGCCTTTGACTTGCGAATTGATCGTCGTGCTCATGGTCTTTTTGAGTCCGTGTGTGAGTCCGTTCGATGGTGTGTGGTTCGGCGTGAAGAATAGCTCGCCATGTTCGATTTTGCAAAAAAATAAAAATTAAAAAAAACAATACGTTAAATGTTTTTACGGTATGTCAAGCGCGACGCAATTACTATATCTAGTAGCACTCTTGGATGGCTCTCTAAGCTGAAAGTCGCGCCCGCAAAGGGTTTCGGCGCGGTGTCGGGAAGCTTCCGGTGATCGCCGTCCTGCAGGCGGGGACGGAAATATTTGTGCCCTTCCCAACGACGCGCTGCAGCATCACTTGCTGTTAAACTTCTTGCATAGAGCGTGCTCCGGAGTTTGCCCATGCAAGATGCCGAGCGGATAGCAGCACAGGCGGTCGAGCGCCACCGGCGAGAGCCCTCGCAATTGCTGCAGATTCTTATTGAAACGCAGGACGGCATCGGTCATTTGCCGGCAGCGTCGCTGACGCGCATTGCGGACCTGCTCGAATTGCCGCGGGCACGCGTCGAAGGTGTGGCCGGGTTCTACAGCTTCCTGCACACGGAGCCGGTCGGCCGCTACCGCGTCCTCTTTTCCGACAACATCATCGACCGGATGCTCGGCAGCCGCGGGCTGATGGAGAGCCTCTGTCGCCGGCTGGAGGTGGCGCCGGGAGAGGTCTCGGCTGGCGGGGAGGCGAGCGTCGACACCACGTCGTGCACGGGCATGGGCGATCAGGGCCCGGCGATCCTGGTCAATGGGCTTGCCGTGACGCGACTCGACGAGGCGCGTATCGAGCGCATCGCCTCGCTGGTACGTGCCGGCACCCCGGTGGCCGAGTGGCCCGCGGAGTATTTCCGTATCGATGACAACATCCGCCGGCGCGGGGCGTTGCTCGGGGAGGACTTTGTTCCCGGTGCTGCGCTGCAGGCGGCGATGGCGCGCGGGCGGCAGGGCTGGCTCGAGGAGATGCGCATTTCCGGGTTGCGCGGGCGCGGCGGGGCGGGTTTCACGACAGCGGTGAAATGGATGGCCTGTCGCGATGCCCCGGGCGCCGACAAGGTGGTGGTGTGCAACGCGGACGAAGGCGAGCCGGGTACGTTCAAGGATCGCGTACTGCTCGCGAGCCAGGCGGAGCGGATCTTCGAGGGGATGACCCTCGCGGCGTGGGCGACGGGCGCGCGGCAAGGCTTGCTGTACCTGCGGGGCGAGTATCGCTATCTGCTGAAGCATCTGCGGGCGGTACTGGCGCTGCGGCGTGCGGCGGGGCTTCTCGGGGCGCGGATCCTCGGCGAAGGGGGATTCGACTTCGATATCGACATCCATCTGGGTGCCGGTGCCTACGTGTGCGGCGAGGAAACGGCCTTGCTCGAATCGCTCGAAGGCAAGCGCGGCACGCCGCGGATCAGGCCGCCGTTCCCGGTCACGCACGGCTATCTCGGCCGTCCGACGGTGGTGAACAACGTCGAGACGCTGGCGAAGACCACGCTGATCGCCCTGCAGGGCGGTGCGGCTTTCGCGGCGACGGGAACGCCGCAGTCGACGGGCACGAAACTGCTTTCGATCTCGGGAGACTGTGCGTATCCCGGGGTATATGAGTATCCCTTCGGTGTGACGATCGAGCACGTGCTCGAGGACTGCGGGGCGCACGATCCGCAAGTCGTGCAGGTGGGCGGCGCGTCGGGCGTGACGATCGCGGGACACGAGTTCCATCGGCGCATCGCGTTCGAGGACGTACCGACGGCGGGGGCTTTCATGGTGTTCGATGGCCGCCGCGACCCGTTCGAGATGGCGCGCAATTTCGTGCATTTCTTCGCGCACGAGAGCTGCGGGTTCTGTACGCCGTGCCGCGTCGGGACGGCCTTGCTCAAGGGCTACATGGACAAGCTCGCGAGCGGGAAGGGGGCGAAGATGGATCTCGCCGATATCGAGTGGCTGGACCGGCTGCTGAAGAACGCGAGCCATTGCGGGCTCGGGTCGAGCGCGCCGAATCCGGTGATCGACACGCTGATCAAGTTCCGTCCGGCCTACGAGCGGCGACTCGTGTCGCTCGATTTCAAGCCGGCGTTCGATCTCGATGCGGCGCTGGAAACGGCGCGCCGCATGACCGGCCGCGACGATCCGGCCGCGCACCTGGATTGGCGGGAGGAGGTTTAGCGATGGGCGGGACGTTCCTGTTCGACGGGCGGCCGGTGCCGTTCGAGGAAGGCCAGACGATACTCCAGGCCGCACGCGCGGCCGGTCACTATATTCCGCACCTGTGCTGGCACCCGGATTTTCCGCCGCACGGCTCGTGCAAGCTGTGCATCGTGAAGGTTGGCGGGCGCCACGTTTCGTCCTGTGCATTGCCGGCGCGGGACGGGATGGAGGTGGAAAGCAATACGCCGGAGATCAACGGCGAGCGGCGGGCGCTGCTGCAGATGCTGTTCGTCGAGGGCAACCATTTCTGCCCTTCGTGCGAGAAGAGCGGCAACTGCCAACTGCAGGCACTGGCGTACGAGCTGGACATGAGCAGCGCGCGCTTTGCGCACTTCTACCCGGACCGCCCGGTGGACGCGTCGCATCCGGACGTGCTGCTGGATTTCAATCGCTGCATCTTCTGCGAGTTGTGCGTGCGGGCGTCGCGGGACGTCGATCACAAGGGCGTGTTCGCGCTGACCGGGCGCGGCATCCGCAAGCATCTGGTCGTGAATGCGGAGTCGGGGCGGCTTGCCGATACGGACTTCGCGGTGAGCGACCGGGCGGCGGACATTTGCCCGGTCGGCGTGATCCTGCACAAGCGGGTGGGTTTCGCGGTGCCGATCGGCGAGCGCAAGTACGACGAAGCCTCGATCAGCATCGTTGCGATGGAGAAGGGCGAATGAGCGACAGCATCGGTATGCCCCGCGTGCGCGTTGCGACGACCTCGCTGGCGGGATGTTTCGGCTGCCACATGTCCCTCCTCGACATGGACGAGCGCCTGCTCGAGCTGGCGAAGGTCGTGGAGTTCGACCGCTCGCCGCTGACCGACATCAAGCATTGCGGACCCTGCGACATCGGCCTGATCGAGGGGGGCGTGTGCAATGCCGAGAATGTGCATGTGCTGCGCGAGTTCCGCCGCAACTGCAAGACGCTGGTCGCGGTCGGCGCGTGCGCGATCAATGGCGGTCTGCCGGCGCAGCGCAATCATCTCGATCTCGGCGACTGCCTGCAGCAGGTGTACGTGAAGCGCGACGGCATCGAGGAGGGGGGCGTTCCGGACGACCCCGAACTGCCGCTGCTGCTTGACCGCGTACACCCGATCCACGAGGTGGTGCGGGTCGATTACTTCATACCGGGATGTCCGCCGTCGGGCGAAGCGATCTGGAAGTTCCTGACCGACTTGATCGGCGGTCGCACGCCGCGCCTGGCGCATCCTTTGTTGCGTTTCGATTGAGGTCTCGCATGGATTCGTCGCTTGAAACCGCTGCCGACAGGGAGCAATTGCGCCGGGTCGTGATCGACCCGGTGTCGCGCGTCGAAGGGCACGGCAAGGTGACACTGCTGCTCGATGAAGACGACCATGTCCGCGAGGCGCGTCTGCACATCGTGGAGTTCCGCGGCTTCGAGGTGTTCATCCAGGGGCGCCCGTACTGGGAGGTGCCGGTGATGGTGCAGCGCCTGTGCGGGATCTGTCCCGTCAGCCATCACCTTGCGGCGTCGAAGGCGATGGACCGGGTGCTGGGCATCCCGATCACGCGTTCGGCCGAGAAGCTGCGCCGCCTGATGCATTACGGGCAGATCCTGCAATCGCACGCGCTGCATTTCTTTCACCTGTCTTCGCCGGACCTGCTGTTCGGCTTCGAGTCCGAAGTCGGCAAGCGCAACATCGTCGGGGTCGCCGCGGCGTACCCCGAGGTGGCGAGGCAAGGGGTGCTGCTGCGCAAGTTCGGACAGGAGGTGATCCGTGCTACGGCCGGCAAGCGCATCCACGGCACCGGCTCGGTTCCCGGCGGGATGAATCGGCATCTCGCGGTGGAGGACAGGGACGCGCTGCGCGCGGAGATCGACCGCATGGTGGAGTGGAGCCGCGCGGCGGTCGAACTGGTGAAACGGCTGCATCGGACCGATCCTGCCCTGTACGACGAGTTCGGGCGTTTCCGCGCTAACGTGATGAGCCTCGTGCGGGCCGACGGGGCGATGGACCTGTATCACGGGGCGCTGCGCTTTCGCAATGCGGACGGGAAGATCCTGGTCGACAAGGTGCCGGACCAGTCGTACCGCAGCCTCATCCGGGAGCAGGTCAAGCCCTGGAGCTACATGAAGTTCCCTTACCTGCAGCAGCTGGGGCCGGACGAGGGGTGGTACCAGGTGGGGCCGCTCGCGCGGGTGCAGAACTGCGATTTCATTCCGACGCCGCTGGCCGAGGCCGAGCGCCGCGAGTTCATCGATCACGGCCGGGGCGAACCGGTCAGGGCGACGCTGGCCTATCACTGGGCGCGGATGATCGAGCTGCTGCATGCAGCGGAGACGATCCGCGACCTGCTGGGCGACGGCGACCTGCTTGAGGGGGCGCTGCTGGCGGATGGCGAGCGCGGGACCGAGGGGGTCGGCATCATCGAGGCGCCGCGCGGGACGCTGATCCACCATTATCAGGTCGGCGACGACGACCTCGTCACGATGTGCAACCTGATCGTGTCGACGACGCACAACAACCAGGCGATGAACACGGCGGTGCGGGAAGTCGCGCGTCGCTACCTGGACGGGCGGAAGCTGACGGAGGGCTTGCTCAATCACATCGAGGTTGCGATCCGCGCTTACGATCCGTGCCTGTCCTGTGCGACCCACGCGCTGGGCAAGATGCCGCTGGTGCTGGAGCTGGCGGACGCCGGCGGCGCGGTCGTGGATCGGGTGGTGCGTGACTGATCCCGGCCGGCTGGTGATCTTCGTCACCGGCAACGAATCGCGCGGGGACGATGCGGCCGGGCCGCTGCTGCTGCAGCGGCTTGAGGGCGACCTGCCGGCGGGTGCGCGGGTGGTGTGCGAGTTTCAGCTCCAGGTCGAGCATGCGCTGGAGCTGCGCGGCGCCGATGTGGCGCTGTTCGTCGATGCGGCCTGCGGCCTGGAGGCGCCTTTCGAGTTCGCCGAAGCCGACGGGAAAGGGCCGGTGTCGAGTTTTTCCCATGCGTTGTCGCCGCAGGCCGTGCTGGACGTGTTCCGCCGCATCGAGGGGGTGGAACCGCCTCCGGCCTTCATTCTGGGGCTGCGCGCGGTCCGTTTCGAGCTGGGTGAGGGCTTGTCGGCGCTCGCCGAGGAAGCGGTCGAGGCGGCCCTTCCATTTGCCCGCGAGCTGTTCCAGTTTCCGCAGCCGGACCACTGGCGTGCGCCGGCTCAGGCGCGTGCGCGTTCGTTGCCGAGGTTCGGGAAGAAGAGTGCGGTATAGCCCGCCAAGTCGAGTTCGGCACTTTCGCGGATGCGGCGCACGCTGGCCGGTTCCATTTCGAGCAGGGTCCAGATCGTGGGGTCCATGCGATCTGCCGCGGCGGTGCTCGATTCGTTTTCCTGGTCGGCGTCGGCAATGCGCGCGGCTACGTGCACCATCGCTGCCTCGTAGACGTAGTCGCCGCCGAGGCGCGGTACGGTCTGTGCTCCGACGATGTCCACGAAGCTCGTCGGCAGGCGCCAGTGTGCCATCAGCGCGGCGCCGACCTCGGCATGGTCACAGCCGACGATGCGACGTTCCGCCTCGTGCAGCGGTTCGTGGGTGGCTGCCGCGATGGTGCGTGCTTCGAGCGCGAGTTCCGGCACCGTCTGGTGCATCACCAGATGTCCGATGTCGGACAGCATGCCGATGACGAACAGCCGTTCGACTCCGATCATGCCCTGGTTCCGCCCGATTTCGCGTGCAGCGAGGCCGCGCATGACACTTCCGCGCCAGAAGCGCGGCATGTCGAGGTGGCGGGGCGCAAACAGGGAAAAGGCGCCGCTCACCGATATCGCAAGCACGAGGTCGTGCACCTGCTGGATGCCGAGAACCGTTACGGCGCGGGAGATGGTGTCGATCTTCCCGCCGTAGCCATAGAAGGCGCTGTTCGCAAGCCGCAACAGGCTGGAGGCGATAGCGGGATCGGCGCTGATGGCGTGGGCGACGCTGCTCGTTGACCCCGTCGGCGCGTCGAGTTCATCGCGGATGCGCAGATACACGGTCGGCAGGGACGCGAGCGTTATGACGTTTGTGACAAGTTCCTGTGCGGAGTGCATGACGGTGGTCCGAGGGGGCTTGTTCGATGGGCTAGTTCAACGGGCGCCGGTTGGTGGCGGGGCGTCGCCGGCGGGGGCGACGAGGTCGCGGTACGCGTGCCAGCTGGCGTGGCCGACGATGGGCATCAGTACCACCAGTCCGAGATGGAAGCTGAGGAATCCGATTATAGTCAGTATGACTATGAGCGAGGCCCACACGACCATCGCGCCGGGGTTGCGGGCAAGGGCGCCGATGCTGGCGAGCATCGAGGAAATGGCGTCCTGGTTGCGGTCGAGCATGAGGGGCACGGAGATCACGCTGGCGGCAAACACGATGCAGGCGAACAGCAGTCCGACGCTGAAATAGACGAGCAGGAACTCGAGATTCTCGAGCGTCACGAGCTGGTTGAGAAAGCCGCTGAGGTTGGGGAGCTCGTTGGTGTAGAAGAGGGCAAAGATGACCAGCGAAGCGCGTGCCCAGACGAGGAACACGACCCCGAGGACGACCGCGAAGATGCCGATGTTGCCGGCGTTGCGCCGCCACACGGTGAGCGTCGGCAGCAGGGCGCAGGTCTGTCCTTCCTCGTGCCTGCGACTGATCTCGTACAGGCCCATCGCGAGGAAGGGGCCAACCAGCAGGAATCCTGACGTCATCGCGGCGGTGTATTCGTAGGCGTGCTCGAACACCATCGTGACGAGCAGACCCATCGCCGCGAAGCAGAAGCCGTAGAACAGGCTGGGAATCGGACATGCGCGGAAGTCGCCTATTCCGCGTCCGATCCAGCGCAAGGGGGCGCCCGCATCGACTTCGCGGACAGTCGGAAAGACAGGTTCTTCTGCTGCAGTACCCGTATCGTTCTGCTGCGACATGGCTCTCTCCTGTTGGGGGTCTTGTCGTGCGGCAGCGAACGGGGCTTCCATGTTGTTGTGTTATGCGCTGGTGAGGAAGCCTCGCATGGCATCGCCGACCGCATCGGGCGCTTCGGCCATCATCGCATGACCGGCGCCTTTGATCACTATCATACGCGCGCCGCCGGGAACCTTGGCGAGCGCTTCGTGCAGGGGTTTGACGGCCTTGCGGGGCGTCATCTGGTCGCGTTCGCCGCACAGCATCGCGCACGGGACGGCGATGCGCGCTGCGGCGTCGAGGCCACCTTGGTAGGCATTGCATGCGGCGAGGTCGTTTGCGAGCACGCCTTCGCGCTGGCGTTCCATCAGGCGTTGGTTGAGGCCGGTGAGGGAGACGCCGGGGACGGGGCTCGCGCCGAGCTGCGAAGCCGGGGTGTAGGACCACTGGTTGATCATCCCGTGCGCGGCGGCGCGCTCGTGTGCGGCGGCTTCGAGCAGCGGTGGCGCGACGGGCATCGGTGCGACGCTGCCGATCAGGATGAGTTTCGAGATGCGCGCCGGCGCCTGCGCGGCCGTCTGGAGGGCGACGAGCGAACCCATGCTGTGGCCGGCGAGGGCGGCGTGGACGACGCCCGCGGCGTCGAGCAGGGCCTCGACCCAGTCCGCGAGGGCCTCGATGGTGGGCAGCGGGCTGCCCTGCGAGCGTCCGTGGCCAGGAAGGTCGGGTGCGAGCACGGCGAAGCCGTGGTGTGCGAGCTGGCGGGCCTGGTAGTTCCACACGCTGTGGTCGTGGCCGGCACCGTGGATCAGGACGACGACGGGCTGTTGGCGATCGAAGGGGCGGCCGCCGGTGTAGAGGTAGGCGGGCGTGTCGTTGACGCTCAGTTCCATGGCTTAACCCTGCTCGACACGGCTGGCGGCATAGAGGCCGCGGTTGAGGTCTTCGATGAGGTCGTCGACGCTCTCGAGTCCGACCGACAGGCGCACGGTGCCCTCTCCGATGCCAGCGGCGGCGAGGTCCTGCGCGGACATGCGGAAATGGGTGGTGCTGGCCGGGTGGATCACGAGGGACTTGGCGTCGCCGACGTTGGCCAGATGGGAGAACACCCGCAGGCCTTCGATGAAGGCTCGGCCGGCGGCGCGGCCGCCTTTCAATTCGAAGGACAGCACCGAGCCGGCGCCGTCGGGCAGCAGGCGGGCGGCGAGCGCGTGGTCACGGTGGCTGTCGAGGCCGGGCCAGGCGACGTGCGCGACGAGCGGATGGGCCGCGAGGTGTTCCGCGACCTTGCGCGCGTTGGCGACGTGGGCGCGCATGCGCAGCGGCAGTGTTTCCATGCCTTGCAGGATCTGGAAGGCGTTCATCGGCGACAGGCAGGCGCCGAAGTCGCGCAGGCCCTCCCGCCGTGCGCGCAGCAGGAAGGCGGCGATGGGCGATTCCTCGGCGAAATCCATGCCGTGGAAGCCGTCGTAGGGTTCGGTGAGCGTCGGGAAGAGGCCGGAGGCTTCCCAGTCGAAGCGCCCGCCGTCGACGAGCAGGCCGCCCACCGCAACACCGTGGCCGCCGAGGAACTTGGTCGCCGAGTGCAGCACGAGGTCGGCGCCGAGTGCGAGCGGGCGCTGCAGGCAGGGGGTGACGAGCGTCGCGTCGACCAGCAGGGGCACGCGATGGGCGTGCGCGATGTCGGCGACCGCGGGGATGTCGAGCACGTCGAGGCCGGGATTGCCGAGCGATTCGCCGAAGAAGAGGCGCGTCTCGGGGCGGACGGCGGCGCGCCAGGCGTCCGCGTCGTGCGGGTCGACGAAGGTGGTGGTGATGCCGAAGCGCGGCAGCGTGTAGGCGAGCAGGTTGTGCGAGCCGCCATACAGCGCGTGCGAGGCGACGATGTGGCCGCCAGCGCCCATCAGCGTGGTGATCGCCAGGTGCAGGGCGGCCTGTCCGCTCGCGACGGCGATCGCGCCGACCCCGCCTTCGAGCGCGGCAATGCGCTCTTCGAGCATCGCGTTGGTCGGGTTGGAGATGCGCGTGTAGACGTGGCCGGGGCGTTCGAGGTTGAACAGCGCCGCGGCGTGGTCGGTGTCGGGGAAGACGTAGCTGGTGGTGAAGTAGATCGGCGCGGCGCGGGCGCCGAAGGCGGGGTCGGGAGACTGGCCTGCGTGGAGCGCGAGGGTTTCGGGTCCGAAGGTCTTGGGTAGGGTCATCGGCAGTGCAGTTTCCTGTCCTCGGGGTGAGCGCGGCTCACGCCAGTTCGTTGGGGTCGAGCATGCGCTGGATGACGGCGATGCGGTCCTTGAGGGCGAGCTTGCGCTTCTTCAGGCGGCGCAGCAGCAGTTCGTCTTCCTGCGGGGAGTCCTGCAGACGCGAGATGGCGTCGTCGAGGTCGCGGTGCTCGTTGCGGAGCTCCGTGAGCCGGATCTGCAGGCTGGTGACGTGGTCGAAGGCTTCCTCGGACATCGGGTACCTGCTCGGGATGGGCGTGTGCACGCCATTGGAGGGTCGTTCAGACCGACAATCTTATGCGCCGCGCGGGGCAATGACAACTTGCTGCGCAGCATGGCCGTGCGATCCTTGGACCGCGCCGCGTGCCGTGGGGGATCGCTCCAGGCGGACGACGGAAGGCGGGGCGGCGGAACGCGCCTTGTCAGCCTGCAGGTCGACTCCGAGTTGGGCCTTCAATCCGGCGGGCTGGCGCGGGTGCGTGGGGAAGTCGCGCCGGGCGGCTTCGAGCTGGGCGCGGTTGGCGCTGAAGTAGCGGGCGGCCTTGAGCGCGCGCGGCAGGTTCCTGACGAGGTGCCAGAGACTCCAGCGGTGTTCCCGCAGGCGGTGGGCGAAGCGGCGGCGGTAGCCCTTGCTGTCGTAGAAGCGGCGGACGTGCCAGTTGTAGAGGGCGTCCATCTCCTCGCGCGAGGCGAAGCCTTCGGGACGGTAGATGAAGTTGAGGCAGTTCATCAGGCGCCAGTCTTCGCGGAAGTCGCCGCTGCTGCCGTCTGCGCATTCGTCCCAGATCGGCGCGCCGTACATGGGACTGAACTTGGTCATGTTCATCTCGTCGAGATCGAGCGACAGGATGAAGTCGCTGGTCGCGCGCAGCGTCTGCGGGGTTTCCCCGGGCAGGCCGAAGATGAAGAGGCCCTTGGCGCGCAGCCCCGCGGCGTGGATCTTGCGGACGGTGTCGCGCACGGCGTCGAGGGTGACGCCGGCCTTGTGGCGCTCCATCATCGCCGGGTCGGCCGATTCGATGCCGAGCGAGACCATCAGCGCGCCGGCGCGCTTGAGCTGGTGCAGCATCTCTTGCGAGGTGTGGCCGGTGCGGATGGCGCAGTTGAACTGCACGCCCAGCGGCTTTTCGATGAGCAGGCGGCACAGTTCGTCGACGCGCTTGCGGCTGGCGGTGAACAGGTCGTCGTAGAAATTGATGTGATGGACGCCGAACTTGTCGCGCAGGTGCTTCATGTGCGCGTAGATGTACGCGGCCGAATTGACCTTGTAGAGGCGCTCGAACACGGTGCGGTCGCAGAACGAGCAGGTGTAGGGGCAGCCGCGCGAGGTGATCATCGTGGCGCCGTGGCGTTTGGCGTACGAGAAGAGCGGCAGATGGTAGCCGTCGGGGAAGCCGGCGAGCTTTTCGTAGGCGGGGAAGGGCAGCTCGTCGAGGTCGAGGATGCGCGGCCGGCGCGGGTTGGCGACGATGCGCGGGCCGTCGCGCCACACGAGGTTGTCGATCGCGGCCGCGGGCTTGCCGTCGGCGAGGTCGAGCAGGGGGCCTTCGCCCTCGCCGATGCACAGGTAGTCGATCTCGGGGAAGTGCTCGAGCAGCGGCGCGCCGATCGACGAGGCGTGGACGTTGCCGAGCACGATGCGGATGTCCGGCCGCTGGCGCCGGATGCTTGCCGCCATGTCGACGGCGTCCATGAAAGCCGAGGTCGTCGCCGAGAAACCGACGAGTTCGGGTTCGGTGGCGAGGATGGCGGCGACGTTGGCCTCGATGCCGGGCGGCGCGAACGGGCCGAGGCAGTCGTGGACGGCGGTTTGGTGGCCGTGCTGGTCCAGCCAGGCAGCGAGCGACAGGATGCCGATCGGCGCCATCCGATTGGCCAGCACGGAGAAATCGGGCTGTCCGGGAACGAAGTTGAAACCGGCGGGATGGACGAGGGTGACGCGCATTGGGGGCGTCAGCCGCGGAGCGCAGCCAGGATCAGCTGGCGGTTCTCGCGGGCCGATTCGAGCAGATGGTCCAGATCCTGTTGGTTGATGCCGTGCGTGGCGGCGTCGAGCAGGCTGGTGCGGTGGTCCAGCCCGAGGAGCTTGTCGAAGGGATTGGGCGTTTCGGCCGCAAGCTCCGCGACGAAAAGGATGTCCGCGAGGTTCGCGGGGGGCCAGGAGCCGCCGTACGGATTGCTGCACTCGAACGCGTCCAGGATCGATTCGGGCAGTTCGAACACATCGAGCACGGCCTCGCTGACGGGTTCGCTCCAGGTGTTCACGAACGCTGCAAAACGTGGCAGATCGTCTTCCAGGGCGGGATACTCGGCTGCGCGGGCCAGCAGCAGGAACTGCCCGATGTCGGCCAGCATGCCTGCGAACATGGCGGTGTCGGGATTCACGACGCGCAGTTCGCGGGCGAGGGCGCCGGACCAGGCGGCGACATCGATCGCGTGCATCCACAGGCCGGAGGCGATGGTGCGCATCTTGGGCGAGCGGTGATCCTGCGCGAGCTGTTCGGCCGCCACGGCGAAGGCAAGGCAGCGCAGCGACGAAAGGCCGATGCGTCGCACGGCATCGGCGACGTTGGTGACGGGGGTGGCCTGGGGGTTGAGGGCGACGGCGTTGGCCATGCGCACCGTCTTGGCGCTGAGAACGGGTTCGGTCTTGACCGCCGCGGCGATCTCTTCGAGCGAGGACGCCGGGCTGTCGGCGAGACGCTTGATGCGCAATGAGACATCGAGCGAGGTCGGGAAGCTGAGATGGCCCTCGGCAATTTCGGCCTCGATCTGCTCGCCGAATGCTCGTGCCTGAGATTCGAAATCCTTCATTGCGCCCCCGGATGCATGTTGTTCGTGAAAGTCTACCCTGCCTGGACGTCCGTCCCGAGTCCGGCGCGGCGCAGGCCGCGCCGCGGTCAGTCGGTCGCGGGATTGCTGCTGCCGTCGAGCGCGCGGATCAGCGGGGCGATTCGCTCGAGGGGACACCCTTCCGTCTGCGCTTCGGCGCGCAGGTGCAGGTTGCGCGCGAGGTTGCGCATGCGCCATTCGATTTCGCGGATCACGAGATTGATTTCGGCGATGAGTTCGCTGTCGAGGTTGCCGACGCCGAGCGAATCGGCCTCCATGACGCCGGTGGAGCGCAGCGACTTGAGCAGGTTGTGGAGCAGGGCGAGCGCATTGGTGGCCGTATGTCGCACGAAGGGCGTCGGGGCCTGTGCGATCAGCGATTCGGCCTCTGCCATGGCGGCGTTGATGCGTCGGCAGCTTTCCTGGACGCGTGCGTTGAAGCTCCCCTCCGGCGTTGTCCCGAACACGTCGTCGCCATTGCGCAAGGCTTGCGTGATGACCGCGACCGCATCGTGGTCGAATTCTTCGGGGACGATGCGCAGCGCCAGCGAGGCGCGCAGGGCGGCGCCGTCGTCGCCGCGCGACAGGATGGCGCCGACGGAATCGGCGACCGCGAGCCACGCACCGAGCCGGCTGTGCCCGCTGCGGTCCACCTGGTTCGGGTAGCCGCTGCCGTCGAGGCGTTCATGATGGTGCGCGACGCACTGGCCGACAGCGGCCGGCAGCGTCGTGAGTTCGGCGATGAGGAGCTGGCCGACGCGCGGGTGGCTTGCCACGTGCTTCCATTCTCCCGGTTTGAGCCGGTAACTGTTGTTCAGGTAGTCGGGGTTGATGTACATCTCGCCGAGGTCGTGCACCAGGGCCGCCATCAGCAGGAGTTGGGCGTCGTGATCGGTCGCGTTCAGACGCGCGGCGATTCCGGCGCAGATGATCACGGTGGTCTGTGCATGCTTGAAGCTGCCTGTGCCCTTGGCATGCGCGGTGGTGAGCAGAAGGCGCAGCGGCTGCGGGAGCGGTACGTTGCGCATGCCGTTGATGAGCCCGATCGCGTCGCGGTTGACGATGCGGGCGAGCAGCGGGTTCTCTTCGATGTGTGCCATGCATGCGCTGGCGACATCGCCGAATGCGACGGCGCCCTCGACGGCAAGGGTCGCTTCGAGCGGCTTCGCGAGTTTGCGGCGCAGCAGTTTTTCCTGCAGGTCGGCGGATACGGGCTTGCCCTTCGCCCAGAGCTTGATCCCGCGTTCGTCGTAGATGTCTTCTGCAGCTTCCACCGTCCGCGTTTCCGCGAGTTCGACGATGTGCTCCAGGCAGTGCTGGTTGACCGTATTGAAGAGCATGTGTGCTTGTCCTGACAGCAGTGCCGGAGGCTGCTGTGCAGCCGGCATGATACCGACGAGTATTCTGGGCGCTTGCCGCGAGCCGATCAATAGGTGTTTTGCCCCCCCGTGCATGCGGGATTGGGAAAGTCCGCGCGGCGGATGCAAGCGGGGAGGGGCACGGGAATTTCCGGTTCTGTGACAAATGCATGTGGCGTGCATGGATTCTTGATGCGGATCACGTACTTTTCCGGTATTTCTCCATACGCTTATATCGCCAGCATGCCCCGCGCCGGACTATGTGTTGGTTCTCCGGTGACGGCCCGAAGGCGTGCGGATCATGTTTGTGGAGCGCATCGTGAAAGTACTTTTTGCACCTGCAGTGGGGCTGATGAATCGCTGCAGTTACCCGGTGAAGTTCGGCCTGCTGGGCCTGATCATCCTGGTGGCCTTTGCCAGCCTGATGCTGACCTTGGCACGCCAGTTGAATGCGACGATCGAGCGGACGGAGCGCGAACTCGTGGCGTCGGAGCTGTCGCGGCCGATCTCCAGGGCGGTCGAACTGATGCAGCAGCACCGCGGGCTGTCGTCGGCGATGCTCGGGGGCTTGGAGAGTGCGAGGGCGATGCGCGCAGACAAGGCCGTCGAGGTTGATCGTGCGCTCGAGACGCTGGAGGCGGCGCTGCCGCAATCCGTGCGCAGCAGCGGGTGGAGCGACATCCGTTCGCGCTGGAGTGCGCTGAAGCAGGAGGGGCTCAAGCTGAGCCAGCCCGAGAATTTCCAGACGCATACGCGGCTGATCGACAATCTGCTGGATTTCCAGATCGCGGTCGCGGACGAGTACGGCCTGACTTTCGATCCGCAGCAGGACAGCTACTACCTGATGTCGACGGCGGTGATCCGCATGCCCTACCTGCTGGAGCGCACGGGCCAGTTGCGCGCCAGGGGGTCGGCGGCGCTCGCGCGCGGCACGATCGACGATGCGGGCAAGCTCGGCGTGAGCGTGCTCGCGGGTGACGTGACCGAGGCGGTGAGCGATCTCGAGACCAACATCCGCAAGATTGTTGCACAGCGGCCGGACCTCGGACAGCGGCTGGAGTCGTCGCTCGCGGAAATGAACGGCAAGCTGGCGACCGTGAGCGGGGTGGTGCGCCAGATCCTCGCGGGCGACCTGCAGAGCACGTCGTCGTCGGCGTACTTCGGGATGACGACCGAGGCGATCACGGTGGGCTACCGGCAGATGAACGAAATCCTGCTGCCGACGCTGGACGAGCTGTTGCGGCAGCGCATCGCCGAGGCGCAGCGGGTGCTGCATTTCAACGTCGCCGTGCTGGTGGTCGTCGCGGTGGCGATCGCCTACCTGTCCGTCGGGGTGTATCTGTCGATCATGGGCAGCGTGAAGCGGCTCGCCGAAGGCAGCCACCGGCTGGCGGCCGGTGACCTGACGACGGCGATCAGGCTGCAGGCCCGCGACGAGCTGCACATGATCGCCGACAGCTTCAACGACATGGCGTCGACGATGTGTCGCCTGATCACGAACATCCAGAGCAATTCGGGGCAGGTGGCTGAGACGGCGCGCGGCATGGTGGAGTCGGCTCGCCAGATCGACACCGCTTCGCAACGGCAGAGCGAGGCGGCGTCGAGCATGGCGGCGGCGGTGGAAGAGATGACGGTGGGCATCGACCATATCGCCGGCAATGCGAGCAATGCCAACGAGCTCGCCCAGCGCTCGGGCAAGCTGTCGGGAGAAGGGGGCGAAATCGTCGAGTCGGTGGTTGCCGATATCGGGGAGATTGCGCGCGCGGTGTCCGGGTCAGCCGATACGATTACCGAACTCGACCGCAGCTCGGAGCAGATTTCGGCGATCGTGAATGTGATCAAGGAGATAGCCGACCAGACCAACCTGCTGGCGCTGAATGCGGCGATCGAGGCGGCGCGCGCGGGCGAGCAGGGGCGTGGCTTCGCGGTGGTGGCGGACGAGGTGCGCAAGCTGGCCGAGCGCACGACGCAGTCGACGCAGGAGATCGCCCAGATGGTCGGGGCGATTCAGCGCGATGCGCGCGATGCCGTGGAGAGCATGCAGGGCGGCGTGACGCAGGTGAATGCGGGCGTTGCGCGCGCCCAGCAGGCGGGGACGGCGATGTCGAGCATTCGCGACGAAGCGGGCCGGGTCGTGGAGACGGTGGCCGAGATTTCCGACGCCTTGCGCGAGCAGAGCGTTGCGTCGACCGAGATTGCGCGCAACGTGGAGACGATCGCGCGCATGGCCGAGGAGAACAGCGCGATTGCGGTCGAGAGCCACCGCACGGCGGATCGGCTGGAGAGCCTGGCGGGGAGCCTGCTTGCCGACGTGAGCCGTTTCAAGGTGGCCTGAGGGGTTTCACCGGATCATGTGTGGGTGGAGGGCGTGGCTTGGCGCAGGGTGTCCGAGGGCAGCTCACCGAACATCGCGCGGTAGTCCGACGCGAAGTGCGACAGGTGCCAGAAGCCCCAGCGCGCGGCGATGTCGGCGATCTGGTGGCTCGCCGGGTCGGCGGACTTGAGTTCGCGTCGCACGCCGTTGAGGCGCAAGGCCCGCAGGAAGCTGACGGGGTTCAGGTTGAGGATGTCCTGGAAGCTGTACTGCAGCGTGCGGCGGGAGACGCGCAGCTCGGTGCATAGGTCGGCGACGGTGATCGGTGCGTCGATGTGCGCGCGCATGTACTCGCGGGCGCGGTCGACGATGAGCTGGCGGGTGCGGCAGGGGGTGGCCGGGCGCGGCGTGTCTTCGCGCGGCGTGATGGCGGCGACGATGCTGCCGTAGATCGCCTGTTCGAGGCCCTTGCGCATCTGCGGATGGCGCAGCAATTCCGGGGTGGCCTCGAGGCTGGCAAGCACGGTGAGGAGGAAGCTGCGCAGCGTCGCGGCCTGGTCTGCCGTGGCTGGAATGATGCGCCGCTTGCCGATTTCGGCTTCCAGGTCGCGATGTTCGACGCGCAGTGCGTAGTCAGTGAAGGCTTCGTTGTCCGTCGTCACGGCGACTATGTCGTGCAGGCGTGGCGTGCGGTAGTCGAGGTCTTCGCCGCCTTTGAGCGTGATGATCGAGTCGAGGCTGCAGAGTTCGCCGCAGTACCAGCCGGTGCCGTCGATTTCGACGGGCACGCCGATCGTGCGCGAGCCTTCCCAAGATGTGCCGATCTCGTGCACGACCTGATTGGTCCGTTCGCGGAACACTTGGACATTGTCGAACCAGAATTCGTCGAATCGGCCCGTGAAGGTGCCGGCCGAAAGCTGGTCGTAGCGCTGATTCCAGTGTTGCAGGCAGGCTGCGTGGTCGTCTGCGTCGCGGGTGTCGAGATGTACGACGGAATACGCGTCGTCGCCCGCAGTGCGCGCGATGCCGTTGCGCCCGGCGAGGGTGTGAGCATCCATTTCCCGATTGTCTCCTGACCGGAAAGGGCCGTTTGTAGTTATGGCTTTGATTATCTTTCAAAACTAATACAAAAGTCCCACGCGGAACAGTGAAATCTTTCTAATGAACCGTGTCGCGCGGCCTGTCGGGGGGCGTCCCCGGCATCTCGTCGCGGATTGCCGATTTCGGATAACGGCTCCGGGGAACCGCTTCATACAATCGCCTCCATCGGTTGTACCGCTGCGCGAGGACGCGGCCGAGGACAACCGGAAAAAAAGCCGAATCGAACGGCACATCACATCAAGTGAGGAGACGACAACATGATCAAGACGACGACGAGCTCGCCTCGCCGCGCGCTCATCTGCATCACGCTCGCGGCGGTGCTGGGCAGCGGGGGCGCGCGGGCGGCGGCGACCGAGGCCGAGGCGGCAACGCTGGGCAAGGCCCTGACGCCGATCGGCGCGGAGGCCGCAGCGAGCAAGGATGGTGCGATTCCGGCGTGGAGCGGCGGGATGACGCAGGTGCCCGCCGGCTGGAAGCCGGGACACCTGGATCCCTTCAAGGACGACAAGCCGCTGTTCTCGATCGACGCGGCCAACGTCGACAAGTACGCGGACAAGCTCTCGGCCGGCCAGCTTGCGCTGATCAAGGCATACAAGGGCTACCGCATGGACGTCTATCCGAGCCGGCGCAGCTGTCCGGTGCCGGATTTCGTCGCCACGCAGACGAAGAAGAACGCGACGGCCGCGAAGCTGGGCGCGGACGGCTGGCAGCTCGAGCAGGTGTTCGGCGCCGGCGTGCCTTTCCCGGTGCCGAAGTCGGGTGCCGAGGTGATGTGGAACTACAAGCTGCGCTACACGGGCCTCGGCCGCCGCGCGCAGATCTCGGCGCTGATGCCGGAGAAGGATGGCAGCTACGTCGAGAACAAGCAGTGGGCGTACGAGATGTATCCGTTCAACGACCCGAAGGTGACCGGGCCGGCGGACGTGGGTGGCGTGGAGTCGAAGCTGCTGTACGACGTGCTGACGCCGCCGTCGCGCGCGGGCGAGGGTTACCTGATCCACGCCTACATCGACAAGCCGCAGGATGCGTGGATCTACTTCCCCGGTCAGCGCCGCGTGCGTCGCTCGCCGACCTTTGCCTATGACAATCCGATCGCGGGCTTCGACAACCTGTACTTCGTCGACCAGATCAACATGTTCACGGGCGCACTGGACCGTTACGACTACAAGCTGGTGGGCAAGAAGGAGATGTACGTGCCGTACAACTCCTACAAGCTGATCAACAAGAAGCAGAAGTTCAAGGACATGCTCGGGCCCGAGTATGTCAATCGCGATCTGATGCGCTACGAGCCGCACCGCGTGTGGGTGGTCGAGGCGACGGTGAAGGCGGACAAGCGCCATTCCTTCGCGAAGCGGGTGTTCCACTTCGACGAGGACTCCTGGGCCTTGCTGCAGGTGGATATGTACGACGCCAAGGGCAACCTGTGGCGTGTGCAGGAAGGCAGCCTGTGGGCCGCGCCTGACGTCGGGGCGTGCATGGCCTACGAGACCCAGATGTATGACCTGGTGGCGCGCCGCTACGTGGTCGACAACTGGACTGCCGAAGGCGAAGTGCTGGACCTGACGGCGGCGAAGGACGGCCGCGTGACGGCAGCGAACTTCACCCAGGACGAAATGCGCCGCCGCGGCGAGCGCTGACCACAGCCCACTCAAGGGAGAATCTCGATGAAAACAAGGACGATTTCGCATCGTCGGGGCGCGCTCGCGCCGTCGATTCTGGCTGTGGCGGTCGCGGCGGCGTGCTGGTCGCCGGCGAGCCATGCGTTCCGCTTCGGTTCCGAGGAGGGGATCTCGGGCAGTTTCGACAGTACCGTCTCGTACGGCGTGATGAGCCGCTTGCAGTCGGCGGGCTGCAAGACGCTCGGCAACGACAGCGGCGGCTGCAACAACGGCACGAACAACGACTTGTCGCAGGTGTACAACCTGACCAACGGTGCCGGCTATGCAAACGCCGACTTCAACTTCACGAACTTCGATGACGGCAACCTGAACTACAAGAAGGGCGACATCGTCTCGGCGGTGCTGAAGGGCACGCACGACCTGTCGTTGAAGTACCCGGGCGGCTGGAGCGCGCTGGCGCGCTTCAACTGGTTCGTCGATACGAAGTCGGACGACACGCGGCGCACGTCGGTGGCCGATGAGGCTTCCGGCGAGATGACGGTGCTCGACCTGTGGGTTGCGAAGACGTTCAGCCTGGGCGATCAGCCGGGCAAGGTGAAGTTCGGCAACCAGGTGATCTCCTGGGGCGAGGACATCTTCATCCTCGGTGGCGTGAACCAGATCAACGCGATCGACCTGCAGAAGTTCCACGTGCCGGGCACGCAGTTGAAGGAGATCTTCATTCCGGCGCCGATGCTGTCGGCTTCGCTGGGGCTGACCGAGAAGCTCGGCGTCGAAGGCTACTACCAGTTCGGCTGGAATGGTTTCAAGTTCGATCCGGTGGGGACCTTCTTCTCGGCCGCAGACGTGCTGGGCAAGGGGCGGCGCGTCGCATACGTGCCGACGAGCATCATCGAGGACTTCGCCGGACCGGGCGCCTGCGCGGGGCTGCCGACCGGACACTGCGGCGACAATCCGGGGATATCGGACGCGGACGCCGTCGCGGCGGGCATCGCGGTGCCCTATCTGGGGACCAACAAGCCGAAGAAGACCGGTCAGTACGGCGTGAACTTCCGCTACAACGCGGAGGAGATCGACACCGAGTTTGCCTTCACGTACCAGCGCTACCACGACAAGCTGCCCTTCCTCGGCTTCACGGGCAACACCGCGGGGGCGGTCACCGGGTACTTCATCGCTTATGGCGAGGACAAGGATCTGTACGCGATCTCGGCGAACACCAAGCTCGCGAACATCGCGGTCGGGGCGGAGCTGTCATACCGGCCCAACGACAGCGTCGGCATCGACCCGACGGTGCCCTTCGGCAACATCTTCGGCGGGCCGTCGAGCAAGTTCAGCATCTACGAGCACGGCAGCCATCCGGGTTTCGTCGAGGAGGAGAAGTACCAGTTCCACCTGACGGGCTTCTACACCTTCTCGCATAACGATCCGCTCGGCGGATTCGCGAAGGCGCTGGGGGCGACGGACGGCTTCATCCTCGCCGAGGCGGCGGTGGCGCATTACCCGGGGCTCGACACAAGCGGGGTGACGCCGTACTTCCTGCCGAACTATGCGCTGCCGGACAAGACGTCGTGGGGCTACGTGGTGGAGGCGGCGCTGAACTACCCGAACGTCGCCGGCACCGGCGTGACGCTGACGCCGCAGATCGACTGGTACCACGACGTCGATGGCACGACGCCGAACGGGCTGCCCTTCGTCGAGGGCCGCAAGGCGCTGACGCTGTCGCTGTTCGCGAACTACCGCGACGCGTGGAAGGGGGCGATCCAGTGGGTGACCTTCTACGGCGGCGGCGCCAACAACCTGATGCGTGACCGGGACTTCCTCTCGGCCAGCGTTTCGTACTCGTTCTGATGCAAGCGCCGGCGCTGCGGAGGCGTGACTTCCGCGGTGCCGGCATAACGGATACCCCAACATGATCGAGAAACTGGTGCTGGCGATGCAGCGCGCGTGCTTCAGGCACCGCCTGCCGATCCTGCTCGCGCTGCTCGGCTTTACCGCGGTGATGGCGCTGTTCGCGTCGCGCCTCGAGATGAGCGCGGGCTTCGACAAGCAGTTGCCGCAGAACCACGAATACATCCAGACCTTCAACCAGTATCGCGAGGTGCTGTTCGGCGCGAACCGCATCATCGTGACCGTCGAGGCGAAGAACGGCGACATCTGGAACGAGAAGGCACTCACGAAGCTGTACGACGTGACGCAGGCGCTGTTCTTCATGAAGGGCGTCGATCGGCGCACGGTGACGTCCTTGTGGACGCCGAACACCCGTGCGGTGCAGATCACCGAGGAGGGGATGAAGGCCGAGGACGTGATCGGCGGCGATGTGACGGTGAAGGCGCTGACGCCGGAGAACATCACCGCGATCCGCGAGCGCACGATCGTCGGTGGCTTCATCGGCAGTCTGGTCGCGAACGATTCGTCGTCGGCGATGGTGGTCGCCGAGCTGGCCGATCCCGACCCGCAGACCGGCGCGCGGCTGGATTACTCGGAGTTCAGCCAGCGGCTGGAGCGCGAAGTGCGCGATGCGTTCAGTGATGACGACATCCGCATCCGCATCATCGGCTTCGCCAAGCAGATGGGGGACATCTCGGAAGGGGCGACCAGCGTCATCGAATTCTTTGCGCTCGCCTTCCTGCTGACCGCGGCGGCCGTGTATTGGTATACGCGGTCGTGGATGCTTACCTTCCTGCCGCTGGCGTGTTCGCTGGTGTCGGTGGTGTGGCAGTTCGGCACGATCACGCTGCTGGGCTTCGGGCTGGATCCGCTGGCGATCCTGGTGCCCTTCCTGGTGTTTGCGATCGGCGTGTCGCATGGCATCCAGCAGGTGAATTACATCGCGAAGGAGGTCATCAACGGCGCCGACGGCTACACCGCGGCGAGCCGCAGCTTCACCGGGCTGCTGGTGCCGGGGACGCTGGCGCTGATCACGGCCTTCGTCGGCTTCGCGACGCTGGTGCTGGTGCCGATTCCGATGATCCGCGAGCTGGCGATCACCGCGTCGGTGGGTGTGGCGTACAAGATCGTCACGAACCTGATCATGCTGCCGGTGGTGGCGAGCTACTTCCGCTTCGACGACGCCTTCGTGCTGCGTGCGAGCAAGGTCGAAGGGCTGCGCAATCGCATGATGGCGTCCATCGGCGTGCATATCGCGAACCCGCGCAATGCGGCGATCGGCACGCTGGTGTGCCTCGCGCTGATGGTGGTGGCGGTGTGGCAGAGCCAGGGGCGGCACGTCGGCCATGTGCTGCCGGGCGCGCCGGAGTTGCACGACGATTCGCGCTACAACCAGGACGTCGAGGCGGTCGTCGCCCGCTATGCGCTGGGGCTGGACATGCTGACGGTGGTCGTTGAGACGCCCGCGGACGGCTGTTACCGGCACGACGTGATGAGCCATCTCGACCGCTTGAGCTGGTATCTGGCGAACGTGCCGGGCGTGCTGTCGGCGCAGTCGCTGCCGGGCATGACCAAGCTCGCGGCGTCCGGGGTGAACGAGGGCAATCCGAAATGGGCGGCGCTGCCGCAGGAGGAGCTGACGCTCGGCGAGGCGGTGCGCCAGGTGCCCGAAGGCATGCGCCTCTTCAACGCGGACTGCACGCTGCTGCCGGTGAATCTGTATCTCGCCGACCACAAGGCGTCGACGATCAAGGAGGTCGTCGCCGCGGTGAAGCACTTCCGCGAGATGCAGCCGTTCCCGGGCGTCACCGTGCGGCTGGCGAGCGGCAACGCCGGTGTGCAGGCGGCGACCAACGAGGTCGTCGAGCACTCCGAGCTGCCGATGATGCTCTACGTGTACGCGACGATCCTGGTGCTGGTGTTCGCGGTGTATCGCGACTGGCGCGCGATGGTGGCGTGCTGCGTGCCGCTGACGCTGGCGACCTTCCTCGGCTACTGGTTCATGAAGGAGCTCGACATCGGCCTGACGGTCGCGACGCTGCCGGTGATGGTGCTGGCGGTGGGGATCGGCGTCGATTACGCGTTCTACATCTACAACCGGCTGCAGATGCATCTCGCGCACGGCGAGGACATCGTCACCGCGTTCAAGCAGGCCTTGCGCGAGATCGGCGTGGCGACCGTGTTCACGGCCGTGACGCTGTCGATCGGTGTCGCGACCTGGTCGTTCTCGGCGCTGAAGTTCCAGGCCGACATGGGGATGCTGCTGACCTTCATGTTCATGATGAACATGATCATGGCGATCACGCTGCTGCCGGCGCTGGCGGTGACGCTCGACGTGCTGATCCCGCGGCGCGGTCCGGTGCGCGCGCCGCTGATGGCCCATTGAGGGGAACCCGATGAAAACAAGCAATCGAATCGGGCGGACCCTGGTCTGCCTGTGTTTGGCAACCAGCGCGGCGGTGTTCGCGGCCGGCCCGGCCGATGCCGCCAAGGTGCCCGCCCCGGCAATGAAGGCGCGGCTGGCGGCGAAAGTGCCGGTGACGGGACTGGTGCGCGCGGGCAATGCGTTGGTTGCGGTGGGCGACTACGGCACGATCGTGCGCTCGACCGACGAGGGCAAGACCTGGCAGCAGGCAGAGGTGCCGGTCAGCCTGTTGCTGACGGCGGTGCATTTCGTCGATGACAGTCGCGGCTGGGCCGTGGGGCACGGTGGCGTGATCCTCGTGACGACCGACGGCGGCGCGAACTGGCAGCTGCAGGCGACGCTCGACGACAAGCCGGTGCTGCTGTCGGTGCATTTCACTGATGCGCAGCGCGGCTACGCGGTCGGGGCCTACGGCGCGGCCTTCGTGACGAACGACGGCGGGCGCGGCTGGGCGCCGATGGCGGTTGGTAGCGGGCATGACGCCGACTTGCACCTCAACCACATCTTCTCGACGCGCGACGGCAAGCTCTTTCTCGCCGCCGAAATCGGGCTCGCGTTCCGTTCGACCGACCGCGGTGCGACCTGGACGAAGCTCGCGACCGGCGTGTCGGGGTCGCTGTGGAGCGGGCTCGAACGCGGCGACGGCGAGGTCGTGCTGCTGGGGATGAGCGGCAAGGTGATCGCGAGTCGAGACGGCGGCAACAGCTGGCAAGTGCGCGAGACCGGGACCGAGCAGTCGCTGACCTCGGGCCTTGCGCTCGCGAACGGCGGCCTGATCGTCGTCGGCGCCGGCGGCGTGGTCCTGCGCAGCAGCGATGGCGGACCGCTGCAGCTCGAGATCCGCCCCGATCGGCAGAACCTTGCAGCAGTGATGGCGGCCCCGACCGGAGCGGTGGTGGTTGCCGGACAGCTCGGCGTTGAGCGCCTGGCGCCTGCCCGATAAGAAGCAACAACACCGGAGACCCCTGCATGCTGACCAAACTGATGGCCCTGCTGTCCGGCGAACTCCAGGCCGAAGGGCTGGAGACCGGACCGTTCGAACGCCGCCACATCGCCGTCGCGGTGCTGCTGCTGGAAGCGATGTACATCGATCACCGCACCAGCGAGCGCGAGCACGCTGCCATCACCCGACTGCTGCGCGAGCACTTCGCGCTGCCCGAGGAGGCTGCGCAGCAACTGGTTGCGGTGGCCGACGAGCGCTTCGCCGAGGTGCTCGATGACTGGGAGTTCGCGGAAGCGGTGCGTTCGGGCTTCAACGCCGCCGAGCGGCGCGAAGTGCTGACGATGCTGTGGGAGGTCGCCTATGCGGACGGCGACCTCGAGCGGCTCGAGGAACGACTGGTGTCGCGGCTCGCGCAGCAGCTCGACCTCGATCGGGACGCAGTCGATGCGGCGCGGGCCACGGCGGTAGCGCGTGCCGGGCTGATCGACGATGGGCCGGACGCCTGATCCGCACGCCGGGCGTCGGCTCATCCGCCTTCCAGATCAAACCAACAAACCAACCAATAAGACAGAGGAGACAGATACATGGAGCGTTACCACGGACAACTGCTGAGCGACGGCACACGGCGCTTTCTCGAGAATCCCCGGCGCATGCTGATCGGCGCCGAGTGGGTCGAGGCGGCGAGCGGCGAGACGCTGGCGGTGGTCGATCCGGCCAGCGGCGAGAAATTCGCCAGCGTGCCGGCAGGCGGGGCGGAAGACATCGACCGCGCGGTCGCTGCCGCGCGCCGCGCCTTCGAGTCGGGTGACTGGCCGAAGATGCGGCCCGTCGATCGCGAGCGCCTGCTGCTTAAGTTCGCGGATCTGGTCGAGGCGAACGCGCAGGAGCTGGCCGAGATCGAATCGCTCGACAACGGCAAGCCGGTGACGATGGCGCGCCACGTCGATGTCGCGCTGGTGGTCGATTTCCTGCGCTACATGGCGGGCTGGGCGACCAAGATCGAAGGTTCGACGATGGACGTCTCGGTGCCCATCATCCGCGACCGCGAGTTCTTCGGCTTTACGCGGCGCGAGCCGGTCGGGGTGGTCGGCGCGATCATCCCGTGGAACTTCCCGCTGCTGATGGCGGCGTGGAAAGTGGCACCGGCGCTCGCGACGGGCTGCACGATGGTGCTGAAGCCGGCCGAGGAGACGCCGCTCTCCGCACTGCGTTTCGCCGAGCTGGCGCTGGAGGCGGGCTATCCGGCAGGCGTGCTCAACGTCGTGACCGGCCTCGGCCATACGGCGGGCGCGGCGCTCGCGTCGCACAAGGGGGTCGAGAAAGTCGCCTTCACCGGTTCGACCGAGATCGGCAAGCTGGTCGGCAAGGCGGCGCTAGACAACATGACCCGCGTGTCGCTGGAATTGGGCGGCAAGAGCCCGGTGATCGTGCTCGACGACGCGGACGTCAGCCAGGCGGCGGCGGGTGCGGCGCAGGCGATCTTCTTCAACCAGGGGCAGGTGTGTACGGCCGGTTCGCGCCTCTTCGTGCATAAGAGCCGTTTCGACGAGGTCGTCGAAGGCCTCTCGGGCATCGCCGCCGGCATGAAGCTCGGCGCCGGCATCGACCCGACCACGCAGATCGGCCCGTTGGTGTCCGCGACGCAGCAGAAACGCGTGCTCGGCTACATCGAAAGCGGCTTCGCCGAAGGCGCACGGGCCGCGGCCGGCGGCGCGGCGGGCGAGGGCGCAGGCTACTTCGTGAAGCCGACGGTGCTGGTCGATACGACCGACGACATGAAGGTCGTGCGCGAGGAGATCTTCGGGCCGGTCGTCGTCGCGATGCCGTACGACGATCTGGACGAGGTCGCGCGGCGTGCGAACGACACCCCCTACGGGCTCGCGGCGAGCATCTGGTCGAACGACCTGTCGCGCGTGCATCGCCTGATCCCGAAGATCCAGGCCGGCACCGTGTGGGTGAACTGCCACAACATCCTCGACAACGCGATGCCCTTCGGCGGCTTCAAGCAGTCCGGCATCGGACGCGAGATGGGGCGCGCGGTGCTCGACCTGTACACCGAATCCAAGTCCGTGATCATGGCGCTGTGAGTGCGGGGCGCCGCCTTGTCGCGATTGACCGGGCGGCGGATTTCCTCACCGGAGAGTGGAGACAGAAGTGAAGCCTGAGACCATAAAACACACGCGCAGACATCTGCGCATCGCCGGCGCGGTGGCGCTGGTGCTGGGGATGGCGGGCACGACGCCCGCCGTCGCGGCGCAGGACCCCGGGCGCGAAGTGATCGACAAGAAGTGCGCGAGCTGTCACCTCGAGGACGGCAAACTCACGCGCATCCCCGAGGTCCGCAAGACGCCCGAGGGCTGGGACATGACCGTCGTGCGCATGGGCATCTGGCACAAGGTCGAGCTGACGCCCGACGAGCGCCGTGCGGTGGTGAAGTACCTCGCCGACCGGCAGGGGCTCGCGCCGTCCGAGGCCGCAGCGTTCCGCTTTCTGACCGAGCGGCGGCCGAACATGCAGGATGCGCCGCCCGACGAGGAAATGGCGCAGATGTGCGGGCGCTGCCACAGCTATGGCCGCGTCGCGCTGCAGCGGCGCGATGAGGACGAATGGCGCAAGCTGATGCACACGCACCTCGGCCAGTTCCCCAGCGCGGAGTACTCGGCGCTGGGCCGCGACCGCAACTGGTGGGAGATCGCGCGCGACAAGATGCCCGGCCGGCTCGCGGAGATGTACCCGAAGAATACCGACGCATGGCGCGACTGGAGCCGCGCGAAGCACCGGCCGGCCGCCGGGCGCTGGATCGTCGCCGGCGAGCGGCCGGGCTGGGGCGCCTATACCGGCACGATGACCGTGACCGCGAAGGGCAGTGACCGCTACGAGGTCGGCTACGAGCTGCACTTCGGGCCGGGCAACACCGTGCGCGGCAAGGGCGAATCGCTCGTCTATACCGGCTACGAATGGCGCGGCACGGCGCAGCTCGGCAACGAGCAGACGCAGTCGATCTTTGCGCTGAGCGAGGATGGCGCACGCATGAGCGGGCGCTGGTTCCTGCGCAAAGCCGACGAGATCGGCGCCACGTTCGAGGCGGTGCGCGCCGACAAGGCGGCGAAGAACGCGCTGGTGTCCGTGAGCCCGCAGATGCTGCGGGCGGGCGAGACGGCGACGGTGACGGTCGCGGGTGCCGGCCTCGATGCGAAGCTCGATCTCGGGTCCGGGGTCGAAGTCGTCGAGTGGCTGGGCAAGTCGGCCGAGCAGCTGAAAGTGCGCGTGAAGGTCGCGGCCGACGCGGCGCCCGGCGTGCGCAAGGTCGCGGTGGGTGGGCGAGCGTCCGACAAGAGCGTCGCCGTGTATCGCCAGATCGACTCGCTGCGCGTCGAGCCGGCGTTCGGCATCGCGCGCGTCGGCGGCGGCACGAATCCGCCGGTGACCGCGCAGTTCGACGCCGTGGCCTTCCTCGACGGGGCGGACGGCAAGCCCGGCACCGACGATGACGTGCGCCTGGGCAGCGTGCCGGCGAAGTGGTCGACCGAGCCTTTCGATGAGCGTGCCAAGCACGACGAGGACCTCAAGTTCGCCGGCCACATGGAGCCGCACGGACAGTTCCTGCCGTCCTTCGCCGGTCCGAACCCCAACCGCCGCGGCCTCAACAACGTCGGCAACCTGTCGGTCGTCGCGACCGTCGCAGACGGCGAGCGCTCGCTGAACGCGAAAGGGCAGCTCGTCGTCACCGTGCAGCGCTGGAACCCGACGCCGCTGCGCTGAGGGCAAAGGAGAAGAGACAATGACTACAACATTGCAGGTACAACCCCACAATTACCGCGCGATCCGCAAGGGCGACCGGCAGGTGCTGCTGCACGTGCCGACGACTTCGATCTTCGAGCTGGACCCGGCAGCGTCCGATCTGCTCGGTCTGTTCGAATCGACCGCCGCGGTCAGCGCCGACGACATCCAGTCGCGCTTCGACGGGCGCTACACCCCGGCCGAACTGTGCGACAGCCTGAGCGACTTCGTCGACCTCGGGATCGTCGCGCCGCAGCCCAAGCACTACGAGATTCCGGCGCGCATCGTCGAACGCTCGCCGCTCAAGACGCTGGTGCTGACGCTCACCACCGGCTGCAACCTCGGCTGCAGCTACTGCTACCGCGAGGACCTGACTTCGCCAAAGAACTCCTCGGTGATGGACTACCAGACCGGCACGCGCTCGATCGACCTCTTGATGGAAGAGGCGAGCGAGAACGAGCGCGTCGGCATCGTGTTCTTCGGCGGCGAGCCGCTGACGCGCATCGCGGTCATCCGCGACCTCGTCGAATACGCCGAGGAGAAGGCCACTGCGGCCGGCAAGGAGGTCGAGTTCTCGCTGACGACCAACGCGACGCTGCTGACCGACGAGGTCATCGACTTCCTCGACGCGCACCGCTTCGGCATCACCATCAGCATCGACGGCGACCAGGCGCAGCACGACCGCCATCGCCGCACGATCGCAGGCGGCGGCACCTACAAGACGGTCGCGATGCGCGTGAAGCGGCTGCTCGAGCGCTACAAGTCCAAGCCGGTCGGCGCGCGCGTCACGCTGGCAAGCGGCAACCTCGACGTCGCCGGCATCTACAAGCATCTGCACGACGAGCTGGGCTTCTTCGAGGTCGGCTTCGCGCCCGCGACGGCGGGCCCGGATTCACCGGTGGGCCTGACCAGGGAAGAGCTCGACACCGTCTTCGAAGCCTTCAAGGCGCTCGGCCGCGAGTACGTGTCCGAGGCCAAGCGCGGCAAGCGCCACGGCTTCGGCAACATGCAGCAGCTGATGACCGACCTGTGGATGGGCACGCGCAAGGTCCTGCCTTGCGGCGCCGGCGTCGGCCTGCTCGCGGTCGGCACCAGCGGCAAGATCTCGCTGTGCCATCGCTTCACCGGCTCGGAGCTCGAGACCTTCGGCGATGTCGAGAACGGCATCGCGCGCGAGTCGCTGTCGCAATTCATGACGCGCGCACAGGCACCGAACAGTGCCTGCCAGGTCTGTCCCGCCCGCAGCCTGTGCGCCGGCGGCTGCTACCACGAATCCTATTCGCGGAGCGGCGACCCCTTTCAGCCGACTTTCGAATACTGCGACCAGATCCGCGAATGGACGGCCTTCGGCCTCGAAGCCTTCGGCGAGATCGGGCTCGCCAACCCGGCGTTCTTCAACGCCGCGATCGAACAAAGGAGTGCCCTGCAATGAAACGACTGCGAGCCCTGAACCACAAGGCGCATCTCATCGAACAGGCGGTGCACGACGGCCACCGTGAGGAAGTGCAGCTGATGAGCAGCGTCGTCGGCTGCACGACGACCTTCGACCCCGGCTGGGAAGTCGATGCCTTCGGCGGGCTGGCGAGCCTGTGTCAGCCGATGGAGGCCGACCTCTATGGCTGCACCGACCCGTGCTGGTGGCCGGCGCAACTCGCCGACAGCCTCAACACCGCGCGCGACTGGACCGACGGCAAGAACTCGGCGCTGCGCGACTGGCGCGAACTGCAGACGCTGTTCCCGGGAGACTGAGCGATGAGGATGCTGTCCATCAAGAAGGCGCCGATGGTTATTGTTGCCCTGTGCTGCGCCGCCGTCTCGCTGCCCGCGCTCGCGGCGGAATACCTGCTGACCGTCACGCGGCCCAACAACCTGCATATCGTCGACCCGGCGAAGCGCGCGATCGTGCGCACGATCAACCTGCCCGGCGACGGCATCCCCGGCGCGATCGCGGTGCCGAAGGACGCCAAGACCGCCTACGTGCTGACGAACCGCATGGAGAGCGTCGTCGGCGTCGACCTCGACAGCGGCAAGCCGGTGTTCCGCGCCGATTTCTCGACACCGCAGCGGCGCGTGAAGGGCTTCTTCGCGGTCGCGGTGAGCGAGGACGGCAAGGAACTCTACGTGCATCAGGCGCCGGTGCAGTTGGGGCGCTCCGAGTACAAGGTCGAGGACACCTACATCGCGGTGTTCGACACTGCCGATGGCATGACCGCCAAGCCGCGCCGCACCTTCCCGGCGCCGCGCCGCATCAGCCTGATGGCCGCGACCGGCAAGCCCGATCACCTCATCGCGCTCGGCTGGGACATGTACCTCTTCAACACCAAGACCGGCAAACTCGAGCAGACCTTCCCGGTGCGCCACTGGAACCGCCCCGGCATCGGCGAGCCGGACGTGCTCGCGATGTGGGGCACCTTCGAGCAGGCGCGCGCGCTGTCGACGCCGTACTTCGTCGCGAAGACCGACGTCCCGCCGGATTCGCCGGAGGCCTTCAAGGCCGGCATCGCGGTGTTCGACCTCGACTCCGAGACGTTGAAGGTCAAGGAGTTCGAGAACGCGACGACCGCGATGTTCTCCTCGGTCGTGAGCCCGGTAGCCCGCAACGAGGCCTTCCTCGTGATGAACCAGCTCACCAAGGTCGACACCGATACCGGCAAGCTCCTGAAACGCAAGGATCTGGAGCAGACCTTCTACGCCATCAATATCTCCGGCGATGGCAAGGAGATCTACGTCGGTGGCGCACTCGACAAGATCGCGATCTACGACGCGGATAGCTTCGAGAAGAAGGGCGAAATCCAGATGCCGGGCGGGGCGGACCAGTCGATCGGCTGGATGCGGGTCGTGAAGCGCTGAGCGCTGATCGCGATGTCGATGCGCGCGATTCGTGGTTTGAACCCGCCCCCGACGGGAGGCACTCCGCGCCTCGTTGGACGCGTGGCGGACGCCTCTGCACGAAGCGCCTCCCGTCGGGGGCTGCGCCGTGCGGATCGGGCACTGTGTGCTGATCGCAACGGACGAAGGGCGGGAGCAGCGAAGCGAATCCCGCCGTGCGGCGGTCGGTTGGTCACGGCGGTTTGGCTTGGGCATCGCGCGTTCGGATCGTCGGTCCTCCGGGCTCGGGGAATCGAACCATGATCCGTTTCGACGGAAGCCGCCCGAGGCCCGCGCAGGCGCTATCGTGGGCGCTGCCCCTGGTCCGGGAACGCGCCGGATCGGTCGCCACCGTCGTCCTCCTGTCCTGCCTCGGCTCGGCGGCCGCACTGCTGCCGCCCTATCTCACGCAACGCCTCGTGGACGAGGGCATCGTCGGCGGCAAGGTCGAGCTCGTGCTGTGGCTGTGCGCGGCCTTCCTCGTCCTGATGGTCGGAGGCGTGCTCGTCGAGACGCTGTCGCGCCTCACCTATCTGAAACTCTCCGCGCACGTCCTCTTCGGACTGCGCGAGCAGGTCTGGCGTCACCTGCAGACGCTTGCGCCGACGTACTACGCCCGCACACGCGGCGGGGAGATCCTGTCGCGGCTCGACGGCGATGTCGCCGAGGTGCAGCGCTTCGCGCTCGACGCGCCGATGGCGGTGCTCAACGGCGTGTTCTCGCTGATCGTCGCGCTGGTCTTGATGCTCTCCCTGAGCCCGATGCTCACCGCGCTCGTGTTCGCGCTCGTGCCCTTGCAGGTGGCGGCGCTGATCGTCTCGCGTCCGTGGCTCGAAAAGGGCTCGCAGGCGCTGCGCAAGGAAAGCGCCGCGATGTCGAGCTTCTTCGTCGAGTCGCTGCGCGCGATGAAGTTCATCCAGGCCTCGAACGCCGCGCGGCGCCAGGAAGCGGGACTGCGGGCGCATCACGGCGACTATTTCGCCGCGCTGCGCCGCTCGCAGCTCGCCTCGCTCGGCGCCGGCGGCCTGCAGCGCGTCCTGTCGGGCCTCGGCGTGCTGCTGGTGTTCGCGGTCGGCGGATCGCTGGCGGCAGGCGGAGAGCTGTCCGTCGGCGTCGTCGTCGCCTTCATCGCCTACACGACTCGTGCTGCCGGTCCGCTGCAGACGCTCGCAGGCGTGTTCATGGGCTGGCAGCGCGCGAAGGTCAGCCTGCAGCGCATCCATGAGCTCGCCGCCGAGCGGCCGACCGTGGCTTCGCCGGCCCGGCCGGTCCCGCTCGCGCAGCCGGTGCGGGGCGCGCTGCGGCTCGATGCCGTGCGCTTCGGCTATGCAGCCGAGGCAGTGCTCGCCGGCGCGACGCTCGACGTGCCGGCCGGCACCAAGCTCGCCCTCGTCGGTGCGTCCGGCGCCGGAAAATCGACGCTGATCGACCTGCTGCAACGCCACTACGACCCGCAGGCGGGGCGCCTGCTGCTCGACGGCGTGCGCCTTGACCTCCTCGACCTCGTCGAGCTGCGTCGCCAGGTCGTCGTCGTCGACCAGGAGCCGGTGCTGATGCCCGGGACGGTGCGCGACAACCTGCGCTTCGTCGCCCCCGACGCCGAGGAGTCCGCGCTGCTGCGTGCGCTGGACCTCGCCGGCCTCACGAAACTCGCCCACGCCCGCGGCCTCGACCGGCCGGTGGGCGCGATGGCGGCAGCCCTGTCGCGCGGCGAGCGCCTGCGCCTCGCGCTCGCGCGCGCGATCCTGCAGGACCCGGCGGTGCTGATCCTCGACGAGACGACCTCCGGCCTGGACCTGCCGGTCGCGCAGGCGATCATGGGCGCGGTCGATCGCGTCTTCGCCGGGCGCACCCGCATCGTCATCACCCACAACCTCGCATCCGTCGGCGCGGTCGATCGCGTCGTCGAGCTGCGCGACGGCCGCCTCGTCGAGCCCGAGGCGGCCCGGCCCGCCGCACCGCTGTTGAGGGTCGTATGAGCGTGACGGTCGGCATCATCGACGGCGGCTTCACCGGCGTACCCCCGCACGCATTGCATCGGGCGGCGCACTTCATCCCCGCCGCCGACGGAAGCGTCGGTCGCGAGCCCGCCGGCGGTCGCCCGCTGCCGCACGGTGAAGCGGTGGCTGCGTTGGTGCTCGAGGCCGCACCGGCGGCCCGTCTCATCGACGCACGCATCGCGTCGCACCGGCATGCGCCGTCGCCGGCCATGGTCGCCGCGGCGATCGAATGGTGTGCGGACGAGGGCGCACGCATCATCAACCTCAGCCTCGGCCTGCTCGAAGACCGCACGGTGCTGCGCCGGGCCTGCACTCGCGCGCTCGCGCAAGGCGTCGTGCTCGTTGCGGCGGCCCCCGCGCGCGGCACGCCGGTCTTCCCCGCGGCCTATCCCGGCGTGCTCGCCGTCAGCGGCGACGCGCGCTGCGCGCCCGGACAGTGGTCGCTGCTCAATGGCGAGACGTCCGGCGCTGCGGACTGGGGCTGTTCCCCTGCCGGACCGGGGAAGACGGCCGGCGGTGCGAGCATGGCGACGGCGCGCTTCACCGGCATCGTCGCCCGACATTTCATGCAATACCCCGCGGCGGACCCGCAAGGGCTCGCAGCTCACCTCGCCGCCCGCGCCAGCTGGCAGGGGCGGGAACACAAGAGAATCGGGGAGATCGATTCATGACAAGCACAGAGCACACCTCCACCCCCGACAGCGCGACCCGACCGATCGAACTGGGCTTTGCCCTCGTCGACGAACGCGAACTGGCCGCCTTCGCGCGGCATGAGCGCGTCACGCGCGATGACTACCTCGACCAGCTCGGTGAAGCCCGCGACTGCGTCACGCTGCCCGACGATGCCGAGCCCACGCACTTCTTCCTCGGCAGCGAGTTCTGCGAACACCTGCTCCCGAGCGTCGAATCGATCGATCGCGCCGTGGCGCTGTGCGAGCGCTGGGGCCTCACCTTCGGCCTCGTCACGCCGATCGCCTGCGACGGCCTGTTCGACCCGCTGCGCGCCGCGCTCGCGCGCCTGCCGGCGGGCTGCGAAGTCACCATCAACGACTGGGGTGTGGCGCGCCTCGTGCAGCGCGAATTCCCGGCGCTGCGCCCGGTCGCCGGACGCCTCCTCGGCAAGATGCTGAAGGACCCGCGCCTGCCTTCCGCAACCTGGGCGCGCATGTACCCCAACGGCCTGCGCGCGGGCCCCTTCCGCGACATCCTCGACGGGCTGGGCATCGGCCGCCTGGAACTCGACTTCCCGCCCTTTGGCGCCGCCGACATGTACGCCGGCATCGACTTTCCCGTCGGCGTGCGCGCGCCCTACGGCTACATCGCCAAGGGCCGCATCTGCAAGCTCGGCTCGCTGTCGCTCGACACGCCGGAGAAGTTCTCGCCCGGCCACCAGTGCCGCCGCGAATGCCTCGGCTTCAACGAAGTCGGCGCGCGCCCCGGCACCCACGAACTGCACACCTCGCAGCGCGGCAACACCATGTACTACCGCCACGCGCAAGGCATGGCCACGGCGGTTGCCGAGGCCGTGAACAACGGCTGGGTCAGCCGCATCGTCCTGTCGGGAGCCTGACATGAGAATCACCGCCCCCATCAGCGCCCCCGCCGAAGTCGAGCCGCTCGTGCGCGCCGGTGCGCGCGAGCTCTACTGCGGCGTCGTGCCGCCCGACTGGATCCAGCGTTTCAACACCTCCGGCGTCAATCGCCGCGTCTTCGGCAACCTCAACGGCTATGCGGACCTCGAACGCGTCGTCGATAAGGCCACCGCGCTCGACGCCGAAGTCTTCCTCGTCCTCAACGCCCAGCAATACGGCGAACAGCATCTCGACGCCCTCACCGAAATCGGCGCGCGCTTCCGCGGCATCGGCGGCAAGGCCGCCATCGTCGCGGACATCTCGCTGATCGCCTCGCTCGCCGCCAACGTGCCGGATCTCGACATCCACGTCAGCTCCGTCGCCACCTGTCGCAACGTCGAGTCCGCACGCTTCTTCGCTGCGCTCGGCGCCAAACGCATCATCCTGCCGCGCGACGTCACGGTCGCCGAGATCGCCGCGATCACGCAGGCGCTGCCCGAGCTCGACGTCGAAGCCTTCGTCCTCAACGACGGCTGCGTGTTCGAGGAAGGCGCCTGCCACACCGTCCATCTGCCGATGAACAAGGGCGGCCCGATCTGCATCGACAACTATCAGTTCGAGTATCAAGCGACCGGTGGCGACAAGCCGCAGGCGCGTGCGCTGCGCCGCCTGGAGCAGAACGATCTCGATTACAAGCGCTGGCTCTGGTACCGCTTCGGCAACGGCTTCTCGGTCGCGCCGAATTGGTTTCCGTGGGGCCCCTGCGGCCTCTGCGCGATGCCGGCGATGCATGCGGCGGGCGTGCATTCGGTGAAGATCGCCGGTCGCGAGGGCGCGAGCGAACGCAAAATCAAGAGCGTAGAACTCGTCGCCCGCGTGCTGGAGCGCATCGCGGCGGGCGAGGCGGAACACGCCGTGCGCGAGTTCGCCGTCGGCCTGCGCGACTCACCGAGCCACTGCGCCAGCGGCTACATGTGCTACTACCCCGAGGTGAGGAGCCGGCAGGCGACCGGCGATGCCGAAGGTAAGCTCCTCACGGCCGTCTGAAGCGGTCGGCCGGTGGAAAAAAAAGCCCGAGCTCTGGAGAGGGCTCGGGCTTGAATCCACACCAAAGGAGGAGAGGGTGGAGGAGACAGTTGAAATACTAGACGAAATAGGTGCGTAGTTCAATAATAAGCATGTGAGATCTTCTCATGCTGTGATTTACGCGGCAAATGACCGGCATCACCTCGGTCGCGGGTGACGGCGCCACATTGCATGGCTCCCGCAGTCGTGCGGACCCCTTGGATGTCGGACCCGGCGGCCTGCCCGACCGCAGGAATTGCGCACAACGGCGCGAATGACCGACCCCGCAAGCCGTGATCAGTCCTGTCGGCGCCAATCGAACGGCAGAAAAAGAAAAGCCCGGACGTTTGACGGTCCGGGCTAAATCCACACCAAAGGAGGAGGGTGGAGGAGACGGTTCAAATATTAACGACCGGGCTTGTGCGTTGCAATAAATTTGTACGACAAATTTTTTTATCGCGGTATCAGGCGCCCGAATGCACCGTAACGGCGACCATGCTCCCTGTCAGTCAGCGGAGCGAAGGCACGCGGGTGGCGCCGAGTCTGGCGCGCGATGTTCCTGGGGCGGGGCTATTGGCAATCGTGATCCGGCACTGGCTGCCGAACGATCGGGGGCCGGAAAAGAAAAAGCCCGAGCTCGGTTGCGGGCTCGGGCTAAATCCACACCAAAGGAGGAGGGTGGAGGAGACGGTTCAAATACTAGCGAAGCGGATTGTGCGGCGCAATAAATACGCGCTATAAATTTTTCTATGCATTGATCAGCTATTCGTATGGATGGCGGCGAGCTGCTGCGACGAAGCACGTTGATAGCACCAATGAAATGATGCATCGCACTATCGCCACGGCATGGACGGCTCACGCATCGGACTGGCGGCTCAGGCTCACACATTTCCGCGCGAGAATTTCGGTCGGGTCGAGCACGACGACCGTCTTGCCCGCGACAGCGAATGCTTCGTCCTCGTGCAGCAGCAGGGGAAGTTCCGTACAGCCGAGCACGATCACTTCCGCGCCCCGTCGGGCGAGCGACGTGAGCGCGCGCAGCAGGTCCTGGACGCACGCGCCTTCCGTAAAACCGGCCTTGACGCCCGCCGGCCCGTAGATCGCACCCATGACCAGATCCTGGTGCTCGTCGTCCGGGACCAGCAGCTGCAGGCCCGCCCGCATCACCACGTCGTGGTAGACGCCGCTCCGGACCGTCCCGCTGGTCGCCAGCAGGCCGACTACCTTGCGATCCGCGAAGTGCTTGCGGATATGCGCGACCGTCTCGCTCAACATGTTCACCACCGGAATGGACAGGTAGGGCTGGATGCGTTCGACGAAGGCATGCGCCGTGTTGCACGGAATCGCGATGATGTCCGCGTCGGCCGCCTCCAGCTTCTTGCAGGTCGAATACAGCGCAACGGTCGGATCCGGGCCGTCGCCCAGCAGATGTTCGGTGCGGTCGGGGATCTGGGGATTCTGCTCGACCACCAGCTTCACGTGTTCCTGATCCCGTCTCGCAGCGGTGTTGCGCACGATCTTGTCGACGAAATCGACGGTTGCCGCGGGCCCCACGCCGCCGACCACCCCGACCTTGAATTGCCGCGTTCGCGGCATCGCGTCCTGGGACACGGCATAGCGGGCGTAGATCAGGTTCGTATCGAGAACGGGGAAGCCGCAATCGAGCAGGGCGTCGATGACGATCGGAATCTCGGCGAAGCCGGGGAGGATCAGTTCCGCTCCTTGCTCCGTCAGATCGCGGCAGGCCGCGGCCAGACGCTCGGTCGAACCGCCCTGCAGGCAGCCCGCCTTGATCCCGTCTGCCGCGTAGATCGCCGCCATCACGCATTCGCGCTGGACCTCTGCGCGCGGGTAGAGAATTTCCCAGTCAGTGCCCGGAAAGCGGCGCTCGAACAGCGCCTTCGCGCGGACATGGTCGGAGGTCAGGACGCCGAGCCGTCGCACGCCGGCATGCCGCTGCACGACGTGGTGGTACAGCGCGTCCATGATGCTGACGATCGGCAAGCGAATCTCGGATGCCAGCTCGTCCAGGAAGGTGTGACTGAGGAAGCAGGGCAGGACCACGGCGTCGACCTGGCGCGCTTCGAACCGCCTGATCATGTCGAAGACGTAGAGCTTGCGCCCGTTCTGCGACGCCGACCGTTCCCCGGGAATGTCGTCCTCATGAAACGGGTGTTGCTCGAAGAGGAGTTCCGGCTGCTCCTGTCCCTTGCGCCCCGGCAAGGCCTTCACCAGCTTGAAGAAGACATCCGCGGCCCCGAGCGCTCCGAGGCCGCCCACGACGCCCAGGCGCCGCGGCGTGTTCTGGTCCTGCATGATTTACTCCCGACAGATTGCCGAGCCGATCGCGCGTTTCGAACGGCAACCGGCGAGGAACGAGGACATCGCCCCGCAGGCCGTGTCAGGGACCACGGGGCGATGTTTCGAGGGGATGCCCGCTCAGGCCCGCACTGCGCCGGCGACGGTCTCCGGTGTCGCGAGCACCGGTTCCGGAACCGCATCGTCGAGCTCGTCCGCGTCGACTACGGTCGGCCCGAGCTTCCCTTCCCACTTCGCGATCGCGGCGGTCGCGAGGCTGTTGCCGATGACGTTGGTCGCGGTACGGCCCATGTCGAGGAAGACGTCGATGCCCATGATCAGCAGCAGGCCCGCCTCGGGCAGGTTGAACATCGGCAGCGTCGCCGCGACGACCACGAGCGAGGCGCGCGACACGCCAGCCATGCCCTTGCTGCTCACCATCAGCACCAGCAGCATCGACACCTGCGTCATGAAGGACATCTCGATGCCATACACCTGGGCGATGAAGATCATCGCGAAGGCCTGGTACATCATCGAACCGTCGAGATTGAACGCGTAGCCCATTGGCAGCACGAAGCCGGTGACCTCGTCCTTGACGCCGAACTTCTCGAGCTGTTCCATCGTCTTCGGGTAGGCTGCTTCGCTGCTCGCCGTCGAGAAGGCGATCACGGTCGGTTCCTTGACCAGCCCGAGCAGCGTGAACACGCGCCCCTTCAGCACGAAGTAGCCGACACCGATCAACACCAGCCACAGCGAGGCGAGACCCAGGTAGAAGCTGCCGATCAGCGTCGCGTAGGTCGACAGCACCCCCAGACCCTGCACCGTGATCGCGGCGGCGACCGCGGCGAAGACGCCGACCGGGGCGAACAGCATCACGTAGTCGGTGATCCGGATCATCACGTGCACCAGTTCATCGATCGTGCACACCATCGCCTTGCCGGTCTCATCCTTCAGCGAGCTCAACGCGAAACCGAAGAACAGCGAGAACACGACGATCTGCAGCACCGAATTCGTCGCCATCGCATCGAAGACGCTCTTCGGGAACACGTTGACGATGAAATCCTTGAAGTTCAGCGATGCCGTCTTCAGGTTCGTCACGGCACCCGCGTCGGGCAGCGGCAGATTCAGGCTGTGCCCGGGTTGCAGCAGGTTGGCCCACAGCAGCCCGAGCACCAGCGACACGAACGAGGCCGTGACGAACCAGCCCATCGCCTTCAGGCCGATGCGGCCGACCGCCTTGGTGTCGCCGAGGCTCGCGATGCCCGACACCAGCGTCGCGAACACCAGCGGCGCGATGATCATCTTCACCATGCGCAGGAAAATGTCGGCCAGGGCGGAGAAATAACTGGCCGTTTCCTTCGCCGCGGCGGCGTCGACAGCCGTCGTGTTGCACACGTAGCCGACGACGATGCCAAGCACGAGTGAAATGAAGATCCAGGTGGTGAGTTTGTTCAGTTTCAATTTGCGTCTCCTCGACACGAACCCCTTTGGGGTGTTTTGAGTTTTTGCCGTCAGCGTGCCGTCAGCGCAGTGCGACCATCGCGCGGGGTTGCGTCAGCACCTCGGGCTTGAGGATCTGGTCCAGCTGATCCTTCGTCATCAGGCCCTTGTTGAGCACCAGCGCATACACGCTATGGCCGCCGAAGAGCGCCTCCTGGGCGATCTCGGTCGCATTGGCGTAGCCGATGTAGGGATTCAGCGCGGTCACGAGGCCGATCGAGTTCTCGACGCTCTTGCGCAGGAACTCGCGGTTCACGGTGATGCCCGTGACGCAGCGCTCGGCGAGCGTCAGGCAGCCGGCGCGCAGGTGCGTGGCGCTCTTGAACAGGCTGTGGGCGATGATCGGCTCGAAGGCGTTGAGCTGCAGCTGGCCCGCCTCGGCGGCGAAGGAGATCGTGACGTCGTTGCCGATCACCTCGTACGCGATCTGGTTCACCACTTCCGGGATCACCGGATTCACCTTGCCCGGCATGATCGACGAGCCCGCCTGCATCGGCGGCAGGTTGATTTCGCCGAAGCCGGCGCGCGGGCCCGACGACAGCAGGCGCAGGTCGTTGCACACCTTCGAGAGCTTCACCGCCACACGCTTCAATACGCCGGATAACTGCACGAAGCTGCCGCAGTCCTGCGTCGCTTCCACCAGGTTGGGCGCGGTGAGCACGGGAATGCCGGTAATCTCGGCCAAGTGCCGGCACACCAGCGCGGCATAGTCGGGGTGGGCATTGATCCCGGTGCCGATCGCGGTCGCACCGAGGTTGATCTCGCGGATCAGCAGCACCGCTTCCTTGAGGCGATCGATATCCTCGCCGAGCATCACCACGTAGGTCGAAAATTCCTGCCCGACCGTCATCGGCACCGCGTCCTGCAGCTGCGTGCGCCCCATCTTCAGCACGTCGGCGAATTGGACCGCCTTGTCGTGAAACGCCGCGCGCAGCACTTCCATCGCCTCGATCAGGCCGAAGATGCCCACGTAGCCGGCGAGCTTCAGCGCCGTCGGATACACGTCGTTCGTGCTCTGGCTCATGTTGACATGCTCGTTCGGATGCAGGCGCGCATAGTCGCCTTTCCGGTGGCCCAACAGCTCCAGCGCGCGGTTCGCGATCACTTCGTTGGCGTTCATGTTGGTCGAGGTGCCGGCGCCGCCCTGGATCACGTCGACGACGAAGTGCTCGTGCAGCGCACCGGCGCGGATTTCCTCGCAGGCCCGGATGATCACGTCGGCGCGCTCGCGATCGAGCAGCCCGAGTTCGCTGTTGGTCTGCGCGGCGGCCTGCTTGATCGCCGCGAGCGCACGGACGAGTTCCGGGTAGATCGAGATCGGCGTGCCGGTGATCGGGAAATTCTCGACCGCGCGCAGCGTATGGACGCCGTAATAGGAGTCGGCGGGCAGGGAGCGATCTCCGAGAAGGTCGTGTTCGATGCGTTCTGTTGTCTGCGACATGTTTCCTCCGAGGTATGGTGCGACGCATGGATGCTACGGACGCACCCGGGATTGCGTGCCGCGCGATGCAAAAAACGCATAACATCCCCACGGAACCCGAATAGGGGGGCGCAGCGGCAAGTCGCCGCATGTCGCAGGACCGCAACCGCAGGAGCGCGGAACATGCAGATAAAGTGGATCGAGGACTTCCTGACGCTCACCGACGCGCGCGCGTTCTCGCGCGCCGCCGAACGTCGCAACGTCTCCCAGCCCACCTTCAGTCGCCACATCCAGGCGCTGGAGGACTGGCTCGGCGTCGAACTGATCGACCGCCGCGCGCAGGGGGTGCATCTCACCGCCGCCGGGCGGATCTTCCGCGGTTTTGCCGCGGACATCCTGCGGCGCACCTACGACATGCGCACCGTGTTGCGTGGGCAGTCCCCCGGCAACGTCGACACCGTGCGCTTCTCGGTCGCGCACACGCTGTCGCTCACCTTCTTCCCGCGCTGGCTGGGGCAACTCAAGGAAGCGCTGGGCAACGTCGTCGCGCGCGTCGGTGCGGTCAATGTGCCCGAAGGGGCGAGCGCGCTGATCGAAGGGGCGACCGACCTGCTGCTCGTGTATCACCACCCGCAGTTGCCGGTGCTGCTGGACCCCGTCCGGTTCCCGCACGTCGCGCTCGCAACCGACCGCATGCGCCCCTTCTCTGCACCGCGGGAGGACGGCCGGCCGCGCTACAAACTGCCCGGGCGGGCCGAGGCGGTCGTGCCCTTCCTCGCCTATTCGTCAGGCACCTACCTCGGACACGTGGTCGAGATGATCCTGCTCGGTGCGAACGAACGCTGCCACTTCGACCGCTCGTTC
The DNA here is from genome assembly GCF_012911005.2 of Aromatoleum toluolicum. GTDB lineage: Bacteria > Pseudomonadota > Gammaproteobacteria > Burkholderiales > Rhodocyclaceae > Aromatoleum > Aromatoleum toluolicum. The sequence continues at coordinate 109,314 of NZ_WTVS01000001.1, read as the reverse complement.
GACACCCACATGTCGGAGGCGCTCAAGGCGATGGTGCTCGAAGGGCACGGGCTCGGCTGGCTGCCGGAGAGCTGCATCGGTCGCGAGCTCGCAGAAGGACGTCTGGTGGAGGCCGGCCCCGAGCGGTGGACCTGCCCGCTGGAGGTCCGCCTGCACCGTGCCGCGGACAACAGCAACCCGATGGTGGACAAGATCTGGGCGCTGCTGAACGCGCCGCAGCGAGTGGCCTGAGGAGCCATCCGGACGCAGAAAAGAAAAAGCCCGAGCGGTTGAGGCTCGGGCTTAAATCCACACCAAAGGAGGAGGGTGGAGGAGACGGTTCAAAGCATACGGTACCGTATGTTGCGATGCAATAAGTTTGCCCTTCAAATGTTTTTATTGGTCGATCAGAATCCCATATGAGTCGCAAGTCGGCGCCTGTCCGGGGGAAAGCCGCCGCGGGACGCCGGAAAAGAAAAAGCCCGAGCGCGGTTGCGGGCTCGGGCTAAATCCACACCAAAGGAGGAGGGTGGAGGAGACAGTTCCAACTCTATGGGAAGAGCTTGTGCAACGCAACATCCTCCGCCCCAAAATGTTTTTATATTATGATTACTTGCCTGAATAAGTCCTAAAGATTAGTGTCTTGCGATGATCATGCAATGCATGAGGCATGCTGCATTGCCGTGTCGCAAGGTCGTGCCCAAGCCGAAATCGGGCCTGCTGCGGTGCCGTCCGTCAAGCGATCGAATCGGCGCGAGTCACGCAGTTGCGTCCGCCCGCCTTCGACCGGTAGAGCGCCTGGTCGGCCGCGTGAATGAGCTGGTCGACCGACTCGGTTCCCGTGTCCGCGTAGGCGGACACGCCGATGCTGATCGTGACCTTCAGTCCATCGACCACCAGGTTCTCGACTTCGCAGCGCAGGCGCTCGGCCACGGCCATGCCGCCGTCGAGATTCGTCTGCGGCAGGATGCCGATGAACTCCTCGCCGCCGTAGCGGCACGGCGTGTCGTACTTGCGCAGGCTGTCGCGGAAGGTCCTGGCGACGGCCTGCAGCACGCGATCGCCCTGCTCGTGGCCGTAGGTGTCGTTGAATTTCTTGAAATGGTCGATATCGAACATCAGCACCGCGAAAGGCGCCTTCGTCCGGGCCGAGCGGCTGTGCTCGGTCGTCAGCACGTATTCCATGTGGCGCCGGTTGTACAGGCCGGTCAGGGCGTCGGTGGTCGACAGGCGGCGCAGCTCCTTTGAAATCAATGGAAACACTTCGGCCAGTCTATGACATTGTGGATAGTCGGAAAACCCCCGGATTCCCCCAATGCACCGCCAGCAAAAGGGCGATGTGCAATCAGCGCAGCAGCGATGAGACGAGCGAAAATTCATTCAGCGCGGCCACGACGCGCGCCTGGGATTCCGCACCGCCATTGCCGAGCGAGGCGAGCGTGAGGAGGTCGGTGAGGTTCTGCAGGCCGCTCTGCGAGGCATCGCTGCTGCCGTCGAACAGGCCGAGCGTCAGTTGCAGGGACGAGAACTGTAGCTGCGCCGCGAGCAGCGAGGTCGTGCCGTCGCTCGACGCGGTGAATTCCGACGCCAGCGTGGCGAACGCGTCGGACGCCCGCGCGAGCAGGGAGAAGCTGCCTGCGGGGTCCGCCTCGAAGGCCGCGCGCAGCGCCTCCATGTCGATGCTCAGGCTGCCGCCGCTGCCGGGAAGCAGCCCTGGCCGCAGTTCGATCCCGAGGTCCGACAACTGCGTGAGGGCCGAATCGCCGTTGTCGATAGCCTCGTCGACGCGCGCCTGCAGGTCTGCGGACAAGCGCGCCGCGGGCGCGGAAGCCGGGACGGTGCCGAACAGGAAATTCTGTTCGCCGAGGCTGCCCTGCAGGTTGTTGAAGCTGTCGACAAAATACTGCGTTTCGGCCACGAGACTCCCGAAGTCGGCGCCGAAATTCTGGCCGATACCGCTGCTTGACGATCCCGGGCGCAGTACCGAGAGGCGGTTTTCGAAGTTCGCGACGGCAGACAGGAGCTGACCGAAACTCGACAGATCGACGATCGTCGAAGAGCCTGAGAACAGCGACAGACTACCCGCCGTTGCGGCGAAATTCGTCGAAACGGGACGAAGGGCGCTCGTGCCGAAGAGGCCGAGCGCCGAGGTCAGGGGCAGGATGCTCACGTGGCGGACTCCCGCGCTGCGGCGATCCGCAGTGGATCGCATCCGTTGGAGTGCGCGCGCAGGCCCAAGGTTTCCGGCGAGGGCCCGCACTGGCGGCGAAAGACCGTGTCGTTGGGGTTGCGCCCGATCCCCTCGGGCGCATCCTGCGGGTATCGTTCGCGGTGCGTCCGGGCGTGGTGAGCGCGCAGTGCCACCGCATCCGTCGCCGCGGACGATCCCGGATGCGGCCCGATGCGCCCGAAACCTGACCGAAACCACAGCCAAGAACGAGCAGGATGAACAACATGACCCGACCCCGACTCATCGTCACCCGCCGCTGGCCCGCCGAAGTCGAACGCGCGCTCGCCGAGCGCTTCGACGCGCGCTTCAACGCCGACGATCACCCCTTCACGCGCGACGAGATGCGCACGGCGCTCGCCTCGTGCGACGCGCTGCTCGCAACCGTATCCGACCGCATCGACGCCGACGTGCTCGGCACGGCCCCGAGCGCCAGGCTGATCGCCAACTACGGCGTCGGCTACAGCCACATCGACATCGACGCCGCCACGGCCCGCGGGATCGCGGTGACGAACACCCCCGACGTCCTCACCGACTGCACCGCCGACCTCGCGATCACGCTGATGCTGATGGTCGCCCGGCGTGCGGGCGAGGGGGAACGCGAGGTGCGCAGCGGCAACTGGACCGGCTGGCGCCCGACGCACATGATCGGCACGAAGGTGAGCGGCAAGACGCTCGGCCTCATCGGCATGGGCCGCATCGCCCGTGCGGTCGCGATGCGCGCACAGCACGGTTTCGGCATGAAGATCGTATTCTTCAACCGCAGCCGCGTGCCGGCCGAAACGCTCGCCGGGCTCGCCGCGCGACAGTGCGACTCGGTCGAGGAAGTCCTTGCCGAGGCGGATTTCGTCTCCCTGCATTGCCCGGGCGGCGCGGCGACGCGCCACCTGATCAACCGCGAACGCCTCGCGCTGATGGGGCGCGACGCCTTCCTGATCAACACCGCACGCGGCGAAGTGGTCGACGAGGCCGCGCTGGTCGAGGCGCTGCGCAACGGCACGATCGCCGGCGCCGGGCTCGACGTGTTCGAAGCCGAGCCCAAGGTCAGCGAGGGCTTGCTCACTCTGGAGAACGTCGTCCTGTTGCCGCACCTCGGTAGCGCCACGCGCGAAACGCGCGTCGGCATGGGCATGCGCGTGCTCGAGAACGTCGAGGCCTTCTTCGCCGGCCGCACGCCACCCGACCGCGTCGTCTGAAGGGGCGGCCGTGAAGCTCTCCCGCCTGTTCCAGCCGCGCAACCCGGCCTTCTGGGTGATGATCGCGCTCAACGTCCTGTCCTCGGTGTTCGCGTGGATCCTGCGCACTTATCCGCTCAACCCCCTCGGCCTTGCCATGGTCGCCGGCCTCGCCCTCGCGAACGCGATGCTCGGGATGTGGTTTGCATGGCGGCTGGTGCGCGAAGACGGTGACAACGGCCGCAAGGGCGGCGCGGGCCGTGGCATGTGACGCGCATCGCCGCTGCAGGAATGGCTATCATGTGCGCCATGGGCGGTCCCCGCGACCGCGCCCGATACACCACCGGAGAACCTTATGGCTTCAGCCCATGACAACGTCAGCATGGCGGTGTTCTGCGATTTCGAAAACGTCGCGCTCGGCGTGCGCGACGCGAAATACGAAAAGTTCGACATCAAGCCGGTGCTCGAACGCCTGCTGCTCAGGGGCAGCATCGTCGTGAAGAAGGCCTACTGCGACTGGGAGCGTTACAAGGGTTTCAAGGCCGTGATGCACGAGGCCAACTTCGAGCTGATCGAGATCCCGCACGTACGCCAGTCGGGCAAGAACTCCGCCGACATTCGCCTCGTCGTCGATGCGCTCGACCTGTGCTACACGAAATCGCATGTCGACACCTTCGTCATCATCAGCGGCGACTCCGACTTTTCCCCGCTGGTGTCCAAGCTGCGCGAGAACGCCAAGCAGGTCATCGGCGTCGGCGTGAAGCAATCGACCTCCGACCTGCTGATCGCCAACTGCGACGAATTCATCTTCTACGACGACCTCGTGCGCGAAAGCCAGCGCGCGGCCAAGCGCGAGACGCGCGAGGCCCAGCCTTCGACGAAGCGCTCGCCCGAAGAGGAAAAGCACCGCAAGGACGAGCTCGAGGCGCGCAAGCTCAAGGCCATCAACATCGCCGTCGAGACCTTCGACGCGCTGGTGGCCGAACGCGGCGACAGCGGCGTGCGCATCTGGGCATCGATGCTGAAGGAGGCCATCAAGCGCCGCAAGCCCGACTTCAACGAGTCGTATTACGGCTTCCGTGCCTTCGGCAACCTGCTCGAGGAAGCTCAGGCGCGCGGCCTGCTCGAGTTTGGCCGTGACGAGAAATCGGGCGCCTATGTCTATCGCAGCAACCGTGCAGCGGCAGCGGAAGCGGTCGCCGAGGCGTCCGCGGCCGCGGAGCACGGGACCGCATTCGAGGCAATGCCGGCGGCGGGCGAAGCGGCGCATGCCGAAGCTGCGTCCGCGACGGTGGCGGAACGTCCGGCGGGCGAAGAGCCTTCGGGTCGGCACGAATCCCGCCGCAAGCGTGGGGGACGCAAGTCCGGCGCGAAGAAGGCGGAGGTCACAGCGGAAGGCGGCCGGGCGGAAGCGCCGACGACTGCCGAAGCCGAATCCGGACGCCAGCCCGAGCCCGCGGTGTCCATGCCGGTGCAGGCCGAACAGCCGGCCGCTGCGATTGCCGTGCCCGTAGCGGAGCAGGCCGACGTGGCGCAGGCAGAGCCCGCCAAGACAGGGGCGCGCCGGTCGCGCCGCGGCAAGACCACCACCGCGAAGTCCGAATCGGCAATAACCGAGGCGACAAACGCGGAAGCCGCAGCGCCTGTTCCGGCAGCGCCGGTTCACGAGGCCGCAGTCGCGTCCGAGCCGGTGACGGTTGGCGGTGCGGAGGCGGCGGCGGCCACGCCTGCCCGCAAGACCGCCTCGCGCGGTCGCCGACCGCGCAAGGCCGAGCCGCAGCAGAATTAGTGGTCCGAGTCGTATCCGCGCCGCGATCCGGGCGCGGTATTTCCGCACACGATAGCGGGGCCGGGGCAAATACAATCGGTATCACCCCGCCGGCGACCGACGGGGTCACCTGTTCGTTGCGCAGAGGCTGGGCATACCGATGACATCTGCTCTTCTGAACCGCCAGATTGCCGCTGCATTTGGCGTCAGCGCGGAAGCCCCCCTCAAGGGCGTGCTGGATGCGCTGCAGTCGGCCGGTCTTTCCGACCTTGCGGCGAACCTCGTCAACCTGTTGGTCGAGATCGAGGACACCTACAATCGGCACGCCGAGGTCGAACGGCGGGCCGAGAAGGCGCGGCGTCTCGTGGACTGCCTCGACTTGACCGGCGACGTGCTGTGCGAGTGGGATCTCGTCTCGCGCAAGATCAAGCAATCGTCGGCTTGGCAGAGGCGTTTCGGCATCATCGATGGCACACCGGTGCGCTGCATCGAGGACTGGCACGCCTGGATCCTCCCGGACGATCGTGCCATGGTGGGTGAGCGGCTCAACACCGTGCTGCAAGGGCGTGCGCCGCTGATGGAAGTCGAGCACCGCATGCGGGATCAGGACGAGGGGTGGCGCTGGTGGCTTCTGCGCTGCCGCGTCACACTGCGGGATGGCGAGGGCAAGCCCACGCGGCTTCTCGTCCTGCACCGCGACATCACCGAACAGAAGCGGTCCGAGGCTGCCCTACTGCGCGCGAAGGAAGCGGCTGAAACGGCCAACCGCGCGCGTGGTGCCTTTCTCGCGAACATGAGCCACGAGATCCGCACGCCGATGAATGCGGTCGTCGGCATGACCGAACTCGTGCTCGATATGGCGCTGGACGACGTGCAGCGCGGCTACCTCGAGACCGTCAAGTCGTCCGCCGACGCCCTGCTCACGATTATCGACGACGTACTGGACCTCTCCAAGATCGAAGCCGGCCGTCTCGAACTCGAATCCGTCGTGTTCCCGTTGCGCAATGTCCTGGGCGACACGATCCGCGGGCTGGCGGTGTCAGCCCATCGCAAGGGGCTGGAGGTGTTGCTCGACGTCGCGCCGGACGTTCCCGATCGACTGTACGGCGACCCCACGCGCTTGCGCCAGATTCTCTCCAACCTCGTCGGCAATGCGATCAAGTTTACCGAACGGGGCGAAGTCGCCGTGGAAGTCAGCAAGCTGCGGCACAGCGGCATGTCCCTGTACCTGCAGTTCATCGTCCGCGACACCGGCGTCGGCATCGCCCCGGAACTCCACGAACAGATTTTCGACGCCTTCATGCAGGGCGACCCGTCTACGGCGCGGCGCTTCGGTGGCACGGGCCTCGGCCTCGCGATCACGAACCGGCTCGTCAAGCTGATGGACGGTCAGATCTGGCTCGAGAGCGAGCCGGGCGGAGGCAGCACCTTCTACTTCACGTCCCGTGTGGCAGCCGATTCCAATGCCGCCGCGCCGTCGTTCGAGCTGCCCGCAGGGCTGAAAGGCCGCACGGCACTGGTCGTCGACGATTGTCCCCATGCCCTCGCGCTCATCGCGCGCATGCTGCAGCGGCTCGGGCTGGAGGTCGACACGACCGATGATGCGTCCCGCGTCCCGGCACTCGTTGCCGAGCGCGCCAGTGCGGGCCGTCCCTACGACATCCTCCTGGCCGATGGCGGCATGCCGCCGCCCGGCGGGCTAGCGCTCGCGCAGGAGTTCGACAACGTCCTGCTGTTGCTGGCAAACCACGCACAGCGACAGGAGTTCGCGTACAGCGGCGCGCTGCCGTCGCGAACCCATCTCGTCAAGCCGGTATTCGAGGACAACCTGTTCGACGCCCTGCGCGCGGCATTCGACGTCGTGGACCTGCAGCGGTTGGAACTAAGGCGCTTCGACGTCGATGAAGCCGCCGCGATGGGGGGCGACGCGTCCGATCCGCTCAATGTACTGCTGGTCGAGGACACACCCGTAAACCAGACACTTGCCGTGCAGTTGCTCACCAGGGCAGGGCACCGCGTCACCGTTGCGAACAACGGCCTCGAGGCACTTGACTGGTTCGAGCAGCAGCCGTTCGACCTCATCCTGATGGACGTGGAGATGCCGCTCGTCGACGGCATGGAGGCCACCGAGAAGATCCGCGCACGCGAAGCAAGCCGGAGCTGGGCCGTCGGCGAAGGCCAGCGGCAGTGCTACATCGCTGCAGTGACTGCCCACGCGATGCAAGGAGACCGCGAACGCTGCCTTGCCGTCGGAATGGACGACTACATCTCCAAGCCCATCCGCCGCCAGGCTCTGAATGAATTGCTCAAGCGTGCGATCGAGCATCGCAGAGCACCCAAGGGTGACCTGAGCCTGCTGCAGAACTGGACGGGCTGAGGCGCTGCTACAAGGCCTGCAGCTCCGCACGCAACTGGGCGAGGAGTCGGTCGATTTCGTTCAGCCGCGCGACTGCCGACGTGAAGTCGTCCGTCCTCGACGCCTCCTCCAACGCTCCCACGGCGCGAATCAGCGCTGCGGCACCGAAATTTTCCGCCGACCCCTTGAGACTGTGGCCGGCGCGCATCACCATCGAGACGTCGCGGGCGCCTAGGGCGGTGCGAAGGTCGGCGAGCAGGCGCGGCGCATCTGCGATGAAGGTCGCGGCAATCACCCGCAGGATCTCGACATCGTCGCCGAGGTTGTCGAGCGTCGAACGACGATCGAACAGCGGTTCACCGTCCATCGTTCGGCTCCGTGGCCGCGGCGGGTTCCTCCTCGTCGACAAAGCGCTCGCGGATCTCCAGTACCCTGTCCCAGACGGTGAGGAAGGCATCCACGCACGCGGGGTCGAAATGCGCACTCCGGTTCTCGCGCAGATAGTCGCGCGCCTCGTCGAGCGACCACGCGCGCTTGTACGGGCGCGCCGAGGTCAGCGCGTCGAATACGTCGGCTACCGCGACGATCCTGCCTTCGATAGGGATTGCGTCCCTGGCGAGGCCCCGGGGGTATCCCGAGCCATTGAACTTCTCGTGGTGATGCAGCGCGATCGAGGCGGCCATCTGGATCGCATGAGAGCTGCTTTCGCGCAGGATCTCGTACCCGATCAGCGTGTGCTGCTTCATGACCTCGAACTCTTCCGGACTGTGCCGGCCGGGCTTTAGCAGGATGTGGTCGGGGGTTCCGAGTTTGCCGACGTCATGCATCGGTGCAGCGTGCAGCAGCAGTTCGGCGAAATCGGGCGGAAGGCCCATCTGCAGCGCGATGAGCTGCGCGTAATGGGCCATGCGCAGGATGTGCGTGCCGGTCTCCGGATCGCGGCACTCGGCCGCGCGCGCCAACCGCACGATGGTCTCGCGCTCCCGGTCGTGGATCTCCGCGACGGCGCGTCGCACTTCCTCGGCCAGCCACGTCGCGCGGTCGGCCAGGGCCCGCTGGCTGCGCCGCAGCGCGAGCATGTTCCTGACCCGCGCGAGGAACTCCATGCGATCGACGGGTTTGTTGAGGAAATCCACGCCCCCTTCGTCGAGTGCCGCGTAACGGACGCTCTTCTCATGGTCAGCGGTCACCATCAGGATCGGCAGACTGTCGTGCCGCGGTTCGCGCCGTACGTGGCGGATGAACTCCAGGCCGTCGAGTTTCGGCATCAGGTAATCGACGATGACCAGGTCGGGGTCGTTCTCGAGACACCAGTCGAGCCCTGAGCCCGAATCCGCGAACGGGATGGGCCGGCAGCCGTCCAGTCGCTCAATGAGCATGCGCATCAACTCAAGGTTGGTCGGCGTGTCGTCGACAATGACGACGTTCATGGCGGGATCCTGGGGAAGTGGCGTCGCGATGAGCGTCAAACTACCGTGAACCGGTTATGGCCGCCGTGCAACGCCTCACGCTCGATGGCGGAATGGCAAATTCCGGATGAATAGCGCGGGCGCGTCGCGTCGCTCGCAGCGGACCTCAGCCGAGCGTCGCGTTCGCCAGTTTCGCGCCGAAGCCTATGAACAGTCCGCCGACCCCGCCGGTTGCCGCCGCGGAAAGGCGCCGGCGCTGGCGGAACTGCGCCGCGAGGTGCGCGCCGCCGAAAATCAGCGCCGACAGGTAGACCGCACTGCACACCTGCACGATCGTGCCCAGGATCGCGAACGACAGCACAGGGTACGCATAGCCGGGATCGACGAACTGGATGAAGAAGGACACGAAGAACAGGATCGCCTTCGGGTTCATCAGGCTGATCACCAGCGCCGTGCGGAAGGGCCGAGTCGCATCGCCGGGCGCCGGCTCGGGTGTTGCCGTGCCTGCCGCCTTGTCGCGCCAGCCGGCGATCGCCGAGCGCAGCAGCGCGAGTCCCACCCACGCCAGGTAGGCGGCGCCGGCGTACTTCAGCACCATGAACAATGCGGGTGTCGTCTGCAGCAGCGACGCGACGCCGGTCGCGGAGAGAACCATCAGCACGGTGTCGCCGAGGAAGATGCCGCACGCGCCGCGATAGCCCGCCGCGATGCCCAGGCGGGAGGCGACCGACATCACGTACAGTGAGTTCGGCCCCGGCAGCAGCACGATGAAGATCGTGCCGAGAATGAAGGTCGTCAGGTCGGTTACGCCGTAAAACATGATCCTGGTCTCCGCCGGAGTATCGCTAATCTTAACGCGTTCGCGCGGCGGAGTTCATTCGCGCGCGCGGCAGTTTTCGTACATGCCGGCCCCCTGTATGTCCACGCGCGCCGAATCGCCGATGCGCCACAGCGTCAGGGCTCCGCATGCGTAGCGTTCGCCGCTGCCGTCAGCAGCCTCCCTCATCAGTCCGAAGCGCATGCCGTCGATGTCGATCGTCGCGTCGCCCCACGGATGGTAGGCCACCGAAAAGCCCTTGCCCGCATCGCAGGCGTAGGCGATGGGGCGGGCTGCGGGGGGCGTCTGCGCGCAACCCGCAAGCAGTGCGGCGACGAGGAGGGCGGGGAGGGCTATCGTGCGGGCGTTCATCGGTGCTTCCTGTGGGGTATCACGCGAGTGGCGTGGAGGGTGGCGAGAGGGGGCCTTCGTGTCGCGGCTGTGCGGCCTGGTACGGCCGCGGGGTTCAGCTTGCCGGCGCGACGCGCATCGGGATGGTGACCGGCCCGTCATTGACGAGGTGGACCTGCATCTCGGCCGCAAATTCTCCGGTCCCGATCTGCTCGTGGGCCTTGCGTGCCTCGGCGACGAAATGCTCGTACAGCGCGCGCCCTTCGTCCGGCGCCGCCGCGTTCGTGAAGCTCGGTCGGTTTCCGCCCGTGGTGTCTGCCGCGAGCGTGAACTGGCTGACGATCAGCAGCCCGCCCTGCACGTCCTGTACCGAGCGGTTCATCTTGCCGGCCTCGTCGGAAAAGATCCGCAACTTCAGGATCTTGCCCAGCAGCTTGGCAGCTTCCGCGCGACCATCGCCGCGTTCCGCGCACACCAGCACCAGCAGGCCATGACCGATCGCGCCGGTCGTCCTGCCGTCCACCACCACGCGTGCTTCCGACACGCGCTGGACCACTGCCAACATTTGCTTCGCTCCCTTGCATTCGGCGGCATCGGCGCTCGCCACCCAACCTTGATTGCGGCGCCCCGCCCTCACAAGCGCGGTCAGAGTTCGTGGCTGCGCGCCCAGTGCGCGATCGCACCTGCATTCATCGCGCCCGACTGCCGTGCTACTTCCTGTCCGCTGCGGAACAGGATCATCGTCGGGATGCTGCGGATCGCGAAGCGCGCGGCGAGCTCCTGCTCCTCCTCGGTATTCAGCTTGGCGAGGCGCATCTGCGGTTCGAGCATGCGTGCCGCCTCCTCGAAGGCCGGCGCCATCATGCGACAGGGGCCGCACCACGGCGCCCAGAAATCCACCAGCACGGGCAGTTCGCTGCGTTCGACATGGAGCGCAAAATTCGTGGCGCTCAGCGTCAGCGGCTTGCGCGCGAACAGCGGCGCATGACACTTGCCGCAGTTCGGCTCGTCGTGCATGCGCGCAGCCGGCACGCGGTTCAGCGCATCGCAGTGCGGACAGGCCAGCGTCAGGGTATCGACCGACATCATCAACTCCATTACCGGCGGGGGCGCCGCCCGCCGGTCATATTCCGTGTGTTTACAGCGGTTTCGTTGCGACGATGGCCCCGCGGATCTGGCCTTCGCTGTAGCCCGTGGCGCGGTCCAGCGGGTAATGCTCGGCCAGGCGTGCCTTTACCGCCGGTGTGAGCTTGTCCGCGGCGCCGTGGCAGTTCAGGCACAGGGTTTGTGTCGGCAGGGCCTTGGCGTAGCGGAACGCGCGCGTGCCGTCCGCCTGCTCGACCATCTCGCCCTTTTCCAGCTTTGCCGGGTTCTCGCCCGCCGCCGCGCGTCGATCGAACTCCTCCAGCATCTTCCGCTCCCACGCGTCCGGCGTCGCGCGCTCGGGATTGCGTGCCTTCAGGGTCACGCGCTTCAACTGCCAGCCGGTGCTCGCGACGATTTCCTTGGCCATCTTCGGCGCCATGTCGCGGCATACCGGAATCGCGCCCTCGGGGCCGCTCCTGGCAATTTCCTCATTGAGCGCCGTCACGAGGCGTGGCGGCAGGCTCGTCGCCGCCGCACGTGCCTCGGTCATCAGCGCGAGTTCCGCTGCGCAAGCGGGCAGGGTCGCGCCCGCAATTGCGGCCGCCAGGGCCAGCCGTACCATCGTCATCGCCATCTCCTCGTGCAAATAGAAGCAGATTCTTATATTACCGCGAATGCCGATGGTGAGGTGAGCGTCGGGAGCGGGCGGCACCCCGCCGGACGACCGTTGCGACTACCCGGCGCGCTCGGTCAGCGCCCAAAGCAGCAGGAAGCACCCGGCGACGAGTGCGCCGATCCCCGCCTGGAGCAGCGTGCCGACCTGGAATCCGCCGATCCAGTAATTGCCTGAAAGTCTTGCGATTCCAGCGATCAGGCACAGGGCGAGCCCGCCGACCCCTGAAATCCTGCCGGCGAGTGACAGCAATCGATCCATGGCGATTCCTCCCGTTGCATGCGGCACCGTGCCGACATCATGCCTTCGATGTCATGCGATTAGACCCCCGTATCGTCGTGCAGACAAGCGCCTTCCGGCGATCTCGCCGCCTGTTTAAAGCATTCCGGTCCCGTTCGATCAGCCTGCACCGAAGACGTAGGCGTCCATCGCCAGCATGCCGTAGCGCACGTCCGCGGCAGCGATGCGCCGTGCGTCGGCGTGCGCTCCGGCGGCGGCGTGCGCAAACATCAGCGGCATCAGGTGCTCATCCGTCGGATGGGCGCGCTCCGCATGCGGCGCGCGCCGCCGGTAGTCGAGCAGGGCGTCGACGTCGCCGGCGGCGAGCGTATCGGCGATCCATCGCGCGAAGGCGCTGACGTAAGGCGTCGTCCCCGCTGCGGCACCCGTGAACTCGTACAGGTTGTGCGTGAGGCTGCCCGATCCCACGATCAGGACACCGTCGGCGCGCAAAGGGGAGAGCGCCCGGCCGAGGGCGTGGAACCAGCTCGCCGGCCGGCGCCCCGGCATCGAGATCTGCACGACCGGTACGGTCGCATCCGGGTACATGTGCAGCAGGGGCACCCACGCGCCGTGATCCAGCCCGCGCCGCGGGTCCGCATGCGCATCCACGCCCGCGGCGGCAAGCAGCCCGATCGCGTGGGCGGCGAGCGACGGATCGCCGGGCGCCGGGTAGCGCAAGTCGAACAGCGGCGCCGGGAAGCCGCCGAAATCGTGGATCGTCTCCGGCTGCGTGTTCGTCGTCAGGCTCACGGCCGGACTCATCCAGTGCGGCGAGGCGATGAGGATCGCGCGGGGCGTCGGAATTGCCTGCGCAAGGGCTGCAAGTTCGCGTCCGGCCTCTCCCGGCTCCAGGGCGAAGGTCGGCGCTCCGTGGGAAACGAAGAGGGTGGGCATCGTGCTCATGTGGGCTCCATTGCGTGTCGAGGGCGCCATTCGTGCTTGGCCCGGTTGTCAGCAGTCTATGGAGCACCGGTAAGCCGATAAACTGCCACTGGCGGCACGCACTGTTCGATGATTCGCAACAATCATCCGGTCACTGTTGTTCGGAAGATCGTTTCGTTTTCCTGGATACGGTTTCCGCGTTGCACAATCGCGTCGTGCTTTTATGGTATCGTGGCCGGATATCACGGGTCCGGACCCTTACATCAATCGCAATACGAATGACGCTTCTTTCGCTGATCGTTGCGCTGCTGCTCGAGCAGGTACGGCCGTTGCCGGTGCGGCAAATCGTTCTGGAACCGCTTCATCGTCTGTCGGGTCTCCTCGTCGAACGCTTCAACGACGGCCAGTCTCGCAACGGTCTGGTCGCCTGGCTGCTGCTCGTCGTTTCGGTGGTCGCGGGCGGTGCGATGGCCTTCTTCCTGTTGTGGCTCGTCCATCCGCTGCTGGCGGTGGTCTTCAACATCGCGGTGCTCTATCTGACGATGGGCTTCCGTCAGGAAAGCCATTTTTTCACGGATATCCATCTCGCCCTGCGCATGGGCGAACTCGATCGCGCGCGTTCGCTGCTGGGGGAATGGCGCGGTGGGCAGTACGTCGACGCGAGTTCCAGCGAGGTCGCGCGGCTGGCCATCGAGAAAGGACTCGTCGCCGCTCACCGCAACGTGTTTGGCGTGATCTTCTGGTTCATCGTCCTGCCGGGACCGAGTGGCGCCCTGCTGTACCGTCTTGCGCGCTTCCTCGGCGAGGAGTGGGGCGAGCGCAACGATGCCGAGTTCGGCCAGTTCGGACGCTTCGCACGCAAGGCGTTTGAAGTGATCGACTGGCTGCCCGCGCGCCTGACCGCAGCATCGTTCTCCGTGGTGGGCGACTTCGAGGACGCGGTGTTCTGCTGGCGCACGCAAGCGATGCTCTGGGCGGACAGGGCGTCCGGTATACTCATTGCGGCAGGTGCGGGCGCGCTTGGTGTGCGCCTCGGCATGCCAGTACATGAATCCGGCGAGATAGTCGAACGACCGGAAATGGGTGTCGGCGAAGAAGCCGATGCCGACTACATGCAGAGCACCGTGGGCCTGATTTGGCGCGCGCTGGTGCTTTGCTTGCTGATGCTGGCCCTGCTGGTGATTGCCGGCTGGGTTGGTGCCTAACATCCAGGAGGGAGCACAGATGGCGAATCGTGAAGTAGTGGTTTTGAGCGCAGTCCGTTCGGCCGTGGGCGGTTTTGGCGGGTCGCTGAAGGACATGGAGCCGGCCGAGCTGGGTGGTGTGGTCGTCAAGGAAGCGATCGCCCGCGCCGGCGTCGATCCGAAGCAGGTGACCTTCGCGACCGTCGGCAATTGCATCCCGACCGAATCGCGCTATGCCTATGTTGCGCGCGTCGCGACGATCCAGGGCGGTATGTCGATGGATTCGGTGGCCTTCGCCGTCAACCGCCTGTGCGGTTCGGCGCAGCAGGCCATCGTCAACTCCGCCCAGGCGATCATGCTGGGTGACGCGGACTTCGCGATCGGCGGCGGCGTCGAAGTGATGTCGCGTGGTGCCTACCTGCTGCCGGCGCTGCGCAGCGGCGCCCGCATGGGTGACGCCAAGGCCATCGACGCGATGGTCTCGGTGCTGACCGACCCGTTCGGCGTCGGCCACATGGGTATCACCGCCGAGAACCTGACCTCCAAGTGGAGCATCAGTCGCGAGGATCAGGACGCCTTCGCGCTCGAGTCGCAGAACCGTGCCGCAGCGGCAATCGCCGAAGGCCGTTTCAAGAGCCAGATCGTTCCGATCACCTTCGAAACCCGCAAGGGCCCGGTCGTGTTCGACACCGACGAGCATCCGCGCATGACCACCATGGAAGCGCTGGGCAAGATGAAGCCCGCCTTCAAGAAGGACGGTTCGGTCACTGCGGGTAACGCTTCCGGCATCAACGACGCTGCAGCCTTCCTGGTGCTGGCCGACGCTGCCAAGGCTGCCGCGGGCGGTCACAAGCCGATCGCGCGTCTCGTGTCCTACGCGATCGCCGGCGTGCCCAACGACGTCATGGGTGAAGGCCCGATCCCGGCCTCCAAGCTCGCGCTGCAGCGTGCCGGCCTGTCGCTGGACAAGATCGACGTGATCGAATCCAACGAAGCCTTCGCGGCGCAGTCGATCGCGGTGAACAAGGGGCTCGAGCTCGATCCGAAGAAGACCAACCCGAACGGCGGCGCGATCGCGCTGGGTCACCCGGTTGGCGCGACCGGCGGCGTCATCATCACCAAGCTGCTGCACGAGCTGATCCGTACCAATGGTCGCTACGGCATGGCCACGATGTGCATCGGCGGCGGTCAGGGCATCACGACGATCTGGGAACGCATCTGACGTACTGCCGATCGGCCAACAAAAAACCCGCTTCGGCGGGTTTTTTCATTCTGGGCGGTCGTTTCGGAGCGCTTACCAGCCTTGCGATTGACGCTTGGCGTCCTTGATCTCGTTGCGAATCATCCGGTAATGCTCGAAGCGGCGCATGTCGATTGCGCCCGCCTCGATGGCAGCGCGCAGGGCGCAGCCAGGTTCGGATTCGTGCTGACAGTCGCGGAAACGGCAATTGCCGAGGTGGCCCTGGAACTCGATGAAACTTGCGGCGAGTTCGTCGGGTGTGAGGTGCGCGAGGCCGAAGGCCTGCAGTCCGGGGCTGTCGATCAGCCAGCCGCCGTCGAGCGGATACAGGCGGGCGAAGGTGGTCGTGTGCTTGCCGCTGTTGAGCGCTTCGGAGATCTCGCGCGTCGCTGCACGGGCTTCCGGGATCAGGGCGTTCGTGAGCGTCGACTTTCCCATGCCCGACTGGCCGACAAAGATGCTGCGCTGGCCGGCAAGATACGGCCGCAGATCGTCGGCGCCGGCGCGGGCGCTCAGCTCGACGACCTCGTAGCCGAGTCTTTCGAAGGGGGCGAGCATGCGGTGGGCGGCGGGCAGGGACTCGGCGAGGTCGGCCTTGTTGAGGACGATCAGGGTCCGCAGGTGCTGGCTTTCCGCCGCCGCGATGCAGCGCGAGATCAGCAAATCCGAGAACCCGGGCTCCGTTGCCGTCACGACGACGACCTGGCTGAGGTTCGCGGCGATGAGTTTTTCACGGAAGGCGTCCGAGCGCCACAGCAGGTTCCGGCGCGGCTTGAGCGCGGTGATGACGCCCTGGTCGCTGCCGGTCGCTTCGATCTCGACTTCGTCGCCGCACGCGAAGGTGCTTTTCTTGCCGCGCGGGTAGCACTTCAGCCGGATCTCTTCCTGCCCGGCCAGTCCCGCGACGACGACCTCGTATTGGCGGCCGAAGGCGGCGACGATCACGCCTTCGAGTGTCGTGTTGCGGTTCTGTCGGGGTTTGTTCACGAAATGCCGGGTCTCAACTGGAGGAGCGCAGGCGCGCGACACGCAGTGCGGCCGGCGGGTGGGAGTCGAAGAAGCTCGAGTACAGCGGATCGGGCGTGAGCGTCGCGGCGTTGTCCCGATAGAGCTTCACCAGTGCCTGCGCAAGGTCGGATGCGCGCGTCTGTTGCGCGGCGTATGCGTCCGCCTCGAATTCATGCACCCGCGACCAGTAGCTCATCAGCGGGGCGGCCGGGAAGGTGAAGGAGGGCAGGGCGAGCGCGAACAGGGCCAGCGCGACGGCGGTGCCGGCCGATGCGGGGGCGACGCCCAGCCCGGCGAAGAACCACGTCTGTCCCATCAGCCAGCCGAGCAGCCACAGCAGGCCGAGGCTCGCTGCCGCGATGACCGCGAGGCGTTTCCAGATGTGGCGGTGGCGGAAATGCCCGAGTTCGTGCGCCAGCACGGCTTCGACTTCCTCGGGCCGCAGCTTGTCCAGCAGGGTGTCGAAGAAGACGATGCGCTTGGCCGCGCCGAAGCCGGTGAAGTAGGCATTGCCATGCGCCGAGCGGCGCGAGCCGTCCATCACGAAGAGTCCGCGGGAGCGGAAGCCGCAGCGCGCCAGCAGGGCCTCCACGCGTGCCTTCAGGGCTTCGTCCGCGAGCGGCGTGAACTTGTTGAACAGCGGCGCGATGAAGGTCGGCCAGATGAAGAGCGCCAGCAGGTTGAACGCGAGCCAGAAGAGCCACACCCACAACCACCAGCGCTCGCCCATCGCGCCCATCAGCCACAGCACGGCGGCGAGCACGGGCAGTCCGATCAGTGCGGCGAGCATCGCTTCGCGGGCGAGGTCGGCCAGGTACAGGCCGGGCGTCATGCGGTTGAAGCCGAAGCGCTTCTCGATGCCGAAGGTGCGATACAGCGCGAACGGGAGCTCGATGGCCCAGCCCGCGATGCCGAGCGCGGCGAGCAGGGCGACACCGTGTACGAGCGTTCCAGGCGCGAATATTCCGGCGAGCAGGTCGTGAATGGCCTGCAGGCCGCCGCCGAGCGTGAGGGCGAGCACGTAGGCCGTACCGATAACGGCATCGATGGTGCCGAGCTTCATGCGTGCGGCGGTGTAGTCCGCCGCCTTGCGATGCGATTCCAGATTGATCGATTCGGCGAACGGGGGCGGCACGGCTTCCCGATGCGCGCGCACGTGCCGGATCTGGCGCATCATGAGCATGAGCCTGGCGAGCAGGGTCAGTGCGGCGGCGGCGAGGAACAGGGACGAGAAGGCTTCCGGGGACATTCGGCGTGTGGAGTGGGCGGGCGGCGAGGCATATATGCCACAATCGCGCCTTTGCTCAAGGGGGGCGGACGATTATGGCACAGGATCAGAATCACCTCATCTGGCTGGACATGGAAATGACCGGCCTGGAGCCCGATACCGATCGCATCATCGAGATCGCGATCGTGATCACCGATGCGCAGCTCAACACCGTTGCCGAAGCGCCGGTGATCGCGGTGCATCAGCCCGACAGCGTGCTCGAACGGATGGATCAGTGGAATCGCGACACGCACGGCAAGTCCGGCCTGACCGACCGCGTGAAGGCGTCGACGGTCGGCGAGGCGGATGCCGAAGCGCAGATGCTCGCCTTCCTGCAGGAGTATGTGCCGGCGCGCACCTCGCCGATGTGCGGCAACTCCGTGTGCCAGGACCGCCGCTTCCTTGCTCGCTACATGCCGCAACTCGAGGCGTGGTTCCATTACCGCAATCTGGACGTGTCGACGCTGAAGGAACTCGCGCGCCGGTGGCGTCCGGAGGTCTACAAGGGGGTCGCCAAGAAGGGCAAGCACGAAGCGCTGTCGGATATCTACGAATCGATCGGCGAATTGCGCCACTATCGCGACAACTTCCTGCGCCTCGAAGGCTGAGGGGCTTGCAATAGCCGCGCGCCCCTTGCCGGCGCGCGGCATCGCCGGGTGCGGCGCGGGCTCAGTCGCGCCGGTACAGGCGGAAGATTTCCCGCTGCCGTCCCCCGCCGCGGCGGAATTCCCAGATCTGCTGCCATTCCTGCGCGGGTTTCTGGGTGCTGCCGCGATCGTCGAAGACCAGCAGGAAGCCGCACTGAGTCTCGTTGTTGACGACCCGCTCCGGCCGGATGTCGGCAAAGTAATGGAAGGAGGCGCGCTGGCTGGCCGACAGGCCCATCATCGCGACGCAGTCCTCGCGCTCGCCCGCCAGCGCGATCTTCAGCGACGTGGCGGCAGGACGGTAACTGCGGTCGTGGTCGAACCAGGGCTTGAGCAGCGCAATCGCCAGACACCACAGCATCGTCATCCCGAGTGCCCAGTTTGCCGGCGCGCGGTTGGGCGAGCGCGGAAGCCGCAGCATCAACAGCACCCACACAGTGACGATGACGATGCCGGTGATCGCCGATATCTCCGGCGCACGCAGGGCGAAATCGGGTGCGACGCGTACGAGGTGACGCGCGAGCCCGGGCGGCCACAGGAAGACCTGCGCGCTCCATGCGATCCACACCAGTATCGCGAAAACGCCGAAGGTCATGATGCCGAACCAGTCGAACGCGTTCGCCGCGCCGCGGCGCAGTGTCGGTATGCCCGACGCCGCGAGCAGCGCGAGCGGCGGCACGAGCGGCAGCATCGACGCCGGGCTGAGGCTGCCGTTCAGGATGATCCAGACCAGGGTGAGCACGAGGGCCGCGATCGGCAGCAGCGAGGACGCGCGCAGAAGATGGCGGCGCGTACGCCACAGCGACCACAGCGTGATGGGCCACAGCGGCCAGGCGAACCAGCCGATGAGTTCGACGAGACGCGTGAGCTCGCTGCCGCTCATCGCCTCCGCCCAAAGGTTTCGCCACTCGGCGCGCCACCACAGCGCGAGCAGGTCGGGGGACTGGTAGTGCAGCACCAGCGGCCACAGCGCCGACGCGCCGATCGCGAGGCTCAGGCCGATGATCAGCCCGCTGCTGGCGCGCGGACTGCGCCATTCGGGACTGCAGGCGATGACGACGAGGAAGAGCGGCAGCGTCAGGACGATGCCCGGCAGGCCGCCGGCGAGGAAGGCGAGGGCGGCTCCCA
The DNA here is from genome assembly GCF_012911005.2 of Aromatoleum toluolicum. GTDB lineage: Bacteria > Pseudomonadota > Gammaproteobacteria > Burkholderiales > Rhodocyclaceae > Aromatoleum > Aromatoleum toluolicum. The sequence continues at coordinate 89,835 of NZ_WTVS01000001.1, read as the reverse complement.
GCCCGGCCTGGACGCCACCGAGCACCGGGCGGGTCGGGATGTGCGAGAGCCCCGCCAGCGTAAGCGCCTGCATCGCCATCAGCGCAATCATCGGCTGCGTTTCGTGCGCGTGCAGCACCAGGCCCAGCGTGCCGAGGGTCAGCAGCGCCGCGGGGGTACGCGTCTCGCGCCCGTAGAGGCGGGTCGCCGCGCGCGCGATCCAGAAGATCGCCAGGGCCGTGAATAGCGTCGTCGCCAGCCGCGCCCCGTCGTGCATGGGCAGGAACGGGGCGAGCAGGCGCGCGAACGCCGCGCCGGTCCAGTAGTAGAGCGGTGGAAAATCCGTTTCGGGCTGGCCGGCAATCGCGGGGAACAGCAGGTGGTTCCCCTGCAGCATTTCCAGGATCGGGCCGAAATGGCGCGCGTCGTCGCCGCGCCAGGGGTCGTGGCCGGTCAGTCCGGTGAGCAGGTACAGGGCGATGAGCAGCGCAAGGCCGGTCGCACCGTACAGATGCCGCCGGATTGTTGAGGTCCGGAAGGATTCTCCAGTCATGTCATGTTGCGCCATCCGTCATGGTGCGGAGGCGTCCGAACGTCGGGTGCGGAATTCTAGCCGGAGCGGGCAGCCGCGCCGTGATTCGAGGAACAAAAAAGGCAGCCGAAGCTGCCTTTTTTGCCGTGACCGGAAGCCGGGTTCAGCCAAGGCGCTGAACGCTGCCGTACTTCTGGCGGAAACGCTCGACGCGACCGGCGGTGTCGACGATCTTCTGCTTGCCGGTGTAGAACGGGTGGCAGGCAGAGCACACTTCGACGTGCAGCACGGGCTTGCCCAGTGTCGAACGGGTTTCGAAGGCGTTGCCGCAGGAGCAGGTGACCTGGACGGCGTTGTAATTCGGGTGGATATCCGCTTTCATGGCGATTCCTTGGACAAGCGGGCGGTGAATGTGGCCGCCCTGATAACGGGTGGAAACCGGGAATTATCCTTGATCGGCCGCGACAAGGCAAGTGAGGCGGGGGCGCCCGGGCGGGGATGCCGCTAGTGCTGGTGGCGGGCGGGCGTCACCTCCATGTTCGCCCGGATCGCGGATGGGCTTACAATACCGCCCTTTTTTCAGGGAGTTGGTGTGCGTCTGCTGCTCGCGCCGATGGAAGGTCTGCTCGACGCCGATTTGCGCGACGTGCTCACCCGCGCCTGTCCCTACGACTGGGCCGTGAGCGAATTCGCGCGCGTGTCCGGCACGCTCCTTCCGCACCGCGTCTACCGACGCATCAGCCCGGAACTGCAGTCGGGCGGGCGGACGCGCGCGTCGGTGCCGGTACGCGTGCAACTGCTGGGCTCCGATCCCTCCTGCCTTGCCGACAATGCGGCGCATCTCGCTGAACTCGCCCCTCCCGGCATCGACCTCAATTTCGGCTGCCCGGCCCCGACGGTGAACCGCCATCGCGGCGGAGCCGTACTGCTCGACGAGCCGGAGCTCCTCCATCGCATCGCCACGGCCGTGCGGGTGGCCGTACCGGCCGGGGTGCCGTTCACCGCGAAGATGCGCTTGGGCGTTGCCGACACGTCGAAGGCGGTCGAATGTGCCCAGGCGCTCGCCGCCGGGGGCGTGGAAGGCCTCGTCGTGCATGCCCGCACCAAGCTCGACGGATACCGTCCGCCCGCGCATTGGGTGTGGATTGCGCGCATCGCGGAGGCGGTGGACATTCCGGTGACCGCCAACGGCGAAGTGTGGTCCGAGGCTGACTGGCGGCGCTGCCGCGCCGAGAGCGGGGTTGCCGACGTGATGCTGGGGCGCGGGGCGGTCGCCGACCCCTTCCTCGCGCGACGCCTGCGTGCGCAGGGCGATGCAGGCGATCACACGATCGACCGCGACGGGGAGTGGGAGGAACTGCAGCCGCTGCTCGCACTCTTCTGGCGCCGGGTTCGGGAACGGCTGCAGCCGCAGCATTCGCCGGGCCGCCTCAAGCAGTGGCTGAACCTGCTGCGTCGCAATTATCCGCAGGCCGAGCGCCTGTTCCGCGAAGTACGCGCGGCGCGCAGGCCCGCCGAGATCGACGCCGCCCTGGTGCGCCACGGCATTGCCGCCGCAGCGCTGCCGCTGGCGGCCTGAACCGGACGAATTCGATGAGTTACGCAAATTCGCGCATCCCCGAGAGCGCCCAGTCGGGCGTGCATGAGCAGCTGGTGCGGCGCGTGCAGCGCCATCTCGCCGAGCCGTTTCGCAAACCCTGCCTGGACTACAACCATGCCGCGTTCGAGGCCAGCGTCGCCGGCTGGGACCGCAGCGCCCCGCTGATCCTCGATGCCGGCTGCGGTGTCGGCCACAGCACGATCCAGCTCGCGCGCGCCTTTCCCGATCACTGGGTGATCGGCGTCGACCAGTCCGCGGATCGCCTCAATCGCCGCAAGCCCTATCCCGACGCGCTGCTGCCGAAGAACATGGTCTTCGTGCGCGCCGACCTCGTCGATTACTGGCGCCTGATGAGCGATGCGGGCCTGCGCCTCGCCCGTCACTACATCCTCTATCCGAACCCGTGGCCCAAGATCGGCCACCTTGCGCGCCGCTGGCACGCCCATCCCGTGTTCCCTTTCATTCCGCGACTGGGCGGCGTGCTCGAATGCCGCACGAACTGGCGCGTGTACATCGAGGAATTCGCGTGCGCGCTCGGCTTGGCGACCGGCCGCGAAGTCGCCTGGGAAACATTCGAGGCGCCTGCGCCGCTGACGCCGTTCGAGCGCAAGTACCGCGATTCCGGCCAGACGCTATTCCGTCTGGTTTGCGATCTCGATGCGCAGGCTTGCGCGCGGCAAGAGGATGGCGCACGCTGAAAGGCATTCCGGAGACAATTGATGACGAACGAAACCGCTGCAAATGAAGAGAGCGACAACCCGAACCTGCTCGACGACGAGGAATTCGAGGCGCTCGAGGAACTGCTGACCTCGGACGTCGTGCCCGAGGACTGCATGGACCTCGAGATGCTCGACGGGTACCTCGCCGCCGTCCTCGCCTCGCCCGTGCCGATCGCCCCCGAGGAGTGGCTGCCGCCAGTGTGGTCGGCGCACGGGGACGAGATCTCCTTCGGTTCGGGCAGCCAGATGCAGCGTGCGATCCGGCTGGTGCGGCGCTATTACAACGAGCTCGCGACCACCCTGGGCGAGCCGGAGGGATGGGAGCCGTTCTGCTATGCAGCGAGCGAGGGCGACACGATCGCGATCGGCGAGGAATGGGTCGAGGGCTTCGCGCAGGGCCTCGAGCTGTGGCCCGAGGACTGGGACGCCGGACTGCCCGCGGCTGCCGCCGAAACCGTGCGCAATGCGCTCGATGAGCTGATGGCGCCGTGGGCCTCGGATGACGCCGAACTGGCGGACGAGGACACGCGGCTGGAGTGGCTCGAGCAGGCGGTGAACTGCATCGAGACGGTGCTCGGGCAATGGCGTGCGCTCGGAATGGCAGCGCCGGCGCTGCTGACCGTGGAGCAACCCGCCATGCACACGCCGGCTGCGGTCGGCCGCAACGACCCGTGTCCCTGCGGCAGCGGCAAGAAGTACAAGAAGTGCTGCGGCGCGGTCGAGTGAGGCGCTTGGCACGGCTGCGGGGCGCGGCGTGAGCGACGACGACCACTGCACTCGCTGCGGCGCCTGTTGTGCGGCCTTTCGCGTCGATTTCCATCAGTCCGAGCTGGCCAGTGCGACGCCGGGCGGCGTCCCCGACGCGATGACCGTTCCGGTGACGGGCGAGCTCGTGCGCATGCGCGGCACCGACGAGGCGCCGCCGCGCTGCGTCGCGCTCGCGGGCGAGATCGGCAGCCGGGTCGGCTGCACGATCTACGCCGGGCGGCCGTCGCCCTGCCGCGACTTCGCGCCCTACGCGGCACTCGGCATCGGCGAGGATGCCTGTGACCGTGCGCGGCGGCGCCACGGCTTGCCGCCCTTGTGAGGAGGGGGGCGGTCCGTCCGGCCCGTCCGTTACGTGAACCTGCAACGGCGTGAATGCCTTGGGTAGAATCGCGCGGGAATTTGTCCTGCGCACCGACTTGCGATGAGCGATCCGAACCCCTGTCTCGACTGCGGCATGTGCTGCGTCCATTTCCGCGTGTCGTTCTACTGGGGCGAGGCGGACGACGCTCCCGGCGGTTTCGTGCCTGCCGAATTGACGGAAAAGCTCAACCTTCACCTGCGCTGCATGAACGGGACGAACGAGTTGCCGCGCCGTTGCGTGGCGCTAGCGGGGCAGCCCGGCGAGCAGGTGTCGTGTACGATCTACGACCGGCGTCCGACGCCGTGCCGCGAGTTTCCGTCGCATGAGGCGGACGGCTCGCCGAATCGGAAATGCAACGAGCTGCGCGCGCAGATCGGGCTGCCGGCCTTGCGGCCGCTTGCAGGGGCGGAGCAGCCCGGCTGATCAGCTCGGAAGCGCGACCGCCGCGAGCAGCCTGAGCGGGCCGATCGCGCGCACGGTCTCGATCTCCTCGGGGCGCCGCACGAACAGCGAGCCGGCGAAGCCCAGCGCATTGACCGAGATGTTCCCGTGACGCTCGCGGATGCGCGGGATCACGGTCATCCAGTCGCGCGACACGAGGAAATTGTAGGGCGGCATCGGGTCCGCCGCGGCGTCGATGCCGAGCGATTCGCAGCCGTTCCGGAACGCATGGTGCATGGCTTCGCCAAGCGACACGACGTCGCCACAGCGCGGCAGGCGCACGAAAGTGTGTCGCCAGGGGAGCGCCTCGTGCGTGGCGTGGGCGAAGGGGGGTAGGTTGGCGGGCAGCTGATCGGTGAACAGGCCCAGGCGCGCCGTCTCCTCGGCGTCGGGAATCCACTGCAAGTGCTTGTGGCGCTGGCTGGCACCCGCTTCGCTGCCGCCGTTGTAGAAGCCGAGCCCGCCGAGCGACGCCATCACGGTCGCGAGCGCGATGAAGTCGGTCCGCGTCAATGGTGCCGTCTGTGCCTCGAACACGCGCGTGACGATCAGCAGGTGGCGCTCGATGACGGGAAATTTGTTCAGCACGCCCAGGTGCTGTTCGCCGAGCGGGCCGATGGTCAGTTCCGGGTCGGGCGGGAGAAAGGGATTGAAGTCCGGGTCGCGTTTCACTGCGGCCTCGACGCGCGCCGCGTCCTTGTGCGCGAGCGTGGACACCCAGCGCACCGTGAAGCCGATGCCTGCGTCCTGGATCGGGGTCCGTTCGGTGCGGATGGGCAGGAGCGCGCCGGAATCGGCAGCGCGACTGAGGGTGCGGTCGATCCGCTGCAGCAGGTCGTCGGACATGGTCGTGGCGGCAATAGGACGGCAAACGGTTAGCCGGCAGTGTAGGCTGACGGCTTCCGGTCGATCAATTTGAATTGCGCAGCGTATCGGCTGCGCGGGAGAAATGCATGACAGTTTCGTTTGCCGTGCGCGGCGAATACATCCAGCTCGATCAACTGCTGAAGGCGACCGGGCTGACCGGCACCGGCGGCGAGGCCCACGCGGCCGTCGAGGCGGGGCGGGTCACGGTCGATGGCAAGGTGGAGTCGCGCAAGCGCGCGAAATTGAGGCCGGGCGCGACCGTGTGCCTCGGCGCCGAAACGGTGGTGCTGGTCGCTTCCGAGTGATTCCGGCGGCGGCGCGACCTGGCGACGCTACGCCGTCTCGCTCCGTGCGTTCCGGCTGCGCGACAGGCGCTCCCAGATCCAGCCGCCGGGAAGGTCCGTGCCCGTGAGGACATAGACCAGCGCATGTTCGTTCGAGATCACCAGGCCGAATTCGCGCTCCGCTTCCGCCGTGCCCACCAGCAACAGCTCGTCGCCCGGCCGCAGTTTCGTGTCGCCCTCGGGGATCAGCAGGTGATCGTCGTCGTCGCGCCGCAGCAGGAGGATTTCGCATGCGAGGGCGTCGTCGCGGTTCGACGGGGATTTCAGCAGCGACTGCAGTTCGACCGTCGCGCCCTTCATCAGCTTGCGGTACAGCGCCGGAGCCCGGCTCAGGTTGATGCGCTCGCTCCATACCGTCGGGATCTCCCAGCCGAAGCGACCCGTCAGGCGCTTGAGCACCCGGCCGCACCAGTCCTCGTCGTGCCGCTTCATGTCCTCGAGGAAGGGCACCAGCAGCGGCGTCGTCAGGATCGCGAGGCATTCGTGGGCGATGATGCGGCTGGGGACTACGTTCACGTCGTAGTCGAAGGCCTCGAACAGTGAATTGTTCGCGAAGTGGTTCTGGCGCAGGATCACGAACAGCGACGGATTGAGTTCGCGCGCGGTGACCACCGTCGACAGGTTGTCCACGTCGTTGGCGGTCGCGGCGACGATGCCGGCCGCACGGCGCACGCCGGCCGCTTCGAGCGCGGGGGCGCCGGTCCCTTCTCCCTGCACCCAGCGCACCGACGCCGCCGGCGGGGCCGCGTGGCGGTCGATGATCGTGAGCGGGACGCCTTCGCGTTCGAGGACGTGTGCAAGCAGGCGTCCGAAACGGCCGTGTCCGCACAGGATCCATTCGCCGTGCGGGGGATCGCGCTGGCGTTCCATCTGAGTGCCGGGCACGCCCGTGAGCCAGGTCAGCAGGTGCCAAGCGGCCGGTGCGTGCAGCGCGAGCGCAAGGTATTCGGAGAATTTCTCGAACGGGTTGATGATGTGGCGCGTGCCGAAGGACGCCATGTTGGCCGCCGTTTCGGCCGATTCGGCGCGGCACAGGGCAGGAATCCGGGGCGCGAGAAGGCGCGCGGCGATCGCGATCGCGAGGTTCGCGCTGTCGTTGTTGGTCAGCGCGATCACGCCGATGCAGCTGCGGTGCGTGAGCCCGGCGAACTTGAGATTTTCGGGGTTGCGTGCGTCGGCGCACAGGGCAGGGATGTCGGCGTGGTAGCCGTGCAGTTCGATCTCGCCGACCTTGGTGTCATCGAGTTCGATGACCACCGCGCGGAATCCGAGGCGGTCGAGCGCATCGCAGATCAGCCGGCCGGTCTCGCCGAATCCACACACGAGGTAGAAGGGTTCGCGCAGGTTGCGCACCGCGCGCATGAAGCTCTGCGTGCGGATCGCCTGCTGCAGGTTGCGGTCGGCGAGCAGCGCGAACACGGTGCCGACCGTGTACGCCCAGCCGATCACGGACAGGTAGATGCAGACCAGGACCCACAGGCGCTGCTGGTCGGAGAAGGCATAGGGGATCTCGCCGAAGCCGATCGTCGTCGCGGTGTAGCTGATGAAGTACAGCGCGTGGAAGAAGCTGATGTGCGCGGGCTTGCCGTCCGCATCGACGCCGGGCGCGAGCGTGAGGCCGAACACCGAGATCGCGATGATGACGATGAGCAGGATGAACGGCGCACGCAGGCGCCGCATGATCAGGAAGAAGACGCTCTGATGGCGCAGCAGCGGCATCATCGCGGCAAGCCCCGTTAACGGCGCTGCATGATGGTTTCGGCGATCAGGATGATCACCGACACGACGTTGGCGAACAGGGCGCCGCCCGACAGGGAGACGACGCGTGCGACCATCACGGGCGTCATGCCCGTGCCTACGATGTGTTCCGCATAGCCCCACACCATCGCCGCGGCGATCAGCTGCAGGTCCGCGACCAAGCTGGTCGCGAGGTGGATGGCGCCGATCTGCGTGCGGTCACCGAACTTGAGGACGGTCGCGATGAGGTTCACGACGATCGCGACGAACAGCTCGTTGATCTCGTGATGCACGGGATCATCGAGGTCGCCGACGAAGAAGCCGAAGTTCAGGGTCGCCGCGAGGACGATGAAGAAGCCGAAGATGACTTTTTCGAGGTTCATGCCGGTCTCGCGACAAGGTGGCGGAAGCGCCCTGGACGGGCGCCCGCTCACGTGATGGTCATATTGCGGACCGATTATAGGCGGCGGCGATTCCGCGCGGGTGTGGTTTTAATCATGGATTTCGCCGTCCACGTAATACCAGCGGTGCTCCTCGCGCACGAAACGGCTGGTTTCGTGCAGGCGATGGGCTCGCCCGCCCACACGGTAGCGGGCGACGAATTCGACGATGGCCGTGTTATCCCCGGTCTGCAGATGCTGGCGCACCTGCAGCCCGATCCACTTCGGTGCCGGCTCGCCGCCGGCGAGGTCCAGCGTCGTGGGGCGCGTCGACCGGTGCCAGCTTTCGAGCAGGTAAGCCTCGTTGGACTGCGTGAAGGCCGTGTAGCGGCTACGCATCAGCGCCTCGGCCGATTCGGCCGGCACTTCACCGGCGATCACCGGTGCGCAGCACTCGGCGAAGGATTTTCCCGATTGGCAGGGGCAGGGGATGGCGAGCATGGCGAAAATATCCGGATGTCAGCTCGGGCGACCGAGAATCTCCCGCAGCACGTAGGGCAGGATGCCGCCGTGGCGGTAGTAGTCGACTTCGATCGGCGTGTCGATGCGGCACGTCACCGCTACGTCCCGCGTGCTTCCGTCGCTGCGGCGAATCGTCAGCAACAGGTCCTGGCGCGGCTGCAGCGTCGCATCGATGCCCCGGATGTCGAAGGTCTCGTCGCCCTTCAGGCCCAGATTCTCCCACGAATCCTCGCCCTTGAATTGCAATGGCATGACGCCCATGCCGACGAGATTGGAACGGTGGATGCGCTCGAAGCTCTTCGCGATCACCGCCTTCACGCCGAGCAGCTGCGTGCCCTTTGCGGCCCAGTCGCGGCTGGAGCCGGTGCCGTACTCCTCGCCGGCGAACACGACGGTCGGGATACCGCGCGCCATGTACGCCGTCGCGGCCTCGAACACCGTGGCCTGCCGGCCGTCGAGCAGCGTGTAGCCGCCCTCGACGCGCGAGCCGTCGTCGCGCAGCGGCAGCATCATGTTCTTGACGCGCACGTTGGCGAAGGTGCCGCGCACCATGACGTCGTGGTGACCGCGCCGCGAGCCGTAGGAGTTGAAGTCCTGCTTCGCGACGCCGCGCGCCAGCAACCACTGGCCGGCTGGCGTGCTGTCCTTGAAGGATCCTGCGGGCGAGATGTGGTCGGTTGTCACCGAGTCGCCCAGCAGCAGGAGCATGCGCGCGCCCACGATGCTCCCGACCGGCTGCGGAAGCATGGAGAAGCCGTCGAAGAACGGCGGCCGGGCGATGTAGGTCGATTCCGGCCATTCATACACCTGTCCCGTGGTGGCGGGGATCTCGTTCCACAGGTCGTGGTCCTTGGTGAAGTCGGCGTACAGGCGCGTGAAGGTCGCCGGGTCCATCGCGAGCGGCAGCACCGCGGCGATCTCCTCGGAACTCGGCCAGATGTCGCGCAGATAGACGGGATGCCCGTCGTGCCCGGTGCCGAGCGGATTCTCGGTGAGGTCGACATTGACCCGCCCGGCGATCGCGAATGCCACCACCAGCGGCGGCGAGGCGAGGAAATTGGCGCGCAGGTTGGGATGGATGCGCGCCTCGAAGTTGCGGTTGCCCGACAGCACGGCGGCTGCGATCACGTCGTGCTCGGCGATGGCGTCGTTGAGTTCGGGCGCGAGGTCCCCCGCATTGCCGATGCAGGTCGTGCACCCGTAACCGGCGAGTGCGAAGCCCAGTTGTGCGAGCGGTTCGAGCAGCCCGGCGCGGCCGAGGTAATCGGTCACCACGCGCGAGCCCGGGGCGAGGGAGGTCTTGACGTGCGGCTGCACGGATAGCCCTTTCTCGACGGCCTTCTTCGCCAGCAGGCCCGCGGCGATCAGCACCGCCGGGTTGCTGGTGTTGGTGCAGGAGGTGATCGCCGCGATCAGCACGTCGCCGTTGCCCAGCGATACGCCCGGCAGCGCCGTCGGAAAGCGCGTGCCGAGCGCGGCCTCGGGCTGGCCGAAGCCGTTGTCGCTCGCGGGCAGCGAGAACAGGCGGTCGAACACGTCCTCCATGTCCTCCAGCGCGATACGGTCCTGCGGGCGCTTGGGGCCGGCCAGCGAGGGGACAATCGCCGCGAGATCGAGGCGCAGCGTCGTCGAATAGTCGATCTCGCCCGCGCGCGGTACGCCGAAGAGGCCCTGTGCGCGGAAATAGGCCTCGAACAGCTCGCATTCGGCTTCCGTGCGCCCGGTGCCGCGCATGTAGGCGACGGTCTTCTCATCGACGGGGAAGAAACCCATGGTCGCGCCATACTCGGGCGCCATGTTGGCGATCGTCGCGCGATCGGTGACGGACAGGGTCGCGGTGCCATCGCCGAAGAACTCGACGAACTTGCCGACGACCTTCTGCCTGCGCAGCATTTCCGTGACGGTGAGCACGAGATCGGTGGCGGTCACCCCTTCCCGCAGCTGTCCTGTAAGCTCCACGCCGACGACGTCCGGGGTCAGGAAATACACCGGCTGGCCGAGCATTCCCGCTTCCGCCTCGATGCCGCCGACGCCCCAGCCGACGACGCCGACGCCGTTGATCATCGTCGTATGCGAATCGGTGCCGACCAGCGTATCGGGGTAGTACAGCCGCCCGTCGGCGGTGTCATGCCCGCGCACGCCGCGGAACAGGTATTCCAGATTCACCTGGTGCACGATGCCGATGCCCGGCGGCACGACCTTGAAGGTGTCGAAAGCCTGCATGCCCCATTTCATGAACTGGTAGCGCTCGCGGTTGCGCCGGAACTCCAGCTCCATGTTCTGGCGCAGAGCTTGCGGGGTGCCGTAGTGGTCGACCTGCACCGAGTGGTCGACGACGAGGTCGACCGGCACCAGCGGCTCGATCAGCTTGGGATCCCGCCCCGTCTCGGCCGCCACATTGCGCATCGCCGCGAGGTCGCACAGCAGCGGCACGCCGGTGAAGTCCTGCAGCACCACGCGCGCGACGACGAAGGGAATCTCGTCCGTGCGCTCCGCGTTCGCGCCCCAGCTCGCGAGCTGCCGCACGTGCTCCGCGGTGATCTTGCGGCCGTCGCAGTGGCGCAGCACTGCTTCCAGCACGATGCGCAGCGACACCGGCAGGCGCGACACCCGGCCGACCCCCGCAGCTTCGAGCGCCGCCAGCGAATGGAAGAAGCCGCGCGCGCCTGAAGCGGTGGAGAAGGTTCTGAGCGTGTCGAATGCGGCGTGGGGCATGGTCGATCTCCTTCCTTGCGGTTCGTGGTTCGTGAGTGCGGCGGCCGCAGCCGGTCCGGGCTCGTCATACAATCCCTGTTGGAACAGCGCGCCCTGGATGCGTTCCCGTACCGCCCGGTCCGGCCGGGTACTCGGCCATCGCCCCGGGCCCGCCGGCGGGCGCACGCAAGTCCTTGGGGAGGAGTAGAATTCGCGCGCTGCCGAGTGATCGTTGTTGCATTGCACCTCAAGTCTTATAAAAGACATATAATCTCGCAGCGTCGTCCGGGTCGCTGCCCCGACGCCCAGCCAACGTCACGAATAAGGAAGGAATCCGCCGTGCTTGAAGCCTACCGTGCCCACGTCGCCGAGCGTGCCGCCCTCGGCATCCCGCCACTGCCGCTGTCCAAGCAGCAGACCGAGGATCTGGTTGCCCTGCTGAAGAACCCGCCGAAGGGCGAGGAAGCCTTCCTCGTCGAGCTGCTGACCTATCGCGTTCCCGCCGGCGTGGACGACGCTGCCAAGGTCAAGGCCGCCTTCCTGGCCAAGCTGTCCAAGGGTGAGGAAAGCTGTGCGCTGGTGTCGCGCGCCAAGGCGACCGAGCTGCTGGGCACGATGCTGGGCGGTTACAACGTCAAGCCGCTGATCGACCTGCTGGCCGATGCCGAAGTCGGCACCGTGGCCGCCGAAGGCCTCAAGAAGACCCTGCTGGTTTTCGACTACTTCCACGACGTCGCCGAGCTTGCGAAGGCCGGCAACGCCAACGCCAAGGCCGTCATGCAGAGCTGGGCCGACGCCGAGTGGTTCACCTCGCGTCCGGAAGTCCCGGCCTCGCAGAAGCTGACCGTCTTCAAGGTCACCGGCGAAACCAACACCGACGACCTGTCGCCCGCCCCGGACGCCTGGTCGCGTCCCGACATCCCGCTGCACGCGCTGGCGATGCTGAAGAACCCGCGTCCGGGCATCGAGGCCGACGAGCCGGGCGCGCGCGGCCCCGTCAAGCAGCTCGAAGCGCTGGCCAAGAAGGGCAACCTGATCGCCTACGTCGGCGACGTGGTCGGCACCGGCTCCTCGCGCAAGTCGGCGACCAACTCGGTGCTGTGGTTCACCGGCGAAGACATCCCGTTTGTCCCGAACAAGCGCTTCGGCGGCGTGTGCATCGGCTCGAAAATCGCCCCGATCTTCTTCAACACGATGGAAGACGCCGGCGCGCTGCCGATCGAACTCGACGTCAACCAGATGGACATGGGCGACGAGATCGAGCTGAAGATCGACGCCGCCACCGCCAAGGTCACCGCGCTGAAGAACGGCGCCGTGATCGCCGAATCGCAGCTCAAGACCCCGGTCATCCTCGACGAAGTGCGCGCCGGTGGCCGCATCCCGCTGATCGTCGGCCGTGGCCTGACGACGAAGGCGCGTGAAGCGCTGGGCTTGCCGGTTTCGACCCTGTTCCGTCTGCCGGCCCAGCCGAACGATCCGGGCAAGGGTTACTCGCTGGCGCAGAAGATGGTCGGCCGCGCCTGTGGCCTGCCGGAAGGCAAGGGCATTCTGCCGGGTACCTACTGCGAGCCGAAGATGACCACCGTCGGCTCGCAGGACACCACCGGCCCGATGACCCGCGACGAGCTCAAGGATCTGGCCTGCCTCGGCTTCTCCGCCGACATGGTGATGCAGTCTTTCTGCCACACCGCCGCCTATCCGAAGCTGGTCGACGTCAAGATGCACCGCGAACTGCCGTCCTTCATCAGCACCCGTGGCGGCGTTGCGCTGCGTCCGGGTGACGGCGTCATCCACTCCTGGCTCAACCGCCTGCTGCTGCCCGACACCGTCGGCACCGGCGGCGACTCGCACACCCGCTTCCCGATCGGCATTTCCTTCCCGGCCGGTTCGGGCCTCGTGGCCTTCGCCGCGGCGACCGGCGTGATGCCGCTGGATATGCCGGAATCCGTGCTGGTGCGCTTCAAGGGCAAGCTGCAGGATGGCGTCACGCTGCGTGACCTGGTCAATGCGATCCCCTACTACGCGATCAAGCAGGGCCTGCTGACGGTTGCCAAGCAGGGCAAGAAGAACATCTTCTCCGGCCGCATCCTCGAAATCGAAGGCTTGCCCGATCTGAAGGTTGAGCAAGCGTTCGAGCTCTCCGACGCTGCCGCCGAGCGTTCCGCCGCCGCCTGCGCCGTCCAGCTCGACAAGGCACCGATCATCGAGTACATGCGCTCGAACATCACGCTGATGAAGTGGATGATCGCCAACGGCTACTCCGACGCGCGTACGCTCGGCCGCCGCATCAAGGCCATGGAAGCGTGGATCGCCAAGCCGGAACTGCTTCAGGCCGACAAGGATGCCCAGTACGCCGCCGTGATCGAGATCGATCTGGCCGACGTCAAGGAGCCGATCGTTGCCTGCCCGAACGACCCCGACGACGTGAAGCTGCTGTCCGAAGTTTCCGGCACCAAGATCGACGAAGTCTTCATCGGTTCGTGCATGACCAACATCGGCCACTTCCGTGCTGCCGGCAAGGTCCTCGAAGGCAAGTCGGACATCCCGACCCGCCTGTGGGTGGCCCCGCCGACCAAGATGGACGCCATGATCCTCAACGAGGAAGGCTACTACGCGATCCTCGGCAAGTCCGGCGCTCGCATGGAAATGCCGGGTTGCTCGCTGTGCATGGGTAACCAGGCGCAGATCCGCAAGGGCAGCACGGCGATGTCGACCTCGACGCGCAACTTCCCGAACCGCCTCGGCATCGACACCCAGGTCTTCCTCGGTTCGGCCGAACTGGCTTCGGTCTGCGCGCTGATGGGCAAGATTCCGACGGTCGCCGAGTATATGGAGCAGGTCAAGGCGGTCAACGCCAAGGCTGCTGACGTGTACCGCTACATGAACTTCGACCAGATCGCCGAGTTCAGCGACGTCGCAGCGACCGTCACGGTCTAAGTCCCAAGCGTCCGTCAGCACCTCGAAGCCCGCACCGTTACTGGTGCGGGCTTTTCCGTTTACCGCATTCCGCCCGCTTCCTGCCACAACTCTTCGAGGCGGTGGGCGAAGCGCGTGCCGAGCGCCTCGTCCTCGTGCATGAAGTAGACGTAGGCGCGGTCCAGCGCTTGTGCCGCGAGGCGTTCGACCCAGGCGTGCAGGTCGGCGTCGTCGTAGTGCGTTCGCCGCAGGCGGATGTATGCGCACTCCGTTGTCGCCACGAAGGGCGTTTCCCCTTCGTCGGTGTCGGTGACGCAATACATTGCGCCGTGGGAGCGCAGGGCGTCGTAGACTTCGTCGTCCTGCCAGGAGACGTGGCGAAACTCGAAGGCGTAGCGTTTGTCCGACGGCAATACCGCCAGGAAATCGTGCAGCCGATGAAGATCCTTTCTGAGATACGGCGGCAGCTGGAACAGGAGCACGCCGAGCTTATCCCCCAGGGTGCCGGCGCGGCGCAGGAATTCAGCCACGCTCGATTCGGACTCTTGCAGGCGCTCCTCGTGCGTGATGCGGCGCGGCGCCTTGAGCGTGAAGGAGAAGCCGGGCGGCACTTCTTCCGCCCAGTGCGCGAGCATCGACTCGGCCGGCATGCGGTAGAAGGTGTTGTTGATCTCCACCGTCGTGAAGCGCTCGGCGTAGTAGCGCAGCATCGCGTTCGCCGGGAGCTTTTCCGGGTAGAAGGAGCCGAGCCACTCCTTGTACGAAAAGCCGCTCGTTCCGGTCGCCAATCGCATCGCATTTCTCCCGGGGACTCGCCTCATGCCGCGCCGAGCTGAGACGGCTCCGCCCTCGCGTCCGGCACGCCAAGCGAAAGAGCCGGCGAAGGGGCCGCCCGCGGCCGGGACGGACCCGCTGGGCGAGTATTCGGCCAAGCGGACGTTCACTGCTACACCGGAGCCGGCACCCTCGGCGCTACGGGCGGGGGGCGGGCCATTGCTCTTCGTCATCCAGCAGCACATGGCCCGCCGGCTGCACTTCGACTTCCGGCTTGAATGTGATGGAGTGCTGAAATCCTGGGCAGTTCCCAAGGGGCCGTCCCTCGATCCCGCGGACAAGCGGCTTGCGGTGGAGACGGAGGATCATCCCTACGACTACGCTTCCTTCGAAGGCGTGATCCCGCCCGGGCAGTACGGCGCCGGGGAGGTGATCGTCTGGGATTGCGGCGTTTATTCGCCCGATGAGGATCAGGCGTACTCGTTTGACGATCGCGACGAAGCGCAGCGTCGCGTGCGCGAGGGCCTCGCCAAAGGCAAGCTCAGCTTTCAGCTGCGCGGGGAGAAGGTGAAGGGCTCCTTCGCGCTGGTTCGCAGCGGGGAGCCGCGAAACTGGCTCCTGATCAAGCACAAGGACCGCTACGCGGGGCCGGCCGCGGGTTCGGCCGATATGGCCGGGCGGAACCGCTCGGTGCTCTGCGGGCTGGCGGTCGAGGAGATCAAGGTCCTGCCGACGCATCGGGTGCCGGCGGCGACGCTGGTGCCCACCGGCCGGCCCGAGGCGATGCCTGCGACACTCTCGCCCATGCTCGCCGAGACCGGCGAGGCGCCGTTTGCCGACGCCGACTGGCTGTGGGAGCCGAAGCTGGACGGCTATCGCGTGCTGGCGTTCGTCGCCCGGGATGGGACGGAAATGCGCGTGAAACTGCAATCGCGCCGGGGCCTCGACCTGACTACTACTTTTCCCCGGCTCGCCGCGGAACTGCGCGGCCAGGGGGCGGACATGATCGTGGACGGCGAGTTGGTGGCTTTCGATGCGAGCGGCCGGCCGTCGTTCAATGCGCTGCAGAACCGTTTCCATCTGAAAGCCGAGCGCGATATCGCCGCGGCAGACCGCAGCACGCCAGTGGTTTATTGCTGCTTCGACCTGCTGTACTTCGCCGGCGTCGATCTGCGGGCGGCGCCTTATCACGACCGTCGCCGCTACCTCGCGCAATGCCTGCTGCCTTCGCCGCTGCTGCAGCTTGTCCATGTCGCGGAGGATGGGGAGGCGCTGCAGCGGGCCGCGCTCGCGAGCGGCTTCGAGGGGATCATCGGCAAGCGCAAGGACAGCCGCTATACGGCGGGACGGCGCTCGTCGTCCTGGCTCAAGATCAAGGCCACTCAAAGCGGGGAGTTCGTGGTAGGCGGCTACACCCGCGGAAAGGGCTCGCGAGGCCCGCTCGGTGCGCTGCTGCTGGGGTACCGGGAGGGGGGTGAGGGGGGCGCCCTGCGTTATGCCTCGCATGTCGGGTCCGGCTTCGACACCGCAACGCTGGAGCAGGTCAGGGCGCGGCTGGAGGACTTGCGAACGGAGGTGTGCCCGTTCGTGGAGAAGCCGGAGCTGAATGGGCCGACGACTTGGGTTAGGCCGGAATTGGTGGTCGAGGTGCAGTTCCAGGAGTGGACGGAGGACGGCAGCCTGCGCGTGCCGATTTTTCTCCGTATGCGCGACGATATCGATCCCAAGTCGGTGCGCCGTGCTGAGCGTGGCGTGGTGCCGCATAAGCCGCCCGCCGGCGGGTCGGCGCGCGCGGCGGGTGGGAGCAGCGAGATCGACGACATCCTGCAGCAACTGGAAAACAGCAAGACGGCCTTCTCTCTCGCGGTCGGTCCGCACCGGATACGGCTGACGCATCTCGATCGCGTCTACTGGCCGGAGGATAAGGCCCTCAAGCAGCCGGCGGTGACCAAGCGCGACCTGCTGCGCTACTTCGCGCAAGTCTCGCCCTTCCTCCTGCCTCACCTCGCGGATCGCCCGCTGACGCTGATTCGCATGCCCGACGGCATCTTCGGGCAGCGGTTTTTCCAGAAGCGCTGGGAGCAGGAGCGGCCGGAGTTCCTGGACATGCTCGACGTGTATTCGGGGCACCAGGACGAGAGTCATGAAGTGCTCATCTGCAACAACCTGGCCACTCTGCTGTGGCTGGCGCAGTACGGGACCATCGAGTTGCATGTCTGGCATTCGCGTGCGCGTCTCGGGCCGGATGCGGCGGTCCAGGGAACCGATTACGCTAGTTCGCTTTCCACTCTTGAAGCCTCGGTGCTGAACTACCCCGACTACGTGGTGTTCGATCTCGACCCATACATCTATTCCGGCAAGGAGGCGCCGGGAGGCGAGCCGGAACTCAATACGCTCGCCTTCGAGAAGGGCAAGGAGGTGGCCTTTTGGCTGCGCGAGTTGCTGCAGAGCATGGCGCTGGACGCCATCGTCAAGACCTCGGGCAAGACCGGGCTACACATTTTCGTGCCCATCCGGCGCACCCTCGATTTCGATGCCGCGCGCAAGGTGTGCGAGCTTGTCGGGCGGCACCTGCTGCGTCTGCACCCGCGGGACATCACGATGGAGTGGAGTGTGCGCTCGCGGACCGGCAAGATTTTCCTTGACTACAATATGAACGTCCGCGGCAAGACGCTGAACGTCGCCTACTCGCCCCGCGGGGTGCCCGGCGCACCGGTGTCGATGCCGCTCACTTGGGACGAGCTGGCCAGCGCGCACCCGCTCGATTTCAGGATCACCAACGTCGCGCAGCGCCTGGCGCAAACGGGCGATCGCTGGCACGACGCCCTGGAGCGCAAGCTGAGCCTGGAACGGGCTTTGTCGGGCGCAAAAACGTAAACCTCCCTGACCCCCGGAGACAAGCATGGCGGCACGATCGATCGCATCGCTCACGATCTCGTTCGGAATGGTGGCCATCCCCGTGAAGCTCTATTCGGCCACCGAGACGAGCAAGACCGTCTCGTTCAACATGTTGCACAAGGGCTGCGGATCGCGGCTCAAGCAGCAGTACGTGTGCTTGAAGGAAGAGGTGGTGGTGCCGCGCGACGACATCGTCAAGGGCTACGAATTCGCCAAGGATCAGTATGTGACCTTCAGCCCCGACGAGCTGAAGGCGCTCGAGGAGACGGGCTCGCACAGCGCCGAGATCAGCGAGTTCGTGCCGATCGAATCCGTCGATCCGGTGTACTTCGACAAGGCCTATTACCTCGCTCCCGACAAGGGGGGCGCCAAGCCGTACGCGCTGCTTGCTCAGGCGCTGCGCGCGTCCGGGCGCTGCGCCCTCGGCCGCTGGGCGTCGCATGGTAAGCAGCACGTGGTGATGATCCGGCCGGTCGAGGATGGGCTCGTCATGCAGCAACTGCTCTACGGCTCGGACGTGCGGTCGATCAAGGATCTCGACATCCCGCACACCGAGGTCAAGGACGCCGAGCTGAAGCTCGCGGAGCAGCTGATCGATCAGCAGGCCGTCGACCGCTTCGATCCCGACGCCTACACGGACGCGGTGCGCGCGCGCATCGAGGCGGCGGTACAGAAGAAGGTCGAGGGGCAGGAGATCACGCTGACCGAGGAGGGCGAAGGTCGCGGTCAGGTGATCGACCTCATGGAAGCGCTGCGCGCCAGCTTGGAGAAGAAGGCTCCCGTGACGCCCGCACCGCAGGCCGAGGCGCGCAAGCCGCCCAAGCGGGCGCGATCCGCCGTGGAGCCTGCGGTGCGCAAGACGGCCAAGAAATAGCGAGGTTTCCCCCATGCACCGCTACGGCGTGCGCGAGGTCGAAAAGCTTCTGGGCCTGCGACGCAGCACGATCCGCGCACTGATCGAGGCGGGCTTCGTTTCGCCGGAACGCGGCCCGCGCAACGCCTGGCGCTTCTCCTTTCAGGATCTGGTCGTCCTGCGCACCGCTCAGGCGCTCGCGGAGGCGCAGGTGCCGCCCAGGCGCATCCTGCGGTCGATGAAGGCGCTGCGGAGCCGGCTTCCGGAGGAGATGCCCTTGTCGGGCCTTTCCGTCCGCGTGGTCGCCGACCGTGTTGTGGTGAAGGAAGGCGGTAGTCACTGGCAGGCCGAATCGGGCCAGTATCTGCTCGCGTTCGAAGGCGATCCGTCCGATGGCTCGCTGAACGTGGTCGAGTACAAGCCGGCGGAAGCTCCCGCTCACGCAGTGCCGCACGCGACGCACTGGTTCGAGCGGGCGCTCGCCCTGGAGCGCGACGAACCCGAGTCTGCGCGGCGAGCGTACGAGCGTGCCATCGTCGAGGCGCCGCAGCTGCTCGATGCCCGCATCAATCTGGGATCGCTCCTGCACGAGGCCGGATGCCTGACGGAGGCCGAACATGTCTATCGCGAGGCGATCGCGGCGTGCGGCAGCGCCCCGACACTGATGTACAACCTCGGCGTCCTGCTCGACGACATGGATCGCAAGCACGAAGCGATGGACGCCTATCGGGCGGCGCTACGCGGCGACCCCGGCCTGGCCGATTGCCACTACAACCTGGCGCTGTTATGCGAGCAGTTCAGCAAGCCCAGGGACGCCATCCGTCACATGGCGCAGTATCGCAAGCTGGTCGAGGTGAAGCCGGGATAGGCAGCGCGGGTGAAACGAGCGCCGAACGAGGGCGATGACTGCCTTTGGACGGCCGAAAACGCGCGGTCGTCGACACCTTCAGGGGTGACGCGACGGCCGCTTCGAGTGGAACGCGCACTCGCGGGCAAGCGGGCACGGAGCGTTTCCTGTTGATGACGATTCAATCGTAGGGTACCGCGGGGCTCTCGTCGATTGGCAGCACATGGGAGACCAGTTCGCCGTCCTGCCAGCGATGCAGCAGGAAACCCGGCGGTTCGCGGCACCACGCCAGCGCATCAGGTCTGCCCGATAGGTCGCAGACGATCTGGTGGGCGATCGAGGGGGCCGTTACGCACGGTCGCCCCGCGAAGCTCGTGAACATCGGACGATGCACGTGGCCGCAGGCGAGGGCGCGCACCTCGCAGTGAACGGTCAGCCACTCCGCTAGGCGATCGGCCCCGCGGCACGCGATCGCGTCGAGTCCGGCGATGCCCGTTGCGAACGGCGGATGGTGCAGGAACAGGAGCGTTGCGCGCAGCGGGTCGCAGGCCTCGTCGAGCCACGCGAGCTGCGCCTCGGCGATTTCGCCGCCTTCCTCGCCGGGGATGGTCGTGTCGAGGAACAGCAGGCTCAGATTGCCCATCGTCCGCTTCGCGCAGCACAAGCCGCCATTGCCGAAGCCCTGGCCCGGGAATGCGGCCTCGAGCTGCTCGCGGTCGTCGTGATTGCCGGCCATCACCTGCCACGGCATCTGCAGCGGCCCGAGCAGTGCGCGCACGCGGGCGTATTCCTGCGGGCTGCCTTCATTCACCAGGTCGCCGGAAACGACGACCAGGTCCGGTGCCGGCGCCAAGCCGGCGATGCGCCGGATTGCCGCGGCAAACAGGGCGCCGGTATCGATGCTGCCGTACAGGAGGGTGCCGGGGGCGACGACGTGCGGGTCGGACAGCTGTGCGATCAACATGCGGGAATTCTCGTCGGGACTTCAGTCCAGCCTAGACGAAAACCCGGCCCGCAGCAGAGGGATGCCGCGTGTAACGCGGCGCCGTTCAGTTTGCCTGCGGCAGGCCCAGATCGCCTTCCGGAACCATGCGGCGTGCGCCGTTGAAGCGCTTCGCCCAGTAGCTCTGGCTCATCTCGTCGATGCGCACTTCGCCGCCGCTGGACGGGGCGTGCAGGAAGCGGCCGTCGCCGACGTAGATGCCGACATGCGAGAAGGCCTTGCGCATCGTGTTGAAGAACACGAGATCGCCCGGCTTCAGATCCTGCACGCCGACCTTTTCGCCGACGCGGGCCATGTCGCGCGCAGCGCGCGGAAGGTTGAGACCGAGGGCGTTGCGGAAGACGTTCTGGACCAGCCCGCTGCAGTCGAGGCCGGTCTCGGGCGAATTGCCGCCGAAGCGGTAGCGGATCCCGAGATACTCCATGCCTTGGTTGATGAGGTCCTGCGCCGCGGTGCCGTAGCGGTCAAAGGACGACGTCGCCTCGGCGGCCTGGTCCGCTGGAGCGGGCGTGTCCACGGCGCCCGCGGGCGGGGCGATCAGCAGGGCTGTCGTGGCGAGAAGTGCGACGATACGGGTCGTCAGGCGGTGATGCATGGGTCGTGCGAGGGAAATTCGATTCATCCGTGGCGCCTCAACTGTCGGCGGCTGTGTTCCAGGTCCGCCAGACTGCGTGGGGTGTTCAGACCGAGCGCGCGTGCGCGCGCCTGCGCGGCCAGCATCAGCTGTGCGATCGCCCAGGCGTCGCCCAGTGCGTGGTGGCGCTGGAAGGTCTCGATGCCGAAGGCCTTCATCCAGTCGGCAAGGCGGGCCGGTCCGTCGATGTGTTCGTCGTAGAGCGCGGGCAGGAGCCAGTGCAGGTCCAGCCAGGTCCAGTCGGGCGTGAGGCCGAGGTGTTCGTCGAGCGCGCGTTCGAGCAGGCTGCGGTTGAACGACGCGTTGAAGACCACGACCGGGCCTTTCCCGGCAAACGTGAGCAGGTTCGTCAGCGCGGTCGCCGCATCGGGCTCCAGCGGTGCGTAGTAGCTGTCGTGCGGCGACAGGTGCTCGCGGTCGATCGCAATCCCCGCGACCGCGAGCAGGCGGTCCTTGTCAAGGTCGAGTCCGGTCGCCTCGGTGTTGATGACCACGTAGCGCGTCTCGAAGTGCGCGCTGCCCAGCTCGGGCGCGGCAAGCGCCTCCCAGCTCGCGATGGCGTCGCGCAGCGCGGCGTCGAGCGAGGCTGTGTCCGTGCGCGTGCCGAGCAGGCGGGTGAGCCAGTTCATAGCTGGTAGTCGAGCTTCAGCCGCAACTGCAGCTTGCGCGCCTGACGGAACGCTTCCTTGAGGATGCGCCGGTCGAGTTCGTTGAGCTTGTCCGGGTCGATGCGGTTGTCGCCGGGTGCGTCGTGTTCGGTGTCGAGGTGCTGCGCGCGCAGGCGCAGCAGCTGGATGAAGTGGAAGCCGTCGATCAGCGCGGCGATCTCCTCGGCCGGCATGCCCATACGGTTGCCGGCCTGGCGCAGGCGCTGCACGGTGCTGCTCGACGCGACGTCGGCGCGCAGCGCGAGGATGCGTGCGACGTCGACGAACAGCCGTGCCCCCGACTTCTTCAGATCGATCGTGCCGTCGTCCTCGACGACGAAATCGCGGATGCGTCCGAGCGGCGGGGCGACCTGGAGCGCGTTCGACGCCATCAGGCGCAGGAAGTTGGAGTAGGCCTTCGCCGTGCGGTTGAGCCACCCGCGCAGCTGGTCGCCCAGGCGCTCGTTGCCGCACAGCACGCGGTAGTCGAAAAAGATCGTCGCGTTGAGCAGGGCCTGCGGGTCGGGTTCGCGGATCCAGTCGCCGAAGCGTCCCTTCCATTCCTCGAGCGTGAGGCACAGCTCGGGATTGCTCGCCATGATGTTGCCCTTGCACAGCGGGAAGCCGCAGGCGGCGAGATTCTCGTTCACCTCTTTCGCGCAGGCCAGCAGGCGGCTCTTCAGCGCGGCCTGGTCTGTGCCTTCGGGGCAGGCATAGATGATGCCGTTATCCTGGTCGGAGGACAGCGTCTGCTCGTGGCGGCCTTCCGAGCCGAAGGCCAGCCATGCGTAGTCGATGCCGTAGAGGTCGTGCTTCGCGCGCGCGAGGTCGATGATGCGGCAGGTCAGGGCGTCGTTGAGCGCCGAGATGAATTGCGTCAGCTGCTCCGCGCCGATGCCCTGGGCGATGAGGTTGAGTGCAAGCTGACGGATGTCGCGGCTGGCGCGCTGCAGCGCTTCGAGGTCGTCCGCACCTTCGATGCTGGAGCGGATCTGGCGCAAGCCGATGCGCTGCAGCGTGAATAGGTCGCGCTCGGACACCACGCCCTTCAGCCGCCCCTCCGAATCGACCACCAGCAGGTGGCGCACGCCGTGCGTCGCCATCTCGAGGGCGGCGTCGTAGGCGGAGTCGGACGCCGACATCACGTGCGGCGTTGCGGTCATCACGTCGCCGATCGGGCGCTGCAGGTCGATGCCCGGCAGCACGACGCGGGGCAGCAGGTCGCTCTGCGTGAGGATCCCGAGCGGTTTCTGCTCGGCGTCGGTGATCACCATGCAGCCGATGCGCATCTCCGACATCTTCTCGAGCGCGGCGCGGATCGAGCTGTCGGGCGTGACGAAGATCGGCGCCTTCTTCACCAGCTGGCCGAGCGGCGTCGTCATCGTCTGCTGCTCCGCCGCGCGCTGCGCGAAGGTGCTCTGCAGCTGCTGGCGCGACTGGTTGAGCAGGCTGGCGATGTACTGCGTGCAGAAGACGTGGAAGACGGGGCTCATCTGCATGAGCTTGAGGAAGTCCTCCGCCGGCAGCTGGAACACGAAGCTGTCCTCCACCGCGACGTAGGCGTTGGTCGAGGGCCGCTGCGCCGAGATCGCGCCGATCGGGAAGCATTCGCCCGGTCCGAGCGTCATTGCGGCGTAGTCGGTGACGCTCGCAGGGCCGAGCTGGCGGGCCTGCACCTTGCCGCGCTGGACGATGTGGAAGTGCGTCGGCTGCCCCATCTCCGGCGTCAGGATCTCACTGCCGCGCGCGTGGAACGCCAGGGTCGCGCGTTCGGCGAGGAATTCGAGCGCCTCCGGCTCCATCCGGTTGAACGGCGAGAAGCGCGTGAGGAAGTCCGAACTGGCTCCGACCAGCATTTCCGAGGCGGCAGCGGGCATGGGGGCTTTCGCAGGCAAAAAACCTGCGCATTATAGGGTGCATCCCCGCAAGCCGGGATGATCCAGGGCAAATTCCCGCCTCTTGTCAGGGGGATCGTCGGGGCGGGGCGGGTGCCGCCGCCCCGGCGGGCGTCAGAGCACTTCCGCGGCGTGATCGGCCAGGCGCGAGCGCTCGCCGCGTTGCAGGGTGATGTGGCCGGAATGCGGCCAGTCCTTGAAGCGGTCGACGACAAAGGTCAGGCCGGAGCTGCCTTCGGTGAGGTAAGGCGTGTCGATCTGCGCGATGTTGCCGAGGCACACCACCTTGGTGCCGGGGCCGGCGCGCGTGATCAGCGTCTTCATCTGCTTCGGCGTCAGGTTCTGCGCCTCGTCGATGATCAGGAACTTGTTGATGAAGGTGCGCCCGCGCATGAAGTTCAGGCTCTTGATCTTGATGCGCGAGCGGATCAGGTCGCGCGTCGCCGCGCGGCCCCAGTCGCCGCCCTCGCCCGCCGTGCCGTTGAGGACGTCGAGGTTGTCTTCGAGCGCGCCCATCCACGGCGCCATTTTCTCTTCCTCGGTGCCCGGCAGGAAGCCGATGTCCTCGCCGACCGGCACGGTCACCCGGGTCATGATGATCTCCGAGTAGCGCTTGGCTTCGAGCACCTGCGTCAGGGCCGCGGCGAGCGTCAGCAGCGTCTTGCCGGTACCTGCCTGGCCGAGCAGGGTGACGAAGTCGATCTCCGGATTCATCAGCAGGTTCAGCGCGAAGTTCTGTTCGCGGTTGCGCGCCGTGATGCCCCACACGTTGTTCTTGCTGTGGGCGTAGTCGATCAGCGTCTCTATCAGGGCGCTGCGCCCGTCCCGTCCCTTCACCCAGGCCTGCAGCGGCGATTCGCCGTCCTGGAAGACGAACTCATTGACCAGCATGCTGGTTACGAGCGGACCCTTGATGCGGTAGTAGGTCCTGCCTTCCTCTTTCCAGGATTCCATCCCTTTGGCGTGGGTGTCCCAGAAATCGGGCGGCAGTTCGCGCCAGCCGGTGTAGAGGAGGTCCGTATCCTCCAGCACCTTGTCGTTGAAGTAGTCCTGTGCGTCGAGGCCCAGCGCGCGGGCCTTGATGCGCATGTTGATGTCCTTCGACACCAGGATCACCGAACGCTTGGGGAAGCGCTCGGCCAGATGCATCACCACGGCGAGGATCTGGTTGTCGCCCTTCGCGGTCGGCAGGGCCGCCGGCAGGGCCATGTTGATCGCTTCGGTCTGCAGGAAGAGCTTGCCCGTCGCGAGTTCCCGCGACGGGGTATCGAGGTCGATGCCGTCGGCGATGTCGGCCGCGCACGAACTCACGATCTCGTCCATCGTGCGGCTCGCCTGGCGGGCGTTGCGGGCGACTTCGGACATGCCCTTCTTGTTGTTGTCCAGCTCCTCCAGCGTCATGATCGGCACGAACACGTCGTGCTCCTCGAAGCGGAACAGGCTGGTCGGGTCGTGCATCAGCACGTTGGTGTCGAGGACGAAGAGCTTCGTATTCCGGCTGGCGGGCGCGCGTTTGGTCATGGAGTGGGTGATGCTCGGGGCGTCGGGTTGAACGGAGAGTTACAGGCTCTTCACGAAATCCAGCACTTCCTGCGCGTGGCCGGCCACTTTCACGCCGCGCCACTCGCGGCGGACCACACCTTCGGCATCGATGACGAAGGTGCTGCGCTCGATGCCACGCACCTGTTTCCCATACATGTTTTTCATCTTGATGACGCCGAAGGCGTTGCACGCCGCCTCTTCGGCGTCGGAGATCAGCTCGAAGGGCAGGCCGAGCTTGGCCTTGAAGTTCTCGTGCGACTTGATGCTGTCGCGCGAAATGCCGTACACGTCGCAGCCGGCGGCCTGGAATTCCGCGTGGCGGTCGCGGAAATCGGCGGTCTCGTTCGTGCAGCCGGGGGTGTTGTCCTTCGGATAGAAGTACAGGACGAGCTTGCGCCCGCGCAGCGCCGTGAGCGTGACGCTCGCGCCGCCGGTCGCAGGGAGGGTGAAGTCGGCCGCGGAAGCCGTGTTTGTCGTGTTCATGGGGCTCTCCGTCGTCGGTTGTCGCGATCAGCGTAGCGGAGGAGCCGGGGGAATGACAACGGCTGTGTGATCCGGATGGCGCTGCCGGCGGATTTCCGGCCGCGCCCCCGTCCTCAGGTTGGGTCGAAGAGCAGCGCCGCCACGACGGAGCGGCCCTCGGTGGCGAGGATGTTGTAGGTGCGGCAGGCGGCCGGCAAGTCCATGATCTCGAAGCCGATGCGCGCCTCGATCAGCGGGCGCAGCACCTGCGGCGTCGGGAAGCGCTGGCGGCTGCCGGTGCCGATGAGCACCACTTCGGGCCTCAATTCGCACACCACGGCGAAATCGTCGGCACTCAGGCCGGCGAAGCCGCCCGGCGCCCAGCCGGTGACAATGCGGTCGGCGGTGACCAGCGTGTTGCCGTCATGCCGCTCCTTGTTGATCATCAGGTGGTCCGTGCCGTAGCCGGTTACGACGTTGAGGTCGGCGTTCTGTTGGAGGTTCAGCTTCATCGGATTCGCTCGGTCGGCAAAATTGCCGGGGGATACAGGCTTGGATAAGATACATTCTTTTGGTTTTCCGGCCCACCGGCAGCTGCATGCCCGCGAGGTCCGGAGCCGACGGCGCGCCGGGAGTCCGACGCGGAGTGGAACATGCGAAAGAAAGGACGGAGTGCGATGAGCGTCGAGCCGAAACTGCGGGTTGCTGTCCCGCCCGAACAAACGAAGGGGCAGCCCGAAGCCCCGAGGCTCCCGCAGGTCCGCAAGTCTGCCAAGCTCGCCAACGTCTGCTACGACATCCGCGGTCCGGTGCTCACGCGCGCCAAGCAGATGGAAGACGAGGGCCACAAGATCATCAAGCTGAACATCGGCAACCTCGCCGCGTTCGGCTTCGACGCCCCCGAAGAGATCCAGATGGACATGATCCGCAACCTGCCGAATTCGGCGGGCTACTCGGATTCCAAGGGCATCTTCGCGGCGCGCAAGGCGGTGATGCACTACACCCAGCAGAAGCACATCAAGGGTGTGACGATCGAGGACATCTACATCGGCAACGGCGTGTCCGAGCTGATCGTGATGGCGATGAACGCGCTGCTCAACGTCGGCGACGAGGTGCTCGTCCCCGCGCCGGACTACCCGCTGTGGACCGCGGCTGTGAGCCTGTCGGGCGGCCGTCCGGTGCATTACCTGTGCGACGAGGCCAACGGCTGGCTGCCCGACCTCGACGACATGCGCGCCCGCATCACCCCGAACACGCGCGCCATCGTCGTCATCAACCCGAACAACCCGACCGGCGCGCTGTATCCGGACGAAATCCTGCGCGGCATCATCGATCTGGCGCGCGAATTCGGCCTGATCCTGTATGCCGACGAGGTCTACGACAAGGTCCTGTACGACGGCGTCTCCCACACGTCGATGGCCGCATTGTCCGAGGACGTCCTGACCATCATCTTCAACGGCCTGTCGAAGAACTACCGCTCCTGCGGCTACCGCGCCGGTTGGATGGTCGTGTGCGGCGACAAGCGCCACGCCCAGGACTACATCGAGGGGCTCAACATGCTCGCCTCGATGCGCCTGTGCGCGAACGTGCCGGGGCAATTCGCGATCCAGACGGCACTGGGCGGCTACCAGAGCATCGACGATCTCGTCGCCGAGGGCGGGCGCATGCGCCGCCAGCGCGACCTCGCCTACGAGCTGATCTCTGCAATCCCCGGCGTCAGCTGCGTCAAGCCGAAGGCGACGCTGTATATGTTCCCGAAGCTCGATCCCAAGATCTACCCCATCGAGGACGACCAGGCCTTCATCGCCGAACTGCTCGAGCAGGAGCGCGTGCTGCTGGTGCAGGGTACCGGCTTCAACTGGCCGCACCCGGATCACTTCCGTCTCGTGTTCCTGCCGCACGAAGACGACCTGCGCGACGCGATCGCACGCGTCGCCCGCTTCCTCGAAAGCTATCGCAAGCGTCACGGCACCTGAAGCAACCCGTTTCACCCATCTGAAGACAAAACTCAACGAGTTCTTATGAAAGCGATCAATGTTGGCCTGCTGGGCATCGGTACCGTCGGTGGCGGTACCTTCACCGTTCTGAAACGCAACGAGGAGGAAATTACCCGTCGCGCCGGTCGCCCGATCCGAATTACCGCAGTGGCCGACAAGAACCTGGAACTCGCGCGCAAGGTCGCAGGCGCCGGCCCGCGCATCACCGACGACGCGTTTTCCGTCGTCACCGATCCCGAGATCGACATCGTCATCGAGCTGATCGGCGGCTACGGCGTCGCCAAGGAGCTGGTGCTCAAGGCGATCGAGAACGGCAAGCATGTCGTCACCGCGAACAAGGCGCTGCTTGCCGTGCATGGCAACGAAATCTTCGCCGCCGCGCAGAAGAAGGGCGTGATGGTGGCCTTCGAGGCGGCGGTCGCCGGCGGCATCCCCATCATCAAGGCGCTGCGCGAAGGCCTCTCGGCCAATCGCATCCAGTGGCTCGCCGGCATCATCAACGGCACGACCAACTTCATCCTGTCCGAGATGCGCGACAAGGGCCTGCCGTTCGCCGAAGTCCTCAAGGAAGCGCAGGCGCTCGGTTACGCCGAAGCCGATCCGACCTTCGACATCGAGGGCATCGACGCCGCGCACAAGGCCACGATCATGAGCGCGATCGCGTTCGGCGTGCCGATGCAGTTCTCCGCTGCCCACGTCGAGGGCATCACCGCGCTCGACAGCGTCGATATCACCTATGCCGAACAACTCGGTTACCGCATCAAGCTGCTGGGCATCTCGCGCATGCGCCCGGAAGGCATCGAACTGCGCGTGCATCCGACCCTGATCCCCGCCAAGCGCCTGATCGCCAACGTCGAGGGGGCGATGAACGCGGTCGTCGTGCACGGCGATGCCGTCGGGGCGACCCTGTACTACGGCAAGGGCGCGGGCGCCGAGCCGACGGCCAGCGCTGTGATCGCCGACCTCGTCGACGTGACCCGCCTGCACACCGCCGACCCCGAGCACCGCGTACCGCACCTCGCGTTCCAGCCGGACCAGGTGCGCGACCTGAAGGTGCTGCCGATCGAGGAGGTCATCACCTCCTACTACCTGCGCATGCGCGTCGAGGACAAGCCGGGCGTGCTCGCGGACATCACCCGCATTCTCGCCGACAGCGGCATCTCGATCGAGGCGATGATCCAGAAGGAGGCGCCGGAGGGCTCGTCGCAGACCGACATCATCATGCTGACGCACGAAACGGTCGAGAAGAACGCCAACGCCGCGATCGCGAAGATCGAGGCGCTCCCCGTCGTGCAGGGCAGGATCACGCGCCTGCGCATGGAAAACCTGCAGTAATCGCCCCGTGCGGACCCGCGCGTCGATCTTCCCCGTGCGCGGGCGCGACGGCAGGCACGGTTGCATGCGGAAACCTCCGCGTCGCCGTGCCTTCGTCCTTTGACGAACACACCCATTCAAGGATCTGCCCGTGAAGTACCTGTCCACCCGCGGCCACGCCGCCCGTCCCGAGTTCTGCGACATCCTGCTTGGCGGCCTCGCGCCCGACGGTGGCCTGTACCTGCCCGAGACCTACCCGCAGGTGACGCGTGCCGAACTCGACGCATGGCGCGGCCTGTCCTACGCGGATCTCGCCTTCGAGATCCTGTCCAAGTACATCACCGACATCCCCGCAGCCGATCTCAAGGCAATCTGCGACAAGACCTATACCGCCGACGTCTATCGTTTCGTCCGTCCCGGCGGCAACGCCGCCGACATCACGCCGGTGCACTGGCTGGAAGCGGGCCGTTTCGGCCTGCTCGAGCTGTCGAACGGCCCGACGCTGGCGTTCAAGGACATGGCGATGCAGCTCCTCGGCAACCTGTTCGAGTACGTGCTCGACAAGCGCGGCGAGACGATCAACATCCTCGGCGCGACTTCCGGCGACACCGGCTCCGCGGCCGAGTACGCGATGCGCGGCAAGCACGGCGTGACCGTGTTCATGCTGTCGCCGCACGGCAAGATGAGCCCCTTCCAGCGCGCGCAGATGTACTCGCTGCAGGACGCCAACATCTACAACATCGCCGTCACCGGCATGTTCGACGACGCCCAGGACATCGTTAAGGCCGTCTCGAACGACGCCGCATTCAAGGCGAAGTACAAGATCGGCGCAGTCAATTCGATCAACTGGGCGCGCGTCGCGGCCCAGATCGTGTATTACTTCAAGGGCTATTTCGCCGCGACGAAGTCCAATGACGAGCAGGTCGCGTTCTGCGTGCCCTCAGGCAACTTCGGCAACATCTGCGCCGGTCATATCGCGCGCCAGATGGGCCTGCCAGTCTCGCGCCTGATCCTCGCGACGAACGAGAACGACGTCCTCGACGAGTTCTTCCAGACCGGCGTGTACCGTCCGCGCAAGGCCGCGGAGACGCAAGTCACCTCGAGCCCGTCGATGGACATCTCCAAGGCGTCGAACTTCGAGCGCTTCGTCTTCGATCTGGTCGGCCGCAACCCGCAGCGCGTTGCCGAATTGTGGAAGTCCGTCGACGCAGGTGGGACGTTCGATCTCGCTGCCAGCGGCGAGTTCGCCGACTCCCGGAATTACGCCTTCGTCTCCGGCCGTAGCACGCATGCCGACCGCCTCGCGACCATCAAGCAGGTGTTCGAGACCTACGGAACGGTGATCGACACGCACACCGCGGACGGCGTCAAGGTTGCCTGGGACTGCGCCGCGTCCGTGCCTGCCGGCGTGCCCCTGCTGGTGCTCGAAACCGCGCTGCCGGTCAAATTCGCAGAAACGATCCGCGAAGCCCTCGGCCGCGAGCCCGAGCGTCCTGCGGAACTTGACGGGATCGAGGCGCTGCCGCAGCGGGTCGAGGTGATGGCCCCAGACGTCGACGCGGTCAAGCGTTTCATCGTCCAGCACCTCGAGGCCTGAAGCGCGCAGAGCCGGTTCCCGGCCCTGCGCCTGCGGCTCACTCCTCGATGTGGCGCAGCGACAAGTCGAGGGCGCGGACGTCCTTGGTGAGGCTGCCGATGGAGATGCGGTCGACGCCGGTTTCGGCGATGGCGCGCACCTTCTCCAGGCTCACGCCGCCGGAGGCTTCGAGTTCGGCGCGGCCGGCGGTGATGCGCACCGCTTCGCGCATCGTCGCGAGATCCATGTTGTCGAGCAGGATCATCTTCGCGCCGGCGGCGAGCGCCTCGTCGAGCTGTGCGAGGTCCTCGACCTCGATTTCGATGAACACGTTCGAGGGGGCGATCTTCTTCGCTTCCTCCATCACGCGGGCGACGCTCCCCGCCGCGATGATGTGGTTTTCCTTGATCAGGATGCCGTCGTAGAGGCCGACACGATGGTTGGTGCCGCCGCCCACGGCGACGGCATACTTCTGCGCCAGGCGCAGCCCGGGCAGCGTCTTGCGCGTGTCGACAATCTTCGCGCCGGTGCCCGCGACCGCGTCGACGAAGCGGCGCGTGACGGTGGCGGTACCCGACAGCAGCTGCAGGAAGTTGAGCGCGGTGCGTTCGGCCGTGAGCAGCACCCGCGCGTTGGCGACGACGTCGCACAGGACCTGGCCTGCCTCGACGCGGTCGCCGTCGCGCACATGCCAGATGATCGTGGCTGCGGAGCTCAGCGCCGCGAATGCGGCGTCGAACCAGGCGGTGCCGCACACGACGGCCTCTTCGCGCGTGATCACCCGGCCGCGGGCGTCAGTTTGGGCGGCGATCAGGCGCGCGGTCAGGTCGCCGGTGCCGACGTCTTCGGCGAGCGATGCGGCGACGTTGCGCTGGATCTCGATGCGCAGTTGTTGTGACAGGTTCATGGCGGGCGCGGCTCGGTATGATTAAACAGAAATTCTAGCGGTTCCGCCGCAGGCCGGGGCAATCGTGCCCCGCTGGCGGGCCGACCTTGTCGGGAGCGGAAGTGAGACCGCGTGACGTATCCGAACTGCTGATCCTTGCCGCCCTGTGGGGCGGGTCGTTTCTCTTCATGCGCGTTGCGGCCCCGCAGTTCGGCCCTGCGGCGCTCATCGAGCTTCGGGTCGGTCTCGCAGCCCTGTTGCTGCTGCCCGTGCTCGCATGGCGCGGTGAACTCGCACCGCTGTGGCGCAAGGCGGGACCGCTGCTCTTCGTCGGCGTCACCAACTCCGCCTTGCCCTTCGTACTGTACGCTTGGGCTGCGCTGTCCGTCACGGCCGGTTTCGCATCCATCGTGAATGCCACATCGCCGCTGTTTGCCGCCCTGGTCGCGTGGGTCTGGCTCAAGGACCGCTTGTCCGCGCCTGCGACCGCCGGCCTGCTGGTCGGCCTGCTGGGCGTCGTGATCCTAGTGTGGGGCAAGGCTTCGTTCCGTACCGGGGGCTCGGGCTGGGCGGTGGCCGCCTGCCTTGCGGCGACGCTCAACTACGGCATCGCGGCGAATTTCACCAAGCGCTACCTGTCGGGCGTGGATCCCATGGCGATTGCGACCGGCAGCCAGTTCTACGCGGCGCTGGTGCTCGCGCCCTTCGCCGTCTGGCTTTGGCCGCAAGCGATGCCTGCGCAAGAGGCCTGGATCGCCGTGCTGCTGCTCGCGTTCGCCTGCACCGGCGTCGCGTATGTCATGTACTTCCGCCTTATCGCACGCATCGGCCCTGCGCGTGCGATCGCCGTCACCTTCCTGATCCCGATTTTCGGCATGCTGTGGGGGGCGATGCTGCTCGACGAGGCGATCACCCTAAACATGCTCGCGGGATGCGGGGTGATCCTGGCGGGGACGGGGCTTGCGACCGGAGTAATCCGCCTGCCCGGCCGCACGGGCGTCGCGCAGGGCAGGAGCTGACACGGCGTCGCGCCGTCAAGCGCGGACGCTCAGTTCTTGCTGCCGTCGACGAAGTAGTCGAGACGCCCGCGCGGTGCGAGGTATTCGACGGTTTCGACCGGCAGGGTCGCCGGGCTGAGCGCCGCTTCCACCTTCAGGTCGGCGTCGCGCAGGTCCACGAGCATGGCTTCGGAACGCGGAATGTCCGGGTCGTGCAGCATCACGAGCGGATGGAGGAGGTTTGCCGGGTTGGTTTCGACGACCATGCCGACGCTACCGTTCGACAGCGCCACGAAGGTGCCGGGCGGATAGACTCCCAGCGTCCTGATGAACAGTTGCACGAGCTGCTCGTCGTAGTGCTTGCTCTCGGTGCGGAAGATCTGGCGCAGCGCCTCGGCCGGCGCCTTGGCCTCGCGCAGGTCGAAGGGGTTGCACAGGTTGTCGTAGCGGTTCGCGATCGCCGCGATGCGGGCGAGCCGGGGGATCTTCTCGCCCGCGAGCCGGTTGGGAAAGCCGCTGCCGTCGAAAAATTCGTGGTGGCAGGCGATGACGTTGCGCACCGGCACGGGCAGGTCGCGCATGCAGCTGATCGCCTTGATCCCGTAGCCCACGTGGGCGCGGTAGAAATCTTCCTCGGGACCCGTGCGCTTCGTGCTGCGCAGGATGCGCGGCGGAATCTCCTGCTTGCCGATGTCGTGGAGCAGGGCGCCCAGACCGAGGTGGCGCATCTCCTCCTCGGAGAGTCCCAGCGTCTTGCCCAGCATCAGCGACAGCGCCATGACGTTGAGCGCGTGGAATGCCAGGCCACCTTCGCGGCTCTTCTGATTCACCAGATGGATCACCATGCTGTCGTTGCCGAGCAGGTTTTCCACCAGGCTGCCGACCAGCGCATTGGCCTGTCGCTGCGCGTCCTGCGGCCGGCTCGCCAACGACCGGAACACATCGCCCGCGGCAATCGCCTGCTGCTCGAACAGACGCTCGCGCCGCGCGAGGCCTTCACGCTGTTCGCGCACCCGTTCGATGCGCACCCGTTTCTCGTCCTGCATGCCCGCCAGGGCAGCCGTGCCGAAATCCTGCTCCGGTTCCGGCGCCTGCGCATCCGCGGTGCGCGGCGGGAAAGGCTCCGCGGTACTGCGCGCCGGGTCCCATTCGACCTC
The DNA here is from genome assembly GCF_012911005.2 of Aromatoleum toluolicum. Taxonomy (GTDB): domain Bacteria; phylum Pseudomonadota; class Gammaproteobacteria; order Burkholderiales; family Rhodocyclaceae; genus Aromatoleum; species Aromatoleum toluolicum. The sequence continues at coordinate 56,492 of NZ_WTVS01000001.1, read as the reverse complement.
GGTGATGCCCATTTCGCGCAGCGCCTGGATCTGCTTCTCATTCGAGAGGCAGAAGCGGCTCAGCAGAAATGGGTGATCCATCCAGCCTAGCGAGGCCAGTGAAATGAATACGCCTGGCCTGAGTCGGTCGACGCTGATCTGCGGCATTGGTCTGTTACAAAATCGGACACGGCGATTCTAGCAGTCCCGCCGGGCGATGATGGGCGAACAACCTGCGTTATTCGTGGAAAATCACCGCCCGCGCCGTCTGCAGCATTCAGTGCCCCTTGGTTGCCTGCATCGTCCATGCATTGAAGATGCCGCGTGAAGCCTCCGCGACTTCGCTCGCGGTCAGACCCACCGGACCGATGCCTTCGCGGGCGAGCCGGTCGGCCGCCGCGCCATGCAGATGTACCGCCGCGATGAGACCCGATTCGGCCGGCCACCCTTGCGCGATCAGGCTCGCGATCAATCCCGTGAGCACGTCGCCCATGCCCGCGCTCGCCATACCGGGGTGACCGGTGCTGTTGATCAGCCAGCGGCCGTCCGGCGTCGCGATCACACTGCCGCTCCCCTTGAGGACCACTACCGCATTGAAGGTGCGTGCGAGTTCGAGGGCGCTTGCGACACGATCGCTCTGGACGCCGGCTGTGTTCGAGCGCAGCAAGCGTCCTGCTTCGCCGGGGTGGGGCGTCATCACCGTTGGCGCCTCGCGCGCGGCGACGAGCGTTCGCAGGTTTTCCGAGGCTGCGACGATGTTCAGCGCATCGGCATCGAGCACGATGGGGCGCGGCCGCCGGATCGCCCGTTCGAGCAGCCCCGCGGCTGCCTCGCCGTCGCCCAGCCCCGGCCCTAGCGCGAGAACGGTCGCGAGTTCGATGACGTCGTCCGGGCGCTGCAGCATCAGCTCGGGTTGCGTGAAGTCGACCGCCGGCGCCGCGTCGTCGACCAGGCCGGTGAGCACCCGGCCGCAGCCCAGTTTCAATGCGGCGCGCCCCGCGAGCAGCGCCGCCCCGGTCATGCCTCGCGCTCCGCCGATGATGCCGACGTCACCGTAGCACCCCTTGTGGGTGTTCTGCAGACGCTGCTTGAGGAAGGGTTTGAGGATGCCCGACTGGATCTGCAGGCCCTTGGGTGGCAGGTAATTCGGCGGGTCGATGTCGAGCCGGTGCACATTGACGACTCCGGCGATGTCCGGTCCGTCGTGCGTGAGAAGTCCCGGCTTGAGCGCCAGAAAGGTCAGCGTCGTGGTCGCATGGAAGACCGTGCCCAACACCTGCCCGGTGTCGGCGTCGAGTCCGCTGGGAATGTCGATCGCCAGCCGCGGGGCGTGTTGCGCGTTGAGCGCCTCGATCCACTGCGCATGCCGTCCGGTGACAGGGCTGCGCAGTCCGATGCCGAACAGTGCGTCGACCACCAGCGCCCAGCCGTTTGCCGGCGCAGCCGGAAAGTCCGAGACCGTCTCGCCGCCGGCCGCGCGCCATGCTGCAAAGGCAGCCGCGGCGTCACGCGGCAGCTTCGCCGCGTCGTCGGCAAAGGCGACGGTGACGTTGCGTCCGGCCTGCAGCAGGCGGCGTGCCATCACGAAGCCGTCCCCGCCGTTGTTTCCAGGGCCGCAGGCGATCAGGACATGTCCCGCGCGATCCTGCGTGAGGCGCACGGCTTCCTCCGCAGCGACGCGGCCGGCACGCTCCATCAGGCTGGGCTGCGCATGCGGGGCGACCAATGCTTCGATTGTACGGATGCCGTCTACCGGGTAGATCGGTTTGGGCGGCAGGAACATGAAGCCTCCGGCGGGAAGGGAAATGCCCGATTCTAGCCCCAGTCCGATTTATGACGTCAATGTGCGATTGAATGTCCCGGATAAAAGAGCGTCATGCGAGGCGCCAGCATGACTGCGCCGAGCGGGTCTTCCGCTGCCCTGAAAAGCGAACGCCGGCGCGTCGATCCGACGGGCCGGCGTTCAGTGGCATTGTGCTTGCACTGACTCGCTGCGAAGATTCCCTAATTCTCGGCCTGTCCGCGGCGCTTTTCGAGGCGCGTCTCCTGGACCAGCTCGACGCTCCCGTCCTCGTGCTGGGTCTCGAGCCGCACTGTGAAGCCCCACAGCCGTGCCATGTGCTTCATCACCTCGTCGATGCTGCCGCCCAGCGGCCGCTTGCGATACTGCTGGTGGCGCAGCGTCAGTGAGCGGTCGCCGCGCAGGTCCACGTTCCACACCTGGATGTTCGGTTCGCGGCTACCGAGGTTGTATTGGTCGGACAGGATCTCGCGCACGCGCCGGTAGCCCGTCTCGTCATGGATCGCCGAGACCTTGAGCTTCGCCTCGTGTTCGTCGTCAAGGATCGCGAACATGCGGAAGTCGCGCATGATCTTTGGCGACAGGTATTGCGCGACGAAGCTCTCGTCCTTGAAGTTCTTCATCGCGAAGTCGAAGGTCTCGCGCCAGTCGCTGCCGGCGATATCGGGAAACCACGCCCGGTCCTCCGCGGTCGGATCTTCGCAGATGCGCTTGATGTCCTGCCACATCGCGAAGCCCAGCGCGTACGGGTTTATGCCGCTGTACCAGCGATCGTTGTAAGAGGGTTGGTACACCACGTTGGTGTGCGACTGCAGGAACTCGAGCATGAAGCTGTCCGCAAGCAGGCCCTCGTCGTACAGCTTGTTGATCAGCGTGTAGTGCCAGAAGCACGCCCAGCCCTCGTTCATGACCTGCGTCTGGCGCTGCGGGAAGAAGTACTGCGCGACCTTGCGCACGATACGCACGACTTCGCGCTGCCAAGGCTCCAGTAGCGGCGCATGCTTTTCGACGAAGTACAGCAGGTTCTCCTCGGGCTCGGGCGGAAAGCGCACGGCCGCGACCTTGCCCGGCCTGGCGTCGTGGACCGGCAGCGTCCGCCACAGCTCATTGACCTGGCTCTGCAGGTACTCCGTGCGCTCCGCCTGGCGCAGCTTCTCCTTCGCAAGCGACAGCTTGGGCGGACGCTTGTAGCGGTCCACGCCCAGGTTCATCAGCGCATGGCAGGAGTCGAGCAGCAACTCCACCTCCTCCTCGCCGTAGCGCTCCTCGCAATGCGCAATGTAGTTTCGCGCGAAGATCAGGTAGTCGATGATGGCATCCGCGTTCGTCCAGGTGCGGAAGAGATAGTTGCCCTTGAAGAAGCTGTTGTGTCCGTAGGCCGCATGCGCGATCACCAGCGCCTGCATCGTCAGCGTGTTCTCCTCCATCAGGTAGGCGATGCAGGGGTTCGAATTGATGACGATCTCGTAGGCCAGGCCCATCTGGCCGCGCCGGTAGCTCTTCTCCGTCGAGAGGAAGTGCTTGCCGAAGGACCAGTGGTGGTAGTTCACCGGCATGCCGACCGACGCGTAAGCGTCCATCATCTGTTCGGACGTGATCAGCTCGATCTGCGCCGGATAGGTGTCGAGGCTGAAATTCGCCGCCACGCGCGCGATCTCGGTGTGGTAGGCGTCGATGGCCTCGAAAGTCCACTCGGACGTCGCCGGCAGCTGCTTGACCTTCTTTGAGGTGGCGCGCTTCATACGAAATTCTTCTTGAAGAGTTCGCGAAACACCGGATAGATGTCGGCCGGTTCCTCGATACGCTGCAGGGCGAAGTTCTTGTGCTCGCCCGACAGCTTCTCGTACTCCCGCCACAGGTTCTGCGGCTCGCCGGGGGTGATCTCGATGTACGCGAAGTACTGGCACCACGGCAGGATTTGCGAGCCCAGCAGCTCGCGACAGATCGGCGAGTCGTTGTCCCAGTTGTCGCCGTCCGAGGCCTGGGCACCGTAGATGTTCCAGGTGCCGTGTGCGTAGCGTTCGGCGATCACCTCATGCATCAGTTTCAAGGCGCTCGATACCACCGTGCCGCCGGACTCGCGCGAATGGAAGAATTCTTCCTCGTCCACTTCCTTCGCCACCGTGTGGTGGCGGATGAAGACGACCTCGATGTGCTCGTAGGTGCGCGTGAGAAACAGGTACAGCAGCATGAAGAAGCGCTTCGCCGTCGCCTTCTTCTCCTCGTCCATCGAGCCCGAAACGTCCATCACGCAGAACATCACCGCCTGCGTCGTCGGTTTCGGCACGCGGATGCGGTTGTTGTAGCGCAGATCGAAGCTGTCGATGAAGGGGATCGCCTCGATCTTCGCGCGCAGGCGTCCGATTTCGTCCTTGAGCTTCAGCGCGTCCTCGCAGTCCTCGCCCGACTCCTCGATGACCTGCTCCAGTTCCTTCTGCAGTTCGCGCAACCGTGCGGAAAATGGTGAGCCGAGCGCGAGCCGGCGCCCCAGCGCGCCGCGCATCGAGCGCACGATGTTGATGTTCGCCGGCGAGCCGTCCGACTTGAAGCCGGCGCGCTGGGTCTTGTAGTCACTGATGCGCGCGAGCTGGGTGCGAACCAGGTTGGGCAGGGCAAGGTCGTCGAAGAAAATGTCGAGAAATTCCTCGCGCGACAGGTGGAACACGAAATCGTCTTCGCCTTCACCCTCGTTGCTCGCCTTGCCCTGGCCTCGTCCTCCGCCCCCGCCGGAAGGGGGGCGGTTGATCAGATCGCCGCTGGCGAACTGATCGTTGCCCGAGAACACCTGTTCCCAGATGCCCCCGCGGCCGTGCTGGAATTGCGGCTCGCTCAGATCCTTGGACGGGATCGTGATCTGCTCGCCGTTGTCGAGGTCGCGAATGGAGCGATCCTGGATCGCGTCGTTCACCGCGCGGCGAATCTGCTGCTTGAAGCGGCGCATGAAGCGCTGGCGATTGACCGCGCTCTTCTTCTTGCTGTCGAACCGCCGATCGATGATGCGGGTCATGTGTGTCTCCGGCAGGGATGCGGAACGCCGTCCGGACGCTTCGTCCGGACGGCGCGTCGGTCACGACGACTTGCGGACCCGCAGATACCATTCGCACAGCAGCCGCACCTGCTTCTCGGTGTAGCCCTTGTCGATCATGCGATCGACGAAGTCCTGGTGCTTCTTCTGGTCGTCGGCGCTCGCCTTCGCGTTGAAGCTGATCACCGGCAGCAGCTCCTCGGTGTTCGAGAACATCTTCTTCTCGATCACGCCGCGCAGCTTCTCGTAGCTCGTCCAGCTCGGGTTCTTGCCGTCGTGTTTGGCCCTTGCGCGCAGCACGAAGTTCACCACCTCGTTGCGGAAGTCCTTCGGGTTGCTGATGCCGGCGGGCTTCTCGATCTTCTCCAGTTCGTCGTTGAGGGCCGAGCGGTCGAGGATCTCGCCCGTATTCGGATCGCGGAACTCCTGGTCCTGGATCCAGAAGTCGGCGTAGGTCACGTAGCGGTCGAAGATGTTCTGACCATACTCCGAGTAGCTTTCCAAGTATGCAGTCTGGATTTCCTTGCCGATGAATTCGGCGTAACGCGGCGCCAGGAACTCCTTGATGTAGCCCATGTAGCGCGCCTCGACCTCAGGCGAGTACTGTTCCTGTTCGATCTGCTGTTCGAGCACATACATCAGGTGTACCGGGTTCGCCGCCACCTCGCGGTGGTCGAAGTTGAACACCTTGGACAGCGCCTTGAACGCGAACCGCGTCGACAGGCCGGTCATGCCCTCGTCGACGCCGGCGTAATCGCGATACTCCTGGAAGCTCTTCGCCTTCGGATCGGTGTCCTTGAGGTTCTCGCCGTCATAGATGCGCATCTTCGAATAGATGCTCGAGTTCTCGGGCTCCTTCAGGCGCGACAGCACGGCGAACTGCGCCATCATGCGCAGCGTGTCCGGCGCGCACGGGGCGTCCGCCAAAGAGCTCTCGACGAGCAGCTTCTCGTAGATGTGGATCTCGTCGGACACGCGCAGGCAGTACGGCACCTTCACGGTGTAGATCCGGTCGAGGAAGGCCTCGTTGTTGCGGTTGTTCTTGAACGCGACCCACTCCGACTCGTTCGAGTGCGCCATCACGATGCCGTCGAACGGGATCGCACCGAAGCCCTCGGTGCCCTTGTAGTTGCCTTCCTGCGTCGCCGTCAGCAAGGGGTGCAGCACCTTGATCGGCGCCTTGAACATCTCGACGAATTCCAGCAGACCGCGGTTCGCCAAGCACAGGCCACCCGAGTAGCTGTACGCATCCGGGTCGTCCTGGGAATACTGTTCGAGCTTGCGGATGTCGATCTTGCCGACCAGCGAGGAAATGTCCTGGTTGTTCTCGTCGCCCGGCTCGGTCTTGGCGACGGCGGTCTGCTTGAGCACCGACGGCCGCAGCTTGACGACGCGGAAGCGCGTGATGTCGCCGTTGAATTCGTGCAGGCGCTTTACCGCCCACGGGCTCATGATCGTGTTGAGGTAGCGCCGCGGGATGCCGAAATCGTCCTCGAGCAGGCGGCCGTCCTCATTCACGTCGAACAGCCCCAACGGCGACTCATGCACCGGCGACCCCTTGATCGCGAAGAACGGGACGTTTTCGATCAGTGACTTCAGCTTCTCCGCGAGGGACGACTTGCCCCCGCCGACCGGCCCAAGCAGGTAGAGGATCTGCTTCTTCTCCTCCAGTCCCTGCGCCGCATGGCGGAAGTAGGAGACGATATGCTCGATCACCTCCTCCATGCCGTAGAAATCGCGGAAGGCGGGGTAGATCTTGAGCATCTTGTTCGAGAAGATGCGCGACAGGCGAGGGTCAACGCGAGTGTCGACCAGTTCGGGTTCGCCGATCGCCATCAGCATCCGCTCCGCAGCCGTTGCGTACGCCGAACGATCCGACCGGCACAACTCCAGGTACTCCTGGATGGACATCTCCTCTTCGCGAGCCGCCTCGAATCGGGCCTGATAGGCATTGAAGATCGTCATCTGGATTCCTCCTGTCTGGGGCGAGCCGTTCACCGACACCCGTCAGAGGGCGTGTGCCGGCCCAAGTTCCGTGGTTCTTGTCATTCCATGCGCAAGGTCTCAAGGCTCATTTTGCGGCCGGAAGGACTCTGGAAGGAAGGGGCGTCTGCTGTGCTAGAATCGAAAACCTACTTTTTACGCGCTCCGTTCGTCCGCCATGGTCGGGCTGGCGTCCCCGAAACCCGGCGGGTGCCTTGTGAGCAAACTTTGACTTGTCAGGGATCGTTATTTAATGCAGACCAACCAGGAAACGCTGGGCGCGCTGGAGCGCCGCATCGACATGTCCGTGTCCATGGCAGATATCGACAAGGAGGTCGATTCACGCCTGAAGCGCATGGCGCGTACCGTGAAGATGCCGGGTTTCCGGCCTGGCAAGGTGCCGCTCAAGATTGTCGCCCAGACCTACGAATCGCAGGCACGCTCCGAAGCGATCGGTGCTGCGGTCGAAAAGGCGTTCGGCGAATCCGTGCGCGAACAGAACCTGCGCGTCGCCGGCTATCCCCGCATCGAACCGAAGGAAGCCGCCGCTGAGGGCACGCTGTCGTTCAGCGCCGTGTTCGAAGTCTACCCGCAGGTGGAGTTGGGTGATCTGTCGCAATGCAAGGTCGAGCGCCCGGTGCTGGTCGTCGGCGATGCCGAAGTCGACAAGACCATTGAAGTGCTGCGCAAGCAGCGCACCCGCTTCGAGACCGCCGAGCGCGCCGCCGCCGATGGCGACCGCGTCGTGATCGATTTCGCCGGCCGCAAGGACGGCGAGCTGTTCGAAGGCGGCCAGGCGCAGGACTTCCCCTTCGTGATCGGCGCCGGCTCGATGCTCAAGGACTTCGAGACGGCCGTGACCGGCCTCGCCGCGGGCGAAAGCAAGACTTTCGACATGACCTTCCCCGAGGACTACCATGCCCGTAACCTCGCCGGCCAGACGGTCCAGTTCGAAGTTACCGTGAAGCGCGTCGAAGCGGCGGTCCTGCCGGCGGTCGATGCCGATCTCGCTCGTGCGCTGGGCGTCGCCGACGGCGACGTTTCCAAGCTGCGCGACGAAGTGCGCGCTAACCTCGAGCGTGAGGTGAAGCGCCGCATCCAGGCCAAGATCAAGGAACAGGTCATGGATGCGCTGCTGACCGCCAACCCGATCGAAGTGCCGAAGGCGCTGATCGAAGCGGAGAGCCGCCAGCTGGCCGAGAACGCCAAGCGCGACCTCGAGATGCGTGGCATGAAGACCAAGGACATCCCCGTCGAGGCCGCCTGGTTTACCGAGCAGGCCGTGCGTCGTGTCAAACTGGGCCTGATCATGTCCGAACTCGTGAAGGCGAAGGAACTCTACGCCAAACCGGAGCAGGTTCGTGCGCTGGTCGAGGAGATGGCCCAGAGCTACGAAGATCCGTCGGAACTGGTACGCTGGTATTACGCGCAACCGGAACGTCTCGGGCAGGCTGAGGCCGTCGTGATCGAGGACAACGTGGTCGAATGGGTCAGCGCGCAGGCCCAGACCACCGAGAGCGCAGTGTCGTTTGATGAACTGATGGGTAATAACGCGGCCTGATGCCGCAAAGGTCCAAGGAATGAGCAACATGGCGCCACATTCAGGCAGCAGCTGGGATCCGGTCGGCCTCGGCCTGGTCCCGATGGTGGTTGAACAGAGCGGTCGCGGCGAGCGCGCCTACGACATCTATTCGCGCCTCCTGAAGGAGCGCGTGGTGTTTCTGGTCGGTCCGGTGAATGACGTCACCGCCAACCTGATCGTGGCGCAGTTGCTTTTCCTCGAGTCCGAGAACCCGGACAAGGACATCTTCTTCTACATCAATTCCCCCGGGGGATCGGTGTCGGCGGGGATGGCGATCTACGACACGATGCAGTTCATCAAGCCCGACGTCAGCACGCTGTGCATCGGGCAGGCCGCGAGCATGGGCTCCTTCCTGCTCGCCGCCGGCGCGAAGGGCAAGCGCTTCTGCCTGCCCAACTCGCGCGTCATGATTCATCAGCCGCTGGGCGGTTTCCAGGGGCAGGCGTCCGACATCGAAATCCATGCCCGCGAGATCCTCAACATCCGGGCACGCCTCAACGAAATGCTCGCCAAGCACACCGGGCAGGCAATCGAGCGGATCGAGAAGGACACGGATCGCGACAACTTCATGTCGGCGAAGGATGCAGTGGAATACGGCATCGTCGACAAGGTGCTGACGACCCGCGCCGAAGCCTGAAATACGAGAGGAAGACCATGACGGAAAAAAAGGCGGGCGGCGAAAAGCTGCTGTACTGCTCGTTTTGCGGAAAGAGCCAGCATGAGGTTCGCAAACTCATTGCGGGGCCGTCGGTCTTTATCTGCGACGAGTGCATCGAGCTGTGCAACGACATCATCCGTGACGAGATCGCGCAGTCGGCGGAGACCGAAGGCGGCAGCAACAGCCTGCCCACCCCGGCCGAGATCTGCGAGATCCTCAACCAGTATGTGATCGGCCAGCAGCAGGCCAAGCGCAACCTGGCCGTCGCCGTGTACAACCACTACAAGCGCCTGCGCCACATTTCGGGGCGCAAGGACGACGTCGAGCTGTCGAAGAGCAACATCCTGCTGATCGGGCCCACCGGCTCCGGCAAGACGCTGCTCGCGCAGACCCTCGCGCGCCTCCTCAACGTCCCGTTCGTGATGGCGGATGCAACGACGCTCACCGAAGCCGGCTATGTCGGCGAGGACGTCGAAAACATCATCCAGAAGCTGCTGCAGAAGTGCGACTACGACGTCGACAAGGCGCAGCACGGCATCGTCTATATCGACGAGATCGACAAGATTTCGCGCAAGTCCGACAACCCGTCGATCACGCGCGACGTGTCTGGCGAGGGCGTGCAGCAGGCGCTGCTCAAGCTCATCGAAGGCACTGTGGCGTCGATTCCGCCGCAGGGCGGACGCAAGCACCCGAACCAGGACTTCATCCAGGTCGACACCACCAACATCCTCTTCATCTGCGGTGGCGCTTTCGACGGTCTGGAGAAGGTCATCCGCAACCGCACCGAGAAGATCGGCATCGGCTTCGGTGCGGAGATCAAGAGCCGCGCAGGGCGCAATCAGACCGAATCCTTCCGCCACGTGGAGCCGGAAGACCTCGTGAAGTTCGGTCTGATCCCCGAATTCGTCGGCCGCTTGCCGGTCGTCGCGACCTTGCAGGAACTCGATGAGGCTGCGCTGATCCAGATTCTCGTGGAGCCGAAGAACGCGCTGATCAAGCAATACCAGAAGCTGTTCTCGATGGAAGGCGTGGAGCTCGAGATTCGTCCGGCGGCACTGCACGCCGTGGCGCGCAAGGCGATCCGCCGCAAGACCGGCGCTCGCGGCCTGCGCTCGATTCTCGAGGGCGCGCTGCTGGACATCATGTACGACTTGCCCACCATGAAAGGGGTGGAGAAGGTGGTCGTCGACGAAGGCACCATCGAAGAAGGCGCCCAGCCGCTGTTGATCTATGCGGATCAACAAAAGGTGTCGGGTTCCAACTAAACCCGAAATCGGTTCTAGGCGCCGCTTGATATTTCATGGTCGGGCCCCCATGTGGGCCTGACCAGTCCTTTCGAGGTAATAACAATCATGTCAGGCCCGCTTGACCTCCCCCACGAGCAAATGGAACTGCCGCTGCTGCCGCTGCGCGATGTAGTGGTGTTCCCGCACATGGTGATTCCGCTCTTCGTGGGTCGCCCGAAGTCGATAAAGGCCCTCGAGAACGCCATGGAGGCGGGCAAGGGTATCCTCCTCGTGGCGCAGAAATCCGCCGCCAAGGACGAGCCTTCGGCCGAGGATCTCTACGAGATCGGCTGCATCGCCAACATCCTGCAGATGCTCAAGCTCCCCGACGGCACGATCAAGGTGCTCGTCGAAGGCGTGCAGCGTGCCCGCGTCGACTCGGTCGAAGACCTGCGCAGCGTCTTCGTGGCGAAAGTCACGCCGGTGCCGGTCCCCGAAACCGACAACAACGAACTCGAAGCGATGCGTCGCGCGATCATCGCCCAGTTCGACCAGTACGTTAAGCTGAACAAGAAGATCCCGCCGGAGATCCTCGCGTCGCTGTCCGGGATCGACGATGCCGGTCGGCTTGCGGACACCATTGCCGCCCACCTGCCACTCAAGCTCGAGCAGAAGCAGGAGGTGCTGGAGATGGCGGACACCGGCGATCGCCTGGAGCGCCTGCTGTCGCAACTCGAGACGGAACTCGACATCCTGCAGGTCGAAAAGCGCATCCGTGGCCGCGTCAAGCGCCAGATGGAGAAGAGCCAGCGCGAGTACTACCTGAACGAGCAGGTCAAGGCGATCCAGAAGGAACTTGGGGAAGGCGAGGAAGGTGCCGACCTCGAGGAGATGGACAAGAAGATCAAGGCTGCGGGCATGCCCAAGGAGGCGCTCGTGAAGGCCCAGGCCGAGTTCAAGAAGCTGCGCCTGATGTCGCCGATGTCCGCCGAAGCGACCGTCGTGCGCAACTACATCGACACGCTGATCGGTCTGCCGTGGAAGAAGAAGTCGCGCGTGAGCCGCGATCTCGCCGAGGCGGAGAAAATCCTCGACAAGGATCACTACGGCCTCGAGCGCGTGAAGGAACGCATCCTCGAGTACCTCGCGGTGCAGCAGCGCGTCGACAAGGTCAAGGCGCCGATCCTGTGCCTCGTCGGGCCTCCGGGCGTGGGCAAGACCTCGCTCGGCCAGTCGATCGCGAAGGCGACCAATCGCAAGTTCGTGCGCATGGCCTTGGGTGGCGTGCGCGACGAGGCCGAGATCCGCGGCCACCGCCGCACCTACATCGGTTCGATGCCGGGCAAGATCCTGCAGAACATGAACAAGGTCGGGGTGAAGAACCCGCTGTTCCTGCTCGACGAGGTGGACAAGCTCGGCATGGATTTCCGTGGCGATCCAAGCTCGGCGCTGCTCGAAGTGCTCGACCCGGAGCAGAACCACACCTTCCAGGACCACTACATTGAGGTCGATTTCGACCTGTCGGACGTGATGTTCGTGGCGACGGCGAACACCCTCAACATCCCGGCGGCGCTGCTCGACCGGATGGAGGTGATCCGCCTGTCCGGCTACACGGAAGACGAGAAGGTCAACATCGCGTTGCGCTATCTGCTGCCGAAGCAGATGAAGAACAACGGGCTGAAGCGCGACGAGCTGTCGGTGACCGACGAAGCGTTGCGCGACGTGTGCCGCTACTACACCCGCGAGGCGGGCGTGCGCAGCATGGAGCGCGAGATCTCGAAGATCTGCCGCAAGGTGGTGAAGTCGCTGGTGCTGAAGAAGCGCACCAGCAAGGTCATCGTCAACGCGAAGAATCTCGACAAGTACCTAGGCGTGCGCAAGTACTCCTTCGGCATGGCCGAGAAGGAAAACCAGATCGGCCAGGTAACGGGGCTGGCATGGACCGAGGTCGGCGGCGAGCTCCTCACGGTGGAGGCGGTTGCACTGCCGGGCAAGGGCAAGGTCATGACGACCGGCAAGCTCGGCGAGGTGATGCAGGAGTCGATCCAGGCTGCGCTGTCGGTGGTGCGCAAGCGTTCGCGCTCGCTGGGCATCCAGGAAGACTTCTACCAGAAGAGCGACATCCATATTCACCTGCCGGAAGGCGCGATTCCCAAGGACGGTCCGTCGGCGGGCACCGCGATCTGCTCCGCGCTGGTGTCGGTGCTCTCGGGCATTCCGGTGCGTTGCGACGTTGCGATGACCGGGGAAATCACGCTCCGCGGCGAGGTGTTGCCGATCGGCGGCCTCAAGGAAAAGTTGCTGGCGGCGGTGCGTGGTGGCATCCGCGTGGCGCTCATTCCGGAAGAGAACGTCAAGGATCTGGTGGAGATCCCCGAGAACATCAAGAATGCGATCGAAGTCGTCCCGGTGCGCTGGATCGATCAGGTGCTCGAACACGCGCTCGAACGCATGCCCCAGCCGCTGCCGGACGCCGTGGCGGAGGAAACTCCGCCGGCGGAATCCGCTGAAGGCGGCGCCACGGGCAAGACCGTCCGCGCGCACTGAGCACGAGGGGGCGTTCACCAAGTCCCGCGTCGATACGCGTTGCAGTGATGTAAAACGCTGCAGCGCGTATTGACACCCCGGAATACAGCGCGATATAAAGTCCGTGCTTCTCGCAACGCATTTGGAATCGCCCTGAATGCGGCACCAGCCGAGGGTTTGCGCATTTCGGGTTATCGCTCTCATATCCAAAAGGGGACTTAAGTGAACAAATCCGAACTGATCGACCAAATCGCCTCCGAAGCAGAGTTGTCGAAGGCGGCCGCGGGCAAGGCGCTCGATGCAGCGATTGCGGCGGTCAAGGGCGCGCTTCAGGCGGGCGACTCCGTGACCCTTGTCGGATTCGGCACCTTCCATGTTGGGGCGCGTGCCGCGCGCACCGGCCGCAATCCGCGTACCGGCAAGAACATCAAGATCAAGGCTGCAAAGGTTCCGAAGTTCAGGGCTGGCAAGGCTCTGAAAGATGCTGTAAACTGATCGACTTTGCTGGAACGGGCCTAGCCCCCGTCCAGTACGGGTGCTTAGCTCAGTTGGTAGAGCGTCGCCCTTACAAGGCGAATGTCGGCGGTTCGACCCCGTCAGCACCCACCAGAATCCGCTGTTAAATCAGCAGCATGAAAGCCGGCGCAAGCCGGCTTTCGTGTTTCTGCCTGCTTCGGAGTGATCTTTCCGCCCACCGGAGAGCATGTTCCAGCCGGAGATTCGCCTGCTCGGCCCCGGATGGGCGTGTGCGATGTCGTGCGGATGTTCAGGCCGCTTTGCGGAAGGTCAGGTTGATGCGCTGACGGCCGAGCAGGGGGTGAGTGCCTTCCTTCACGGGCAGGATGCCGTGAAAGCGCAGCCGTGACGGACCGCCCCACACGACCACGTCGCCGTGCATGAGCGCGATGCGGTCGCTGCGATCGCTGCGGCTCAGCCCACCGAATAGAAAAACTGCGGGCAGGCCGAGCGATACCGAGACGATGGGGGCGGTGAGATCACGCTCGTCGCGGTCCTGATGGAGGGACATGCGTGTGCCGGGGTCGTAGCGGTTGATGAGGCAGGCGTCGGGAAGGAATCCGGGATAGCCGGCTGCAGCTGCCGCGTCGGCCGCAAGGTGGGCGAAGGATCCGGGCATCGGCGGCCACGGGGTGCCGCTGAGCGGATCGCAAGCTTCGTAGCGATAGCCGTTGCGGTCGGAGATCCAGCCGAGCGGGCCGCAGTTGGTCATCGCTGCGGACATGTGCTGGCCGCCTGGCGTCAGCATGTGGCGGAACGGCGCGCGGGCGGTGATCTCCGCGATCGCGGCAGCGAGATGTTCGGCGTGCGGACGCGCGAAGCCACGCAGCACTGCGGCGCCCGGTGCGAGTTCTTCGCGGCCGGTCGAGCGCTCGTCGCAGTTTTCGAAGAGAGCCGGCGTCATCCTGCTGATTCGTCCTGAAGCCATGGGTATTGCGGGCGTCCGCGACGGGTTTCGTCGACAGCCGCTGCGCCGGGCTTTCAGTTCACGTCGGCGTTCACCACGGGTGCGCCGCGGCTGCGCAAATCGGTGAACCAGCTTGCGAACACCGCCTCGACGGCGGCTTCTTCGGCCTGTGAATCGTAGCCGCGCGCCGCAGTGTCGTCGAGGTCGATCACTTCGCACTCGTACTCGAGATATTCGATTTCCATTTGTTGCTCCTCGTCCGTTCGCACCAACCGGTTCGGACATGGATGCAGGTTATCGCGCGGCTGCGACCGGTGCTGCGTCGATAAGCGCAGGGAAAACGGGTCAATTCGCCGCGATCGGGTAGTGGGGCCGCAGGCAGCTTGGGGGACCCGATTCCGGGCGTTGGTGCGTCTGCCTTGACGTGACGAGGCTGCGTCGTACCATTGCGCGCGGGGCGCCGGCTGTCCGGCCGGGGCCTGTTACATCGAATCCGTTCGGGAGCGTGCAATCCATGGCAGTCAGAACCATCCTCCGCATGGGCGATCCGCGCCTGTTGCACGCGGCCGAGCCGGTGCGCACGTTCGGCACGCGTGAACTCGACGCACTGGTCGGGGACATGTTCGATACGATGGCCGCGGCCGGCGGCGTCGGGCTGGCTGCTCCGCAGATCGGGGTGAGCCTGCAGGTGGTGATCTTCGGCTTCGAGCACAGCGAGCGCTATCCGGATGCTCCGCCGGTGCCGCGCACGATCCTGGTGAATCCGGTGATCACGCCGCTGGGCGCGGACGAGGAGGAGGGCTGGGAAGGTTGCCTGTCGGTGCCGGGGCTACGCGGTGTGGTGCCGCGTTACCGCCGTATCCGCTACCAGGGCCATGCGCCGGACGGCAGCCGCATCGACCGCAGCGTGGAGGGCTTCCATGCACGAGTGGTGCAGCACGAGTGCGATCATCTGGCCGGCGTGTTGTACCCGATGCGAATGCGCGACCTGAGCCGGTTCGGCTTTACCGAGGTGCTGTTCCCGGATTCCGCGGACGATCCGGGCGCCGAGTGAGGGGCGATCCGCGCATTCAGGGTGTCTGGTCGAGCAGGGCGCGCAGGGAGTGCTGGAACAGGGGAATTACGACGCTGCGGTCGATGCCCGGGTTGCGGATGGTCCGGATCTGCAGGCCTTCGAACATCGACACGAAGACCTCGACCATCGCGGCAAGCGTGGCGTCGTCGTCCTCGTGACCGGCCGCACGGCGCATGTCGCGCATCGTCAGCATGAGGCTTTCACGGCAGACCTTGTCCGCCGAGCGCACGATTTCGGCGACATGCGGGTTGCGCGAGGCTTCGGCGACGATTTCCAGCTTCAGGCCTGCGGTCTGGTGGTCCAGGCACTGGTCGATGCCTTCGGCCACGCGGTCGAGCATCGCTTCGCGCACGTTGCACGCGGACCGGATTTCCGATGTGAGGATCAGGAAACGTTCGAGGTCGCCCGCGACGATCGCCGAGATGATCGCTTCCTTGTTCTCGAAGTAGTGATAGATGTGCCCCGGGCTCATGCCGGCCGCCTTCGAGATCTGTGCAATGCTGGCGCCATGAAATCCATGCTGGCGGAAGCAGTCGACTGCAGCGGCAAGAATCTGGGCGCGGCGCGCGTCAGCGCGTGATCGTTCGGCGGGTCCGGGGCACATCTGGCGGTTCTCGTGGTCGTAATCGGTTTGCAGCAACATTGATCTGTGATCAAGGCTAACATAGAATGAGCGTTCGATCTAGAATGTTCATTCTAGTTCAGGCACAATCAAATTCGTTCAGCGGACCGCGACCGGCGGTCCGCGATGATTTCGAGGCGAAACATGCATAGAACCCCCAGCCTGCGTTACAACGTCCTGACAATGGTCGTCGTTGGCGCATTTCTATCGAGCGCGTGCAGCGGCGACAAGTCGCAACCGGCCGGGCCCGGCGCGGGGCAGGGAGCGCCCGCCGTGACGGTGGTTTCGGTACGCACGGAAGCGGTGCCGCTGACGTCGGAGCTGCCGGGACGGACCGCTCCTTATCTGATCGCGGAGCTGCGGCCGCAGGTGGGCGGGATCGTCAAGCAGCGCCTGTTCACGGAAGGCAGCGAGGTGAAGGCCGGGCAGGTCCTGTACCAGATCGACCCGGCGACCTATCAGGCCGCGTACGACAGCGCGAAGGCGAATCTCGCGCGCGCCGAGGCGAACGTGCATGCGGCGCGGCTGAAGGCGGAGCGCTATGCGCAGCTGGTCGGCATCGAGGCGGTGAGCAGGCAGGCCAACGACGATGCGGCGGCCGAGCTCAAGCAGGTGCAGGCCGAGGTCGCGAGCGCGAAGGCGGCGGTCGACAAGGCGAAGATCGATCTCGAGTTCACCCGCGTGAATTCGCCGATCAGCGGACGCATCGGGCGTTCGACCGTGACGCCGGGCGCGCTGGTGACGGCCAATCAGGCTGCGGCCCTGGCGACGGTGCAGAAGCTCGATCCGATCTATGTGGATGTCACTCAGTCGAGTGCGGAACTGCTGAAGTTGCGGCGCGATCTTGCCGACGGCCGGCTGAAGCGTGTCGGCGGCGACGCGGTTCCGGTCAGCCTGGTGCTGGAGGATGGCTCGCTATATGGCAGCGAGGGCAAGCTGGAGTTCTCGGAAATCACCGTCGATCAGGGTACCGGCAGCGTGACGCTGCGTGCGGTATTCCCGAATCCGAAGGGCGACCTCCTGCCGGGCATGTATGTGCGTGCGCGCCTCTCCCAAGGGGTGAACAGTGACGCGATCCTCGTTCCGCATGCGGCTTTGAGCCGCGATGCACGTGGCAACGCGACGGTGATGGTGGTCAATGGGGAGAGCAAGGTCGAGTCGCGCATCGTCACGACGGGCCAGTCGCAGGGAGATGCCTGGGTGGTGACGCAAGGCTTGTCTGCGGGTGATCGCGTGATCGTCGAGGGCTTGCAGAAAGTGCGTCCGGGTGCGGCGGTGCAGGCCGAGGAAGCCGGTGCGGCGGGTTCGCCCGCAACCGCGGCTGCGGCGGCGCCTGCCGCGGCGGCGGCCAAGTGAGGTAGCGGACGATGGCACGTTTCTTCATCGACCGGCCCATCTTCGCGTGGGTCATCGCGATCGTCATCATGCTGTTCGGCGCGCTGTCGATCATGCGCCTGCCGGTGGCGCAGTATCCGTCGATCGCACCGCCGACCGTGGTCATCAACGCGACCTATCCCGGCGCTTCGGCAAAAACGGTGCAGGACTCCGTCACCCAGGTCATCGAGCAGAAGATGACCGGCCTCGACGGGCTGCTGTACATGAGTTCGTCGTCGGACTCCTTCGGCCGCGCGACGATCACGCTGACCTTCGACGCGGGCACGAACCCCGACATCGCGCAGGTGCAGGTGCAGAACAAGCTGCAGCTCGCGCTGCCGCTGATGCCGCAGGCGGTGCAGCAGCAGGGGGTGCAGGTCGCCAAGTCGACGCGCAACTTCCTGATGGTGCTGGGCTTCGTCTCCGGCGACAACAGCATGGACCGGGCCGACCTCTCGGACTTCCTGGTGTCGAGCGTGCAGGATCCGCTGTCGCGCGTGACCGGCGTCGGCGAAGTGCAGGTGTTTGGCGCGCAGTACGCGATGCGCATTTGGCTCGATCCGGCCAAGCTCAACAATTTCCACCTGACGCCGGGTGACGTGCAGACGGCGATCCGGACGCAGAATGCACAGGTTTCGGCTGGTCAGCTCGGCGGCGTGCCGGCGGTTTCGGGGCAGGGTTTCACGGCGACGATCACGGCCCAGAACCGCCTGGAGTCGGTTGCGCAGTTCGAGAAGATCCTGCTGCGCAGCTCCGCGCAGGGCGGCGAGGTGCGCCTCAAGGATGTCGCGCGCATCGAGATCGGGGCGGAGAACTACGGCATCGTCGGGCGCTTCAACGGCAAGCCGGCGGCGGGTATCGGCGTGAAGCTGGCGGCGGGGGCGAACGCGCTGGAAACCGCGGCCGCGGTGCGCGCGAAGATGGAGCAGATGAAGCCCTACTTCCCAGCCGGCATCGAGGTCGTGGTGCCGTACGACACGACGCCGTTCGTGAAGATCTCGATCCAGGGCGTGGTGCAGACGCTGATCGAGGCGATCGCGCTGGTGTTCCTCGTGATGTACCTGTTCCTGCAGAACTTCCGCGCGACGATCATTCCGACGATCGCGGTGCCGGTGGTGCTGCTCGGAACCTTCGGCGTGATGGCGGCGGCGGGCTTCTCGATCAACACGCTGACGATGTTCGGCCTGGTGCTGGCGATCGGCCTGCTGGTGGACGATGCGATCGTGGTCGTCGAGAACGTCGAGCGGGTGATGACCGAAGAGGGACTCTCGCCCAAGGAGGCGACGAAAAAGTCGATGGGGCAGATCACCGGGGCGCTGGTCGGTATCGGCCTCGTGCTGTCCGCTGTGTTCATCCCGATGGCGTTCTTCGGCGGCTCGACGGGAGTGATCTATCGCCAGTTCTCGATCACGATCGCGGCGGCGATGGGTTTGTCGGTGCTGGTGGCGATCGTGTTCACGCCGGCGCTGTGCGCGACGATGCTCAAGCCGGTGGAAAAGGGCCATGGGCACGGGGAAGGCAGCATCTTCGGGCGCTTCTTCCGCTGGTTCAATGTGATGTTCGCGCGCAATACGCATCGCTACGAGTCGGCGGTTGCCCGCATCCTGCATCGCAGCTTCCGCTACCTCGCGATCTACGTCGCGATCATCGTCGTGCTGGGCCTGCTGTTCGCTCGCATGCCGACGTCCTTTCTGCCGGAGGAAGACCAGGGCGTGATGTTCACGCAGGTCACGCTGCCCGCAGGCGCGACGCAGGAGCGCACGGTCGAGGTGCTGAAGAAGGTCGAGCAGCACTTCCTCGAGACCGAGAAGGATAACGTGCGCTCGATCTTCACGGCGGCGGGTTTCAGCTTCGGCGGCAGCGGCCAGAACATGGGCCTGGGCTTCGTCGGCATGCGTGACTGGGATGAGCGGCGCGCGCCCGGGCGCGACGTGAAGTCGGTGGCGGGGCGGGCGATGGGCGCGTTCTCGCAGATCCGCGAGGCGATGGTCTTCGCCTTCGTTCCGCCGGCAGTGCTGGAACTGGGCACGTCGAACGGCTTCAACGTGATGCTGCAGGACCGTGCGGGCCTCGGTCACGACGTGATGGTCGGGGCGCGCAACCAGTTCCTGGGGCTGGCGGCGCAGGACAAGCGGCTGGTCGCCGTGCGCCCGAACGGCCAGGACGACGTCGCGGAGTACCAGCTCGACATCGACCATGCGAAGGCGGGCGCACTGGGTGTTTCGGTCGCGGACGTCAACGACACGCTGAACACGGCATGGGGCGGTGTCTATGTGAATGACTTCATCGATCGTGGCCGCATCAAGCGGGTGTATCTGCAGGCCGATGCGCCCGCGCGGATGACGCCGGAGGATCTCGGCAAGTGGTACGTGCGCAACAAGCAGGGCGAGATGGTGCCGCTCGCGGCCTTCACGACGGCGCGCTGGGTGTATGGGTCGCCGCGTCTCGAGCGGTACAACGGCCAGCCGTCGATCGAGATCCTCGGCCAGGCGGCGCCCGGGCTGTCCTCGGGTGACGCGATGGCTGCGGTCGAAGAGATCATGGCCAAGCTGCCGACGGGGATCGGCTACGAATGGACCGGCACCTCGTACGAGGAGCGCCGTTCCGGGGCGCAGGCGCCTGCTTTGTACGCGCTGTCGCTGCTGGTGGTGTTCCTGTGTCTGGCGGCGCTGTACGAGAGCTGGTCGGTGCCCTTCGCGGTGATGCTGGTGGTGCCGCTCGGGGTGCTGGGCGCGATCCTGGCGGCGACCGGGCGCGGGCTGTCGAACGACGTGTATTTCCAGGTCGGCCTGCTGGCCACGATCGGGCTGTCGGCGAAGAACGCGATCCTGATCGTGGAGTTCGCGAAGGCGCAGATGGAGAAGGAGGGCAAGGATCTGATCGAGGCGACGCTGGAGGCCGTGCGCATGCGGCTGCGGCCGATCCTGATGACCTCGCTGGCGTTCGGCCTCGGCGTGCTGCCGCTGGCGATCGCCAAGGGCGCGGGCGCGGGCAGCCAGAATGCCATCGGCACCGGCGTGCTCGGCGGCACGATCGCGGCGACCGTGCTGGGCATCTTCTTCATTCCGCTGTTCTACGTCGTGATCAAGCGGATCTTCAAGAGCAAGCTGCAGGACAAGGTGTCCGTATCGGATGCGGCGGCCGTACAGGAGGCAAAGTGATGACCAAAATGCGTACCCTGGTCGTCGCGGTCGCCGCCACGCTGGCGGGAGCCTGCTCGCTGATTCCCGCCTATGACCGTCCGGCCGCGCCGGTGCCGGTCGCGTTCCCGGATGCGCCCGCGACCGCCGCGAGCGCGGCCCCGGTCTGGCGCGACTATTTCGCCGACGCGCGCCTGCGCGAACTCGTCGAACTGGCGCTCGCGAACAATCGCGACCTGCGCATCGCCGCACTCAACATCGAGCGAGCGCGGGCGCAGTACGGCATCCAGCGCGCGGACCTGTTCCCGTCGATTTCAGCCAGCGCCGGCGAGACGGCGCAGCGCCTGCCTGCCGACCTCGGCAGCAACGGCGCGGCGACGACCACGCGGCGCTATAGCGCGACGGTGGGTTTCTCGGCCTATGAGTTGGATTTCTTCGGCCGCATCCGCAGCCTGAACGAACAGGCGCTGGAGCAGTATCTCGGCACCGAGGAAGCGCGGCGCAGCGCGCAGATCAGCCTCGTCGCGGAAGTCGCCGATGCGTGGCTGCGTCTCGCGGCGGATCGCGAGCGGCAGACGCTGGCGAACAACACGCTGGCGACGCGGCAGAAGTCCTTTGATCTGACGAAGCGCAGTTTCGATGTGGGGGCGACCTCGGCGGTGGATCTGCGCCAGGCGCAGACGCTGCTCGAAGGGGCACGCGCCGATGCGGCGCGCTACACGTCGCTCGTCGCGCAGGACCGGAATGCACTGGCGCTGGTGGTCGGTGCGGAGGTTCCGGTCGGGTTGCTGCCGCAAGGCCTGACTGAGTCGATCACGTCGGTGGCGGAGCTGCCGGCGGGCGTGCCGTCCGAGGTGCTCACGCGTCGCCCGGACATCCTGCAGACGGAGCGCCAGCTGCGTGCGGCGAACGCCAGCATCGGCGCGGCGCGCGCGGCCTTCTTCCCGCGCATCACGCTGACCGCCGCGGCGGGCACCGCGAGCAGCACGCTGGACGGCCTGTTCGAGGCGGGATCGGGGACGTGGAGCTTCGCGCCGCAGATTTCGCTGCCGATCTTCGAGGCCGGGCGGCTCTCGGCGAATCTCGAGGCGACGAAGGTGCAGCGGGAGATCGCGGTGGCGCAATACGAGAAGGCGATCCAGTTGGCGTTCCGCGAAGTGGCCGATGCGCTGGCCGAACGCGCGACGCTGACCGAGCAGCTCGACGCGCGGCGCAAGCTGGTGGAGGCGACCGAGGCGAGCTTCAAGCTATCGGAGGCGCGTTACAAGGCGGGCATCGACAGCTACTTCGGCCTGCTGGATGCGCAGCGCAGCCTGTACGCTGCCGAGCTGGACCTGATCGCCGTGCGCCAGTCCGATGCCGCGAACCGCATCGCGCTGTACAAGGCGCTGGGCGGGGGCTGGAACTAGGCAAGCAGCGCGCAAGTCGTCCCGTAAATACAAACGGCGGACGAGGGTATCGTCCGCCGTTTGCATTTCGTGCTGCGCGGATGGGGAGCGGGCTCCCCGCCCATTTTGCTATTCAGCCGCCGGCGATGATCGGTACGAAGGCCACGCGGTCGCCATGGTGCAGGGCGGTCTCGCGCTCGCCCGCCAGGACCATGTGGCCGTTGACCGCGATGTTCCACGAATGGTCGTTGAGCGCCTCGCGGGCTTCGGGCAGGCGGCGGGCCAGGGCGTCGCGCAGTGCGACGACGTTCGCGACCGGTTCGTCGATGACGATCGCCTTTTCCGGCGCGCCGGGCAGCGGGTGCGGCAGTTCGATGCGCACGGCGAAGCCGGTGGTGGCGCCGGCGAGCTGTTCGTGCCAGTCGGCCTTGGGCACGCCCTCGGCGTTGAGACCGGTGACTTCGTAGAAGCGCGCCTTCATCGCCTCGAACTCCTTGCGGTCGACCTTCTCGCCCTTGAACGGGCCGACCTCGATCTGTTCCTCGAACCAGCGCTTCGGCAGGGTGTCGTCCTTGCCGCGCAGGCCGAGGCGGAAGTTGATCAGGCGCTCCAGGCCGGTGATGTTGCGGCCGATCTCGTTCAGCTGCTCGCCGGTGAATTCGTGCGCGGTCGCGGTGGTCAGCTGGGTCGCGAAGTCGCCGCAGTCCGGGGTCGTCGGTGAGTTGAACAGCTTGGTGTTGAAGCGGCACATGCCCACCGAGTCGCCGACGGCGAAGGTGTTCTCGCAGCGGCGCACGGCGAATTCCTTGCCCTCGTAGCGGTTCGGCTCGGCCGCGACGGTGCCGCCGTAAAGCTCGGTCTTGAACGCGGCGTCGTCGTTGATGCGGGCGTTGATCTCGAGCGTGACGCGGTTGCGCAGGTGGTCCATGCCGCGCGTGGCGACCGACAGGCCCAGCGCGAAGGCCTTGAGGATGCGCGCGTCGTGCGGGTCGGACTGGAACAGGCCCTTCACCGCCATGCGGTAGTCCAGGGCTTCGGCCGGATACTTGCCGCGCTCGACGGCGCGTGCGGAGTCGGCGATGGTGTCGCCGAAGCCTTCGCGCTTGGCGGTCATGAACAGCAGCTTCTCGACCGTCTCGTAGTTGCCCCACGACAGGTCCAGTCCGCCGGTGTGGCTCGCGTCGATGATGCCGCGCTGCCACAGCTCCATCGCCCACGAGATCGCGCTGCCGGTCGAGGCCGAGTCGAGGCCGAGGTCGTTGAGGATGTTGTTGAGGCGCAGGATGTGCTCGGGCTCCTTCAGGCCGATCATCGGGCCGAACTTGCCGACGGTGACGTACTCGGGGCCGTCGCCCTTGTCGTACTGGTCGAACTTGCCGTCGTTGTGGATGCCGTTGTAGGTGCGCTGCTTGCCGTGCTCGACGTCGGCCTGCGCCTTGTCATAGCTGGCGTTGCCCTTCAGGCCCTTGAGCGCGGCCGAGCCCCAGCCGCCCTTGCCCTCGGGGGTCATGTCGTTGAGGTTGCGGCAATGCACCGGGCACTTGAAGCAACCGTCCATGCCCGGGCGGTAGGGGTCGAAGTTGTCGGCGTCGAGCGTCGGGTGCCAGTCCGTCTTCTGATTGTTCAGCGTGCCGAGTGCGCCGAGCACGCGCGACGGCTTGTACAGGAAGGGCGTGCCGACCTGCTTGAGGGCGTTCTTGATCACCGAGGTCGAGGTGATCTTCTTGCCGATCACCTTGTTGTGCGCCTTGAGTTCGGCCACCTTGGGCGCTTCGTCCGGCTTGCCGTGCACCATGATGGCCTTCAGGTGCAGCGAACCCATCTTCGCGCCGCCGCCGCCGCGTGCCCAGATCGCCTTGATGCCGCCCATGATGCCGCTGCACAGCGCCAGGTTCTCGCCGGCGGTGGTGATGCGGGCGAGCGCCATGTCCTTGCGTTCGGTGCATGCGAAGTCGCGTTCGATCGCGCCGGGCAGGTCGAGGTTGTCGAGACCGAGGTAGGGCGTCGCGTCGATGAACTGCACTTCTTCATGTGCGATGCGCAGCAGCGTCCATTGCGGCGCCAGGCCGTATAGCACGATGTGATCGTAGCCGTGGCGCTTGACGAAGGACGGGAAGTAGTCACCGCCGTTGGTGTCGAGGATCGCGTCGCTCTCGGGCGAGCGGCTGGTGAAGTTGCCGCGGGTGGCGGCCGGCATGTCGCCGGTGAGGGTGCCGGCGCCGAAGATCAGGGGGACTTCGGGGTCGAGGGCTTCGCGCCCGTCCTGCAGCAGGTTGTAGAGCAGGTACATATTGGCGCCGCGTCCGCCGAGGTAGGTGCGCAGCACCTCGAGCGGCAGGTACTTGCGCTGCGTTTCGCGCTTCTCGAGGTCGACGAACAGCACGGCACCCTGCGTGTCGTATTGCGGCGTGTCGTGCATGCGTGCGCACAGTTGTTCGACCTTGTCCCTGATCCCCATTGTCGTCTCCTGTTGTCCTGATGGTTGGGTGTAGTGTTGCAATAAAACAGTTGGAAGTCAAACAAAAAAGCGGGTGACTTTTTGCAGGGGCGCGGGATGCGCGCGATAGCCGAGGCAGGATCTGCGGCTGCGCGACCGGATTTGCCGCCACTGTCAGGAACGGCGGGGGATGCGGCGCCGGCGACCCGAGAAAATCGTCGCCTGCGGAGTTTTAGTGCACTGCAAGATAATTTGACATCCATCAAAAGCGATGCAGAAAGTGGTTGCCGCGTATTGTTCCGGTCATCGCCCGAGCCTATCGTGCGCAAAAATTCGGTCGCCCTTCGGCGCACCCCGATTCACCGGACGGCTACACGGGCTTCTCTTGAGAAACCCGCCTCAATGTGGAGAAGTGCGAATGAATGCTGCTGAAATCCTGCTGTCGGCAGGCGCGGATGCCGCGATAGCCATCGAATGCGACGAGCGGCGGGTGAGCTATGCCGAACTGCGGGAGCGCGTGCGGCGTGCGGCGGGGGCGTGGCAGGCACTGGGACTGGCACCGGGCGAGCGCGTGGTGGTGTTCGCGCCCGACAGCGACGACTGGGTCGAGGCCTATCTCGGCGCGATCTGGGCAGGCGGCGTGGCCATCGGCGTCAATCCGCGGCTGTCGATGGCTGAGCTGACGCCGATCCTGAAGGAATGCGAGGCGCGTTTCGTATGGTGCGAGCCGCCGCAGGCAGCGGATCTGCTGGGGCTGGTCGCGACGCTTCCCGGGGCTCCCGCGGTGGTCGGCGGCGGCGTCGCGGACCATGATTGGACGCAGACGTTTGCACGTGCGGAAGGGATCGAGCCCATGCAACTCGATGCCGAGGCGCCGGCCCTGTGGATCGGTACCTCCGGCACGACGGGCACGCCCAAGGGCGTGATCCATGTGCAGCGCGTCGTCGTCAACGCCCATTCCTTCGCCTGTAATCTCGCCGGTCTGACGTCCGCGGACCGGCTGTATGCAACGTCCAAGCTGTTCTTCGCCTATGCGCTCGGCAACAGCCTGTTCGCCGGGCTGCGCGCAGGGGCGACGGTGATCCTGGACCGCGAATGGCCGACGGCCGAGCGCGTCGAGGAGATGGTCGCGAAGCACCGCCCGACGCTGCTCTTCAGCGTGCCGACGCTGTACAACAAGATGCTGCAGACCGGCGTCGCGGCGCGGCTGGCCGATCGCGGCATCCGCCATTTCGTGTCGGCCGGCGAGGCGCTGCCGCTCGCGATACGCCAGGGCTGGCGCGAACAGACCGGATGCGCGCTGATCAGCGGCTACGGCACCTCCGAGACGCTGTGCCTGATGCTCTACAGCAACGACGACTCGGGCCTGATGCGCCCGACACCGCTGACCGAGGTGCGCTTCAATCCGGACGTGGATGCGGAGCTGCCGCAGCGGATCTGGGTGCGCCACACCACGGTCGCGGTCGGTTACTGGAAGCGGCCCGACGCCCAGGTCGATTTCGACAACGGCTGGTTCTCGCCCGGCGACATGTTCCTGCGCCACCCGGACGGCTGTCTGGAATACGCGGGCCGCAACGACGATATGCTCAAGATTGCCGGCCAGTGGGTCAGCACCCTGTGGGTTGAACAGGCGCTGGCGGCACACTGCGGCGAAGCCCTGCACCAGATCGCGGCGGTCGGCGTCGATTCGGCAGACGGCCTGACGGCGCTGGCGGTGCTCGTTGTCGCGGCGCCTGCCCGCTGGACCGAGGCACGCCAGCGGCTGGAGGAGGGCATCGCCGCATTGCCGGGCCACCGGCGCCCGCGCTGGGTGCATTGGCTCGATGCGCTGCCGCTGACGCCGACCGGCAAGCTGCAGCGGGGACGGCTGCGCGCGCTGCACGAGCGCCACGCCGCGGCCGCTGCCTGACGAACTGCCTCGGGCGTGCCCCCATGCGGGGCTCGCTTTCTGCAGCAAAGAGGCTGTCGCGGGAAGGCCACCCCGCAGCCGCTAAACCATCCGGCTACCGAGGAGACAATCGTGTCCAGTAAAGACGCCGTCGACGTTCAGTCCTTCATAGACCACCAGGCCTTTTCCGGCTTCCAGTGGCTCATCTTCGTCCTGTGCTTCCTGATCGTGCTGCTGGACGGTTTCGACACTGCGGCGATCGGATACATCGCGCCCTCGCTGATCCAGGAATGGGGCGTCACCAAACCGGACCTGGCCCCGGTGCTGAGCGCGGCGCTGTTCGGGCTTGCGGGCGGGGCGCTGGTGTCGGGCCCGCTGGCGGACCGTGTGGGGCGCAGGCTGGTGCTGAACGTGGCGGTGCTGGTGTTCGCGGTCGCGAGCCTGGTGTCGGCATTCGCCGCGGATCTGCAGAGCCTCACGGTTCTGCGTTTCCTCACCGGGCTCGGCCTGGGGGCGGCGATGCCCAACGCGGTCACGCTGATCAGTGAATACTCGCCGACGAAGCGTCGTGCGCTGATCACTACGGCGATGTTCTCCGGCTTTCCCCTCGGGGCGGCGCTGGGCGGTTTCCTGGCGGCGTGGATGATTCCGCAGTTCGGCTGGCGCAGCGTGCTGGTGCTCGGCGGGATCGCTCCCATCGCACTGGTTGCGGTGATGCTGATCTGGCTGCCGGAGTCGGTGCGCTACATGGTGGCGAAGGGCGTCTCGACCGATCGGATCCGCGCCGTGCTCGGCCGCATCTCCGCCGCGGCTGCGGGCGCACGCTCGTTCTGCCTCACCGAGACGGTCGCCGTTGCCGACGGCAAGAGCGGGCTGGGCGTGGTGCTGTCGCGCTCCCGCGTGGTCGGCTCGGTGATGCTGTGGCTCGCCTATTTCATGGGGCTGGTGATCTTCTATGCGCTGATCAACTGGATGCCCATCCTGTTCAAGGAGGCCGGCCTCGATCCCAAGACGGCCACGCTGATCTCCGCGCTGTTCCCGCTCGGCGGTTGCGCGGCGGTGTTCGTCGGCTGGCTGATGGACCGCTTCAACGGCAACCGCATCGTCGCCATCGCGTACGCACTCACCGCGGTCTCGGTGTATTCAATCGGGCAGGTGGTCGGCAACGTCGGCGCGCTGGTGGTCGTGGTATTCCTCGCCGGGACGATGATGAACGCCGCCCAGGTGTCGATGCCGGCGCTCGCGGCCACGTTCTATCCCACGCAGGGACGCGCCACGGGGGTGGCGTGGATGCTCGGCATCGGCCGTTTCGGCGGCATTGCCGGCTCCTTCCTGGTGGCCGAGCTCGCACGTCGCAAACTCGGCTTCAGCGAGGTCTTCATGGTGGTCGCGATCCCCGGCCTGCTGGCCACGACGGCACTGATCCTCAAGCAGTTCTTCCATCCGGAAACGGCTCCCGAGCAAGGCGAGGCACCGGTCGAAGGAGCGCCGTATCTCAAGGAGCAAGTGCAGGGCGCGCATTGAGCGCGCTGTGCGGTATCCCGAATGATTCCGGCCCGGCTACGGCGCGATGCGGCGGGTGCCGGACCGGATAATCGGGATATGATCCCGACCTGAGTCGTGAGGACCGGGACAAGATGCGCGCCGATCAGCTGGATTTCTACTCCCTGGTGGAGTTTTCGCCCGACAGCGGGGCGATACAGTTCAGCGGCCGGCGCGCCATCCTGCTGCACACCGACGCGATGGGCGCGCTGCGCAAGGAGCTGGTCGAGACGCTCGGCGCCGACATCGCGAAGGTGATCCTGACCCGCTACGGGTTCAGCTGCGGCTTCGAGGACGCCGGCCTACTGCCCGGCTTCATGCACCCCGACACGCTGGAAGAGTTCGTTCGCGGCGGGCCGCGGGTGCACATGTTCTCGGGCATCGCGGAGGTCGAGACGCGCACCGTCGAGGTCGACCGCGCGCGCGGGCATTACCGCATGAGCGGCAACTGGCGCCGTTCCTACGAGGCCGAGCAGCACCTGCGCCTGTTCGGGCGCTCCGACGAAGCGGTGTGCTGGACGCTCGCGGGCTATGCGTCGGGCTTCGCGTCCTACGTGTTCCAGACCGACATGATCTGCGTCGAGCACGAATGCGAGGGCCGCGGCGACGAGCACTGCTCGTGGACGCTGATGAACGCGGCGGACTGCGCGCCGGAGTTCGAAGGCCTGCGCAAGTACTTCCAGCCCCTCAACATCAAGGACCGCATCAACGTCCTCGAAGGCAAGGTGTACGAGCGCACGCGCGAACTCGAAGCGTCGGAACAGCGCTACCGCAACCTCATCGAGGATCTGCCCGAGATGGTGTTCGCGCTGCACGTCTCGGGCCGCATGCTGCAGCTCAACAAGGCCGGGCGCACGCGTCTCGGTATCACGCCCGAACAGCTGCCGGGCATGCGCCTACGCGACCTCGTCCTGCCGGAATACCGCGCGCAGGCGTCGAGCTTCCTCAAGAGCATCGCCAGCGTGCGGGCGGCCACGCGGCTCGACGTCGTGATGCGCGATGCCGCGGGGCTGCCGGTGCCGATGCGCCTGCAGGTCGAGCCGGTGTTCAAGGACGACAAGATCGTCGGCTACAGCGGCCTCGCGATCGATATCACCGCGCAGCAGGAGCGCGAGCGCAAGCTCACCGAGTACGCCGCGCGCCTGGAGAACCGCGAGCAGCAGATCCAGGACATCATCAACGACGCCGTGTATGTCCTCGATCTCGACGGGCGCTTCAGCTTCGTCAATGCGCGCATGGCCGAGCTGCTGGGCGTGCCTGCCGATCGCGCGATCGGTCGCAGTTGCAGTGATCTGATGCTGCATTCATCGGCCTTGCGCGTCGACCGCGACTTCCGCCGGCGCTTGGCGGGGGAGGGCGGCCCGCCGTTCGAGATCATGCTCGCGCCGGGCGGTGCGCCGAACCGCCTGCTGGAGGTCAGCTCCGCAGTGCTGTCCACCGACGGGCATCCCGAAGGCGTGATCGGCGTCGCGCGCGACATCACGGCCCGGCGCGAGATGGAGCGCCAGCTCGCGCAGGCCAACCGGCTCAGCGCGCTCGGGCAGTTTGCGTCGGGCATCGCGCACGAGATCAACAACCCGCTCGGCCTCGTCTCCGGCTTCGCCGAGGAACTTCAGGCGCTGATGGAGTCGATCCCCGGCGCGCAGTCGAATCCCGACTTCGACGTCCTGCGCCAGGGGCTCACCACCATCCAGGAACAGGCGCAGCGCTGCAAGGCGATCACCGACAACCTGCTGCTGTTCTCGCGCAAGCAGGCCGTCCCGCTGGAGGTCGTCGATGTGGCGATGCTCGTGCGCGAGCGCCTCGATTCGTACCGCGAGCTTGGCCTGACCCGCGGCCTCGACGTCGAGCTGCGCACGGAAGGGCCGCTGCCCGCGGTCGCAACGAACCCGACGCTGCTCGACCAGGTGCTGCGCAACCTCGTGAAGAATGCCCGCGACGCGATGGACGGCCGGGGCCGCGTCGTCGTCGTGCTGCGTCCGGCTGGCGGCGCGGTGGAACTCGACGTGCTCGACGAGGGCCCCGGACTGGCGTCGGGCGTCATCGACCACGTCTTCGATCCCTTCTTCACCACCAAGGCGCCCGGGCGTGGCACCGGGCTGGGCCTGTCGATCTGCTACGGGATCATGTCCGAACTGGGCGGGCGCATCGAATGCGGCAACCGCCCCGAGGGCGGTGCGTGGTTCCGCATCCATCTGTCCGCCGATGAGGTGGGCTCCGACGGCGGCGCCGAGGCAAGCATGCAATGAAAGGCCATGTACTCATCGTCGATGACGAATCCCTGTACCGCCAGCTGCTCACCAGCCGCCTCGGGCGTGCCGGCTACCGCCTGAGCGAGGCCGCGGACGGCGAGGCGGCGCTCGAGTGCGCGCAGCACGGCGGCGTCGATCTCGCGCTGGTCGACATCAAGATGCCCGGCATCGACGGCATCGAGGTGCTCAAGCGCCTGAAGCAGCTCGACCCGCAAGTCGAGGTCGTGATCCTCACCGGCCACGGCAACGTCGACAGCGCGATCGCGGCGATGAAGCTGGGCGCCTTCGACTACCTCTCCAAGCCGTACAAGCTCACCGAACTCGACATCGTCGTTGAACGCGCGCTGGAAAAACGCATGCTCGCGCGGCGCTGTGCGGCGCTCAGTGCCGAGGTCGCGCACCTGCGCGGCGCCGACGACACGGCCGTGATCGGCGAGAGCGAGGTGTGGCGGCGCACGCTTGAGCTCG
Source organism: Aromatoleum toluolicum (assembly GCF_012911005.2). GTDB lineage: Bacteria > Pseudomonadota > Gammaproteobacteria > Burkholderiales > Rhodocyclaceae > Aromatoleum > Aromatoleum toluolicum. Next base: position 26,103 of record NZ_WTVS01000001.1, on the reverse strand, counting down.
TGCGCCGGGCGGCGCCGCTCGACCTGCCGGTGCTCATCACCGGCGAGAGCGGCGCGGGCAAGGAGATCGTCGCCGGGCTGCTGCACCGCTGGAGCCCGCGGGCGCAGGAATCCTACGTTCCGCTCAACTGCGGCCTGCTTGACGACGATCTGGTCGAAAGCGAACTGTTCGGCCACAAGCGCGGCGCCTTCTCGGGCGCAACCGCAGACAAGGAAGGCCTGTTCGAACTCGCGAGCGGCGGCACGCTCTTCCTCGATGAGATCGGCGAACTGCCTGCGGCCTGCCAAGCAAAGCTCCTGCGCGTGCTCGATTCGGGCGAATTCCGCCAGCTCGGCGCCACCGCCCTGCGCCGCACCACCGCGCGGGTCATCGCCGCGACGCACCGCGACCTCGACGCGCTGGTGGCCGACGGCAAGTTCCGCCACGACCTGCTGTACCGGCTCAACGTCGTGCACATCCCGGTGCCGCCGCTGCGCGAGCGGCCCGAGGACATCCCGCTGCTGGTCGACTACCTGATCCGCCGCAGTGCGCGCGCCGCCGCCCGCCTGCCCGACATTACCCCCGCCGCGCTCGCCCGGCTGACCGCCTACCCGTGGCCCGGCAACGTGCGCGAGCTGCGCAACGCCGTCGAGCGGCTCGTCGCCTTCGGCGACGGGCAGTCGATCGATGAGGACAGCGTGTGCGCGATCCTGCGCCTGCCGGTCGCGACGCCGCCCGCCGCAAAAGGTCCGCTCGCGTTCTCCGGCATCGTCGCGCTGGAAGACTTCGAGCGCGACTACGTCACGTGGGTGCTGGGGCAGCTCGACGGCAACGTCAGCGCCGCAGCGCAGGCGCTCGGCGTGTCGCGCTCCACCGTCTATCGCTACCTGCGTTCGACGGCGGCGGCGGATTAAGACGTCGCAGCGGCTTCAACCGTCGGACAGGTTCCTGCACACCCGCTGCAGCGCAGCGGTCAGCTGCGCGCGCTCGGCTTCATCCAGCCCCACGAGCGCCTTTTCCCGCACCGCCGCGGCGGTCTCCGCGATGATGTCGAGTTGCGGCCGGGCGGCGTCGGTCAGATAAAGGCGGTGTGCCCTTCGGTCGGCCGGGTCGGTACGCCGCTCCACCAGCCCTTCCGATGCCAGCTGGTCGACCATGCGTACCAGCGTCATCGGCTGGATCTCCAGCAGCTCCGCCAGATCCACCTGCCGGATGCCTTCGTTGCGCTCCAGATGAATCAACATCCGCGCCCGCGCGAGCGTGAGGGGGCTGTCTCGCAGGTTAGCCATGAACGAGTGCCGCATCAGGCGCGCGGCGCCAGCAAGCAGGAGGCTGAAGTCCAGTTCGGCGCGTGTCACGGAATGCTCGTAGTGATAATAAGATGTGCTGATTATAACGTCGTTGGCCGGGCCCGGCTAAAGCTACGCCGACCAGATCATCGAAACCGCGGCGCTACGGTCGAACCCACCGCATCTCCCTGAGCGCCGCAAGCAGCTCGGGTCGCATGACGAACTGGAAGTGACCTGTCTCTGGGTCGGGGGTGTCGTCGACCGAGTAGGATAGAACGGTCCACCACATAAACGTCCCGTCTCTTCTCTTTGGCGGGGTGTAGTCGAGGTAAGCGCCAAGATTGAAGGCCAATGTTCCGTACTGAAGATTGGCAGCGTTGTAGTTCCCGTAGCCAGCGGCGACTGCAAGCTTTGTTGACGTGATCATTGCGCCTTCTTCCTTCGCCTGCGCCTTGAGCATTGCGAGATGGGTGTCCGGCAGACCCTTGTCGCGCAGGGCGAGAAGGGCGCGCTTGAACTGCTCAATGGAGGCGATGGGTGTGGATGTGGTGTTCATAGGAGGGGGCACAATGGTGTGGGGGATGTCTGGTTGCCGCATGCCTTGGCGACGAAATATCCCGCGGCTGCGACTTCGTTGGGCTGGCAATACGTGTTTCCGGCGGCGGGGCTGTCGGTGGATCCGCGTTCGGGGGCGGTGTGGCGTCATCACGTCGATGAGAAGCGGGTGCAACGGGCGGTGAAGGCGGCCGCCGCGCGCGCCGGGATCGTGAAGCCGGTGAGTCCGCACACGCTGCGGCACTCCTTTGCCACTCACGTGCTCGAGGCCGGCTACGACATCCGCACGGTGCAGGAGTTGCTCGGACATGCGGATGTGTCGACGACGATGATCTACACCCATGTCCTGAACCGGGGAGGGCGCGGTGTGCGGAGTCCGCTCGACTTGACGGGGTGAGCGCTGCGGGTGTCGCAATTTCAGACAGTGTCTGAATTTGCGAATCGCAGGGTAGTTTCGCGTCGCGCATGGTGGGGCGCGGCGCGCGGGGCTGTTTGCGGTGGGGCGGTGTCTGTATTTCAGACACCGCCCCGTTTCATTTCAGCCGGGCGTTTTTCTCCATTGCGTGCTGCAAGTGCCTGTAAATAAGGAAGAAATGCTCGTAACGCGAAAGCAGGCATTGCTCTTGCTGTGCTCTGGTCGGAGACGTTTGAAGTCAAACAATCAGAAGGGGCGCAAAAGATGCGAACGAGAGCGTGGGGCGGGTGGCTGGGGGTGTTGGCGTTGGCGACCGCGGCGGGAAGTGCGGGCGCGGGACAGTGGCGTGACGGGGCGGAGCTTTACCAGAAGGTGTGCGGACACTGCCACGAGGCGAACGTCGGGCCGGTGCTGAAGGGGCGCGGCTTGCCGCCCGAGTACATCCAGCGTGTCGTGCGCATGGGCAACCGGGCGATGCCGGCGTTTCGCCCGACCGAGATCGACGATGCGACGCTGGCGGATGTCGCGCGCCGGATCAGCACCGGCGCTGTGCTGGCGCGGGAGTGACCCGATCATGGACAGGCGGAACTTCCTGAAAGGTATGGCGGGCGGCGGAGCGCTGGGTCTGGCGCCGGTGGCGGCCCTGGCGGACGTCTCGGCGTTTCCGGCGGGCGAGCGGCGGGGCGTGATGCTGCTCGCGCAGGGCGACCTGCCGCAGGCGATGGCGATTGCGCGCGGGATTGCCGCGGGGGTGGGGGCATGCCCCGTTGCGGTGGATGCGCGGCAGCTCGGCTCCTATGCAGGCATCACGGAGATCCTCGACCGCGCGGCGGGGGCTCGGGTGATCGGGGTGATGGACGACGCATCGGCGCTAATCTTCCAGCAGATCGCCGCGGCGCGCGGCGCGGGGCTCGTGATGGATACCCACCGCCGCGTGGGCAGGGCGAGCCTGGTTTCGTTCGCAATCAACACTTGACGCCCTGCGCGGCAGATACAAATACAACGGAGACAATCGAATGGTTTCGAAGAGCAAGGCGCTGCCGAAAGGCGTGAGTGCGGCCGATTTCGACAAGGTGGTGCGCGAGATCAGGGCCATCGTGGGCGACGAGCACGTGGTGGTCGATGAGGACAAGCTCGCACCGTATCGCAAGATCATGATGCCGGTGCCGGACGAGCAGCACGAGCTGTCGGCCTCGGTCACGCCGGATGGCGTCGAGCAGATCCAGCGCATCATGAAGGTGGCGAACAAGTACCGTGTCCCGGTCTATCCGATTTCGACCGGCAAGAACCTCGGCTACGGTTCCGCAGCGCCGGTACAGCGCGGGCAGATCGTGATGGACCTGCGGCGCATGAACCGCATCATCGAGGTCGATCCCGAGCTGTGCACGGCGCTGGTCGAGCCGGGCGTGACCTACCAGCAGCTCTATGACTACCTGCAGGAGCACAAGCTGCCGCTGTGGTTCTCGTGCCCGGCGCCGTCGGCGATCGCGGGGCCGGTGGGCAACATGGTGGACCGCGGTGTCGGCTACACCCCGTATGGCGAGCACTTCATGTTCTCGTGCGGCATGGAGGTGGTGCTGGCGGACGGGCAGGTGCTGCGCACCGGCATGGGCGCGATGGAGAACTCGAACACCTGGCAGGTCTTCAAGTGGGGCTACGGGCCGACGCTGGACGGCATGTTCACGCAGTCGAACTACGGCGTCGTCACCAAGATGGGCATGTGGCTGATGCCGGCGCCGCCGGACTTCCGCCCGTTCTGCATCCAGTACCCGAACGAGGCCGACATCACCAAGATCGTCGAGGCGCTGCGGCCGCTGCGCATCGCGATGGTGATCCCCAATGCGGTGGTGATCGCGCACACGCTGTGGGAGGCGCCGTGCACGCCGGTGAAGCGCGCGGACTATTACACCGGGCCGGGTGCGATTCCCGACGAGGCGGTGAAGAAGATCCAGGCCGACCACAACATCGGCGCGTGGAACGTGTATGCGGGCCTCTACGGCACGAAGGAAACCAACGACGCCAACTGGAAGATCATCGAGGCGGTCGCGGCGGGTACCGGCGGCAAGATCATCACGCAGGAAGCTTCGAAGGGCAGCCAGGCGCTGCAGTACCGCTTCGACCTGATGAAGGGCAAGCCCAACCTCGGCGAATTCGGGCTCTACAACTGGCGCGGCGGCGGCGGCTCGATCTGGTTCGCGCCGGTGTCGCAGGCGAAGGGCGCCGAGACGCTCAAGCAGATGCAGATGGCGAAGACCATCCTCGCCAAGTACGGCTTCGACTACGTCGGCGAATTCATCGTCGGCTGGCGCGACATGCACCACGTCATCGACCTGCTCTACGACCGCTCGAATCCGGAACAGATGCAGAAGGCGTATGCGTGCTACGACGAGCTGCTGCATACCTTCGCCAAGGAAGGCTACGGCATGTACCGCGCGAACACCGCCTTCGCCGAGAAGGTCGCCGCGACCTACGGGCCGGTGAAGCGCGACGTCGAGAAGCGCCTGAAAAAGGCGCTCGATCCCAACAACATCATCGCGCCGGGACGGTGCGGCATCAGCCTTTAAGGGGGAAGCATGAAGGAATACAAGCTGTTCATCGACGGGGAATGGGTGGCGTCGTCGACCGAGACGATCCTCGACGACATCAACCCGGCGACCGGTGAAGTGTGGGGGCGGGTGCATCAGGCGTCCGCCGCGGACCTGGAGCGGGCGATCGCTGCGGCCTACCGTGCGCGCGAAAGCTGGGGCAACACGCTCGCCAACGAGCGCGAGGCGATCCTGCTGCGCGCGGCCGACGAGTTGCAGAAGCGCATCCCGGAGGTCGCCGACGTGCTGATGGACGAGGCCGGTTCGACCTTCGGCAAGGCGATGTTCGAGGCGTCCTTCGTCGTCAATCTGCTGCGCAGCGCCGCGGGCGAGTGTCGTCGCATCACCGGCGAGACGATGCCGTCCGACAGCCCCGGCGTGTTCTCGATGAGCGTGCGCCGTCCGCTGGGCGTGATCGCCGGCATCGCGCCGTTCAACTTCCCCTTCCTGCTCGCGACGAAGAAGGTCGCGCTGGCGCTTGCGGCCGGCAACACCTTCATCCTGAAGCCGGCGACCTATACGCCGGTTACGGGCCTGAAGATCGCCGAGATCTTCGAGGCGGCGGGGTTGCCGAAGGGGGTGCTGAACGTCGTGCCGGTGCAGGGCGCGGTGCTGGGCAACAAGTTCGTCGCCGATCCGCGCGTGCGCATGATCACCTTCACCGGCTCGACCGAGGTCGGCCGCGAGCTGTCGGCGGAAGCCGGCCGGCACTTCAAACGCATCACGCTGGAGCTCGGCGGCAAGAGCCCGCTGATCGTGCTGAAGGACGCGGACATCGATTACGCGGTGAATGCGGCGGCTTTCGGCATCTTCCTGCACCAGGGGCAGGTGTGCATGGCGAACTCGCGCCTGATCGTCGAGGCGCCGATCTTCGACGCCTTCTGCGACAAGCTCGCGACCAAGATCGGCGGCTTCAAGGTCGGCGATCCGCACGACCCGCAGACAGTGATCGGGCCGCTGATCGACCGCAAGCAGTGCGCGGTGCTCGATCGCCACGTCGCCGATGCGGTCGCGAAGGGGGCGAAGCTGCTCTCCGGCGGCAAGAGCGAGGGGGCGTTCTACCAGCCGACGATCCTCGCCGGCGTCACGCCCGACATGGTGGTGTTCCGCGAGGAGAGCTTCGGCCCGGCGGTGTCGGTGATCCGCGCCGCGGACAGCGAGGAGGCGCTGCGGCTCGCCAACGATTCGTGCTACGGGCTGTCGTCCGGGCTCATCACCAACGACCTGCAGAAGGCGTTCGACCTGTCGCTGCGGCTGGAGGCGGGGATGGTGCACATCAACGACGCCTCGATCATGGATGAGCCGCACGTGCCTTTTGGCGGCGTCAAGGACAGTGGCATGGGGCGCGAGGGCGGCCATCACTCGATGGACGAGATGACCGAACTCAAGTGGATCACCGTGCAGATGGGGCGGCGGCAGTTCCCGTTCTGAGCGTGAAGAAAATCAGGGAGGAGACACAATGAATATGAAGCACATCACCGCAGCCGTCGCACTCGCAGTGCTCGCCACCGGCAGTGCCGTCGCGAAGGAGGGCGGCGACCAGTACCCGAACGGCGTCGAAAGCTGGCTCGCGGGCGCGGTGCCGCCGCCGGGCAACTATTTCCTGAACTACTTCGGCCACTACAGCGGCAAGTTGCGCGATGGCGACGGCGACAAGGTACCGGGTGCCGAGGTCGACGCGTGGTTCGATGCGATGCGTTTCATCAAGATGACCGATACGAAGATCCTCGGCGGCGACTGGGGCATGCACCTCATCGTGCCGGTGGTGCAGCAGCGGGTGAAGCTCGGCGGCGACAGCAAGACCGTGACGGGGCTGGGCGACATCACCTTCAACCCCGTCATCATCGCGTGGCACACCAAGAACCTGCACTGGACGGTCGCGCTGGACATCAACATGCCGACGGGGAAGTACAAGTCCGGCGACCCGAGGAAGAGCATCGGTACGAACTACTGGAGCCTCGAGCCGATCTTCGCCGCGACCTGGCTGTCCGACGACGGCTGGGAGGTGTCGGGCAAGTTCATGTACAACATCAAGCGCAAGAACAAGGACTTCCGCCTCGCGCCGGGCATGCCGAAGATGGATTACGAGTCGGGCGACGACTTCCACATGGACTACGTCGTCGGCAAGCACTTCGGGCCGTGGGCGGTGGGCCTGTCCGGTTACTACCTGAAGCAGACCGAGAACGACAAGTTGGAAGGCGAGACGCTGCCGGAAGTGCCGGGGGTGTGGTCGCGCGGACGCAAGGGCGAAGTGTTCGCGATCGGCCCGAGCGTGAGCTACACGAACAAGAACGGCACGATGTTCATCGCGCAGTGGCAGCACGAGACCGAGGCCGAGAACCGCTTCCGCGGCGACAAGGCGTTGTTCAAGCTGGTGTTGCCTTTCTGAGGCCTGCGGCGTTCATTCCGTGCGATAGACGGTGAGGTGGTCGGTGCCGGACTCCGGCGCCCACACCTCACCCTTCCGACCGAGGATCTGGCGGATCGCGGCGTTCGATTCGGGGGAGGGGAAGGATTCGAAGCGCTCGCTTGCCGGGTCGAAGCGGTGCATCGCGTTCGCGCCGAAGTCGCTGACCCACACATGGTCGCGCTCGTCGACATACACGGCGTAGGGCTTGGGGCTCTCGCCCGGAACGCGCCACGCGCGCCATTCCTTGGTCTTCGGGTCGAAGCGCGAGAGCTGCCCCGACTGCCATTCGCTGACCCAGATCCTGCCCTTGGAATCGGACCAAACCCGGCGTGCGCCCTGGTTGGGCGTCGGCGGCTCGATGACTTCGGCCTTGCCGCTCGCGCTGTCGATGTGTGCGATGTGGCTGCCGGCGAGCGAGGCGTAGTAGATCTCGCCGCCCGGCGTGCTGGCGATGCCGTAGGGGCCGCGCCCGCGCGGGGCATCGAACACCTGCACCGCGCCCGCCTTCGGGTCGAGCCTGCCGTAGATGCCCGACTGGCCGGTGAACCACAGGACGCCTCTGCCGTCGAAGGCGGCGGTGTTGAGGTTCGCGTAAGCGCCCTCGGGCAGCGGATAGCGCGTGACTTCGAAGGTCTTGGGATCGACGCGGACGATTGCGTTGAGTCCGCTGTCGGTGATCCACGGCGCGCCGTCGGGGCCGACGATCACGCCATGCGGTGCGGAGCCGCGCCCGAGCGGGATGTGGCGCGTTTTGCCGGTGGCGGGATCGAGGACGCCGAGCGCGCCCTGACGCTGGGCGGTGTACCACACCGGTCCGCCCGCTTCGGGGGCGGGCGCGATGTCGTGCGGGTGCGCGCCCGCCGGGACTGCAAAGCGCTCGATCCGTACTTCACTTGCCGCCGCGACGGTCGCCGCGATGAAGAGCAGGGCCCCGATCGAATTCGTCCAACGCATCGCCCGTCCTCCTTCAATGGCTCATCGCTCTTGCGCGAGCCGGATCCACTCGTCCGGCCCCACGTGCGCGACGACCTCGAATCCGCCGCGGCCGTCCGGGCGCAGCACGGCTGCGCCGGCCTCCACCGGCCGCCGGTCGGAAACCAGCATGAACACGTTTCCATGCGCGACCAGCACGGTGTTCGTTCCCTTCGGCGGCGGGGTGGCCATCAGCCGCTTTGCTGCGTCGCGCAGCGCGGCGGTTCCGCCGGCATGCTCGGCATGCGTCTCGTTGATCAATGCGCGCGTGACGGCGACCTCGCCCAGTCCGAGCAAATGGGCGGTTTCCTGTGTGCGGCAGAACTCGCTCGCGAGGACTTGCCCGACCGGAATCTTCAGTCGCCGCAGCGCGTCGCCGACCTGGCGGGCCGTTTCGCGCCCGGCCTCCGAAAGCTGCCGCATGCGTGCCGGCGCACAGCTAGCCCAGCCCGCATCCTTCGATCGGTCCGATTGCGTCCAGTCCGTCTGGGCATGGCGGAAGTAGAGCACGTAGCCGCCCGTGCGCAGCGCCTCGACCAGCGCCGCGTCGGCCGCGTGCGCGGTCGATGGCAGGGGCTGCGACAAGAGGACAAGGGCCGCGACAAGACAGCGCAGCGGTGACATCTTCGGCTCCCGGCTGGTCGATGTTCCGCTATAGCACAGATCGCGCGCCTTGCCCGCCGCGGCCGCGGCGGGGTCAGCCGAGGTCGAGGATGATCTCGGCGGTGAGCGAGTTGGCGATGAAGCAGCGCTTGTGGGCGCTGTCGTGTATCGCGGCGAGGGCGGCGGTGTCGGGTGTCTTGTCGACGAAGGTGATGCGCGGCGACAGCGTGATGCGCGTGAGGGCCTGCCCTTTCTCGGTCTTGCCGAGTTCGCCGACGGGGGTGTCGGTGTAGCGGGCCACCGGGAATCCCTTCAGGTCGGCAATCGCGAGGAAGAACAGCATGTGGCAGCTCGCGAGCGCACTGATCACCATCTGCTCGGGGTCGGCGCCGTCGGGGTCGCCGAGGAAGGCGGGCGACGAGGACATGTTGACCTTCTGGCCACCTGCCAGCGTGCTGACGTGGTTGCGCGAGTAGGTCTTGGGGTCGGTCGCGTGCGGAGCGCGCGACCATTCGATTGCGGCGGAGTGCTGCGACATCGTGTGCTTCTCCTCAGCGATATTTCTGGTAGACGGCGCGCGCGTCGGCGTGGGCGCGGTCGAGGGTGCAGATCGACGGATCGTCGTCGTGAAGCGTGAAGAAGTCGTCCGCTTGGGCGCGCATCACCATGTCGATGGCGGCCTGGTCTTCGACGTTGTATTTCTCGGTGATCAGCGTCGTGACTTCATCCAGATGTTCTTCGTAGGTCATTTCGTATTCCTTGCCTGCGAACGGAGCATGTAAAGGTATAGGGACTCGACCTTCTCGCGCGCCCAAGGGGTGCGCCGCAGGAATTTGAGGCTGGAGGGGATGCTGGGTTCGTGCGTGAAGCACCGGATGGCAATCTGCTCGCCCAGCGAGTCCCAGCCATAGTGCTCCACCAGGCGGGTCAGCATGGCTTCCAGCGTGACGCCGTGAAGCGGGTTTCCGGGTTGTGTGCTGCTCACCGGTGTTCCGGAAAGATCTTCTGCAGCAGGCTCACGAGGTTGGTGCGCTCGTCTTCGCTGAGGTGCTCGACGAGCCGCTTTTCATGTTCCTGCACGCGCCGCTTGAGCTTCTTCAGCAGCGCCACGCCGTCGGTTGTGAGCACCAAGGAGTTCGAGCGGCGGTCGTTCTCGGCGGGGCGGCGCTCCACGAGGCCGCGGCGTTCGAGGTTGTCGATGACGGAGACGACCGTCGAGCGGTCGAGGTGGGCGGCGCGGGCGAGCTCGGTCTGCTTCAGTCCGGAGTTGGCCTCGATGATCACTAGGATGCCGAACAGGCCGGGGGTGACGTCGAATTCGCCGAGTCCTTCGGCAAAGTCACGGAAGATCGCGATCTGCGCGAGACGCAGCTGGTAGCCCGCCAGGCCGGGCAGCATGCCGAAGTCGAGCCCTTTCTTGTCTGTCGGTTTTTTTTGTGTCATGGAATGAATATGGGGAAAAACAAAACGTTGGGTCTCCCAAGTATGCCGTCCAAACGTTGATAAAAATAGTGGAAGACAAACAATTTGACAGAGAGCAATGCGATCGGTAGAGTCTGCTCATCGGGGTGCGTGGCCTACGCGCCAGTTCCAGTCGTCGCAGACGGAGGGTCGGATGGGCGGACAGACGGTTTCACTGGTGATGGCGGGCAGCGGCGGGGCGGGGGTGGTGACCGCGGGCAGCCTGCTGCTGGAGGCGGCGGCGCGCGCCGGCTGGTACGCGTACATGACGCGCTCGTCGGGTCCGCAGATCCGCGGCGGCGAGGCGGCGGTGATGATCCGGCTGGGCACCGAGCCGATCGCCTCGCACGACGACCGCTTCCACCTGCTGGTCGGCGTCGACTGGCAGAACGTCGGCCGTTTCGCCGCCGAGATCCCGCTCGGTCCGGAGAGCCTGATCATCGGCGACCCCGGCGAAGGCGCGACCCCCGAAGTATTCACCCGCAGCGGCGCGCAGCAGATCGCGTTGCCGATGAAGGCGCTCGCCAAGACAGTCCCCGACGGGCGCCCCAACATGGTCGCCTTCGGCGCCATCGCCGGCATGATCGGCCTCGGCGAGGACGTCGTCCTCGGCGTGCTGCGCGACACCCTGAAGCGCAAGGGCGAGGAGGCGATCGCCGCGAGCATCGCCGCCTTCCGCGCCGGCGTCGCAGCCGCCAAAGACTTCCCCGCGGTACCCAGGCTCCCCGCCGGCACACCGGCCACCCGCGAGCGCTGGAGCATCACCGGCAACGAAGCCACCGGCATGGGCGCGCTGCGCGGCGGCGTGCGCTTCGTCGCCGCCTACCCGATCACCCCGGCCACGGAAGTGCTCGAGTGGCTTGCCCCGGCGCTGCCGAAAGTCGGCGGCGTGCTCGTGCAGGCCGAGGACGAGTTGGCATCCATCAACCAGATCATCGGCGGCTCCTACGGCGGCGTCCCGTCCCTGACGGCCACCTCCGGCCCGGGCCTCGCGCTGATGACCGAATCGCTCGGTCTCGCGGTGGCCGCCGAAGTGCCCATCGTCGTCATCGACGTCATGCGCGTCGGCCCCTCGACCGGCATCGCCACGAAATCCGAACAGGCCGACCTCAACATCGCCGTGTATGGCCTGCACGGCGACGCCCCGCACCTCGTGCTCGCCCCCACCTCGGTCGCCGACTGCCTGTTCACGACGCAGTGGGCGGTGCATCTGGCTGAAAGCCTGCAGACCGCCGCGATCGTCCTCACCGACCAGGCGATGGGTCAGGCGCGCGCGGTGATGCCGCGTTCGGCCGCGGTCAGCTTCATCGGCCAGCGCGAAAAGCCCGCCGCCCTTGCCGAAGGCGTGCAGTACAAGCGCTACGCCAATACCGCCTCGGGCGTGTCGCCGATGGCCATCCCCGGCATGGCCGGCTACACCTACACCGCCGACGGCCTCGAACACAACGAAACCGGCACCCCCTCGTCGCAAGCCTCCGACCATCAGGCGCAGCTCGACAAGCGCCTGAGGAAGCTCACCGGCTACCACTACGGCGAGCACTGGGCCGACATCACCGGCGACCAAGACGCCGACACCGCCATCCTCACCTGGGGCTCCAGCGCCGGCCCCGCGCGCGAAGCGCTCGAACGCCTGCGCGCCGCCGGCCACGCCGTGAAACTCATCGCCGTGCGCCTCATCTCCCCTGTGCAGCCGGAGAAGTTCGCCCAGGCCCTGCAAGGCGTCGAACGCGTGCTCGTCGTCGAGCAATCGCACAGCGGGCAGTTCCACCGCTACCTGCGCGCGCAGTACGACCTGCCGCGTCAGGTCAAGGCACTGCACCACCCCGGTCCGCTGGCGGTTCGCCCCGGCGCCATCGTCGAACACATCACCCAGTGGAGCTGAGCATGGACGCCTGTGTACAGCAGCGGGACTACACCGCCAAGAACTACAAGTCGGACGTCAAACCCATCTGGTGCCCCGGTTGCGGCGACTACTCGGTGCTCGCTGCGATCACGCGCGCGCTCGCCACGCTGCAGCTCGCCCCCGAGAACGTCGCCGTCGTGTCGGGCATCGGCTGCTCCTCGCGCATCCCGGCCTACACCAGCGTGTACGGCTTCCACGGCGTGCATGGACGGGCGCTGCCGGTCGCCACGGGCCTCAAGATCGCGCGCCCCGACCTCACCGTGCTCGTCACGGGCGGCGACGGCGACGGCTTCTCGATCGGCGGCAACCACTTCCTGCACGCCTGCCGCAGGAACGTCGACCTCACCTACATCGTCATGGACAACCAGGTCTACGGCATGACCAAGGGCCAGGCTTCGCCCACCACCGACCCGGACTGGGAAGGCAGCAAGCTCACCCCCGACGGCGCCGGCATCGAATCCTTCCACCCGCTGGTCGTCGCGCTCGCCGCGGGCGCGAACTTCATCGCACGCTGCTCGAGCTCGGACCCCAACAACGTCGCCGACATCATCACGCAGGCGATCCGCCACCCGGGCTTCTCGATGGTGCAGGTGCTGAGTCCGTGCGTGACCTTCCGCCCCGAGCAGCTCGAATGGAAGCACATGGTGCGCACCGCGGCAGTGGATGTCACCGACGACGCCGCGCGCGCTGCGCGCCGGCTGATGACCGACGACGGCTTCAACGTCGGCAAGGTGCTGTACAAGGGCGACCGCCCCGCCTACCAGCCCGAGCCGAAGGGCGCGGCGGCGGTGGCCGATCTGGAAGCCGATTTCGCGCTGTGACGGCGATCAGCGCGGGGTGCGATCCCATCGGGCGCACCCCCAACCCCATCAGAGACGACATTTCCAAAACAAAGAGGAGATCAACAAATGGCGCTGCAAATCATCGACGACTGCATCACCTGTGACGTGTGTATTCCGGAATGCCCGAACGAGGCAATTACGGCAGGGGGCGACATCTTCGTCATCGACGCCGCCAAGTGCACCGAATGCGAAGGCCACTACGACACGCCGCAGTGCAAGGAGGTCTGTCCGGTCGATGCGATCGTGGCACGGGCGGCGTGAGCGGCCTCGAAACGATCATCCCGCGGACGATACCTTCGGCTGATGCGCCGCACGCGGTGCGGCGCTCAGGCACCCACGGTCACCCTGGCGTCGTTTCCGCCGCCACCGGCTCGCGATCGAGTCCGCCGAAACGTTCGTAGAAATATGACGCTGCCGGTGGCAGTGCACCGGCCGGCGTTTCGCACACCGCCATCAGGTGCTGCTGCGAGTACCGCCACGTGATGTGGTAGAGGTCGCGGCACAGCGTGCGCGCGGCGGTGCCGCTCCAGTCGCGCGGCATGAGCTGCGCGGGCAGCTGCGGGTCGTGCAGCAGCGCGCGGCGGAACTCGTGCATCGTCAGCGTCTGGATGAGGAAGCACTGTTCCGGATCGAGATTGCGCGTGCTGCGCAGCGAGCGCAACACCGGGCGCATGCGGTCCGAGAACTCGCGGTAGGTCGCCTCGATCTCGTCGAGGTTCCAGCATTCGCGCGCGAGATCCTGCAAGGGCCGGGTCGATAGCGCGCCCAGCGTCGCCGCCTGCAGCGGCACGACCTTGTCCTGCGTGCCGGTGTCCTGGAGGATCTCCGTCAGCGTCGCGGTGTCGGCCGACGGGTGTCCCATCACCCCCGGCGCGACGTTGCCGTAGCCTGCCCACGACAGCTCCTTGCGCAGCGTGTCGCGCTCCGGCGAGCCCAGCGTGGAAGGCAGCACGACCAGTTGCCATTCGCCGTTCCAGCTCTCCTGCGGCGTGTCGTAGATGCGGCGGTAGGCGTGCTCGAAGCGCCGGCGGCCGGATGCCGTCAGGCTGTAGTAGCTCTTGCGCCCGATCTGTTCCGATTCCAGCCAGCTGTCCTGCGACAGGCGATACACGCTGGTGCGCACCATGCGCTCATTCAGCCCCAGTGGCTCGACCAGCCGGATGAAGCTGCCGAGCCAGACGGTGCCGCCGTGCGGGGCGATGAAGTCACCGTACACGGTGATGATCAGGGAGTTCGCGCGCACCCGGCGCTCGGCCAGGTAGTCGCTGATCCACTGTTCGAGGAAACGGCTTTTCATTGTTTTTGCACCGTTATTTCGTATGTCCGCGGGGCGCGAGCGTGATGGGGTCGGTCGATTCTAACGCCATGTCCGAGGCGCGGGAAATGAACGCGCGGCGGAGTCCGTCGCAAAGGCGCGCGGGGGTATTCTGCGTTATTGATGCAAATCAAACAATGAGGAAAAAAGCGATACAGAAAACTTGACCAATAATCGATCAGTTTGTATCGTGAACGCAAGACGTCGGATCTTGGGCGTCGGTATCGGCAGGCGACACAAATCCGGTTTGCGAGGTGGACGATGCGGCACGATGCGGTTTCGATGGCGGATGCTCACGGGATGTACGACGTGGACCGGTGGACCGATGGTGCTGCGGTCCGCGCCGCGGATTCCGTGGCCGAGGAAGTGCCGGTCGCGCTGGTGTACAACGGGTTCTCGCACGCAGTGATGATGGCCACGCCGCAGGACCTCGAGGACTTCGCCGTCGGTTTCAGCCTGAGCGAGGGCATCGCCAGCAACGTCCGCGAGATCCTCGACATCGAGGTCGTCGAGCACGCTCACGGCACCGAGGTGCAGATGCAGCTGGCGGGCGAGCGCTTCGCCCAGCTGCGGGCGCGCCGTCGCGCGATGACGGGGCGCACTGGCTGCGGCATCTGCGGCGTCGAAAGCCTCGATCAGCTCGCCTGTCGTCCGATCGCGAAAGTCGGCGCGACGGGAATGCTCGACGCGGGCGCCCTGCAGCGCGCCCAGGCCGAGCTCCAGTCGCGCCAGCATCTGTTCGACCTCACCGGCGCCGTGCATGCCGCCGCGTGGTGCGGCTTCGACGGCCGTGTCGAGTTCGTGCGCGAGGACGTCGGCCGGCACAACGCGCTCGACAAGCTCATCGGCGCCATCGCCGCGCAGCAGCGTTCCTTCAACGACGGTTTCCTGTTCATGACCAGCCGCGCGAGCTACGAGATCGTGCAGAAGTCGGCGGCGGTCGGCATCGCGGTGGTGGCGGCGGTTTCGGCGCCGACCGGCATGGCGGTGCGCGTCGCGCAGGCCGCCGGCCTGACCCTGATCGGCTTTGCGCGTGGCGAGCGCCACAGCATCTATTCCCACCCCGAGCGGGTTCACTAAAAAAGCAAAACGGGGGAGACATGTCCTCAACTACCAATCCGCAATCGGTGCGGAAGGTCCCGACCTATTGCTACAACTGCGTGGCCGGACCGGACTTCATGAACGTGAAGGTCGTCGACGGCGTCGCGACCGAGATCGAGCCCAACTTCGCCGCGGAAGACATCCATCCGGCGCGCGGTCGCGTGTGCGTGAAGGCCTACGGCCTAGTGCAGAAGACCTACAACCCGCACCGCGTGCTGCAGCCGATGAAGCGCACCAACCCGAAGAAGGGGCGCAAAGAGGATCCGGGCTTCGTGCCGATCTCGTGGGACGAGGCGCTGGACCTGGTCAGCGCAAAGCTGACGTCGGTGCGCGCGAAGGGGCTGGTCGATGACTCCGGTCTGCCGCGCGTCGCCGCGACCTTCGGGCATGGCGGCACGCCCGGCATGTACATGGGCTCGCTGCCGGCCTTCCTCGCCGCGTGGGGCCCGATCGACTACAGCTTCGGCTCCGGCCAGGGCGTGAAGTGCGTGCATTCGGAGCACCTGTACGGCGAGTTCTGGCACCGCGGCTTCACCGTCGCTGCGGACACGCCGCTCGCGCGCTACGTGATCTCGATCGGCTCCAACGTCGAAGCCTCGGGTGGCCCCTGCGCGGTGACGCGCCATGCCGACGCGCGGGTGCGCGGCTACAAGCGCGTGCAGGTCGAGCCGCACCTGTCGGTGACGGGTGCCTGTTCGGCGGAATGGGTGCCGATCCGCCCGAAGACCGATCCGGCCTTCATGTTCGCGTTGATCCACGTGCTGGTGTGCGAGCAGGGGCTGGACAAGCTCGATGTGGCCTTCCTGCGCGATCGCAGCTCGTCGCCCTATCTCGTTGGACCCGACGGCCTGTACCTGCGCGACGCGGAATCGGGCAAGCCGCTGTTGTGGGATGAACGTAGTGGCCGCGCCGTGCCCTTCGACACAGAAGGCGCAGTACCGGCAGTGGCGGGACATTTCCGTGTCGAAGGTGCAATCAGCATCGACGCCGACGACGCGCGGCAGCAGTTCGACGTCGCCGAAGGCATCACCGCCTACACGAAGCTCGTCGAGCACATGGCGAAGTACACGCCCGAATGGGCCGAGTCGATCTGCGACGTGCCCGCCGCGACGATCCGCCGCATCGCCAACGAGTATCTGGAGAACGCCTCTATCGGCGAGACCATCGAGATCGACGGCCAGACGCTGCCGCTGCGCCCCGTCGCGGTCACGCTGGGCAAGTCGGTGAATAACGGCTGGGGTGCGTTCGAATGCTGCTGGGCGCGCACGCTGCTCGCGACGCTGGTCGGTGCACTGGAAAACCCCGGCGGCACGCTGGGCACGACGGTGCGCCTGAACCGCCCGCACGACAACCGCCTGCTGAGCGTGAAAGCCGGTGAAGACGGCTTCATGGCGCAGTACTTCAACCCGACCGACAAGGAACACTGGGTCGCGAAGCCCACGGGGCGCAACATCCACCGCACGCTGGTGCCCATCGTCGGCAACACGGCGTGGAGCCAGGCGCTGGGGCCGACGCAACTCGCGTGGATGTTCCAGCGCGAAGTGCCGTCGGACTGGAACATGCCCCTGCCGACGCTGCCCGACGTGTGGTTCATCTACCGCACCAATCCGGCGATCTCGTTCTGGGACACGCGCACGCTGGTCGAGGAGATCGCGAAGTTCCCCTTCACGGTGTCCTTCGCCTACACGCTGGACGAGACCAACTGGATGGCGGACCTGCTGCTGCCCGAGGCGACCGACCTCGAATCGCTGCAGATGATCAAGGTCGGCGGCACCAAGTTCGTCGAGCAGTTCTGGGAGCATCGCGGCGTGGTGCTGCGCCAGCCGGCGGTCGAGGCGCAGGGCGATACGCGCGACTTCACCTGGATCAGCACGCAGCTCGCCAAGCGCACCGGCCTGCTGGAGGCCTACAACAACGCGCTCAACCGCGGCGCGGGCGGCGGCGCGCCGCTGAAGGCGGACGGCTACGACTACAGCCTCGACGCGAGCAAGGAGCACGGTGTCGAGGAGATCTGGGACGCCGTGTGCCGTGCGTCGAGTGCGAGCCTGAGCGAAGGGCGCGAGGTGCATGACCTGGAGTGGTTCAAGGAGCACGGTTTCTACACCGTGCCGATGTCCAAGACCGAGTGGTACCTGAGCCCCACGCTGGAAAAGCAGGGCCTGCGCTACGAGATGCCCTACCAGGAGCGCCTGCTGCGAATCGGCCGCGAGCTCGGCAACCGCCTGCACGAGCACAAGATGCACTGGTGGGACGAGCAGCTGTCCGAATACGCGGCGCTCCCCGAGTGGCACGACGTGCCGGGGCGCTGGACGCAGCAGATCGCCAACGCCGGCGGCAAGCCCGAGGATTTCCCGCTGTGGCTGCTGGCGACCAAGAGCATGCAGTACCACACCGGCGGCAACGCCAGCATCGCGCTGATGCGCGAGGTCGCACAGAACGTGCGTGGTCACACCGGCGTGATCATCAACGCCAAGACCGCAAAGAGCCTGGGCATCAGCGACGGCGATCGCATCGAGGTGCGCTCGCACATCGGCGCGACCTACGGCGACGCGGTGCTCGCCCAGGGCGTGCGTCCCGACACGCTGGTGATCCTCGGCCAGTTCGACCACTGGGCGACGCCCGTCGCCAAGGATTTCGGCATGCCCAGCCTGAACACCATCGCGCCGATGTCGATGGAACTGACGGATGCCACCGGCTCGGGCTCGGACATCGTGCGCGTCGCGGTGCGCAAGGTCGAACGCAAGGAGGCTGTATGACCCGCTACGTGATGGCCATCGACCTGCGCCGCTGCGTGGGCTGCCAGACCTGTACCGCCGCGTGCAAGAACGCCAACGCGACCCCGCCGGGCGTGCAGTGGCGCCGCGTGCTGGACCTCGAGACGGGCGAATTCCCGGACGTGCGCCGCAGCTTCGTGCCGGTCGCGTGCATGCACTGCGACGAGCCGCCGTGCGAGGAGGTGTGCCCGACCAAGGCCACGACCAAGCGCCCCGACGGCCTCGTCGCCATCGACTACGACACCTGCATCGGCTGTGCGAACTGCGTGATGGCCTGTCCGTACGAAGCGCGCTCGATCGTGCATGACGTGAAGTTCGCTTACGGCGACAAGCCGATCAAGTCCGAGGAAGTGCGCTTCGACCCGGCGCGCATCGCGGTGTCGATGAAATGCACCTTCTGCATCGACCGCATCGACCTCGCGGCGAAGACCGGGCAGGTGCCCGGGCGCGACCCGGACGTCACGCCGGCCTGCGTCAATTCCTGCATCTCCGGCGCGATGGCCTTCGGCGACCTCGACGACCCGGACAGCAAGGTCAGCCGCCTGCTCGCCGAGACGCAGCACTTCCGCATGCACGAGGAACTCGGCACCGGGCCGGGCGTGTATTACATCTGGGACAAAAAATGAAAGCCGCGAAAATCCGATCCGGCGACCGCTTCTCGCCCCACCAGCAGCACAACTGGGACTGGCGCGCGGCGTCGAACTTCATCGCTGGCGGCACGGGTGGCGGGCTCCTCGCCTTTGCGGCCTTTGCCAGCCTGTGGGGCACGGACGTGCGCGCACTGCTCGTCGCCGGCATGGCGCTGATCGGCATCGGCCTCACCTGCGTGTGGTTCGAGATCGGCAAGCCGTGGCGCGCGCTCAACGTGTATCGCCATCTCGCGACCTCGTGGATGACGCGTGAGGCCGCCGTGGCGCCCTTCGTGTTCGGCTCCGGCGTGCTGGCACTGGCGACGGGGCAAAGCCTGTTTGTCCTGCTCACCGGGATCTTCGGTGCCTGTTTCGTCTATGCGCAGGCGCGCATCCTCGCGGCGGACAAGGGCATCCCGGCCTGGCGCCACCCGCGCTGCATGCCGCTCGTAGCGGCGACCGGGTTTGCCGAGGGCGCGAGCCTGCTGGCGGTCGCGGCGCCCTTCGTGATTCCGCAGGTCGCCGGGCAGATCGCGGTGGCGACGGCCGCGCTGGTGTTGCTCCTGCTCCGTGTGCTGCTGTGGCGCAACTACCTGCGCAGCCTGCGCAGCGACGGCGCCCCGGAAGGCAGCCTGCGCGCGCTGTCAGCGATCGACGGGCAGTTCCTGAAGTACGGCAACCTGTTGCCCGCGATCCTGCTGCTGGTCGGCGTGATCGGCGCGCCGCTGGCGAGTCCGGCCTTGATCCTTGCCGGTCTGATCGCGGTCGCGAGCGGCTGGTGGTTCAAGTACACGCTGGTACGGCGCGCGGCCTACACGCAGGGCTTCGCGATTCCGCACCTGCCGGTGCGCGGTCGCGGCCCGGCCGGTCCGGCAGTGAAACCCGGTTGGGGGGGAGCGTAGGCACGAAGGTAGGGCGGGAGGAGCCGAAGGCGGATCCCGCCGAATGGTGGTCGAGTCGGGAACGGTCGATTGGCGGGATGCGCTTCGCTTCTCCCGCCCTACGTGAAGTTCGCGGCACAAATGACAACGCGGGGTCGACGAGCCCCGCACCCTGCAACGCAGGAGGAGACGAGATGTACGAAGTGCGATTCCATGGCCGTGGCGGCCAGGGTTCGGTGATGGCGTCGGGCATCCTTGCCGCGGCGATGGTCGAGGAAGGCAAGTACGCGGTATCGATCCCGTCCTTCGGGTTCGAGCGCCGCGGCGCACCCGTGGTGTCCTTCCTGCGCATGAGCGAACGCGAGATCCGCCAGCTCACCAACATCTACCAGCCCGACTGCATCGTGTGCGTCGATCCGACGCTCACCAAATCCGTCGATATCTTCGCCGGCATGAAGGCGGGCGGCACCCTGGTACAGGCGACACACCGGCCACTCGCGGAGCTCACGCTGCCGGACTGCGTCAGCACGGTCGGCCTGCTCGACGCCGTGAAGATCGCGCTCGAGATCTTCAAGCGCCCGATCACCAACACGCTGATGCTCGGCGCCTTCGCCAGGACGACCGGTGTCGTGTCGCTCGATTCGCTCAAGCGCGCGCTGGAAGACTCGGATTTCCGCGACGCCGGCCTCGCGCAGAACATGACGGCGCTGGAACGCGGCTACGCCGAGACCGTCGTGCATCAGATCGAAAGGAGGGCCGCGGCATGAGCCGGCACCACAGTTATCCGCTCTTCAACCTCGAGCAGGCAGGCGTCCCCGACGACCTCTGTCCGGTCGCCACCGTCGTCAGCCCGATGCTGCCGGGCGACTGGCGCAGCATGCGCCCGGTGGTGAACCGCGACAAATGCGTGAAATGCGCGGTGTGCTGGCTCTACTGCCCGGTGCAGTGCGTCGAGGAGCACGCCGCGTGGTTCGACTTCAACCTCAACACCTGCAAGGGCTGCGGCATCTGCGCGAACGAGTGCCCGCAGCGGGCGATCACGATGATCGGGGAAGTCCAATGACGACCGAAACGCTGGAAAAGGCCGTGGCCACCGAGGTGCCGCGCAAGCAGAAGGTGATCCTCGCCGAAGGCAACGAGGCCGCCGCGCTGGGCGTCGCACTCGCGCGTCCCGACATGGTGTCGGTGTACCCGATCACGCCGCAGTCCTCGCTCGTCGAGCACCTCGCGAAGCTGATCGCCGATGGCCGCATGGACGCCGACATCGTCGATGCCGAAGGCGAACATTCCGTGCTGTCCGTGCTGCAGGGCGGCGCGCTCGCCGGTGCGCGCACCTACACCGCGACCTGCGGTCCCGGTCTCGCCTTCATGTTCGAACCCTATTTCCGCACCCCCGGCATGCGCCTGCCGATCGTGCTGACCATCGTCACGCGCGACGGCATCACGCCGCAGTCGGTGTGGGGCGGCCATCAGGACGCAATGACCGTGCGTGAGGCAGGGTGGATCCAGGTGTACTGCGAGAACGTCCAGGAAGTGCTCGACACCACCGTGATGGCCTTCAAGATCGCCGAGCACCACGACGTGATGCTGCCGGTGAACGTGTGCCTCGACGGCAACTACCTCTCGTACGGCGCCTCGCGCGTCGAGCTGCCCGATCAGGCCGACGTCGATGCCTTCATGGGCGAGAAGGACGTGAACTGGCACGTCGCGCTCGACCCGCTGCGGCCGATGGCGGTGGACCCCCTCACCGGCGGCACCACCGGCAAGGGCCCGCAGACCTTCGTGCGCTACCGCAAGGGCCAGTGCCGCGGCATGCAGAACGCGCTCTCCGTGATCGAGGAAGTGCATGCGGACTGGGCGAAGCGCATCGGCCGCAGCTTCGCGCCGCTGGTCGAGGAGTATCGCCTCGACGACGCCGAGTTCGCGATCATGACGCTCGGCAGCATGACCGGCGCCGCCAAGGACGCCATCGACGAGGCGCGCGACGCCGGCAAGAAGGTCGGCCTCATCAAGATCAAGACCTTCAGCCCCTTCCCGGTCGAGGCGCTAAAGAAGTCGCTCGCCAAGGTGCGGGCGCTGGGTGTGATCGACCGCTCCGTGGCGTTCCGCTGGAATTGCGGCCCGATGTACCAGGAGACGCTGGGCGTGCTGTACCGCCTCGGCCGCCATATCCCGTCGATGAGCTTCATCGGCGGTCTGGCCGGTGCCGACATCACCATTCCCCACGTGCATCGCGTGATCGCCGACACCGAAGCGCTGCTCAATGGCGCCACCGCCCCCACCGAGCCGGTGTGGCTCAACGAAAAGGATTGAGGCCAGCATGGACCGAGCCATCGAACACACCAAGTACCTCATCGCCGGCAGCAGCCATGCCGCGCTGGAGGCGATCAACGCGATCCGCATGCACGACGCGGAAGGCCCGATCACCGTCGTCACGCGCGATTCGCACCTGCCGTACTCGCCCACCGTGCTGCCCTACGTCGTGTCCGGGAAGTCGGCGCCCGCGCGCATCTTCCTGCGCGACGAAGACTTCTTCGCCCGCAACAAGGTGAGCTACCGTCCGGAGTCGGCGCTGAAGGCACTGCACGCCGAGGAGAACACTGCCGAGCTCGCGGACGGCTCCAGCATCGTCTACGAAAAGCTCCTGCTCGCGACCGGCGCCTCGCCCGCGATTCCGCCGATTCCGGGCATCGACACCGTCTCCTACCACGTGCTGCGCACGCTCGACGACGCATTGAAACTGCGCGGCGCGATCGGCGCGTCGAAGCAGGCCGTCGTGCTCGGCGCGGGTCTCGTCGGCATGCACGCCGCCGAGAACCTCGTGAAGGCGGGTGCCAGCGTCACCATCGTCGAGATGAGCGACCAGCTCACCTCGGGCTACTTCGACAAGGTCGCCGCCGACATGATCGAGCAGGCCTTCCGCGACGCCGGCGCGAAGATCATGACTGGCAGCCGCGTCGTGCGCCTGGAGCCTTCCGCGGCCGGCGCGAAGCTGACGCTGGAGAATGGCACGACGCTGGAAGCCGACCTGCTGCTGGTCGCCACCGGCGTGAAGCCCGAGATGGCCTACCTCAATGGCAGCGGCGTCGAGCACCAGCAGGGAATCCTCGTAGACGACCGCATGCAGACCACCGCCGCAAACGTGTGGGCGGCGGGCGACTGTGCACAGGCACGGGGTTTCTTCACCGGGACTCCTGTCATGAACGCGATCCTGCCCGACGCGACGATCCAGGGGCGCGTCGCCGGCATGGCGATGGCGGGCGATCCCGGCATGCAGGACTACGCGGGCGGCGTGCCGCTCAACACCTATCACTTCTTCGGCCGCCACGCGATCTCGGTCGGCTCGAGCAAGGTGCCCGAAGGCGGCGAGGTCGTCACGCGCTTCGACGAGCAGACCGGGCGCTACCTCAAGGCGATCTTCACCGCCGACGGCTGCCTCAGCGGCATCTTTGGCGTGAATGAATTCTTCGACGGCGGCGTGATGGCGCAGCTGATCCTGCGCCGCATCGACCTCACGCCGCTGCGCGAGCGCTTCGTCGCGAACCCGCTCGCCGTGGGCCGCGAAATCATGTCGCAGACCTGGCGCTAAGGAGCAATCAATGGGACGAGCTTACAGCACGATCGCCTTCGACCCCGCCAAGTGCGACGGTTGCGGCGATTGCATGACGGCCTGCGCGCAGGCCAAGACCGGTACGGACGATGTCGCGCGTTCGCGCATCCAGATCTACGGCCGGGAGAAAGATTTCGAACTCGCGCTGTGCCGCCAGTGCGCCGATCCGAAGTGCGTCACGGTGTGCCCGGCGGGCGCCCTGAACAAGGACGGCACCACCGGCGTGATCGGCTGGGACGCATCGAAATGCGTCGATTGCCTGTTGTGCACGGTGGGCTGTGCCTACGCCGGCATCGCGCTCGATGAAACCGCCGGTCACGTCTCCAAGTGCGACACCTGCGACGGCAACCCCGCCTGCGTTCCGGCCTGTCCGCACGGCGCGCTGAAGTACATCACCACCGCCAACATCTACAACGAGGTCGGCGACTGGGAAGACCTCTTCGCGCCGGGCCTCGCCGGCTGCCAGGGCTGCAACACGGAACTGCTGATGCGCCACACGCTGCGCCGGGTGGGTCCCGACACCGTGCTCGCGACGCCTCCGGGCTGCGTGCCGGGCATGGGCTCGGTGGGCTTCAACGGCACCACCGGCACCAAGATCCCGGTCTTCCATCCGCTGCTGACCAACACCGCGGCGATGCTCGCCGGCATCAAGCGCCAGTACAAGCGCGTCGGCCGCGAGGTGCAGGCGCTGGCGATCGCCGGAGATGGCGGCGCCTCCGACGTGGGCTTCCAGTCGCTGTCCGGTGCGGCCGAGCGCGGCGAGCAGATGCTCTTCATGGTCGTCGATAACGAGGGCTACATGAACACCGGCATGCAGCGTTCGAGCTGCACGCCTTACGGCGCCTGGACCTCGACGACGCCGGTCGGGGAGACCTCGCGCGGCAAGACGCAGGACGCGAAGAACCTCCCTCTGATCATGGTGAACCACCGCTGCGCCTACGTCGCGACGGCCTCCACCGCGTACATGGAGGACCTGTACGAGAAGCTCGACAAGGCCATCCTGGCCTCGAAGACCGGCTTCGCCTACCTGCACGTGTATTCGCCCTGCACGACCGGCTGGCGCTTCCCGTCGAACCTGAACATGGAAGTCGCGCGCAAGGCGGTCGAGACCAACTTCGTGATGCTGTGGGAATACACGCCGCAGGAGGGGCTGCACTTCACCAAGTCGGTCGACAACCCGCTGCCGGTCACCGAGTACCTCAAGGCGATGGGACGTTTCCGCCATCTCGCGCCGGAGCAGGTCGAGCACATCCAGAAGAAGGTCGTGGAAAACCAGAAATTTGTGGAACGTATGACGGAGCATGCACATGTCGGCTAGGGATGGTTTTGCAGCACCGCAGGGGGTAACGGGGAAGGGCGCGGCACGGGAAACGCTCGACCCGATCGAGACCGCGAGCCGAGACGAACTCGCCGCGCTGCAGCTCGAACGGCTCAAGTGGAGCCTGCAGCACGCCTACGACAACATCGCGCATTACAAACAGGCCTTCGACGCGGCCGGTGTGCATCCGTCGGACCTGAAGCAGCTCTCCGACCTCTCGCGCTTCCCCTTCACGACCAAGAAGGAACTGCGCGACAACTATCCCTACGGCCTGTTCGCGGTGCCGATGCGCGACATCGTGCGCGTGCATGCGTCGTCCGGCACGACCGGCCAGCCCACCGTCGTCGGGTACACGAAGAAGGACATCGCGATGTGGGGCTCGGTGATGGCGCGCTCGCTGCGCGCGGCCGGCGGCACGCCCGACGACATCATCCTGAACTCCTACGGCTACGGCCTCTTCACCGGCGGCCTCGGCGCGCACTACGGCGGCGAAGCACTGGGCGCGACCGTGATCCCGATGGGTGGCGGCAACACCGAGAAGCAGATCCAGCTGATCCGCGAGTTCAAGCCGACCATGATGATGGCCACGCCGTCCTACATGCTCACGGTCGCAGACGGCCTGCAGGAGATGGGCATCGACCCCGCCTCGACGACGCTACGTGTCGGCGTCTTCGGCGCCGAACCCTGGACCAACGAAATGCGCCGCGAGATCGAGACGCGTCTCGGCATCGACGCGATCGACATCTACGGCCTGTCCGAAGTGATCGGCCCGGGCGTCGCCTGCGAGTGCATCGAGACCAAGGACGGCCCGCACATCTGGGAAGACCACTTCTATCCGGAGATCATCGACCCGGTCACCGGCGAAGTGCTGCCCGACGGCACCCCGGGCGAACTCGTCTTCACCTCGCTGTCGAAGGAAGCGCTGCCCATCGTCCGCTACCGCACGCGCGACCTCACCGTGCTGCTGCCCGGTACCGCGCGCACGATGCGCCGCATCGGCAAGATCACCGGCCGCAGCGACGACATGCTGATCATCCGCGGCGTGAACGTCTTCCCGACGCAGATCGAGGAAATCCTCCTGCGCCATGACAGCCTGTGCGGCCACTACCAGCTGCAGATCACGCGGCCGAGCCACATGGACGAACTCACCGTGCTCGCCGAAGTGCGCCACGACCTCTCCGACGGGCTCAACGACGCCCAGCGTTCGAAGATCGCGGCCGAAGTCCGGCACGAGATCAAGAGCCGCGTCGGGGTGAGCGCCGACGTCCATGTCGTCGAGACCGGCCGCATCGAGCGCACCCAGGTCGGCAAGGCCAAGCGCGTGATCGACAAGCGGCCGAAGAGCTGATTCTCCCTCCCCTTCAAGGGGGCTGAGGCGGGGTTTCGCGGAGCACCGCTCTGCGCCGCCTCAGCGGCGGAGCGAAGCGGAGACTCCCGGGTTGGGGTGGGGATGGGTTTAAG
>NZ_WTVS01000019.1 GCF_012911005.2 Aromatoleum toluolicum | reverse complement strand
CCCCTGCCCCTCGCCCTGCACCTCGCCCTGTGCCGACAGGTCCGCCGCGATGCGCAGCGCCGCGCGCGGCGCGGAAGGCTCGAACACGGCCGGGTCGAGATCGCCCAGCGCGAGGCGCAGCCGCCGCACGGGCACCGCTTCGAACGGAGCCCCCAGCACCTCGCCGTCACCGCTCAGCCCTGCCCCCTGGGCCTCGATCCGCAGCTGCGGCGCAAGCAGATTACCGTCCGCGACGAACTGCAACCGGTATTCGTGCCCGTTGCTCGTCCCGGTCAGCGCCGCGCTCGCAGACAGTGCGAACGGCGCGCGCCCGTCGATCTCGCCGACAAACTCGGCCCGCCCGAAGGGCAGGGTCGCTGCGAGGGATTCGATGCGATGGCGACCGCCGTCGCTGTGTGCGCGGGCCGCGAGGTCGGCGATTTCGAAGACGGAGCCGGCAGCAATGAAATCGCCGTCCGCCCATTCGTGCACCACGAGCCGGCCGATGCCGAGCGATTGCGCCGCCAGGGCAACCGGCAGCACGAGGGATTCGGGGGGCGTCCGCTGCGCGGGTTCATCCTGCGGACGCGTGGCGATATCAACCCGCTCGGCCATGAGCTCGTCGATCGCGATGCCGCCATCGAACAAGGCGCCCGGACGCCAGGTCAGCGTGAGCCCTTCGACCCGCAGGCGCAGGTCGGGGCCGTCGATGCGCAGCACGCCAATGCGCAGCGGTCCCGCAAGGCGACCAGCCGGGGCGTCCAGCGCCACCTGTCCGCCGCTCAGCACCCCGGCAAGGACGGCGGCCGCCCGCAGGCCGGATTCGGTCAGCACCAGCCACGCCGCCGCCAGCGCGACCAGCACCGGCAACGCGAGCGCCGCCAGCCACAGCCGTGCCGCCCGGCGGCGCGGGAGATCGGATCTGGCGGGGACCGGCGACGTCACGCGTCGCTCCGTTCAGCCGAACAGCGCGCGCAACTCCTCGCCCGGATCCGGCGCACGCATGAAGGCTTCGCCGACGAGGAAGGCGTGCACGGCGTTCGACCGCATCAGCGCCACGTCCTGCGGCTTGAGGATGCCGGACTCGGTGACGACGATGCGTCCGGCGGGGACGCGCGGCAGCAGGTCCAGCGTCGTCTGCAGGCTGACTTCGAAGCTACGCAGGTTGCGGTTGTTGATGCCGACGAGCGGGGTCGCGAGCTGCAGCGCGACGTCGAGCTCGGCCGCGTCATGCACCTCGACGAGCACGGCCATGCCCAGACTCGTCGCGATCGCCTCCATCTCCTGCATCTGCGCGAGATCCAGCGCCGCGGCGATCAGCAGGATCGCGTCCGCGCCCATCGCGCGCGCCTCATAGACCTGCCACGCGTCGACGAGAAAGTCCTTGCGCAGCGCCGGCAGGGCGCAGGCCGCACGCGCCGCCTGCAGGTATTCGGGCGCGCCCTGGAAGAACTGGCGGTCGGTTAGCACCGACAGGCAGGCCGCGCCCGCGCGCTCGTACTGCACGGCGATCTCGGCCGGGCGGAAGTCCGCGCGGATCACGCCCTTCGACGGGCTCGCCTTCTTGACCTCGGCGATCACCGCGGCGTCGCCGGCGGCGATCTTCGCGCGCAGCGCACCGACGAAGTCGCGCGCAGGCGGCGCGAACTCGGCCTCCGCACGCACGCGCTCCAAGGGTCGAAGCACCTTGCCCGCCGCCACTTCCTCTGCCTTCACGGCGAGGATCTTGTTCAGGATGTCGCTCATGCCGATCTCACGCGAATTGCCGGTTGAAGGCGAGGAACTCGTCGAGCTTCGCCCTTGCGGCGCCGCTGGCGATGACTTCGCGCGCCCGCACGATGCCGTCGGCGATCGAGTCGGCGAGGTTCGCCGTGTACAAGGCGACGCCCGCATTCAGGATCACGATGTCGCGCGCCGGCCCCGGCTTGTTGTCGAGCACGCCGAGCAGCACCGCCTTCGACTCCTCTGCGCTCTGCACCTGCAGGTTGCGCGTGCCGGCCATCGCCATGCCGAAGTCTTCGGGATGGATCTGGTACTCGCGGATCTCGCCGTCCTTGAGCTCGCCGACCATCGTCGCGGCGCCCAGGCTCACCTCGTCCATGCCGTCCAGGCCATACACGACCAGCACATGCTCCGCACCGAGGCGCTCCATCACGCGCGCCTGGATGCCGACGAGGTCGGGGTGGAACACGCCCATCAGCGTGTTCGGTGCGCCGGCCGGGTTCGTCAGTGGGCCGAGGATGTTAAAGATCGTACGCACGCCCATCTCGCGGCGCACCGGCGCGACGTTCTTCATCGCACTGTGGTGGGCCGGCGCGAACATGAAGCCGATGCCGGTGGCCTCGATCGAGGCCGCGACCTGCTCGGGCGTCGCACCGAGCTTCACGCCCATCGCCTCGAGCACGTCCGCGGCGCCGCTCTTCGACGACACGCTGCGCCCGCCGTGCTTGGCCACGCGTGCTCCGGCCGCCGCGGCGACGAAGATCGTCGTCGTCGAGATGTTGAAGGTGTTGGCGCCGTCGCCGCCGGTCCCGACAATGTCGAGGAAGTTCTGGTCCGGCCCCGCGACCTGCACCTTGGTCGACAGCTCGCGCATCACGGTCGCGGCGGCGGTGATCTCGCCGATCGTCTCCTTCTTCACGCGCAGGCCGGTGAGGATCGCGGCGGTCATCACCGGCGAGATCTCGCCGGCCATGATCTGGCGCATCAGCGACAGCATCTCGTCGTAGAAGATCTCGCGGTGGTCGATCGTGCGCTGCAGCGCGTCCTGGGCAGTAATCGTCATGGCAATCCTTGTCTGTTCATGCAGACCACGAGCCTGCGCTCGGGTTCACCTCAGTTCTCACCTCAGCTCTTACTTCTCACGGCTCTGGTCGAGGAAATTCTTGAGCATCGCGTGGCCGTGTTCGGTCAGGATGGACTCGGGGTGGAACTGCACCCCCTCGACCGCGAGCGTCTTGTGGCGCACGCCCATGATCTCGCCGTCGTCGGTCCACGCCGTCACCTCAAGGCAGTCGGGCAGGCTCTCGCGTTCGATCGCCAGCGAATGGTAGCGCGTGCAGGTCACGGGGTTGGGCAGCCCCTTGAACACGCCGACGTCCTCGTGATGCACCGGCGAAGTCTTGCCGTGCATCAGGCGCTTGGCGTGCACGATCCTGCCGCCGAAGGCCGCGCCGATGCTTTGGTGGCCGAGGCACACGCCGAGGAGGGGGATCTTGCCGGCGAACTCACGGATCGCCGGTACCGAGATGCCGGCCTCGGCCGGCGTGCAGGGCCCGGGCGAGATGACGAGCTGCTCGGGTTTCATCAGCGCGATCTGTTCGAGGGTGATTTCGTCGTTGCGATACACCTTCACCTGCGCCCCGAGCTCGCCGAAGTACTGCACGAGGTTGTAGGTGAAGCTGTCGTAGTTGTCGATCATCAGCAGCATGGATGCATTCCTTCTTGCGCGCCGGCCCGCGGGGCGAACCGGACGGCGGAACCGGCGGCGCGACGGCCGCCGCTCCGCAGGTTCAGTCGATGCGGGTATCGAGCCCGGATTCCGCCATTTCCGCGGCACGCAGCATCGCGCGCGCCTTGTTCTGCGTCTCCGTCCATTCGGCATCCGGGTTGGAGTCGGCGACGATGCCGGCGCCGGCCTGCACGTGGATGTGACCGTCCTTGATCACCGCGGTGCGGATCGCGATCGCGAGGTCCATGTCGCCATGAAAGCCGATGTAGCCGACCGCGCCCGCGTAGATGCCACGCTTGACCGGTTCGAGCTCGTCGATGATCTCCATCGCGCGCAGCTTCGGCGCCCCCGACACCGTGCCGGCGGGGAAGGTCGCGCGCAGCACCGCCAGCGCGTTGAGCCCGTCCTTCAGGCGCGCCTCGACGTTCGACACGATGTGCATCACGTGCGAATAGCGCTCGATCGTGAACTGGTCGGTGACCCGGACGCTGCCGGTCTCGGCGACGCGCCCGGCATCGTTGCGCCCGAGGTCCAGCAGTTGCAGGTGCTCGGCGCGCTCCTTCTCGTCGGCCAGCAGGTCGGCTTCCAGCGCCTCGTCCTCGGCCGGCGTCGCGCCGCGCGGCCGGGTGCCGGCGATCGGGCGCACCGTGACGCGCTTGCCCTGCCCGTCCTCGTCGAGGCGCACGAGGATCTCCGGGGACGCTCCGACGACGTGGAAGTCCTCGAAGTTGAAATAGAACATGTAGGGCGAGGGGTTCAGCGAGCGGATCGCGCGGTACAGCGCCATCGGGCTCGCCGCGTAGGGCTTGCTCATGCGCTGCGACAGCACGACCTGCATGATGTCGCCGTCGACGATGTACTGCTTGGCGCGATTCACCGCGGCCTTGAAGGCTTCCTCGCCGAAGCTCGACACCGCCGGCTGCGGCTCGGCGTGCATGTCCTCGGGAATCTGCACCGGCGCGCGCAGCCGCGCGAGGAGTTCGCGCAGGCGCTTCTTCGCGCGCTTGAAGGCGCCCGGCACTTCCGGCTCGGCATACACGACCAGCGTGAGCTTGCCCGAGAGGTTGTCGACGATCGCGATTTCCTCGGACAGCAGCAGCAGGATGTCCGGCGTGCCGATCGTGTCCGCCTTCTGCGCGTGGGCGAGGCGCGGCTCGATGTAGCGCACGGTGTCGTAGCCGAAGCAGCCGACCAGTCCGCCCGCGAAGCGCGGCAGGCCGTCGCGCGGCGGCACCTTGATGCGCTCCATGAACTCGGCGACGTAATTCAGCGGGTCGCCGTAGTCGCGCCGCTCGACGAGGCGGTTGCCGGTCAGCAGCAGCGCCGAGCGGCCGTACACCTCGATGCGCGTCGAGGCCGCCAGCCCGATCATCGAATAGCGGCCGAAGCGCTCGCCGCCCTGCACCGATTCGAGCAGGTAGGAATACGGTTCGTTGGCGAGCTTCAGGTAGATCGACAGCGGCGTGTCGAGGTCGGCGAAGGTTTCGAGCGTGACCGGGATGCGGTTGTAGCCCTGCGCGGCCAGCGCGTTGAATTCCTGCTCAAGCATGGAGACTCCACGGAAAACGGTTCAATTCGGCAAGGGGTGCGGGCAAGTCGTCGCCCGCGAAGCAGTCGCGTATCAGTGGCCCGCAGGCCACGAGCGCCAGCCGCGCCAGCGCAGTTGCGCGGCGACAAACTGGGTGCTTTCCTTTACCGAATCCCGGTTCCTGTAGGTCACGATATCTCGATCGGATGATGGAGTCTTGCGGATATGCGCCGGAGCTTCACGCCGCTGCGATGCGGTCGAGCGCCCCGGTAGCGACCGATAGTAGCCCATCGCATTCGATGGTGTCCACCGGCATGCCTTCGCTATATCCATAGGTCACGAGCAGCACCGGCATGCCCGCGCCGCGGGCGGCGAGCGCGTCGTTGGCCGAATCGCCGATCATCAGCGCCTGCGGCGACGGCACGCCCAGCAGCTCGCATGCGTGGTGCAGCACGGCCGGGTCGGGCTTCTTCACCGGCAGCGTGTCGCCGCTGACGACCGCGCCGAAATACGGCGTCAGGCCCATGCGTTCGAGCAGCGGCAGCGTGAAGGCCTCGGCCTTGTTGGTGACGCACGCGAGCCTCAGGTCCATCGCGCGCATCGCCTCCAGCGTCTCGACCACGCCGGGGTAGATGCGCGTGCTGCGACCATTCACGAGCGCGTAATGGCGCCTGAACACAACGACCGCGTGATCGATTTCGTCGTCGCCCGCCGCGGCGTCCTCGGTCATGCAGCGGCGCACGAGGTTGGGGATGCCCTTGCCGACGAAGGAGTGGATCTGTTCGAGCGGACGCGCCGCGCGGCCCATCTCGGCGAGCATCAGGTTGGCCGCGTCGGCCAGGTCGTGGATCGTGTCGAGCAGGGTGCCGTCGAGGTCGAACAGCACCGCCCGCACCGGGAAGCGCGCGAGGCTCACTGCTTCACTCACTGCTTGACCTTGGCGAGCTCGGCGCGCAGGGCGTTGATCACGCTGTCGTAGCGGTTGGGGTCGCTGTCCCGCCCGGCACCGAACACCGCCGAGCCGGCGACGAAGGTGTCGGCACCCGCGGCGGCGATTTCGGCGATGTTGTCGACCTTCACGCCACCATCGATCTGCAGCAGGATGCGGCGCCCGCTCGCCGCCTCGTAGGCGTCGAGCCGTGCGCGCGTCGCGCGCAGCTTGGCGAGCGTGCCGGGGATGAACTTCTGCCCGCCGAAGCCGGGGTTCACGCTCATCAGCAGCACCATGTCGATGTCGTCGAGCGCGTGGTCGAGGTAGTGCAGCGGCGTGGCCGGATTGAACACCAGGCCCGACTTGCAGCCATGGTCGCGGATCAGCGAAAGCGTGCGGTGGATGTGGTCGGAGGCTTCCGGGTGGAAGGTGATCACGTTCGCGCCGGCCTTGGCGAAGTCGGGGATGATGCGGTCGACCGGCTTCACCATCAGGTGCACGTCGATCGGCGCCTCGGTGTGCGGGCGGATCGCCTCGCACACCAGCGGGCCGATCGTGAGGTTCGGCACGTAATGGTTGTCCATCACGTCGAAGTGGATCCAGTCCGCGCCGGCGGCGATGACGTTGCGCACTTCCTCGCCGAGGCGGGCGAAGTCGGCCGAGAGCAGGCTGGGGGCGATGCGGAACATGGTCGGGTTCTCCTGTTGGGCTGGCACGATTCTAACCGCTCAGGCAGCCCGCGCGCCCACGGGGCTCGCCCGATCGCGACGGCTCATCGCACGCACACGCGCCGCACCTGCTCCATGTCGGTGACCCCGGCCAAGACCTTCTCGATGCCGTCCTGGCGCAGCGTGCGCAGGCCTTCCGCGAGCGCGAGCGCCAGCAGCTGCGCGACGCGCGCGCGCTCCTGGATCAGGCGCTTGACCTCGTTCGAGGCAACCATCAGCTCGTGCAGGCCGACGCGCCCGCGATAGCCGCCGTTGCACTCGGCGCAGCCCACCGGGCGGTAGAGCGTGAAGTGTCCATCGGCACCGCCATGCTCGGCCTTCAGCCGCGCCAGCACCGCCGCGCGCGCCACCGCCGGATCGGCCTGGAAATCCGGCGTCCCTGCCATGTCCTCGCAGTACTCGTCGAGGATCTGCTGTACTTCGCCGTCGTCCGGGCGATAGGCCTCCTTGCACTTGCACAGGCGCTTGGTGAGGCGCTGCGCGAGCACGCCGAGCAGCGCGTCGCCGAAGTTGAACGGATCCATGCCCATGTCGAGCAGGCGCACGATCGATTCCGGCGCGCTGTTGGTGTGCAGCGTCGAGAACACGAGGTGGCCGGTGAGCGAAGCCTCGATGCCGACCGACACGGTCTCCTTGTCGCGCATCTCGCCGACCATGATCACGTCCGGGTCGGCGCGCAGGAAGGAGCGCATCATGGTCGCGAAATCCAGCCCCGCCTTGCGGTTCACCTGCACCTGGCGCAGGCCCTTCTGCGTGATTTCGACCGGATCCTCGGCGGTCCAGATCTTGGTCTCGGGCGTGTTGATGTGGCCAAGGATGGAATGCAGCGTCGTCGTCTTGCCCGAACCGGTCGGGCCGCACACGAAGAACAGGCCGTAGGGCTTCACGATCACCGATTTCAGGCGCGCGAGGTTGTGCGGACTGAGCCCGAGCTTGTCGAGCGGCAGCGGTTCGCTGTCGGCGAGCAGGCGCATCACGACGTCTTCCATTCCGCCCGCGGTCGGCACCGTGGCGACGCGCAGCTCGATGTCGAGCGGCGCGAACTTGCGGAACTTGATCTTGCCGTCCTGCGGCCGGCGGCGCTCGGAAATGTCCAGGTCGCACATGATCTTGATGCGCGTGACGAGCGGATTGCGGTAGCTCGCGGGGATCTGGATATAGGGCACGAGCGTGCCGTCCTTGCGGAAGCGGATCAGCGTCTTTTCCTTGCCCGGCCGCGGTTCGATGTGGATGTCGGAAGCGCCCTGGCGATGCGCATCGATGATGATCTTGTTCACGAGCTTGACGAGCTCGTTGTCGGCCGCCGCGGAGACGTCGTCTGCGACCGAGCCCTCCTGCTCGTCGTCCATGAGGTCGTGCAGCAGATCATCGACCGAACCGCTCTCGATCGTCGGCTCGAAGTAATGGTCGACGGTCTGCTCGAACTCGCAGTGCGTCGTCACGCGATAGGCGAGCTTCTTCCGCGGGAACACGTTCTCGGCGACGCGCGACACGCGCACCTGCTCGGGATCGTAGGTGAGCAGGATGACGCCCTCGTTGGTCTCCTCCAGCGGCAACCACTGGTTCTGCTGCACATATTCGCGCTTGATGTTGCGCAGCAGGTCCATCTGCTTGACGCGGTCGGTGCGGAAAGGCTCGTACGCGACGTTGAAGAAGCGTGCGGCCGCGTCGCCGATCAGCGGCAGGCTGAGGCCGTACTTTTCCACCAGCACGTCCTCGACGTGGGCGCCGGTCTCGCGCGAAATCCGCATCGCGTCATCCATCTCGCCCGCAACGAGGCGCCCATCGGCAATCAACGCGTCGTAGCGCGAGCGTAGCGCCGCCGGCGCGTTGCTGCGCTGCGCGAAGGCCACGCCGAGCGTCTGCGCCAGCCCCAGCAGGCCTTCCTTCGCGACGGGCGAGAAATCCGCACCGCTCAGCGGATTGATCACCTGGATGACGCCGTGCAGCTTGTCGCTGTTCGGATCGACGATCGGCGCGCACAGCATCTGCCGCGTGCGCACCCCGGCAAGGTTGTCGCTGATGGTGCGAAAACGCAGCGCCGGCGAGATCGCGGCAAGCTCGACGGCATCATAGACGTCATGCAGATTGAGCGCCTCGCGGGTCAGCGCAACGTAACCCGCAATGCTGCTCTCGTCGATCGGCAGGCGTGCGCCCGGCGCTGCTCCGCGGCCGGTCTTGACCCGGGCCACCAGGTGCGAACCGCTTTCGTTGACGACGAAAAACGACAGGCGTTCGGCCGCAAACAGCGCGCACAGCTCGGTCGACAGCTCGGACACGATCTCGTCGATATCCTTGCTCGCGTGGATGCGGGCGGTGATCGCCTGCAGGCCCTTGAAGAAGGCCAGCCGCATCGCGACCTCTCCCCCGGCTCCGGGTCTTCCTTGCGTCGTGCTGATGGACATGCGGTACCTGCTGTGCGGGACGGTTGAATGGCAAGCATTCGGAACCGGCCATTCTAGCGATACCCGGGCAGCGCGAGAATCAGAACTCGATGACCTGCCCCTGCCGCAACGCGATCGCGTGCAGACGCGCCCCCGCGGCCGCGATCTGCGCCATGACGCGCTCGCCCTGCCCCGGCTTGATATGGCTGATATGCACTTCGGGGGTGCGCGCGATTTCGTTGAGAAAGGCTGCCACCATGCTCGGGCTCAGATGACGCGCAGCGAGCGCCAGTCCGTGCTGCTCATCGGAAAAGGCGGTCTCGATGATCAGGTGGCGCAGGTCGCGGCAGGCATTGATTGCCGCCACCAGTTCCGGCGAGTACGTGGTGTCCCCCGTATACACCAACTGGCCGTTCCCGCTGTCGAGACAATAGGCGACCGCGGGCACGCTGTGCAGTGCCGGCAGCGCAGTGATCGTGCGCGTACCGAGCCTGACCTCCTCGCCGACCTTGATCGGCTGAAATCGCAGGAAGGGTCTGCGCCGATCGGGAATGGCCGTGAAATCGGGCCAGATCAGCCAGTTGAAGACATGGGCGCGCAGGATGCGCAGGACTTCGGGGATCGCATGCACGGTGATCGGCACGCCGCGCATTTCGCCGACCGCATCGACGATCAACGGAATCGCCGCGATGTGGTCCATATGCGAGTGCGTGACGAAGATGTGATCGACGGCCGCAAGGGCCTCCAGCTCCAGGTCGCCAACCCCGGTGCCACAGTCGATCAGGATGTCATC
Organism: Aromatoleum toluolicum; assembly: GCF_012911005.2. Lineage (GTDB taxonomy): Bacteria > Pseudomonadota > Gammaproteobacteria > Burkholderiales > Rhodocyclaceae > Aromatoleum > Aromatoleum toluolicum. The sequence goes on along the minus strand of NZ_WTVS01000019.1, from coordinate 79,418 downwards.
GTCGGCGAGAAAGGCGGTCGTGCGGGCCTCGGGTCCGCCAATGCCTCCGCTGCAGCCCAGCACCTTCAGCTTCATCGTCCCCCGCGCCTGCAGCGCCGCCCGCCCCGATCGCTCAGCAGCTTGTTTTTCGTCCCCAATACGCTAGCACCCACCCTCCGGAAACGTCGTGCACTAAGGCACACGGCCGGGCTTAGTCGGTTAGCGAAAAGGCCATGCGCACGCCGGCGATCTCGAGAATATCCCCGTCGTTGAGCGGATGCGCACCCGCCTCGATCGGGCGGTTGTTCACCTGCGGAAAGCTCCCGCCTTCGGCATGGGCGATGAAATACCCTTGGGGGCGCCGCGTGATCACGGCGACCTGCACGCCGGGCTTGCCCAGCGTGGTCATCGCCTTCGCCAGCCGCAGTTCGCGCCCCGCCGTGGGCCCGGTCAGGACCTTGACGATCCCGAGCCGAGGGTTGTCGTCCGCCTCTTCGGCCGTGACGCTGGCGAGCACATCCGGCGGCAGCATCTGCGTCGCATCGCCGCGCTGCTCCGCCGATGCGCCCGCGGCCGAGGAGCGCAGCGCAGCCGACGGTTCCACCCGATCCCCACGCTCGCGACGCTTCACGTCGGCGATGAACTTGAGCCGGTACTTGCCGAGTTCGATCACGTCGTTGTTGTGCAACACGCACTTCTTCACCGGCTGGCCGTTCACGTAGCTGCCGTTCGTACTGTTCTGGTCCTCGAGGAAGGAGTCGTCGAGGATGGTCGTGATCAGCGCGTGCTGGCCGCTGATCGCGAGATTGTCGATCTGGATGTCGTTGTTGGGCTTCCGTCCGATCGAAATCTTCTCCTTGTCGAGGGCGATTTCCTTGAGTACCAGACCGTCCATGCTGAGGATGAGCTTCGGCATCGTTACCTTTCCTTCGTCATGCGGCGCTCACGCCGCCATGCGCACCAGAATCACGGAAATATTGTCGCGCCCACCCTGCGCGTTGGCCAGCGCAACCAGACGGTCGGCGGCCTCCGCGGGGCGGGCCGCCTGCGATCCGACAGGCTGCAGCACCGCCGCGATCGCGGCGTCGTCGAGCATGTCGGTGAGCCCGTCGGAACACAACAGGAAGACGTCGCGGGGCCGGGCGGAATGGGTTCCCGGCTCGGGCAGCACCTGCGCCGAGACCCCCAGGCCACGGGTCAGCAGGCCGCGGAACTGCGAGTGCGCGACGTCCTCCGGCGCGAGGATACCGGCATCCAGCAGCTCCTGCAGCATCGTGTGGTCGCGCGTCAGTCGCGCCAGCTCGCCGCCGCGCAGCCGGTACATGCGCGAATCGCCGACATGCGCGATCACTACGCAATCGGCTAGAAACACCGCGACCACCAGCGTCGAACCCATGCCCGAGAGATTGGGATCGCGGGTTGCCTCGGCCCGGATGGCGGCATTGGCATCGTGCGCGGCGGCTTCGAGCACTGCCGCAACGTACCCGGGCACTCCGTCATCCGGGGCGACCAGATCGCGATCCAGCCGCCGCCGGATCACCTCCACGGCAATCCGCGACGCGATGTCGCCGCCGCGATAGCCTCCCATGCCGTCCGCCAGCACCGCCCACCCGCGCCGCTCGTCGATCGCAAGCGAATCCTCGTTGCGCTTGCGCACCCGCCCGACATCGCTGCGCGAGCAGAACTCGAAACGGATCGGCGATACGGCAGACATGACCCGGCGGCTCCCCGGCCTGCCCTCAGTACGGCAACTCGCAGCCGAGGCCGCGTTCGCGCGCGAGGGCAACGACACGCGCCGCGACTGCGATGTCCTGGATCGCCATGCCCTGCGACTCGAACAGCGTGACCTGCCCCGGCGCGGTGCGCCCGGGCCGCACGCCGGCGATCACTTCGCCCAGCTCCACCCAGCGCCCCGGCTGGGTGCGCCCCTTCTCCAGCAGCGGCATCAGGTCGCCCGCCTCGCGCACGGCGATTTCGCGCGAATCGACGCAGATCACGTCGGCCCGCCGCACCGCCACCTCGGACAGTTCCTGGCGGGCCAGGCTGTTGGAGCCCGCGGCGGTGATGTGCGTGCCCTCCTCGAGCCAGTTCGCATCGAAGAGGGGCTTGGGTGAGGTCGTGATCGTCACGACCACGTCCGAACCGCGCACGGTGTCCTCGGCACTCGCCGCCGGCACGACCTCGCGCCCGGTCGCGCGGCTCATCTGCGCGCAGAAAGTCGCCAGCCGCTCCGGGTTGCGCGCAAACACCTTGATGCGCTCGATCGGGCGCACGGCGCACAGCGCAAGCACCTGACCCTGCGCCTGCCAGCCCGATCCGAACACGCCGGCCACGCGCGCATCGGGCCGCGCCAGCCACTTCGTCGCGACGCCGCCGGCCGCGCCGGTGCGCATCATGCCGAGGCGGTCCGCCTCCAGCACTGCGACAGGATCGCCATTGGTCGCATCGAAGAGATGAACCCAGAAGCGGTTGCGCCCGCCTGCAGACGTGTACACCTTGAGACCGCTGAGATTCAGCTCCGGCACGCCGCCCTGCAGCAGGTGCGTCATCGACGCCGGCAGGCGCACGCGCTGGCGCGGGTAATCCACGGTCTCGCCGCGCCCGTGCGCGGCCATGACCCGCTCCACGGCCTCCAGCACCAGCGGCATGTCCAGCAGGCTGCCGACCTCTTCTTCGTTCAGGTAGATCGTCATTTCCGCGAAGTCGTCCTTTCACGATGGCGCGCGGCGCGCGGCCGACAGGTCAGTCTACTCCAGCTTTGCGATGACGAAAAAAAGCCCGCCGGAACGGGCGGGCTTTTCCGTAGAGCGCCGGAATGCTACAGCATGCCGAGCGCCCGCGGCAGCGCCAGCGAGATCCACGGCACGTAGGTGACGATGACGAGGAAGATCAGCATCGACACCAGCCACGGCCATACCGCCACCGTCAGCTCGGTGATGCCCATCTTGGTGATGCCGGAGGCGACGTAGAGGTTCAGGCCCACCGGCGGGTGGCACATGCCGACTTCCATGTTCACCACCATGATGATGCCGAAGTGCACCGGGTCGATGCCGAGCTTGATCGCGATCGGGAACAGGATCGGCGCGAGGATCAGCACGATCGACGACGGCTCCATGAAGTTGCCCGCGATCAGCATCAGGATGTTGGCCATGATCAGGAAGCCGATCACGCCGACGCCGCTGCCGATCATGAAGTCCGCCATCGCCTGCGGGATGTTCTCGTGCGTGAGCAGGAAGGAGAACAGCACCGCGTTGGTGATGATGTAGAGCAGCATCGCACTCATGTTCGCGGAGTTCAGCAGCACCCTGGGCACGTCGGACATGCGCAGGTCCTTGTACACGAACACCGCGACGAAGAACGCATACACCGCGCTCATCGCGGCGGCTTCCGTCGGCGTGAAGATGCCGGTATAGATACCGCCCATCACCACGACGATCAGGAACAGGCCCCAGGCGGACTCCTTGAAGGCCTTCAGGCGCTCCAGGGCACTCGCCTTCGGCTGGCGCGGGTAGTCGAACTTGCGCGCGCGGTACCAGGTCGTGAAACCCAGGAACAGCGCGAGCATCAGGCCCGGCACCACACCGGCCATGAACAGCGCCCCGACCGAGGTGTTGGTCGACACCGAGTACATGACCATCACGATCGACGGCGGGATCAGGATGCCCAGCGCGCCCGAGGTTGTGATCACGCCGGCGCCGAACTTGTTCGGGAAGCCCTGCTTGACCATCGCCGGCAGCAGGATCGCGCCGATCGCGACCACGGTCGCGGGGCTGGAGCCCGACACCGCGGCGAACAGCGCGCACGCCATCACACCACCCAAGCCGAGGCCGCCGTACCAGTGCCCGACCATCGAGGTGGCGAAGTTGATCATCCGCCGCGCAACCCCACCATGGGTGAGGAAGTTACCCGCGAGGATGAAGAACGGGATCGCCATGATCTCGAACTTCTCGATGCCCGTGAACAGCTTCAGCGCGACCGACTCGATCGGCACCTGGGTCATCGTGAAAAGGAAGGTCAGGACCGTCAGACCCAGCGAAATGGAGATCGGCATCCCGGTCAGCATCAGCACCAGGAGGATCACAAAGATGATTGCGGCGCTCATGGCTTGCCTCCCTGGCCGTCGTCGCGACCCTTATTGCGGTTCTCTCCGAACTGTTTGTGCTTCAGGTCATGCGGATGCAGGTTGTCGCCCATGTCGAGGTAGTTGGCATCCACCGGCAGGTGCTCCTCATCGATGCCGTCGACGTGACCATGGTCGTGGTGCGGCAGCTCGCCGGTGCGGATGAAGGACACCATCACCTGCAGGAAGCGGAAGCACATCAGGTAGGACCCGAGCGGGATCGCCGAATAGACGATCCAGGTCGGCCACTCGAGGTCGGGCGTCGTCGGACCTTCATACAGGTCGCCGACATCCATGCCGAACCAGGTCAGGAACTGGTAATGCGCGCCGTTCTCGAGCACGAAGGTCAGGCCCAGCGTACCGACGATGCCGGTGAATAGCGCCCCGGCGCCGAGGCCGATGACGACGAACTTGGCGCGGTTGGCATCCGACAGGCGATTGATCAGCACATCGACGCCGACGTGGATGCCGGTGCGCACGCCATAGGCGGCGCCGAACTTCGCCATCCACACGAACATGATGATGGTGAGCTCCTGCGCCCAGCCGAAATGCAGGGACAGCAGCCAGTCCTGCACGCCAGGGATGGACAGGCCGGAGCCATAGCGGTGGACGACGGACACGAAGATGATCAGCGTGGCCGCGCCCATGAGGAAGGTGATGAGCCATTCCTCGATGTGATCGAGCACTTTAAGCATGGGGATCTCCCGTCGCACGGCAAGTCCCCGCCACGCAAGCGCGTAGCAGGGTTCCTGCCGTAACAGTTGGCGGTCGTGAGGTTACGACGGTGAGTTACAGCTTCGACGGGTCGAACCCGGTGTCCTTGTAGATGGACTGGATGGTCTCGGCGCCGATGCGCGATTCCATCTTCTTGTGCACCGGCACGAGCGCCTTCTTGAACGCCAACTTCTCGGCGTCGGTCGGCTTGTAGATCGCGGTCTTGCCCGATGCACGCACCGCCTCGAGGGCCTTGTCGTTCTCCTCGCGCGCGATCTTGTTCGCGAACTCGGTCGACTCCTTCATCGCCTGCTCGAGCTGGCCGCGCACCTCGGCCGGCAGGCCGTCCCAGAACTTCTTGTTGGTGATAACCGCATAACCCAGATAACCGTGGTCGGTCAGGGTCATGTGCTTCTGCACCTCATGCATCTTCTGCGTGTAGAGGTTCGAATGCGGGTTCTCGGTACCATCCACGACGCCCGTCTGCAGCGCCTGATACACCTCGGAGAAGGCCATCACCTGCGGGATTGCGCCGAGCGCGCGCATCTGCTCCTCGAGCACCTTGGACGACTGCACGCGCAGCTTCTTGCCCTTCACGTCCTCCGGGGCCTTGATCGGCGTGTTGGCCGACAGCGACTTGAAGCCGTTGTCCCAGAACGCCAGGCCCTTGATGCCGCGCCCCTCGAGCTTGCCGAGGAGCTGCTTGCCGACGGCCCCCTGGGTCACCTTGTGCAGGTCGTCGTAGCCGTCGAAGATGTAAGGCAGATCGAAGACCTCGAACTCCTTCACGCCCAGCGGACCGAACTTCGCCAGCGACGGCGCGAGCATCTGCACGGCGCCCAGCTGCAGCGCCTCCATTTCTTCCTTGTCCTTGTACAGCGTGCTGTTCGGGTAGACTTCGACCTTGACGGCACCCTTGGTGTACTTCTCGGCGAGTTCCTTGAACTTGTCTGCTGCCTTGCCCTTGGGCGTGTCGTTGGCAACGACGTGGCTGAACTTGACGACTACGGGATCGGCGGCGACCGCGACTGCGGACAGCCCCATGGCGACAAGACCGATGAAAAGGGCGCGGATTTTCATTCCCTATCTCCTCCAAATTGCATAGTTATTTACCTGACCCATGTCCGGGCGGGTGCCGTGCAGCAACCAGAGGCGCCGGACACTTCTATCAGTCTATGAAGCCACGCACATCTATTACATTGTGGACATCCACAACACCGGACACGGACGTGCGCACATGACCCCTCACCAGACGATCGCGCTCTCCGTCCGGCAACGCTGGCTCACCGCGGTGCCCTACCTGACGGTGCTGCTGTTCCTCGCCGTGATCGCCGCGCTGGTATGGCTCACGCGCAGCTACGACGAGGAAGAGCAGCGTGCCACGCTCATCAGCGACGTGCTGTGGATGGAGCAGAACCTGCAGTTCAAGCTTGAGCGCAACGCCTCGCAACTTGCGCAGATCGGCCAGGAGATCCTTGCCGCCGATCGCCACCAGCCGCAGGCCTCGGCCGCGCTGCGCCAGCTCGTGCGCTCGGAGAACGGCCTCGTGCGCGTGATGTGGCTCGACGCCGCGGGCCGTCTGCAGGGCGCCATGCCGCCCATCGGCGAAGGCGAGATGCTCGGCGAATCGCTGGGCGAACAGTCGGCCTCCAGCTTCCGGCTCGCCCAAGCGCTGGAAAGGCGCGTCTACAGCCAAACCTATGCGGCCGCGGGCAACCGCCAGCAGTTCGAGGTGCATGTCCCGATCTATACCGAGGGCGGCTTCGCGGGCGCAATGGTGGGCGTCTATTCGCTGCACGACCTCGTCACCCACGAATTGCCGTGGTGGTTCGCCGAGCGTTACCGAGTGAGCGTGCTCGACAGCGACGGACGCGAGCTCGTCGCGAAATCCAAGGTCGCCCCGCTGTCCGACCGCCAGAGCTACTCGATGGCCTTCGACCCTCCGGGCGGCGGCCTGACGCTGAAGGTCACCGCCTACCAGGGCGAGACGCGCTGGGTCCAGGTCCTGCTGATCGGCTCGATCCTGCTGCTCGGCGGCGTCCTGATCTGGAGCGTGCTGCAGCTGCGCCACGAACTGCAACGCCGCCACCGGGCCGAACAGGCCCTGCGCAGCGAATCCCTGTTCCGGCGGGCGATGGAAGACTCCATGCTCACCGGCCTGCGCGCACGCGACCTCGACGGACGCATCACCTACGTCAACCCCGCCTTCTGCAGGATGGTCGGCTACAGCGCGGAAGAGCTCATCGGCCGCACCCCGCCCATGCCCTACTGGGATCCGGAGTTCCTGCAGCAGACACAGGAAATCCACGACCGCATCCTCGGCGGCGACGCCTCGCCCGAGGGCTTCGAGCTCCGCCTGCGGCGCAAGAACGGCGAGCGCTTCGACGCGCTGATCTTCGAAGCGCCACTGATCGACGCGGCCGGCCGGCACACCGGGTGGATGGGCTCGATGCTCGACATCACCGCACAAAAGCGCGCCGAGGAACTCGCGCGCCAGCAGGAAGAGCGCCTGCAGGCCACCTCGCGCCTGATCACGATGGGCGAGATGGCCTCGACGCTCGCCCACGAGCTCAACCAGCCGCTCGCCGCGATCGCCAGCTACAACACCGGCTGCCTCAACCGCCTCGACCAGCCCGACATCGACCGCAGCGAACTGAAGGACATCTTCGACCGGATCGGCCGGCAGGCGCGGCGCGCCGGTGACATCATCCGCCGCGTGCACGACTTCGTGCGCCGCTCCGAGCCCAAGCGCGAACCGCTGGACATCAACCTGATGATCCGCGAGGCGATCGGCCTGATCGAAGCCGACTCCGCCAAGCGCGGCATGCGCATCGAAACCGACCTCGAGGACTCGCTGCCGGCCGTCGCCGCCGATCCCGTGATGATCGAGCAGGTGATGGTGAATCTCGTGCGCAACGGCATGGACGCGATGCGCGACAATCCCCCCGCGCGGCGCACCGTGCGCGTCAGCACGCGGCGCGAGGGCGACACGCTCGTCGTGCGCGTCGCCGACAATGGCACCGGCATCGATGCCGAGACCGGCCGCCGCCTGTTCGAACCCTTCTTCACGACCAAGGCCGAAGGCATGGGCATGGGCCTCAACATCTGCCGCTCCATCGCCGAACTGCACCATGGCCGGCTCGGTTTCGAAACCAACCCCGACGGCGGTACCATCTTCACCCTGTCGCTACCCGTGGAAACCCCATGACCCAGCCCTGTGCCCACATCATCGACGACGACGAAGCGATCCGCGACGCCCTGCAGTGGCTGTTCAAGACGCGCGACGTCGCGTGCGCCACATGGCCGAGCGCCGAGAGCTTCCTCGAGGCGCTGCAGCCCGGCTGGCGCGGCTGCGTGGTGCTCGACATCCGCATGGAAGGCATGAGCGGCCTCGAATGCTTCGACGTGCTGCGCCAGCGCGGCAACCAGTTGCCCGTCATCTTCATCACCGGCCACGGCGACGTGCCGATGGCCGTGGCCGCGCTGAAGAAAGGCGCCTTCGATTTCATCGAGAAGCCCTTCAACGACAGCGACCTCGTGGACATCGTCATGCGCGCGCTGGAGATCGACGCCAACAACCAGCGCGCCGAAGCCACGCGCGAAACCGTCGAGGCACGCCTCGCCCTGCTCACCGCGCGCGAGCAGGAGGTCATGGAACTGATCCTTGCCGGCAAATTCAACAAGGTCATCGCCGACGAGCTGTGCATCTCGATGCGCACCGTGGAAGCGCACCGCTCCAAGGTGTTCGAGAAGATGGAAGTGCGCTCCGCCGTCGAACTCGCGCAACTTGTGAACCTGGTCCGCGGCCGCGGTGCCCACTGAGCCCCGCGACGGAGCCAGCCCCACCGTGCCGCACCCCGATCACGCCTCCGACCGCCACGCCGCCGCGCGCATGCGCATCGACAAGTGGCTCTGGGCCGCGCGCTTCTTCAAGACCCGCTCGCTCGCCAACCAGGCCATCGAGGGCGGCCACGTCAGGCTCAACGGCCAGGCGGTCAAGCCCGCCCGCGAACTGCGCGTCGGCGACAGCCTCGACATCGTCGCCGGCGGCACGCAATGGACCGTCATCGTGCGCGGCCTCAACGAACAGCGCCGCCCCGCCGTCGAGGCGCAGCAGCTGTACGAGGAAACGCCCGACAGCGTCGCCCGCCGCGCGGCCGAAAGGGAAGAACGGCGCCTTGCCCCGGCGCCCGGCAGCGACCTGCGCGGTCGCCCGACCAAAAAGGCCCGCCGCCAGCTGCGCGGCTTCAACGAGGGTTTCTGAACACGCGACGACGCCGGCGGACGTCGGCCTTCAGCGCCGCCACAGCGGCACGACACCCGGCTCGCCCGGCGCGCAGCGGAACTCCGCCGCGACGCCGATCTCCCCGATCCACGCCGCTGCGCCGTCCACCCTCAGCACCGGCAGACCGTCGCGCAGCCACGCCGGGATCCCCGCCTCCTGGCACAGGTTCTTGAAACTGCGGCGCGGCCGGCCGACGCCTTCGCGCAACGCGAGCCCTGCCCAGCGCGGGCCCAGCACCACTTCCCGGGCACGATCGAGAACCGCCCGGCTCAAGCCCTCGCCGACCGCCCCCGCAAGGACCACCCTGCCCGCGCCCCACGGCAACTCCGCCTCGCCGTGCCACACAGTCGCCTCGGGGACCGCCCTCCCGCCCTCCGGCTCCAGCCACAGCCGGCCACGATAGGTACAGCACACCACCGCCCCCAGCGGCAGTCGCAGCGCCTGCTCCGGCGCAGCCCGCAACTGGCGTACCGCCTCGACCAGCCGCGCCCGCGCCGGCGCCTCCAGCCCCAGCGCACGGATGCGCCAGCGCAGCAGGTTGCGCACGCGCTCGTCGGACAGCAGCAACAGTTTCGCGCGCTCCAGCATCGTCCCGCCGCAGGCCGCATCGTCGAGCCGCGCCAGATCCCCGAGCAGGCCGTCCGCCTCGCGGAACTGCGCGCCCGCACGCGCCAGCACCGGCACCGCAGCGGGAAAGGCCTCCTCCAGCACGGGCATCACGCGGTGACGCAGCAGGTTGCGCACATAACGCTCGTCGGTGTTGCTCTCGTCCTCGACCCACGTCAGCCCGCGCTCGCGCGCGTAGGCGACGATCTGCGCGCGCCGCAGGCCCAGCAGCGGCCGCAGCCGCCCCGGCGCTCCCGGCTCCACTTCCGCCATCGCCCCCGCTCCGCGCACACCGGTCCCCCGCAGCAGGCGGAACAGCAGCGTCTCGGCCTGATCGTCCTGATGATGCCCGAAGGCCAACCAGTCGCACGGAACGCGGGAAAGCGCGGCGTGGCGCGCGGCCCGGGCGGCAGCCTCCGGACCTGCCGGATCGTCGCGCCGGACCTGCACTCGAAAGGAATGGAATGCGACGCCGAGGGCGTCGCACGACGCGCGGCAGGCCTCCAGCCACGCGTCGGCCTTGGGACTCAGGCCATGGTGGACATGCGCGGCCGCGAGCGTGAAGCCGCCGCGCCCGCGCAGCCGCGCCAGGATGTGCAGCAGCACGGTCGAATCGACCCCGCCGCTCAGCGCCACGCACAGGGCCTCGCCCGGCGCGATGCCGGCCGCCGCCAGCACGGCAGCGACGGCCTCTTCCGCGAGCGGATCAGGCGGCGTTCTGTTCCTTGTAGCGGCCATAACTCATCAGTCGCTCGAAACGCTTCTCGACGAGTTCGGCCGGCGACAGGTCCGCGACCTGGCGCAGCGCATCCTGCAGCGCCCGCTTGAGCGACTGCGACATCGCACGATAGTCGCGGTGTGCGCCGCCCACCGGCTCATTGACGACGCGGTCGATCAATCCCAGCGACTTCAGGCGCGCGGCCGTGATGCCCATCGTCTCGGCCGCTTCGGGAGCCTTCTCGGCACTCTTCCACAGGATCGACGCGCAGCCTTCCGGCGAGATCACCGAATACGTCGAATACTGCAGCATCATCACCTGGTCGCCGACGGCGATCGCCAGCGCGCCGCCCGACCCGCCCTCGCCGATCACCGTGGCGATGATCGGCACCTTGAGCTCGGCCATCACGAAAAGGTTGCGGCCGATCGCCTCGGACTGGCCGCGCTCCTCCGCGCCGATGCCCGGGTACGCGCCCGGCGTGTCGACGAAGGTGAACACCGGGATGCCAAACTTCTCCGCCAGGCGCATCAGGCGCAGCGCCTTGCGATACCCCTCGGGGCGTGGCATGCCGAAGTTGCGCAGAATCTTTTCCTTCGTGTCGCGCCCTTTCTGGTGGCCGATCACGACGCAGCTCTGCCCGTTGAAACGCGCCAACCCGCCAACGATCGCCTTGTCGTCGGCGAACGCGCGGTCGCCGTGCAGCTCCTGAAAATCGGTGAAGATGTGACGGGCATAGTCCAGCGTGTAGGGACGCTGCGGATGGCGCGCCACCTGCGCGATCTGCCAAGGCGTAAGCTTGGCGTACAGGTCCTTCGTGAGCGATTCGCTCTTGGCTTCGAGGCGAGAGATTTCCTCGGAGATATCCACCGCCGAGTCGTCCTGCACGAATCGCAGCTTCTCGATCTTCTCTTCGAGATCGGCAATCGGCTGTTCGAAATCCAGAAAGGTGGTCTTCATCCGACCCGTTCCAAGTAACCAAAACGCGCCATTGTAACGCTTCGTACGCCCGCATCGCAGTGCGGCCTTCACCCGGATGCGTGACAGCGACCGCGCCACTGATGCATCATGCTGAAATCCAGCACAAAGGAAGGAGTAGCGGGGTCTGCACGAACCCCGCGCTATGGGTAGTCGAATTTTGCTTCACCCACGCCGCAGGCCCCGCCTGGCGAGCCCTCCGGGCACATGCGCCCGCACCTCGCCCGGTCGATGGTGTCCGGCGCTCCCCGACATCCGACCCGCCCGGGCACATCGATTGCCCGCATGCCTTGCGCACCGCGGGCATCCCTTCCCGACGGCGACGCGATCGCCCCGCGCCATCTCGGCTCCCCACCAGTCGGTTCTCCGCACACGCACACCGTGCGTGCCGGCACGCATCGCGCGCCCCTGTCCTGCATAGCCCGCGAAAATGGAAATCATCCTTCTCGTCGCCCTGATCCTGCTCAATGGGGTCTTCGCCATGTCCGAGATCGCCCTCGTCACCGCACGCCGCGCACGCCTCACTCGCCTTGCCGAGGACGGCGACGCCGCTGCGGTCGTCGCGATCAAGCTCGGCGAGGAGCCGACGCGCTTCTTGTCGACGATCCAGATCGGCATCACCTCGATCGGCATCCTCAACGGCATCGTCGGCGAAGCCGCCCTCGCCGCGCCGCTCGCGATGTGGCTGCAGGAGCTCGGCCTCGCGCAGCGCCCGAGCGAAATCGGCGCGACCGTACTGGTCGTCGTCGTGATCACCTACGTCTCCATCGTGGTTGGCGAACTCGTCCCGAAGCGCATCGGACAGATCAACCCGGAAGGGATCGCGCGCCTCGTCGCCCGGCCGATGAACGCGCTCGCCGTCGCATCGCGCCCTTTCGTGCGCCTGCTGAGCTGGTCCACGGCGCTGCTGCTCACGCTGATGGGCAAACGTGACGAGGCCGCACCCGGCGTCACGGAAGAAGAGATCCACGCCCTGCTCGAGGAAGGCTCGGAAGCCGGCGTCATCGAAAAGAACGAGCACGAGATGGTGCGCAACGTCTTCCGCCTCGACGAACGCCAGATCGCCTCGCTCATGGTCCCGCGCTCCGACGTCGTGTGGCTGGACATCACCCTGCCGCTCGACGACAACCTCGCGCGCATGGCCGAATCCGAGCACTCGCGCTTCCCCGTGTGCCGCGGCGGCCTCGACGACATCCTCGGCATCATCTCGTCGAAGCAACTCTTCAACCAGACGCTCAAGGGCGGCGCGCCCGACCTCACGAAACATCTCGAACCCGCGATCTACGTCCCCGAATCGCTCACCGGCATGGAACTGCTCGACCAGTTCCGCGCCTCCAGCACCCACATGGTGTTCGTGATCGACGAGTACGGCGAGATCCAGGGCGTGGTCACGCTGCAGGACGTGCTCGAAGCCGTCACCGGCGAATTCCGCCCGTCCAGCCTCGACGAGGCTTGGGCCATCCAGCGGGAGGACGGCTCGTGGCTGCTCGACGGCATGATCCCGGTCCCCGAACTCAAGGACCGCCTCGAGATCAAGTCCGTCCCCGAAGAGGACAAGGGCCGCTACCACACGCTCAGCGGCATGGTCATGTGGCTGCTCGGCCGCATTCCGCACACCGGCGACGTCACGACCTGGGAAGACTGGCGGCTCGAAGTCGTCGACCTCGACGGCAAGCGCATCGACAAGGTGCTCGCGACGCGCCTGGTCGAGATATCGGCCGAGCAGGAAGCCCCCACGCAGGCCGATACGCCGCCTGCCGATTGACGGCCGCGCGGCAGTCGCCGCGCCGCCCTGCGCAAGGACAGTCCGGCGATGAACTCCGTAACACCCTGGCACACCCGGTGGCACACTCTCGGCCGGACCGCCACGGCGGCGGCCCTCGAAGTCGATCCTGCACAGGGACTCGCCAGCGCCGACGCTGCCGAGCGCCTCGCGCGCATCGGTGAAAACCGCCTCGCCGAGACGCCGCCCCGCCCCGCCTGGCTCAAGTTCCTCGACCAGTTCCGCAGCTTTCTCATCATCGTACTGATCTTCGCGGCGGCACTCGCCTGGGCGATCGGCGAACTCAAGGACGCGCTCGTCATCCTCGTGGTCGTCGTGCTGAACGCCAGCCTCGGCTTCTGGCAGGAACACCGCGCCGAACGCACGCTCTCGGCGCTCAGGGACATGCTCGCCGCCCAAGCTCGCGTGCGTCGCGACCACAGGCAGATGGAAGTCGACGCGACGAGTCTCGTGCCCGGAGACGTCGTGCTGCTCGAAGCGGGCGACCGCGTGCCCGCCGACGGCCGCCTGCTCGTCGCACACAACCTGGAGGTCGACGAAGCGGCGCTGACCGGGGAATCCCAGGCCGTCGGCAAGATCACCGACACGCTTGACACGCCCGAACTCGCCCTCGGCGACCGCGTGAACATGCTCTACATGAACACGGTGGTCACCCGCGGCCGCGCCGAGATGCTGGTCGTCACGACCGGCATGGCGACCGAGATGGGCAGCCTCGCCGGCATGATCGCAAGCACGACCCACAGCGAGACCCCGCTGCAGCGCCAACTCGACGTGCTCGGCAAGCGCCTCGCGCTGATCGCCGGCATCGTCGTCGCGGTGATCTTCGCGCTGGATGCCGCGCGCGGACTGCCGTGGATCCAGGCGACGATGACCGCCGTCGCCCTCGCCGTCGCGGCGATTCCCGAAGGCCTGCCGGCGGTCGTCACCGTCACGCTCGCCATCGGCATGTGGCGCATGGCACAGAACGGCGCGATCCTGAAGAAGCTCGCCGCGGTAGAGACCTTGGGCTCGACGACGGTCATTTGCTCGGACAAGACCGGCACCCTCACCCTCAACCAGATGACCGCACGTGCCGGCTGGTTCGCCGGCTGCCGTTTCACCGTGGACGGCGAGGGCTATCACGCGAGCGGCCGCATCTGCGGCGAAGGACTCGCGGACCTGCGTCCCTTGGTCCTGCCGATGGCGTTGTGCTCCGACTCCAACGTACATGAGGGCGCTCTGGTCGGCGACCCCACCGAAGGCGCGCTGTGGGTGCTGGCGCAGAAAGGAGGCATCGATCCGCTCGCCGAACGCGAACGCTTACCGCGCATCGCCGAGATCCCCTTCGACTCCGCGCACAAGTTCATGGCGACCTTCCACCACCGCGGCGATTGCGTGGAAATGTGCATCAAGGGCGCCCCCGACGTGCTGCTCGGCCGCTCGTCAGCCTGGCACTCCGGCGCACGGCGAGATGACAGCGCAGCTGCAAGCGAGCACCCCCTCGACGACGGCGTGCGCGCCACCATCGCCGCGGAAAACGAGCATCTCGCCAGCCAAGCACTACGCGTGCTCGCGGTCGCTCGACGGCAGATCCCCGCGCGGGATTTCGACCCCGCCGGCGACCTGTGGGCATGGGCGCAAGACTGGACCTTCGTCGGGATCGCCGGTCTCATGGATCCGCCGCGCGCCGAAGCCGCGGCTGCGATCCGGCGCTGCGGCCAAGCGGGCATCCGCGTCAAGATGATCACCGGCGACCACAAGGCCACCGCCGCCGCGATCGGGCGCGAACTGGGCCTGCAGGGCGACGTCGCGAGCGGCGCGGAACTCGACGCGATGGATGACGCGATGCTCGCCCGTCGCATCGATTCGATCGCGGTCTTCGCCCGCGTGTCGCCGGCGCACAAGGTGCGCATCGTCAAGGCGCTGAAGGCCGAGGGGCACGTCGTCGCGATGACCGGCGACGGCGTGAACGACGCCCCCGCGCTCAAGGCCGCCGACATCGGCATCGCGATGGGCATCACCGGCACCGCGGTCACGCGCGAAGCGGCGACGATGGTGCTCACGGACGACAACTTCGCGACCATCGTGCGCGCCGTCGAAGAAGGCCGTGTGATCTTCGACAACATCGTCAAGTTCGTGCGCTTCCAGCTGTCGACCAACATCGGCGCCATCCTCACCGTGCTCGCGGCGACGCTCGCCGGCCTGCCCTCGCCCTTCACCGCGATCCAGCTGCTGTGGATCAACATCATCATGGACGGGCCGCCGGCGATGACACTCGGCGTCGAACCCGCACGCCCCGGCATCATGCGCGCCCCGCCGCGCCCCCAGGCAGCCCACATACTCACCCTGCACCGGCTCAGCCGCCTCGCCCTGTATGGCGCCACGATGATGGTCGGCACGCTGTGGCTGTTCCACGCCGCGCTCGACATGCACGGCGAGCAATACGCGCTCACGCTGGCCTTCACGACCTTCGTCCTGTTCCAGTTCTTCAACGTGTTCAATGCCCGTCGCGAATACGGCAGCGCCTTCAACCGCCAGTTCTGGCGCAATGGCAAGCTGTGGCTCGCCCTCGGCGGCGTCCTCGCGCTACAGGCCGTGGTCGTCAACTGGCCGCCCGCGCAAACCATCTTCGGCACTGTCGCGCTGTCGGGGGCGGACTGGCTGCGCTCGGCCCTCGTCGCATCCAGCGTGCTGCTCCTCGACGAGGCCCGCAAGCTCCTGATGCGCATGCTGAAAAAGGCGCCTGCGGCATGAGCCGGTCGCAAACGCAAACGGGGCGACCCGCAGGCCGCCCCGTTCCGCTTGCCGGCGCCCTCGTCGGGCGCCACGGCCTCAGTCGTCGTTCATGACCCCCAGCAGGTGCAGCAGGCTGGTGAAGAGGTTATAAATCGACACATACAGCGTCACGGTCGCCATCACGTAGTTCGTCTCGCCGCCGTGGATGATGTTGCTGGTCTCGAACAGGATCAGCCCCGACATCAGCAGCACGAACATCGCCGACACCGCCAGCGACAGGCCCGGCATCTCGAAAAACACCGCGCCGAGGCCGGCGAGGAAGGCGACGAGGATGCCAACGGTCAGGAAACCGCCCATGAACGAGAAGTCCTTGCGCGTCGTCACCGCGTACGCCGACAGACCGAGGAAGATCGCCGCCGTGCCGCCCATCGCCTGCATCACGATCTGGTGACCGTTGGGCAGCGCCAGGTATTTCGACACGATCGGACCCAGCGTGTAGCCCATGAAGCCGGTCAGCGCGAACACGAACAGCACGCCCAGCCCGCTGTCGCGGAACTTGGTGGTCAGGAACAGCAGGCCGAAGTAGCCCACCAGCGTGATGATCAGCCCCGGATGCGGCAGGCCGAGCGCCATCGAAAGCCCCGCGGTCGCCGCCGAGAAGGCCAGCGTCATCGACAGGAGCATGTAGGTGTTGCGGATGACCCGGTTGGTCGAGAGGACCGAAGCCTCCGAGCGGGTCATTGTTGCGATGCGGTTTTCCATCGAGCGTTTACCTCCGTTGTTCGAATTTTGGGTGAAATCCATCAGGCCCCGGCCGGCACTGCTTCCGGCAGGAACTCGCGCACGATGCGGCGCTGGCGTTCGAGCCGGCGGGCCAGTACCTGCGCTACGCGGTCGGCCGCGCGGTCGATCGCCGAACGTGCCTCGACTTCGGTGATCGCGAAGATCACGTCGGGCAGGTTGCGCAGGCGTAGTTGTACCACGCAACGCTTGTCCACGCCGCCCCGCGGCCCATTCACGTCCGCCACCTTGATCCGCGCCCATTTGATCTGATCGCGGAAGCGGCCGATTGCGAATTTCATCCGCCGTGCGACGTATTCACGCAGACCGGCAGGGGGTTCGACACCGTTACATTGCAGATCGATTCGCATTGCACCATTTCCTTCGTAATGAGCCGGCACGCCGGCACGCAGAAGAAGTATGGGCGCACGAACACTTCCAAAAAATAAGATCAAAAATGAACGACGTTCAGTTTTTTCAGAACTTGAAATTGCCAGCCCTCGCTGCTTCCGGCGCGTTGCAGCGCCGCGCGGCCCGGGATAACTCCACGGCTGCGCCTCGGCGGGCTCAGCCTCACCGCGAGAATGTCGGACTGGATCGGACAGGCAGGGAGCCGCGCAGCGGACAATCGCCCCCCGCGAACTCTGCTAGAATCCGCGACCTTGCTGCGCTCTCCGCTGGAGAAAGACTGGTGCCGGGAGTGGGACTCGAACCCACACACCTTGCGGCGGCGGATTTTGAATCCGCTGCGTCTACCGATTCCGCCATCCCGGCCCGGGAAGCGCCGCATTATCCATGAAAGCCCCAGCCAGCGGCAAGCGCATGTCTCTTACTCTTGACGATTTCGACTACCTGCTCCCTCCCGAACAGATCGCCCAGGCACCGCTCGCGGAACGCTGTGCGAGCCGTCTGCTCGTCCTTTCCGGCGGCGAACTGGCCGACCGCGGCTTCTGCGACCTGCCCTCGCTCGTCGAACCCGGCGACCTGCTCGTGTTCAACGACACGCGCGTGATCCATGCCCGGCTTTACGGGACCAAGGAGACCGGCGGACAGGTTGAAGTGCTGATCGAGCGAGCGATCGGACCGCATGAAGCGCTCGCCCAGGTGCGCGCGAGCAAGTCGCCGCGTGCGGGGGCGCGCCTGCGCCTGGCCGACGCCTTCGACGTCACGGTGCTCGGCCGCGCCGGAGAGTTCTTCCATCTGCGCTTCCCCGAAGGCGAAGATATCCATACGCTGCTGGAAAGGCACGGCAAGCTGCCCCTGCCCCCCTACATCGACCGCGCCGCGGACGACCATGACGAGTCGCGCTATCAGACCGTCTATGCGCGCGAACCGGGCTCTGTCGCGGCACCGACGGCCGGCCTGCACTTCGACCAGCAGATGCTCGCCGACCTCGCCCGCCAGGGTGTGAACGGCGCCTGGGTCACGCTGCACGTCGGCGCCGGCACATTCCAGCCGGTGCGCGTCAACGACCTCGGCGAGCACCACATGCACCGCGAGCGCTACGTAATCCCGCAGGAAACGGTCGACGCGATCGCGCGGACGAAGGCCGCAGGCAAGCGGGTCATCGCCGTCGGCACCACCAGCCTGCGCGCGCTGGAAGGCGCCGCACAGGACGGCGAACTCGCGGCCGGCGTGGGCGAGACGGAACTCTTCATCCTCCCCGGCTACCGCTTTCGCGTCGCCGATGCCCTGATCACCAACTTCCACCTGCCGAAGTCGACCCTGCTGATGCTCGTGTCCGCCTTCGCCGGCATGGATCCCATCCGTCGCGCCTACGCCCACGCGGTGCGCGAAGCTTACCGATTCTTCAGTTACGGGGATGCCATGTTCATCACCCGCCGCAACGATGCAATTTGACCTGATCACGCAGGACGGCGCCGCCCGCCGCGGCCGTCTCACCCTCGCCCACGGCGTCGTCGAAACCCCGGTCTTCATGCCGGTCGGCACATACGGCACGGTCAAGGCGATGACACCCGCCGCGCTCGACGACATCGGTGCGCAGATCTGCCTCGGCAACACCTTCCACCTGTGGCTGCGGCCCGGCCTCGAGGTCGTGGCCGCGCACGGCGGCCTGCACGGCTTCATGGGCTGGGACAAGCCCATCCTCACCGACTCGGGCGGTTTCCAGGTGTTCAGCCTCGGCGCGTTGCGCAAGATCAGTGAGGAGGGCGTTAAGTTCGCATCCCCGATCGACGGCGCGAAGCTCTTTCTCACACCCGAGATCTCGATGCAGATCCAGCACACGCTGAACTCGGACATCGTGATGATTTTCGACGAATGCACGCCCTATCCCGCGACGCGCGACGAGGCGGCGAAGTCGATGCGCCTGTCGCAGCGCTGGGCGCAGCGGTCGCGCGACGAGTTCGACAAACTGGGCAACGCCAACGCACTGTTCGGCATCGTCCAGGGCGGCATGTACGAAGACCTGCGCGACGAGTCGCTCGCTGCACTCGAGGACATCGGCTTCCACGGCTACGCGATCGGCGGCCTGTCGGTCGGCGAGCCCAAGGAAGATATGGAGCGTATCCTCGCCCACACCGCCCCGCGCCTGCCGCAGCACAAGCCGCGCTACCTGATGGGGGTCGGCACCCCCGAGGACATCGTTGCGGGCGTCGCCGCCGGCATCGACATGTTCGATTGCGTGATGCCGACGCGCAATGCGCGCAACGGCTGGCTGTTCACGCGCTTCGGCGACATCAAGATCAAGAACGCGATCCACAAGCAGGACACCCGCCCGCTCGACCCGTCCTGTGACTGCTACACCTGCCGCAACTTCAGCCGCGCCTACCTGCACCACCTACACCGCGCCGGCGAAATCCTCGGCAGCATGCTCAACACGATCCACAACCTGCGCTACTACCAGACCCTCACGGCCGAACTGCGCGCGGCGATCGCCGCCGGCGAGTTCGCTGCCTACCTCGGGCGCTTCCGCAGCGAACGCAACACGGGCACGCAGTGAGCGCCCGGGCGCGGCACCTGCCGCGCCGCCTGTTTGACCGCGGATCGCAACTAGTGCACCGGATCGCCCTTTCCGGTTGCCACAGGCGCGCCAAGGCCTGCTGCTATAATCGGCCGCTTTAAGCAACCACCGGAGTCTCACCCGTGTTCATTTCCAACGCATACGCCCAGGCTGCTGCCGGCGGCGACCCCACCGGCGGCCTGATGGGCATGCTGCCGCTGATCCTGATGTTCATCGTCCTGTGGTTCCTGATGATCCGTCCGCAGATGAAGCGGGCGAAGGAACACAAGGCGATGGTCTCCGCACTCGCGAAGGGCGACGAGGTCGTCACTCAGGGCGGCATCGCCGGCCGCGTGACCCAGGTCGGCGACAGCTACCTGCGCATCGAAATCGCGGACAACGTCAACATCCTCGTGCAGAACCAGGCCGTCGCCACCGTGCTGCCGAAGGGCACGCTGAAGACCCTGTAAGGTCGCGCGTCATGCGCCGGCCGAGCCGGCGCTGCGCAACCGCGACTTTCCGTCGCCTCCTCTTTCCAGTCCATCCAAGTCATGAACCGCTATCCGCTCTGGAAGAACATCCTCATCGGTCTGGTCCTGTTCCTCGGCCTGATCTACACCCTTCCCAACTTCTACGGCGAAGTGCCCGCCGTCCAGGTCTCCAGCGGAAAAGCCACGCTCAAGCTCGACGCCTCCCTCAACGGCACGATCGAGCAGACGCTGCGGGATGCCGGGATCGAGTACACCGGGCTGTTCATCGACGCCAACAGCATCCGCGTGCGCGTGCCCAGCACCGACGCGCAGCTGCGCGCGAAGGACGCGATCGAGAAGCGCCTGAACCCCGACCCGCGCGACCCGTCCTACGTCGTTGCGCTGAACCTGCTGTCCGCCTCGCCGAACTGGCTCACCGCGATCAACGCGCTGCCGATGTACCTCGGCCTCGACCTGCGCGGCGGAGTCCATTTCCTGCTCCAGGTGGACATGCCCGGCGCGATCACCAAGCGCCTCGACGCGACCGCGGCCGACCTGCGCACCCTGATGCGCGACAAGAACGTGCGCCACGCCGGCATCACGCGTGAAGGCAACAACGTGCTGCTGCGCTTCCGTGACGCCGCACAGCGCGACGCGGCGCGCAAGGCAATCTCCGCCAGCACCGCGGACCTGCAGCTCACCGACCGCGAAGATGCAGCCGACGACCTGAAGCTCGTCGCGACGCTGAGCCAGAACGCACAGAAGAACATCCGCGACTTCGCGATCAAGCAGAACATCACCACGCTGCACAACCGTATCAACGAGCTCGGTGTCGCCGAACCGGTGATCCAGCAGCAAGGCCTCGACCGCATCGTCGTGCAGCTGCCCGGCGTGCAGGACGTCGCCAAGGCCAAGGACATCCTCGGCCGCACCGCGACGCTCGAGGTCCGCCTCGTCGACGAGACGCCGGGTGCGCTCGAAGGCGCCCTTGCGGGCAGCGTGCCGCTGGGTACGGAGCTCTACAACGAACGCGGCGGCTCGCCCATCCTGGTGCGCAACCAGGTCGTGCTCACCGGCGACCGTCTCACCGACGCGCAGCCGGGCTTCGACGGCCAGACCAACGAACCCGCGGTGCATCTGACGCTGGATGCCGCCGGCAGCCGCATCTTCCGCGACGTCACGCGCGAGAACGTCGGCAAGCGCATGGCGATCCTGCTGATCGAGAAGGGCAAGGGCGAGGTCGTGACCGCGCCGGTGATCCGCACCGAGATCGGTGGCGGACGCGTGCAGATCTCCGGCCGCATGACGACCCAGGAAGCGAACGACGTCGCACTGCTGCTGCGCGCCGGCAGCCTCGCCGCTCCGATGGACATCATCGAGGAACGCACCGTCGGCCCGAGCCTCGGCGCCGAAAACATCGAGAAGGGCTTCCACTCGACGCTGTGGGGCTTCGTCGCGATTGCGATCTTCATGAGCGTCTATTACGCGCTGTTCGGCCTGGTCTCGGTGATCGCACTCGCGGCCAACCTGCTGTTGCTCGTCGCCTTGCTGTCGCTGCTGCAGGCGACGCTGACGCTGCCCGGCATCGCGGCGATGGCGCTGACGCTGGGCATGGCGATCGACGCGAACGTGCTGATCAACGAGCGCATCCGCGAGGAACTGCGCAATGGCGTCTCGCCGCAGGCCGCGATCCATGCCGGCTACGAGCGCGCTTTCGACACGATTCTCGACTCCAACGTCACGACGCTGATCGCCGGCATCGCCCTGCTGGTGTTCGGTTCCGGGCCGGTGCGTGGTTTCGCGGTCGTGCATTGTCTGGGCATCCTGACCTCGATGTTCAGTGCCATCCTGATCTCGCGCATGCTCGTGAACTTCATCTACGGCCGCCGCCGCAAGCTCGAATCGCTGTCGATCGGGCAGATCTGGAAGCCGGGCAACTGAACGCCGCGCACGCACAAGGCTGAATACAGGGCTGAATCATGGAATTTTTCCGCATCAAGAAAGACATCCCGTTCATGCGCCATGCGCTGACGTTCAACATCATCTCGTTGATCACGTTCGTGCTGGCGGTGTTCTTCCTCGCAACGCGCGGCCTGCACCTGTCGGTGGAATTCACCGGCGGCACGCTAGTCGAGGTCGCCTACGCCGAGGCCCCGCAACTGGAACCGATCCGCAAAGCGCTCGCCACCAGCGGCTACCCGGACGCCCAGGTGCAGAACTTCGGCAGCGCGCGCGACGTGCTGATCCGCCTGCCGAACCGCGACGATCTCGACACCACCAAGGTGTCCGAGCGCACGATGGCGACGCTGCAGTCCGTGGGCGGCGCACCGGAACTGCGGCGCGTCGAATTCGTCGGCCCGCAGGTCGGCAAGGAACTCGCCTCGGACGGCGCGATGGCGCTGCTGCTGGTGATCTTCGGCATCGTCGTGTACCTCGCGATGCGCTTCGAGTGGCGCTTCGCGGTGTCCGCGATCATCGCCAACCTGCACGACGTCGTGATCATCCTGGGCTTCTTCGCCTTCTTCCAGTGGGAATTCTCCCTGCCGGTGCTGGCAGCGGTGCTCGCGGTGCTCGGCTACTCGGTCAACGAGTCGGTCGTCGTGTTCGACCGCGTGCGCGAGACCTTCAAGAAGAAGCGCGGCATGACGACGCCGGAAGTGCTCGACCACGCGATCACGTCGACGATCTCGCGTACCGTCATCACCCACGGCAGCACGCAGATGATGGTGCTGGCGATGCTGCTCTTCGGCGGCGAGACCCTGCACTACTTCGCGATGGCGCTGACCATCGGCATCCTCTTCGGCATCTACTCCTCGGTGCTGGTCGCGAGCCCGCTCGTGATGTGGCTGGGCGTTTCGCGCGAACAGTTCATGAAGCCGAAGAAGGAAAAGGAAGAGGCGGTCGTCTGACCCCCGTTCCACCGCGGCGATGAACGAGTTCCTGCAGGCCTTCGTCAGCCTTCTGGCGATCACGAACCCGATCATCGCCGCGCCGATGTTCCTCGGCATCGTCGCCGGCATGCCCGCCGCGGCGCGGCGCCGCGCTGCCGGCCAGGCCGCGATGGCCGTGCTGGCGATCCTCGCCGGCGCAGCGATCGGCGGACGCTACATCCTCGAACTCTTCGGCATCTCGCTCGATGCCTTCCGCACCGCCGGCGGCCTCGTCATCATCCTCGTCGGCCTCGACATGCTGCGCGGCAGTCCCAGCGGCATCCAGCGCGACGAGGCTTCGCCCGAGGACGCCGAGGACCGCATCGTCGTCCCCTTCGCGATGCCGCTGATTGCCGGTCCGGGCGCGATCACGACCGCGATCACGCTGTCGGTCGCCTACCCATCCCGCCTCTACCTCCCGGTCGTCGCACTGCTCGCGTCGGTTGCGACCGCGGCGGTGCTGTGGGCGACGCTGCGCCTCGCGCTCGTGCGCCAGCGCCTCGCCACGCCGCGCGTCGAACGCATCTTCACCCGCTTCATGGGCCTGATCCTGGTCGCCATTGGCTTCCAGATCGGCATGCTGGGCATTCGCGACTTCTTCGGTCTGGGCGGCGCCTGAAGCGCGCGGGCACGCCCAAGGCGCTCCAGCTTGCCGCTGTCTGCCGGAGTCCGCTCAGACCGCAAACACCTGCTTCACGCGCAGCACCTCGCCGCGCTCGATGATTCCGATCAGCCGGTCGATGTTCGGATGCCTGCCCGGATTCAGGCGCGCGTCCTCGGTGTGCTCCGCGTACAGTTCCAGCCCCTTCTTCGCCGCCTCGGCACTGATCGAACCGTAGAGCTGCGCGAGGTGGTTGTACACCGCCAGCGAACCGGCCTGACCGGGCTTGTTCTCGATCGTCGCGACGACCGCGCCTTCGGCGTCGAGGAGGTTGAGCGCCGCAAGGTGCGACACCTTGGGCAACTGCTTGAGATTGTCGGCAAACGCCATTCCTGGCTTCCTTTCCGTTATTGCAATGGAAACGCCACCCGCAGGTGGGGTTCGTCGTCAGGGACCGTGCCGGCCGCGGCCGGCCGACGCTCAGATGCGCTTCGCGAGCTCCGCCGCCTTACCCGCGTAGCTCGCAGGCGTCATGGCGAGCAGGCGCTGACGGTCGCCTTCCGGGATCGCCAGCGTGCGGATGAAGTCCTGCAGCGCCTCGCGCGTGATGCCCTTGCCGCGCGTCATCGCCTTCAACTGCTCATACGGGTTCTCGATGCCGAAACGGCGCATCACCGTCTGCACCGGTTCCGCGAGGACCTCCCAGGCGCCGTCGAGATCGGCCGCGAGACGCGCCGGATCGGCTTCCAGCTTGTTCAGCCCGCGCAGGCAGGAATCGAGCGCCAGCACCGTGTGGCCGAAGCCCACGCCCATGTTGCGCAGCACCGTCGAGTCGGTGAGGTCGCGCTGCATGCGCGAAACCGGAAGTTTTTCGGTGAAGTGGCGCAACACGCCGTTGGCGATGCCGAGGTTGCCCTCGGCGTTCTCGAAGTCGATCGGATTGACCTTGTGCGGCATCGTCGACGAGCCGACCTCGCCCTCCTTCAGCTTCTGCTTGAAGTAACCGAACGAGATGTACATCCAGATGTCGCGGCAGGCGTCGATCAGGATCGTGTTGGTGCGCGCGATCGCATCGAAGAGCTCCGCCATCGCGTCGTGCGGCTCGATCTGGATCGTGTAGGGGTTGAATTCCAGCCCCAGCGATTCGATGAAACGGCGGTTGAAGCCTTCCCAGTCGAATTCCGGCCAGGCCGACAGGTGCGCGTTGTAGTTGCCGACCGCGCCGTTGAACTTCGCCGTCAGCGACACCGCGGCGATCGCGGCGCGCGTGCGGAGCAGGCGCGCCGCAATATTGGCCATCTCCTTGCCCAACGTCGTCGGACTTGCCGGCTGGCCATGCGTGCGCGAGAGCATCGGCAGGTCGGCGTGCAGGTGCGCGAGCGCGCGGAAGCGCGCGATCACCTGGTCGAGCGCGGGCAGCAGCACCGCGTCGCGGCCTTCGCGCAGCATCAGCGCGTGCGAGGTGTTGTTGATGTCTTCGGAAGTGCAGGCGAAGTGGATGAACTCCGACACCTTGGTGACTTCGGCGTTGTGGCCCAGGCGCTCCTTGAGCCAGTATTCCATCGCCTTCACGTCATGGTTGGTGGTCGCCTCGATGGCTTTTACCGCGGCGCTGTCGGCCGGGGAGAATGTTGCGACGACGCCGTCGAGCTCCGCCACCGTCGTCGCCGAGAACGGCGCGATCTCGGCCAGCCCGGGCTCGCCCGCCAGCGCCTTGAGCCATTCGATCTCGACGCGCACGCGATTACGGATCAGACCATGCTCGGAGAAATGCTCGCGCAGGCCCGCGACCTTTTCATGGTAACGGCCGTCGAGCGGGGAAAGAGCGGTCAGGGGTGATACGGACATGGCGGAGTTTCCGGACAAAAGTGCTATTTTAACCTCCTGCGCCGCCCTCGAGTGTTCGACGATCCCGAGCGCCCCGGGCAATGGCGCCTACCTGAGAGACTCCGTCAATGAGCGAATCGGAAAAATACCGGATCAAGGTTACCGCGGCGGCGGAATACGTACCGGGCCAGTCTGCGCCGGAGGAAGACCGCTACGTGTTCGCCTACCACATCACGATCAGCAACGTCGGCACCGTCGGGGCACAACTCCTCAGCCGCCACTGGATCATCACGGATGGCGCTGGAAAAGTGCAGGAGGTGCGCGGCCAGGGGGTGATCGGCGAACAGCCGGCGCTCGCCCCCGGCGAGCAGTTCAGCTATTCGAGCGGCTCGGTGCTCGAAACGCCGGTCGGCACGATGCAGGGCAGCTACCAGATGGTCGCAGCGGACGGACACCGCTTCGACGCCGAGATTCCGGCCTTCGTGCTGGCGATGCCGCGCGTGCTGCACTGAGGTCCGGCACTACGCGGTCGCCCCCTCCTGGAGCAGCCGCACCGGCAGCACGACCTGCACGGCGGTGCCCTTGCCGGGCTCGGATTCAACGCGGACGTGGCCGTCGTACAGGTGGGTCATCGTGTGCACGACGGCCAACCCCATGCCGGTACCCTGACCGACATCCTTGGTCGTGAAGAACGGCTCGAACAGTTTCTCGCGGTGCTCGGGCGCGATCCCTACTCCTACGTCCGTCACCGTGATCGCCACATAACTCCCCCTGAACTCGTGACCACAGGAGTCGCAACGCTGCGTGCCCTCGAAGGACGCGCGGCGGGCCGTCAGGCGAATCGTGCCGATGCCGGCGATCGCGTCGCGCGCATTGATCAGCAGGTTCATCATGATCTGATGGAGATGCGCCGGATCGACGGAGAGCCGCGGCAGGTCGGGGTCGATTTCGGCAACCACCGCAAGCGTATCCGGCAGGGTCGCGCGCAGCAGGCCCACCGCCTCACGGCCGATCACGGCAAGTTCGGAACTCCCCGGCTGCACCGCGCCGCCGCGGCGGAAACTCAGGAGTTGCTGGATCAGTTCCCGCGCACGCTGGCCGGCCGAGCGGATCTCCTCGACGTACTTCAGCACGCGCGCCTGCCCGCCGTCCTGTTTGAGCTGCGTGGCCGCGAGCTGCGAGTAGCCGAGGATGGCAGCGAGGACGTTATTGAAATCGTGCGCGATGCCGCCCGCCAGGGTGGCAACGAGTTCCATGCGCTCGAGCCGCGCGACGCGCTCGAACAGCTCATGGCGTCGGCGTTCGTCCTCGCGCAGCTGCGTGATGTCTTCCTTCAGCGCGACGAAATGACGGACCTCGCCGCGCTCGTCCCGCACCGGCGACACGGATACCGCCTCGCGGATCAACCGACCGTCGCGGCTGCGATTCGACATCTCGCCGCGCCAGGTCTCTCCGGCGAGAATCGTGCGCCACAGGCTTGCGTACTCCTCGTGCGTCGTTTCGCCGGACTTGAAAATGCTCGGCCGCGCCCCGATCAGCTCGTCCTCGGTATAACCGTAGGCCTTGCAGCAGGCGGGATTCACGTATTCGATGCGCCCGTCCTTATCCGTAATAAGGACCGAGCAGCCGGACTGCGCGATCGCTTCGGCAAGGGTCCGGTTGCGCACCTCGCTCGCCCGTAGCGCATCCTCCGCACGCTTGATGGGCGTGATGTCCGCGAAACTGGTGATCACGGACGTGATCCGGCCCGTCGTATCGGCAATCGGCTGACTGTTAACCTGGATCCACACCGCTTCGCGCCCGGAATGGGCAATGCCCATGACAACGCCGCGCTGGGGCTGTCCGGTACGGAGCGTGACCATTGCCGGATGGCGCTCGGGCGGACACGGCGAGCCGTCCTCGTGTAGAAAGGCGACAGGGAGTGTCGCGGCAGTCTGCCCTTCCAGCTCCCCGGCCGAAAGCCCGTATATCTGTTGCGCCGTGCGGTTGCAGGCGATGATTCGCCCGGCGCCGTCGCGCACGACGACACCTTCGAGCATCACATCAAACAGGGGGGACAGATCGTCCTGCCCCCTCGTCTGTAGCAGGAACCGCAACTCGTCGGCCATCGCGCGCATTATCGGTCTGGAAATTCGATTATACGTTCCGCATACGATCACATCCACTCGAATTTCAGCGACACAATCCACACCGCCCCAACGCGCCTGACACGCCGAATCGCTTCCTTGGCAGGCCTCTATCAAGAGACGACCGGAGATCCGGGCAACGGTCGACATCGCGAAGGCAACGTCACCGCACGAGGTCAGTTCGGTGCGGGCACCCGACTGCTACGCGGCGCGACTACCGCCCCCTCGGAGCCAGAACGCGTCGCGTGCGCACGACCACACTCCGTGCGCCCTGCGAGGAAGCCTAAGCGCCCAGGGCCGTCGGACTGTCTATGCCGGGAACCTGCGTCAGGACGACGGGCAGCAGCACCTCCACGCGAGTACCGCCCCCGGGCTCCGACTCGATCCGGACATGCCCGTCGTAGAGATGCGTCATGCCATGTACGACGGGCAGGCCCATTCCGGTACCACGCCCCGGCTCCTTCGTCGTGAAAAAGGGTTCGAACAGGCGCGATCGGTTCGACAGGGGAATGCCGCAACCGTTGTCAGAGACAGACAGAACGATGAATTCGCCGTCGAACTCGCGGCGACACGACGCACAGACCGGGCAATCGGCAGCGAGCACCCTGCGCGCGCCGACACGGATCGTGCCGCGCCCATTGACTGCATCGCGCGCATTGACGAGGAGATTCATGATGATCTGGTATACGTGCGCCGGATCCACTGACAGGGCGGGCAGGTCGCGCTCGATCTCGTCGATCACCGCCACGGAGTCGGGCAATGTCGCGCGCAGCAGGCCGACCGCTTCGCGACCGACCGACTCGAGTTGCGTCAGTCTCGGCTGTGCGGTACCGCTGCGACTGAAATCCAGAAGTTGCTGGATGAGCCCACGCGCGCGATTGCCTGCGATGCGGATTTCGTCGATATAGCCCTCGACGCGGGGCAGGCGGCCATCGACCTTCAGATGCGCGTCGGCCAGCTCCGAATAGCCGAGGATCGCAACCAGGACGTTGTTGAAATCGTGGGCAATTCCACTCGACAAGGTAGCGACGAGTTCCATGCGCTCGAGCCGTGCGACACGTTCGAACAACTCGTGGCGCCGCCGCTCTTCGGCGCGCATTTGGGTAATGTCTTCCTTGACGGCAACAAAATGACGCACGACGCCCGCCTCGTCACGGAGCGGCGCAACGGAAACAGACTCGCGGATGAGGCAGCCGTCACGGCTGCGGTTCGACAATTCGCCGCACCACACCCTTCCCGCCAGTATCGTCTGCCACAGTTCGGCATAGACCTCGGCAGATGTTTCACCGGACTTGAAGATGCTCGGCTTTGCGCCGAGCAGCTCCTCCTCCGCATACCCGTACGCCCTGCAGCACGCCGGATTGACATATTCGATGCGACCGTGGCGATCGGTTACGACAACAGCGCAGCCCGCCTGCGCGATCGCCGCAGCGAGCGTGCGATTGTGCGCCTCGGCTGCGCGCAATGCCGCCTGCGCGCTCTTCATCGGCGTGATATCCGCAAATGTCTCGACAACGCCCACGAGCGCTCCGTCGGTGTCACGCAGAGGCTGGCTGTTCAGGTTGATCCAGCAGATCTCCCCAGCGGCACGCACGACACCGAGCACGACTCCGTGCAAGGCTTCGCCACTGGACAAGGTCAGGTTGGCCGGGTGCTCATCGAGCCGAAGGATGGAATCATCCTCCCGGAGATAGTCGGGCATCGGAGCCAGCAAGCCTCCGGCGAGAAGATCGCCCGACGGCAACCCGAGGATGCGGCGGGCCATGCGATTGCAGCCGACGACCCGACCATGCGCATCTCGCACGACGACTCCTTCGAGCATCGCGTCGAACAGGGGCGCTAGGCTGATCGCAGGATTGCCGTCGCCCAATGCCTGCAGCACTTCAATCATTCGTCTCGATCCTTAACGGCGACGTCCGGGCCGATGTCCGCATGACTGGAGCTTAAGGCCTCGCTACTAATAATCCATACGGAAAAGCCACCGGATCTACGGATTTCTACTTAGACCGGGTAAAATATTCTTTTACAAATCAGTCAAATGCATGCCCGCAAATATACCCCACGCTTCCATATACATCGTCGACGATGACGATCAGGTACGGCGCTTCCTCGAGGAGGTGTTCAGAAGCGTTGGCATGCAGGTTTTCGCTTATGCGACGGGCGAGGCCTTTCTCCGCGATTGGCACCCGAGCCCCCCCTCCTGCGTGCTGCTCGATCTGCGCATGCCGCACATGGGTGGCACCGAGGTGCACGACGTGCTTCGCACACGCCACCCCCATGTACCGGTGATCTTCGTCACGGGAAATGCCGACGTACCGACCGCCGTCAGCGCAATGCGGTTCGGTGCCTTCGACTTCATCGAGAAGCCCTTCAACATCCAGCATCTGATCGAGCGCGCGCAGGACGCGCTGCGCCACAGCAGCCAGCACCCGGCCGAGCGTCCTCATGGCATTGCCTGGATGGACACGCTGACCCCGCGCGAACGCGAAATACTGAACGGCATCGTTGCCGGTCATCGCAACAAGGCGATCGCCATCGACCTCGGAATCAGCGAGCGCACGGTGGAAACGCATCGTGCCAATATCATGCAGAAGTCGGGGGCACATTCGGTCGCCGAGCTCGTTGCGATCGTGCTTGCCCGTCCCGCCGCCCGCTGAACCTACGCTTCCGTCCTGCATACACCGGCGAGTCCGATGCGTACTTGTACCGAACTCAACGGGAAGTCCCGATTGGCATAGGCAACCCGTCGGAATACGGTTAACCCCGTAAGTCCAGCTGATGCCAATTGCACGTCGCAGCGAGCCCAATCGCATATGCGGCGCAGGGAAATGGGAAGCGCAAATATGTCCAAGACAGTCTTTCTTGTTGACGACTCGGCAACGATCCTGCTGAGCATCTCGGGCATCCTGACAAAGGCGGGTTTTGCAGTCGAAAAGGCGGCCAGCGCGGAGGAGGCATTGAAGAAATTCGGCGCCTCGGTGCGTGCCGACCTGCTCATCACTGACCTCAACATGCCCGGGATGAACGGCATCGAACTGATCCGCGAGGTGCGCAAGCTGCCCGCGTACAAATTCATGCCGATCCTGTTCCTCACCACCGAATCACAGCAGAGCCGCAAGATGGAAGCCAAGGCAGCAGGGGCTTCCGGCTGGATCGTGAAGCCGGCGACCGCCGACGAACTGCTCAACACGATCAAGCTCGTGATCAAGTAAGAAGGAGCCGGCCATGAGTGCGCACAGCCCTCTCGGCGAACGTTACCGGGTCTATCGCAAGCGGTCGCTGGTCGCCGGGATCGCGTCCGTGGTGACGATCGCCCTGCTGCATTTCCTCATGCATGACTGGTACCACGAGGCCCTCGGCATCTCCGACCGGACTCTCGACACCGCGGCTGTCGCCGTTGTCGTCGTCATCTTCACTGCGATGCAGCGCGCACTGTCGTCCGGTCTTTACCAGGACACCTGCTTCGGCTTGGAACCAGACCTGAAGGACGAGAACCTCCATTGCCCGTCCAGCAGGGCATGCAGGCGCATTGCGGTGCCGGAGCTGCGCGAAATTCCGACCTACACGCAGGTGCTGTCACGGCATCTGGTCAGCGTCACCGAACAGACGGAGACGGCTGCTTGCGAGCTGACGATGCGCCTGCAGACCATCGACGAGGTGGTTTCCGAACTCAACCGTTTCGTAGCCAACGAGGCCGCCGAGTCGGAATCGATGTCCGAACAGTCCGCACACCAGATCGACGAGAACCGTGATCTGATCGCGCGTCTCGAAGCGTTCATTCAGAGCCGAATCGAGGAAGCGCGACTGGACGAGGAACGCGCCGCGGCCGCGGTGCGCGAGACCCGCTCGCTGCAATCGCTGGTGGAGCTGATCAAGCACATCGCCGGGCAAACCAATCTGCTCGCCTTGAACGCCGCCATCGAGGCAGCGCGGGCGGGCGAATCGGGACGCGGCTTTGCGGTGGTGGCGGACGAGGTGCGCAAGCTCTCGCAGGAAACCGAGGCGGCGGTCAGGAAGATCAACGACGGCATCATCTCGGTCGCGGCATCGATCGAAGGCCAGTACCGCGACAAGGCCGCCAACAGCCACATCGGCGAGGAACAGGACAGCCTGCACCGCTTTGCCGAGCAACTCAGTTCGCTGGGCGAGTCGTATGCGCACCTGAACGAACGGGAGCGGAGCACCCTCGGCACCATTACCGCGAGCAGCAGCCGCCTGTCCGAAATGTTCGTCCACGCGATGGCCAGCGTCCAGTTCCAGGACGTAACGCGGCAGCAGATCGAGCATGTGATCAAGGCACTGCAACGTCTGGACGCGCACACCGAAGCGCTCGCGGACGTGCTCGAGCGTGGCGAGGATGCGTCAAGCGAGGACTCTGTGGTGCCGCTATCGACGCAGCTCGCGGAGATCTTCGACAGCTACGTGATGAACCAGCAGCGCCACACGCACGACGCCGCGATGCGGGGCGGGAACGCGCCGGCAGCTGTCGCGAGCGCCTCGGCTGGCAATGTGGAACTCTTCTGACGGAAGCGCCATGACTACCGAAACAGCGACACCGATGCCCGGCCGGCCTTCACGAATCATGCTCGATACGGACATGACGATCTATCGCGCCAGCGAACACAAGGACGCGCTGCTGCATGCCCTCGGCGAAACCGAGAACCTCGAGATCGACCTGTCCGCGGTCGGCGACATCGACACCGCCGGCCTGCAGTTGTTGATCCTGCTGAAACGCGAAGCCCGCGCCAGCGGCAAACAACTGGCCCTCAGCGGTCACAGCGCTGCCGTGCGGCAAGCGATCGATTTCTGCAACCTCGCGGCCGCGTTTGGCGACCCGATGGTGATTCCGGCCTGAGCGCGGGGACTTACGACATGGACGAACTCACCAGCACTTTTGTCACCGAAAGCCGCGACATGCTCGCGGAGATGGAGGCAGGCCTGCTGCGCCTGGAACAAGCCCCCGACGACGGCGACAACCTCAACGGCATATTCCGCGCCGCACACACGATCAAGGGCGGTTCGGGCGTCATCGAATGCCATTTCATCGAAAACTTCACGCACCAGGTGGAGAACCTCCTCGATCTGTTGCGCAACGGCCGCATTCCCGTCACGGGCGAACTGGCGACGCTGCTGCTATCGTGCTGCGATCAGCTCGGTGCCCTCCTCGACACCCTTGCAAGCGGACAGGCGGAACCATTGGCAGAGGTGCTCTCCCGCGGTGACGAATTGACCGCGGCGCTGCGGCGATGTGTGCCGCCCGACGAAGCGACGGAGGAAGGTGGCGTGCCGGCCGAACGCCCGCCGGAAGTCCGCAGTTGCGGCGGTGGCGTGGTTTCCACCGACGGCTGGCACATCTCGGTGCGCTTCGGCGAGAACGTATTGCGTGGCGGCATGGATCCGCTGTCCTTCCTGCGCTACCTGGGCACGCTGGGCGAAATCCTGTCGCTCGAAACGATCAGCGATGCAATCCCACCTGCCGAGCAGATGGACCCCGAATCGTGCTATCTCGGCTTCGAGATCCGTCTCCAGACCCGCGCCAGCAAGGCCGAGATCGAACACGTGTTCGAATTCGTGCGCGACGACTGCAGCCTGCGCATCCTGCCGCCCCGATCGAAGGTGCAGGACTACATCCAGCTGATCAACGAATTGCCCGAGGACACGATGCGCCTGGGCGAAATGCTGCTGCGTTGCGGAGCCCTGACACCGGCGGAGCTCGATGCGGGCCTCGCCGCACAGCAGCCCCCTGCTCTGCCCGCAGCCGAGGGAGAGTTCGACGATGCGCAGGCGCTGCCAGCTCCGCCCATCGGCGAAGTGCTCGTCGAACAGCAGGTCGTGCATCGCGAGGTCGTCGAGGCCGCAGCCTCGCGTCAGGCCGCCGTAAGCGAGAAGAAGGCGATCGAGTCGCGCATGGTTCGCGTGCAGGCCGACAAGCTCGACCAGTTGATCGACCTCGTCGGCGAACTCGTGATCGCGGGTGCGAGTGCGAACCTCCTCGCACAGAAGAGCGGACAGGTCGAACTCGTGGAGAGCACGTCGGTGCTGTCCCGCCTTGTCGAGAACATCCGCGATGCGGCACTGCAACTGCGCATGGTTCAGATCGGCGAAACCTTCAACCGCTTCAACCGGGTCGTGCGCGACGCCTCGCGCGAGCTCGGCAAAGACATCGCGCTGGTGGTGACCGGGGCCGAGACCGAACTCGACAAGTCGGTCGTGGAAAAGCTGGGCGATCCGCTCATGCACCTCGTGCGCAATGCGATCGACCACGGCATCGAACCGGCGGCGGTGCGACTCGCTCGCGGCAAGAGCAAGAAAGGCAGGGTGGGGCTGAATGCCTATCATGATTCGGGTTCGATCGTCATCGAGGTAAGCGACGACGGTAGCGGGCTCTCGCGCGAGCGCATTCGCCACAAGGCGATCGAGAAAGGGCTGATCGACGAGTCGATGCCTCTTGGCGACGACGAACTCATCAACCTGATCTTCGAAGCCGGATTTTCGACCGCCGAAAAGGTCACGAACATTTCCGGACGCGGCGTCGGCATGGATGTCGTACGCCGCAATATCCAGGCGCTGCGTGGCACGATCACGGTCTCAACGCGCGACGGCGAGGGCTCGACCTTCACGATCCGCCTGCCGCTGACGCTGGCAATCATCGATGGTTTCCTCACCAGCGTCGATAAATCCTCCTACGTGATCCCGCTCGACTCCGTCGTCGAGTGCATCGAACTCGGCGCAGAGCGGCTGGACCGCAACTACCTCAACCTGCGCGGCGAAGTGCTGCCCTTCGTCAATCTGCGCGAACTGTTCGAAATCGACGGCGAGCCCCCGTCCCGCCGCAGCGTAGTCGTGGTGCAGTACGCCGGCAGCAAGGTCGGCATCGTCATCGACAAGCTGCACGGGGAGTTCCAGACCGTCATCAAACCGCTCGGCGCCCTCTTCCGTCACCTGCGCGGGATCGGGGGGTCGACCATCCTCGGCTCGGGCGACGTGGCACTGATCCTCGACGTGCCGGCCTTGGTCGACATCGCGTCGCGGCGCGAGCGAAGCGTCTGTCTCACCACCTCCGCCGTCCGTTAAGCGGAACGGATCGACCGCAATAATCACTCATCGCAAACACGTGGGAGTCAATAACATGAAGAACCTTCGAATCGGGATCCGCCTCGGGCTGGGCTTCGGCTTCGTCCTGCTAATGCTCGCTATCCTGTCCATGGTGTCCTACGTGCGCGTCGGGCAGATCAGCGGCGCGGTCGATGACTTGGCAAACGACAAATTCCCCGAGACGGTCTGGGCCAACGACATCATCGATCAAGTTAACCTCGTCGCACGTGCGACCCGCAACGCCGTGCTTGTCAGCAGCGCCACTGACGTGCAGAAGGAACTCGCACGCATCCCCGACGCCTCCAAGCGCATTTCCGAACGCATCGAAAATCTAGAGCGCACGATTACGACCCCGGACGGCAAGAAACTGCTGGCCACGATGACCGAGACGCGCACGCACTACCGCAGCGATCTCGCGAAACTCACGGGCCTGATCAATGACGGCAAGAAGCAGGACGCGATTGACCTTCTCATGGGCTCGATGCGCAAGAGCCAAGCCGATTACCTCGAAGCGATCAACAAACTGATCGAACGCCAGACCGAGCTGATGCACGAATCGGGCAAAGAGGCGGTCGGTGTAGCCACCCAGACGCAGAACATCATCGTCGCGATCGCGATCGCGGCGTTCGTCCTCGCTGCCGCGTTTGCATGGTGGGTCACGATCTCGATCACCCGCCCGGTTGGCGAGGCGGTCGGTGCGGCCAACCGCCTCGCGGATGGCGACCTGACCGTGCGGGTCGAGGCGAATTCGAAGGACGAAGTCGGCCAGCTAATGGCTGCGATGCAGAACATGGTGAACAAGCTCGCGGGAACGATCAGCGAAGTCCGCACCGCCGCCGACAATCTTTCTAACGCGGCGGGTCAGGTATCCGCCACCGCACAGTCACTATCGCAATCCTCGTCCGAGCAGGCGGCTTCGGTCGAAGAAACCACTTCCAGCATGGAGCAGATGACCGCGTCGATCGCCCAGAACACCGAGAACGCCAAGGTCACGGACGGCATGGCCTCGAAGGCCGCCGTCGAGGCCGGCGAAGGCGGCGCCGCCGTCACGGAAACCGTCGAAGCGATGAAGTCCATCGCCGAGAAGATTTCCATCATCGACGACATCGCCTACCAGACCAACCTGCTAGCGCTGAACGCCGCAATCGAGGCGGCCCGCGCCGGCGAACACGGCAAGGGCTTCGCGGTTGTCGCCGCGGAAGTGCGCAAGCTCGCCGAACGCTCGCAGGTCGCCGCGCAGGAAATCGGCAACCTTGCGGGCTCGTCCGTCAAGCTCGCCGAACGCGCTGGCTCGCTGCTCCATGAGATGGTGCCGTCGATCAAGAAGACTTCCGATCTGGTCCAGGAAATCGCCGCCGCCTCGCAGGAGCAGACTGCCGGCGTCGGCCAGATCAACGGCGCCATGGGACAGCTCAACCAGGCTACGCAACAGAACGCCTCGGCATCCGAGGAGCTCGCCGCGACAGCCGAGGAAATGGGCGCACAAGCCGAACAATTGCAGCAGCTGATGTCGTTCTTTCAGCTCGAACAGGGTTCGTCCGCGGCACGCAGCGCACGCCCGGCCCTGCGCGTGGCGTCGGCGGCACCCGCCGCTTCCGCCGCACCGGCCCCCGTCCGCCAGATGGCCATGCGTCAGGCCGTCGCAGTCGGTGAGCGCGACTTCGAGCGCTTCTGACATGGAGCCAGTGATGACCCAGCTCACGACCTCCACCAGGGCTTCGGTGCCCACGCCAGCCCCGGCTTCGGTCCACGATGCCGCACAGGGCGCACAGCAGTACCTCACGTTTTCGCTGTCGGGCGAGATGTTCGCAGTCGGGATCCTGCATGTGAAGGAAATCATCGAATACGGCAACCTGACCGAGATTCCGATGATGCCGGCCTTCATTCGCGGAGTGATCAACCTGCGCGGAGCCGTCGTCCCGGTCATCGACCCGACGGCACGCTTCGAGGGGCGGCGCAGCGAAGTCGGGCGGCGCACCTGCATAGTCATCGTCGAGGTGCGCGAAGGCGAGTTCACCCACGACATCGGCATCATGGTCGATGCCGTTTCGGAGGTGCTGGAGATTCCGGGCAGCGAAATCGAGCCGCCGCCGGCGTTCGGCGCGAAGATCCGCACCGACTTCATCCTCGGCATGGGCAAGGTGGGAGGCAAGTTCGTGATCGTTCTGAACATCGACCGCGTCCTCTCGGTCGAGGAGATCGGGGCCCTCGCCAATGTCGCCAACGGTGCGGATGACGGCGCCTACCGCACCACGGCCTGAAACATCATGGCCGATCCACGCGAACTGGAACGCACCGCGCGCACGATCGGGCCCGGCGGATGGGCAGTCGAATCCGAACGCCCGATCGCAACCCTGCTGGGTTCCTGCGTGGCGGTATGTCTTTGGGACACGGGGTCGCGGATCGGCGGCATGAACCACTTCATGCTGCCACGCAGTGATGGCCGCCATGCGCGACCGGACATCGATACCCTGCTTTGCGGCGACTTTGCGATGGAAACCCTGCTCAACGGCATGCTCGGACGCGGCGGACGACGCAGTCGCCTGCAGGCGAAGGTCTTCGGCGGGGGCGCCGTCGTCGCGGGCCTCACGCACGTGCACATCGGCGAGCAAAATGCGACCTTCGCCCGCGACTGGCTCACGCGCGAGAACATTCCGCTCGTGGCGTCTGACCTCCTCGGTCGATGGTCGCGCAAGGTCGTTTTCGACCCGTGCACGGGCGATGCGTTCTGCCGCCGTGGCGAGGAAGTGACGAGTTCCCTGATCCACGCCGAACAGCGCTACGAACGTACGCTGCAAAAACCCCGCCAGACGAACATCGAACTGTTCTGACACACGGCGCGCCTCCCCGACACGCCGCGCACGGGCCAAGCCCGCAACAATGCCATTCCCGCCCAACCCGGACGGTCGCCTCATGGACGCCACGATCACCGATCAGGAATTCGCACTCTTCCAGCGCCTCATCTACCGCATCGCCGGCATCAGCATGTCGTCGGCAAAAAAGATCCTGCTGGTGGGGCGTCTATCGAAACGCCTCAAGCATTACGGTTTCACCAGCTTCTCGGAGTATTACCGCCTGCTCGCCTCGGGGGCCCCCGGCGACGAACTGCAGACTTTTGTCGACCTCCTCACCACGAACGAAACCTATTTCTTCCGCGAGCCGCAGCACTTCGAATACCTGCGGGATAGCATCCTGCCTGCGCGCCGCACCAGCAATCCGCTGCGCATATGGAGTGGAGCATGCTCCAGCGGCGAGGAACCGTATACGATAGCAATGGTACTCGCCGCGAACCTGCCGAACACGTCATGGGAGATATTCGCGTCGGACATCAGCCTGGCGGTGCTCGCCCGCGCCCAGGACGGCATCTATCCGCTCGAACGCGCGCACGGCATCCCGCCGGAATATCTCCGGCGCTACTGCATGAAGGGTGTTCGATCGCAGGAGGGCAAGCTCCTCGTCCGCCCGGACCTGCGCCAGCGGGTACGCTTCGGACAGGTGAACCTCACCGGACCGATCACAGGCATCGGCGAATTCGACGTGATCTTCCTGCGCAATGTCATGATCTACTTCGATGCGGAGACGAAAACCAAGGTGGTCGAGAACATGTTGCCAAGCCTCAAGCCGGGCGGCTACTTCATCGTCGGCCACTCCGAATCGCTGAACGGCATCACTGACCGTTTGCGCTCGCTGCGGCCAACCGTTTACCAGAAACCACAATAGGGTCGATGCGGTGAACACGAGGAGGGGCTTCGCAGCACCCATCCGGGTGATGATCGTGGACGACTCTGCCGTGGCGCGCCAGGCGATCGCCTGCGCGATCACAAACGCCCCCGGCCTGGCGGTTGGCGGAACCGCCTCCGACCCGATCCTCGCGCTGCGACGCATGCGCGATGCATGGCCCGATGTGATCATCCTGGACATCGCAATGCCGCGCATGGACGGCCTGAGTTTCCTGCGCCACCTGATGGCGGAGCGCCCGACGCCGGTGATCATCTGCTCGTCGGTCGCCGAGCAAGGCAGCAAGACCGCCCTGGACGCCCTGACGGCGGGCGCCTTCACCGTCATCGCAAAACCCCGTGCGAACCTCCGCGACTTTCTCGCCGGTGCCGCCGACGACATCATTGCAGCCATCCGCGCCGCCGCCGTCGCCAATCTCCGCCCGCTCTCGCGGCCGACGCTGCCGCCGCCGCCCCCGAAACTCAGCGCCGACGCCTTGATCGGCCCCCGCACTGCGGGCGAAATGCATGCAACGACAGAAAGGATCATCGCGCTCGGCACGTCGACCGGCGGCACGCAGGCGCTGGAAGCCGTCCTAACCCGTCTGCCCGCGACAGTCGCCGGAATCGTCGTTGTCCAGCACATGCCTGCACGCTTCACGGCGATGTTCGCCGAGCGTCTGGACGCCGTGAGCGCCATACACGTCCGCGAAGCCCGCAACCATGACCGCGTCTTGCCGGGACAGGCCCTCATCGCTCCCGGCGGTCGGCACCTGATGGTGAAGCGCGCGGGGGCGCAATATTACGCCGAAGTCGTTGACGGTCCCCTCGTCAACCGGCATAGACCTTCGGTCGATGTGCTTTTCCGGTCGGTTGCCCGATTCGCCGGTCGCAATGCACTCGGTGTGATCATGACGGGCATGGGAGACGATGGGGCACGCGGCCTGCTGGAAATGCGCGACGCGGGCGCCACAACGATCGCGCAGGACGCAGCCTCGTCGGTCGTCTTCGGGATGCCCGGGGAGGCGATCCGGAGGGGCGCGGCGGGCAACGTCCTTCCGCTGGACGACATCCCCGCCGCGCTGGTGAGATTCAGCTGCGGTAGTCGGCGTTGATCTTCACGTAGTCGTAGGAAAAGTCGCAGGTCCACACCGTGGCGCGCTCGAGGCCGCGGCCAAGATCGACACGCACGGTGATCTCGGATTCCTTCATGACGCGCGCACCGGCGTCCTCGCGATACGTTGCCGCACGGCCACCGTTCTCGGCAACCAGCACCTCTTCGTGCGCGCTGCCCAGCCACACGCGCAGGCTGCTCACGTCGAGATCGTCGATGCCCGCGTAGCCGATCGCGGCGAGGATGCGCCCGAGGTTGGGGTCGGAGGCGAAGAAGGCGGTCTTGACCAGCGGCGACTGGCCGATCGCATAGGCCACCTTGCGGCACTCGGCGCGGTCCTTGCCGCCCTCGACGGCAATCGTCATGAACTTGGTGGCACCTTCACCGTCGCGCACGATCGCCTGGGCGAGGCTGATCGAGACGTCGATGATCGCATCGCGCAGCGCACCGAAGTCCTCGCCCAGCGGATCGTTGATCTCGGCGTTGCCGGCCTTGCCGGTCGCGATGATGATGAACGAGTCATTGGTCGAGGTATCGCCGTCGACGGTGATGCTGTTGAACGACAGGTCGGCCGCCTCGAGGGCGAGCGCGTCCAGCAGGGACTGCGAGATTGCCGCATCGCACGCGAGGAAGCCGAGCATCGTCGCCATGTTGGGCTTAATCATGCCCGCGCCCTTGCTGATGCCGGTCAGCGTCACCGTGCGCCCCGCGATCGTCACCTGACGCGACACGGCCTTGGCCACGGTATCGGTCGTCATGATCGCGTGCGCCGCATCGAACCAGCCGTCGGCACGCAGATTGGCCTGCGCAGCAGGGAGTCCGGCCACCAGGCGGTCGACGGGCAGGGGCTCGAGAATCACGCCGGTGGAAAACGGCAGGACCTGCTCGGGCGCAATGCCCATCAGCCCGGCCACGGCCGCACAGGTGGCGTTGGCGTTCGCCAGCCCTTCCTCGCCCGTCCCCGCGTTGGCGACGCCGGTATTGATCACGAGCGCGCGGACGTTGCCGCCGGGAAGGTGATCCTTGCACACCTGGACCGGCGCGGCGCAGAACCGGTTGAGCGTAAACACGCCCGCCACACGGCTGCCGGACGCAACTTCGATGAGGGTCAGATCGCGACGGTTCAGCTTGCGGATCGCGGCTTCGGCAACACCAAGGCGAACGCCTGCGACCGGGCGCAGGTCCGCGGCAACCGGGGTCGAGAGGTTAACGGGCATGACGGGTCTCCATCGGACAAAGGGCGGCAGGTGCCGCCGCGGGTTCATTGGATGCCGGCAACGGCATCACCGCAGTGCCTCGCATCAGCCGTTCTGGCGCGAGGACGAGGCTGCCGTGACGGCGAGCGAGACTTGCTGGGCAAACAGCTGGAAGGCTTCGAAACGTTCGTCGTCGATACCCTCCGCGGAATGGGTGCGGTCGGCGTAAAAAAGGCCGATCGGGCGTCCCTGCGCGAGAATGGGCGCAATGCAGGCGCAGGCGGCATCGGTCACCTGCAGCAGGCGGTCGAGGCGGATTCCCGGCGGCGTCTGACCGGGGCCGAAACGCATCGCCCGCGGGTTGCGAAAAAATTCGTTGAACAGATCCCCGGCCGTGCCGTCGAGAGAAAAGATGAAAGCCTGCCGCAAGGCCTCGGCGCCGCTGCCGAGCGAGGTCTTGCCGACCAGTTGCAGCCGGTTCTGCGACATCAGCGCGAACAACACGCGATCGAAGCCGACGCCGCGATAGATGCCTTCGAGCACGAGCTGCAGGATTTCATTGAGGTTCGCCCCCGCCGCGATGCGGCCCGAAATCTCACGCAGGATCCTGAGCTGGAGATGCGGATCGGGCTCCATCGTGAGCGTCTCCGCCGCGTCGGCCTCGTCGGGTTCCGGGGTTCCCGCGGCGGGCGTCGGCCGCGGAATCAGCTCCCCGGCTTCGGCGGCACCGAAATATCCGGCAATGCGCGCCGCCTCGACGCTGTTGGCCGCGAGCTCCTCGCGCATCGCCTCGCACGAAAGCCCGGCAAAGGTCGCCAGGCCGCGAACGATCTTTTCCAGGCCCGGGCTGTCCCAGCCGTTTTCGACCTCGACCGCGAAGCGGTGGGCGAAGTGGATGGCCTGCTCCGGCACGCCTCCGCGACTGCTGCCATCGAGCACGGACTGCAGCAGCGGCCCGAGCTTCCACTCGCGCGCCAGCCCCTGCGAGAGCTGGCGCAGGCGAAAGCCGAGCACGCTCATCTGCGCCTCGTCGTCGGACTGGCCTGCGGCAAGGGCCTCGTCCAGCCGCTGCGCGAGCTTGCCGCCGAAGCACCAGAACGCCATCTCGCCCACGCGGGACAGCAGCGCGGCAATGAAGACCTCTTCGCTGCGTCCGTCGCGTCGCAGCGCGGCCAGTGCGCGCGCCTGGACCGCCGCATGGAACACGCGCGCCATCTCGTTCACGACACGCTGGCGGACACCGCCCGCCAGCAGTGCATCGATCACCCGGATTGCCACCGCGATCTCCGCAACGGCGTTGAAGCCGAGCACCACGATGGCGCGGCTGATCGTACTCACGACCTGACGCGATGGGTTGTACAGGACGCTGTTGGCGAGCTTGAGCACCTTCGCGGTCATTGCCGCGTCCTGCAGGATGGCTTGGGCGAGCTTGCCGGTCGGGGATTTTTCATCCTCCGTGACGGAATGGATCAGCGCGACCGTCGCGCCGAGCGCAGGCATCTCCTGGTCGCGAATGAAGGCGACCCACTCACCGAGGCCGCGCGGCTCGCGCTCCGCTTGCCCGGCGGTATCCACGGGAACGCCGAGCTGCAGCTCCGGAAACAGCGCGGGCTCGCCGGGGCGCCTGCCCTTGGGATCGGCCGGGCCGGTCATGGACGGAAACGCTGCGCGTGAAGCCTACAACGGTCCGCGCTGGGCCGTTCGGGGACGCGGCGGGGAAGCGTCGTGCCGCCCATCGTGCCTCAGCTCAGCTTGCCGTGGCAGTGCTTGTACTTCTTCCCCGAACCGCAGGGGCACGCGTCGTTGCGCCCAACCTTGGGCGCCTGCGCAACGGCAACGCCACCTTCCTGCGCCTGCGACGCGGAGCCGAGCGCCTCGTCGTAGTCGGCGTGGTGATACTGCACGTTATCCAGCTCGGGCGGACGCTCGGCCTCCTCCAGCTGCGACTCGGTGCGGACCTGGACGGTCATCAGCAGCTTGGACACTTCGCTGCGCACGGACTCGAGCAGCGCTTCGAAAAGCTCGAATGCCTCGCGCTTGTACTCCTGCTTCGGGTTCTTCTGGGCGTAGCCGCGCAGATGGATGCCTTGCCGCAGGTGGTCCAGCGCTGCCAGGTGCTCGCGCCAGTGCGTGTCGAGGCTCTGCAGCATCACGTCGCGCTCGAACTTGTGCCACGCCCCCGCATCGACCTGGGCGATCTTCGCTGCATAGGCCTCGTCGGCGGCGGCAAGGATGCGCTTGAGAATGGCCTCGTCATCCAGATTCGACTCGCCCTTCAGCCACTCTGCCACCGGGAGACGGAGCTGGAATTCCGCCGCGAGGGCCTGTTCCAGCGCGGGGATGTCCCACTGCTCCTCGACGCTGTCGACCGGCACGTAGATGCGGAAGGCGTCGTGCAGCACCCCCTGGCGCATCGCATGGATCGTGTCGGAGATGTCCTCGGTCTCGAGCAGTTCATTGCGCTGCTGGTAGATCACCTTGCGCTGGTCGTTCGCGACGTCGTCATACTCGAGCAGCTGCTTGCGGATGTCGAAGTTGCGCTGCTCGACCTTGCGTTGCGCAGACTCGAGCGAGCGCGTGACCATCGCATGCTCGATCGCCTCGCCCTCGGGCATCTTCAGGCGCACCATGATCGCGTTCAGGCGCTCACCGGCGAAGATCTTCATCAGCGGATCTTCGAGCGAGAGGTAGAAGCGCGAGCTGCCCGGGTCGCCCTGGCGGCCGGCACGGCCGCGCAGCTGGTTGTCAATGCGGCGCGACTCGTGGCGTTCGGTGCCGACGATGTGCAGGCCGCCCGCCGCGAGCACCTGCTCGTGCACTTTCTGCCATTCCGCGCGCATCTCTGCGATGCGCGCGTCCTTCTGTTCCTGGGTCAGCACTTCGTCGTCGCGGACCGCCGCGACCTGGCGCTCGATGCTGCCGCCGAGCACGATGTCGGTACCGCGACCGGCCATGTTGGTCGCGATCGTGATGATGCCGGGGCGCCCCGCCTGCGCGACGATCTCGGCTTCATGTTCGTGCTGCTTGGCGTTGAGCAGCTGATGGGGCAGCTTCTCGCGCTGCAGCAACCCGGACAGGAATTCGTTGATCTCGATCGAAGTCGTGCCGACCAGCACCGGCTGGCCGCGGCCGACGCACTCGCGGATGTCGGCGATCACCGCGTCCCACTTTTCCTTCGCGGTGCGGTACACCTTGTCGTTGTCGTCGCGGCGCTGCATCGGCCGGTTGGTCGGGACCACGACCGTTTCCAGGCCGTAGATCTGATGGAACTCGTAGGCTTCGGTGTCGGCCGTTCCGGTCATGCCGGCAAGCTTGCCGTACATGCGGAAGTAGTTCTGGAAGGTGATCGACGCGAGCGTCTGGTTCTCGGCCTGGATGCGCACGCCTTCCTTGGCCTCGACCGCCTGATGCAGGCCCTCGGACCAGCGGCGGCCGGCCATCAGGCGGCCGGTGAATTCGTCGACGATCACCACCTCGTTGTTCTGCACGACGTAGTGCTGGTCCTTGAAGTACAGCGCGTGCGCGCGCAAGGCCGCGTAAAGATGG
Organism: Aromatoleum toluolicum; assembly: GCF_012911005.2. Taxonomy (GTDB): domain Bacteria; phylum Pseudomonadota; class Gammaproteobacteria; order Burkholderiales; family Rhodocyclaceae; genus Aromatoleum; species Aromatoleum toluolicum. The sequence continues at coordinate 35,160 of NZ_WTVS01000019.1, read as the reverse complement.
TGCACCAGCAGGATGTTGCCCGGGTCGTACAGGCTCGTTCCCTCGGCCAGCAGACCCATGCGCGTGAGGATCTGCTCGGCGTTCTCGTGCCCCTGCTCGGTGAGGAGCACCTGGCGTGCCTTGAGGTCCAGCGTGTAGTCGCCGGGCTTGGTGACTTCCTCGCCCTCGCCCTCCTGCTGCGTGAGCACCGGGGCCACCTGGTTGAGCTTGAGGTACAGCTCCGTGTGGTCCTCGGCCTGGCCGGAGATGATCAGCGGTGTACGCGCCTCGTCGATCAGGATCGAATCGACCTCGTCGACGATCGCGAAGTTGAGGCTGCGCTGCACGCGCTCGCTGGTGGAATACACCATGTTGTCGCGCAGGTAGTCGAAGCCGAACTCGTTGTTCGTGCCGTAGGTGATGTCGGCTGCGTAGGCAGCCTGCTTTTCCTCGTGCCCCATGCGCGACAGGTTGCACCCCGTCGTCAGCCCGAGGAAGCCGTAGATGCGCCCCATCCAGTCGGCGTCGCGGCTCGCCAGGTAGTCGTTGACGGTGACGACGTGCACGCCCTTGCCGGCGAGCGCGTTAAGGTAGGCCGGCAGCGTCGCGACAAGCGTCTTGCCTTCGCCGGTGCGCATTTCGGAGATCTTGCCGTTGTGCAGCACCATGCCGCCGATCAGCTGCACGTCGAAATGGCGCATGCCATGAACACGCTTGGCCGCTTCGCGCACGACCGCGAAGGCTTCCGGCAGCAGGCTGTCGAGGTCTTCGCCGTTGACGACGCGCTGCCTGAATTCGTCCGTCTTGGCCCGCAGGGCCTCGTCCGTCAGGACCGAGATCGTCGGCTCCAGGGCATTGATGGTGCGTACCGTCTGGGAATACTGGCGAATGAGGCGGTCGTTGCGACTACCGAAAATTTTCTTGAGCAGGCCGGAAATCATGTGGGTATCTGGTGGGACCGATTCGGCAAAGCAGGAAGTTTAGCATGCCGGCCGCAAGGCCCCGCAGCGGATGCGGCGACGCAATACGGGGCGCGGCCGGGAAGGTCCGCGCTTGCGGTAGCGGACTCCCCGACCTACCATCTGGACGCAACCAGACTTCGGCCCCCTCATGACCCAGCTCATCCAGCGCTTCCTGGGCACCGGCGACGCTCTCGCACGCCTGAAGGACCACGCAGCGCGCCTGATGCGCTTGCAGACCCTGCTCCAGCAGCACCTTCCGCCCGCGCTCGCGTCGGCCTGTTCGGTCGCCAACCTGAAGGGCGACACGCTGGTGCTGCTCGCCAACGGCGGCGCGGCCGCCGCACGCCTGAAGCAGATCGCACCGTCGCTGGCCCAGCAGTTCGCCACTGCCGGGCTGCAGATCAAAACCGTGCAGGTGAAGGTGAAGGTGCTCGAGACGCGCGAGGAACGACGCCCTCCGCCGCAGCGCACGATCTCCGAAGACGGCAGTCGCAGCATCGAGGATTTCTCGGCAACGCTGCCGGCAGATTCGCCACTGCGCGAATCACTCGAGCGCCTGGTGCGGCGCAGCCGTCGCGACTGATTATCGATCTGGAGTACCGAAGGTCCGCGCGCGCCTAGACGTTTGCGGCCGGAGCCGAATCGCGCAGTCGGCGAAGGCTACATGAACGGCACGAACACGCGCTCGAGCGCGAACAGTGCGAGGAACACGAACAGGACGACGATCCCGACGCGAAAGCAGTTCCACGCCCACAGGCGGTACTTGGGATTGCCGGTGAGCATCCACGCGACCAACGACGCGCCGACGCCGATCACCGCAAGGATGGCGAACAGGCGGACCACCAGCATCGCCGGGCGCTCAGGCGAGCGAGAGTTCGAACTGGTGGCTGACCGCCGCCGGGGTCGCTGCGTCCTGTTCGAACGTCACGATCTCCCAGGCGCTGCTGTCTTCCAGCAGCACGCGCAGCACCTGGTTGTTCAGCGCATGGCCGGCCTTGTGCGCGGAATAGCGGGCGAGGAGCGGATGGCCGCACAGGTAGAGGTCGCCGATCGCATCCAGGACCTTGTGCTTGACGAACTCGTCCACGTAGCGCAGACCTTCCGTATTGAGCACGCGGTACTCGTCCATCACGATCGCGTTGTCCAGACTGCCGCCTAGCGCCAGGCCGTTGGCACGCATGAACTCGACGTCCTGCATGAAACCGAAGGTACGTGCGCGGGCGACGTCGCGAACGTAGGAGTGTTCGGCGAAATCGATACTCACCTGCGTCGAGGTCTTGTCGATCGCCGGGTGGTTGAACACGATGGAGAAATCCAGCCTGAAGCCGTCGTACGGTTCGAGGCGCACCCACTTATCGTCCTCGCGGTACTCGACGGCCTTCTTCACGCGCAGGAAGCGCTTCGGTGCCTCCTGTTCCTCGATACCCGCCGACTGCAGCAGGAACACGAAGGGCCCGGCGCTGCCATCGAGAATGGGAATTTCCGGCGCGTCGACGTCGACGTGCAGATTGTCGATGCCGAGACCGGCAAGGGCCGACATCAGGTGCTCGACGGTGCCGACCTTGGCGCCATCGCGCTCGAGGCCCGAGCACATGCGCGTGTCGCATACCGAATAGGGGTCGGCCGGGAAATCCACGGGCGGATCGAGATCGACGCGGTGGAAGACAATGCCCGTATCGGGCGCAGCCGGACGCAGCACCAGCTGGACCTTGCGCCCGCCGTGCAGCCCCACGCCGGTGGCCTTGATGAGCGATTTGAGGGTGCGCTGCCTGATCATTATTAAATTCCCGTTACACGACAGCAGTTTAGCACGCACACGCGGCATCACACGGCAAGTTTGGTTGCAACGCAACATGCAACACAGCGTTGCAGTGAATCGCCATCAAGCCCATGCCCCGCTGGCAGGAACGGAAACGGGCGCATGCCGCGGACCGGAGGCGACGGTCCACAGCACGCGCCCGTAAAGGGCGAAGCCGGCGGTGCTCAGTCGGCCTGCTTGCGCAGGAAGGCCGGAATGTCGTAGGTGCCCATTCCGTTGGCGCTCATCGCCTCGACCGTCGTGCGACGGTTGGTGCGAATGACCGCCGGAACGTCCAGGTTGGTCATGTCGATGCCGCCGACCGACGGGCCGTAGGTGCCCGTGCCCTGCACCACCTGCATCACCGGCTGGCGCGCAGCGCGCGGCACGCCGAGGCCGGTCGCGACGACGGTGACGCGGACGCAGTCTTCCATCGATTCGTCGAACACCGTGCCGTACTTGACGAAGGCTTCGGGCGCGGCGAAGGCCTGGACGGTCTTCACGGCGTCGCGCACTTCGGACATCTTCAGCGAGCGGCTGGCGGTGATGTTGATCAGCACGCAGCGGGCGCCAGACAGTTCGGTCCCTTCGAGCAGCGGGCTCACTGCGGCCTGCTCGGCGGCGATGCGTGCGCGGTCCATGCCGGAGGCTTCGGCCGAACCCATCATGGCGCGGCCCATCTCGCCCATCGCGGTGCGCACGTCCTGGAAGTCGACGTTCACCAGGCCCGGCACGTTGATGATCTCGGCGATGCCGCCAACGGCGCTGCGCAGCACGTTGTCGGCGGAGCGGAAGCAGTCTTCGAAGCCGGCGTCGTCACCATACACTTCGAGCAGCTTGTCGTTGAGGACGATGATGAGCGAGTCGACGTAGCGGGTCAGCTCCTCGACGCCGCTTTCCGCGACGCGCAGGCGGTTCTCGAAGTCGAAGGGTTTGGTCACCACGGCGACGGTCAGGATGCCCATCTCCTTGGCGATCTCGGCCACGACGGGCGCCGCGCCCGTGCCGGTGCCGCCGCCCATGCCGCCGGTGATGAAGCACATGTGCGCGCCGTCGAGTGCCGCCGCGATCGCTTCGCGCGAATCCTGCGCCGCGGCACGGCCGGCTTCGGGCTTCGAGCCCGCGCCCAGACCCGAGTTGCCCAGCTGGATCTTGTTCGGGGCGAGGCAGCGATTGAGCGCCTGCGCATCGGTGTTGGCGACGATGAATTCGACGCCCTGCACCCCTTCCCGGATCATGTGATCGACGGCATTGCCGCCGGCACCACCGACACCGATCACCTTGATGATCGTGCCGGTCTGCTCCTTCTCAACGATTTCAAACATTTGCCTCGCCTCCTGAAAAACAACCCCGATACGCACCGAGCCGCCGCCGAGTCTACATCTAGTAATAAATCAAAAGTTTACAACTAAATAAGGGGACCTGAACAACAACTCATTCAATTTGGCTGAAAAAAAACACGCCGTTCCGTCAAAAATTCTTCTCGAACCACGCCTTCATGCGGCCGAACACCTGCTTAACGCTGCGGGTGTCGCGCGCCAGCATGCCGCGGCGGCGCTGAGCATGGCCTTCCATGACCAGACCCATGGCAGTGGCATAGCGCGGATGACACACGACATCCGCGAGGCCGCCCGAATACTGCGGCGCGCCCACGCGCACCGGCATGTGGAACACTTCCTCGCCGAGTTCGACCATGCCGAGCATCACGGACGAGCCCCCGGCGAGCACGATGCCCGAGGAGAGCAGCTCTTCGTAGCCGCTGCGGCGCAGCTCGGCCTGCACGAGTTCGAACAGTTCGGACACGCGCGGCTCGATGACGTCGGCGAGACGCTGGCGCGACAGCGGACGCGGCGGGCGGTCGCCGACGCCGGGCACCTCGATCATCTCCTCGGGATCGGCCAAGGTGTGCATCGCGACGCCGTGGCGGATCTTGATCTCCTCGGCTTCGGAGGTCGGCGTGCGCAGTGCCATCGCGATGTCGTTGGTGATCTGGTCGCCCGCTACCGGCAGCACCGCCGTATGGCGGATCGCGCCGTGCGTGAAGACCGCGATGTCGGTCGTGCCGCCGCCGATGTCGACGAGGCACACTCCGAGTTCCTTCTCGTCCTCGGTCAGCACCGCGTAGCTCGAGGCGAGCGGCTGCAGGATGAGATCCATGACCTCGAGTCCGCAGCGGCGCACGCACTTGATGACGTTCTGGGCCGCCGACACGGCGCCGGTGACGATATGAACCTTAACCTCGAGCTTGACACCGCTCATGCCGATCGGCTCGCGCACGCCGCCCTGCCCGTCGATGATGAATTCCTGGGTGAGGGTGTGCAGGATCTGCTGTTCCGCGGGCACCGGCATCGCGCGGGCGACCTCGATCACGCGCTCGACGTCGAGCGGGGTGACCTCCTTGTCCTTGATCGCGACCATGCCGTTGGAGTTGAAGCTCTTGATGTGGCTGCCCGCGATCCCGGTATAGACGTCGCGGATCTTGCAGTCGGCCATCAGCTCGACTTCCTGGATCACGCGCGAGATTGCATCGACCGTGGCCTCGATGTTCACGACCACGCCGCGCTTCAGGCCGCTGGTCGGCTGCGTGCCGACGCCGACGACGTTGAGCCGCCCGTCGGGACGAACCTCCGCGACCATGCACGTGACCTTGGCGGTACCGATGTCCAGCCCGACGATCAGGTCCTTGTATTCCTTGCTCATTGCTTGCCTTTCGCTGCCTTGAAGTCCCCCACCGGGGTGAGGGCGAATCCGCTCGGGTAGCGGAGATCCGCTACCGCCACCTGTACACCAACCTTTTCCTTCGCCTGCGGCCAGGCGCTCACGAAGCGCTCCAGACGCTCGCCGATCGGCGCCTTTTCCTGATCACGTCCGAGCATGATCACCATGCCGTCGTCGAGCTTGAGTTGCCACGCCTCGCGCGCCGAGAGCGCGAGGCCGACGAGCTTGCGGCCGAGCGGCTCGAGCATCGCGCCGAATTCGCGGTGCTTCGCCTGGATGTAGGCTGCCGACCCCTGCGGCCCGGAGAAGGACGGCAGTTCGGCGTTGCTCGCTGCGACAAAGACCTCGCCCTGGCGGTTGACGAGTTGCGAGTCGCCGCTTTCGGACACGGTCCAGTAGGCCGCGGCCTGGTGTTCCTCGAGGCGCAGTTCCAGCACGTCGGGCCAGCGGCGGCGGACTTCGGCGCGCCGGACCCAGGGCAGTTTCTCGAAGGTTTCGCGCACGGTTTCGAGGTCCACCGAGAAGAAGTTGCCACGGATCGCACTGCGCGCCACGTATTCGAGCTGTTCGGTGGTCACCTGCGCGGGAGGGGTCAGCACGACTACCTCGCGCAGCGGAAACAGCGGACGCGACAGGAACCACGCAACGAGCGCGTAGCCGAACGCAACCGCCGCGAACAGCATCAGGACATCCGAGAACAGGTTGAGCACGGCCGGCCGATGCCACACGCCCTCGCGCTCATGCGCGCGACCGGGCATCCGGCTGGTGCCGGAAAGCCCGCGCGCGGCAAGCGGAGAACGCAGGCGAAGTTCAGCCAAGGCGGGCATCCTCCAGGATCGCGAGACACAGTTGGGTGAAGTCCATGCCGGCCACCCGCGCCGCCATCGGCACGAGGGAGTGGCCGGTCATGCCGGGACTGGTGTTCATTTCCAGCAAATAGGGACGCCCGTCCTCCGTCAGGATCAGGTCGGCACGGCCCCACCCGCGGCAACCGAGCACGCGCGCGCTCTGCATGATCAGCGCCTGCAGGGCCTGCTCCTGCGCAGCGGGCAGCCCGCAGGGGCACAGGTAGCGGGTGTCGTCGGTAAAATACTTGTGCTGGTAGTCGTAGTTGCCGCCGGGCGCCTCGATGCGGATCAGCGGCAGCGCCCGATCATGCAGGAAGGGCGCGGTCAGTTCGGCCCCGGAGATGAACTCCTCGGCGATCACGAGATCGTCGAAGCGGGCCGCGAGCTCCCATGCTGCCTTCAGCTGATCGGGCTCGGTAACCTTGGTCGCACCCATGCTGGAACCTTCATGCACCGGCTTGACGAAGATCGGCAGGCCGAGCTCGGTGACGACCGCATCCCAATCGGTGTCGGCGTTCAGGATCGCGTAGCGCGGGGTAGGCAGGCCGCAGGCCGCCCACACCATCTTCGTGCGCCACTTGTCCATCGCCAGCGCCGACGCCATCACGCCGCTGCCCGTGTAGGGGATCTTCAGCAGTTCGAGCATGCCCTGCACGGTGCCGTCCTCGCCGCCGCGGCCGTGCAGCGCGATGAAGGCGCGGTCGTACCCCTGCTCCTTGAGGATGTGCAGATCGAGCTCAGCCGGATCGAAGCCGTGTGCGTCGACGCCTGCAGCACGCAGGGCCTCGAGCACGGCGCCGCCCGACATCAGCGAGACGTCCCTTTCGGCCGAGGTGCCGCCCAGCAACACTGCGACCTTGCCGAATTTCTCACGCATGGCCGGATCGACCACGGCCTTGTCCATCACGTCGCCGCTCACGCCACGTCCTCGTTGTTCGCCAGTTTTCCGGGCACGGCACCGATCGAGCCCGCCCCCATCGTGATCACCACGTCGCCGTCGCGCACCGCCGAGAGGATCGTCGCAGGCATGTCGCCGATATCCTCGACGAAGACCGGCTCGACCTTGCCCGACACGCGGATCGCACGCGCCAGCGAACGCCCGTCCGCCGCGACGACCGGTGCTTCGCCGGCGGCATACACCTCGGCCAGCAGCAGGGCATCGACGGTCGACAACACCTTGACGAAGTCCTCGAAGCAATCGCGCGTGCGCGTATAGCGGTGCGGCTGGAAGGCAAGGACGAGACGGCGACCGGGGAACGCGCCGCGCGCCGCGGCCAGCGTTGCGGCCATCTCGACCGGATGGTGGCCGTAGTCATCGACCAGCGTGAAGCTGCCGCCCTCGCTGCCATCCTCGCCGCGCAGCGCAATCTCACCATAGCGCTGGAATCGCCGCCCGACCCCCTTGAACTCGGAGAGCGCCTTGATGATCGCCGCGTCCGGCACCTGCGCCTCTGTTGCCACGGCGATCGCGGCGAGCGCGTTGAGCACGTTGTGCAGGCCCGGCAGGTTCAGTTCGATCGGCAGGCGGCTGGTCGTGCCGTTCACTCGGACGGCGTCGAACAGCATGCGGCCGCCTTCGGCACGGATGTTCTCGGCGCGGATGTTCGCGGTCTCCGACAGGCCGTAGCGGACGATCTGCTTCGACACCAGCGGCATGATCGAACGCACGTGCGGGTCGTCCTCGCACAGCACCGCGACGCCGTAGAACGGCAGGTGCTGCAGGAAATCGACGAAGGCCTGCTTGAGGCGGGCGAAATCGTGCCCGTAGGTGTCCATGTGGTCGGCGTCGATGTTCGTGACGACCGAGATCACAGGGGTGAGCAACAGAAAGGATGCGTCGGACTCGTCCGCCTCGGCGACAAGGAAATCGCCCTTGCCGAGCCGCGCGTTCGCGCCTGCTGCGTTGAGCTTGCCACCGATCACGAAGGTGGGATCCAGACCGCCTTCCGCAAGGATGCTCGCGACGAGCGAGGTGGTCGTGGTCTTGCCGTGGGTGCCTGCGATCGCGATACCCTGCTTGAGGCGCATCAGCTCGGCGAGCATCTGGGCGCGCGGCACCACCGGGGTGTGGCGCGCGCGCGCGGCCGTCACTTCGGGGTTGTCGTTGCGCACCGCGGTGGAGATCACCACAGCGTCCGCCTCGGCGACGTTCTCGGCCGCGTGGCCGGACACGACACGCGCGCCCAGTGCGCGCAGGCGGCGCGTCGCCGCGTTCTCGCCGAGATCCGAGCCGCTGACGGTGTAGCCGAGGTTGAGCAGCACCTCGGCGATGCCGCTCATGCCGGCGCCGCCGATGCCGACGAAATGGATGCGTTTGACTTTGTGCTTCATTGCTTTCTCCCTGCCGCGAGGTCTTCGCAGACTTTCGCGACCGCCTCGGCGGCGTTCGGCTTTGCCAGCGCGCGCGCCTTCGTGGCCATGTCGAGCAGGCGCGTGCGATCGAGGCTCGCGAGGATGCCGGCCAGCCGCTCGGCGTTGAGTTCGGTTTGCGGGAGCAGGTACGCAGCTCCCTGATCGGCGAGGAATCGCGCGTTGCCAGTCTGGTGGTCGTCCACCGCATGCGGGAACGGCACCAGCAGGCTCGCGGCACCCGCAGCCGCCAGCTCCGCGACGGTCAGCGCGCCGGCGCGGCAGATGACGAGATCGGCCTCGGCGTATTTCGTCGCCATGTCGTCGATGAAGGGCAGCAGCTCGCCTTCGACACCCGCAGCGGCGTAGGCACTGCGCAGCGCGTCGATCTGCTTCGCGCCGGCCTGGTGCGTGACGAGCGGACGCTCGGCCGGCTGCATGCGCGCGAGCGCCTGCGGCACCGTTTCGTTGAGCACCGCCGCGCCCAGACTGCCGCCGACCACGAGCACCCTGAGGGCGCCGCTGCGGCCGGCAAAGCGCTCGGCAGGAGCCGCGACGGCGGCAATTTCGGCACGCACAGGGTTGCCGACCCAGGGGGCCTTCTTGAGCACCTTCGGGAATCCGGCGAGGACGCGGTCGGCGACGCCGGCGAGCACGCGGTTCGCGAGCCCGGCGACGGAGTTCTGTTCATGCAGGACAAGCGGACGCCCCGTAAGTGCGGCCATCATGCCGCCCGGGAAAGTCACGTAGCCGCCCATGCCGAGCACGACGTCGGGCCGGATGCGCCCCAGCTCGCGCAAGGCCTGCCAGAATCCGCGCAACAGGTTCAGCGGCAGCAGCAGCTTGCGCACGATGCCCTTGCCGCGCAGCGCGGTGAAGCGCACCCATGCGGTCTCGTAGCCACGCTCTGGGACGATGCGCGCCTCCATGCCGTCGGGGTTGCCCATCCACACGATGCGCCAGCCACGCGCGCGCAGCAGTTCCGCCACGGCGATGCCGGGGAAGATGTGACCGCCCGTGCCACCGGCCATCACGAGGAGCGTCTTCATGAGCGCCCCCGCATCACTTGGCGGTTCTCCCAGTCGACGCGCAGCAGGATCGCAAGCGCGATACAGTTCGCCACGATGCCCGAGCCGCCGAAGCTCATGAGCGGGAGCGTGAGCCCCTTGGTGGGCAGGAGGCCCGTGTTCACGCCCATGTTGATGAAGGACTGAACGCCGATCCACAGGCCGATACCCATCGCGACGAGGCCCGAGAAATAACGTTCGAGCTTGATCGCCTCGCGCCCGATCATCATCGCGCGATGCACGAGGATCGCGAACAGCACGACGATGGTCAGCACGCCGACGAAGCCGAGTTCCTCGGCGATCACCGCGAGCAGGAAGTCGGTATGCGCTTCGGGCAGGTAGAAAAGCTTTTCGACACTCGCGCCGAGGCCGACGCCGAACCACTCGCCGCGGCCGAATGCGATCAGAGCGTGCGAAAGCTGGTAGCCCTTGCCGAAGGCGTCCTGCCACGGATCCATGAAGCCGAACAGGCGGTCGCGGCGGTAGGGCGAGAGCCACACCAGCAGCGCGAGCCCGATCACTGCGACGATCGCCAGCAGGACAAAGACGCGTACGTTGATGCCGCCGAGGAACAGCACCCCGAAGGCGATCGCGGCGACCACGACGAAGGCGCCGAAGTCCGGCTCGCGCAGCAGCAGGAAGCCGACGAGGACGATGGTGATCGCCATCGGCAGGAAACCACGGCGGAAGCTGCCCATGTCGGGGAGCTTGCGCACCGTGTAATCCGCAGCGTACAACGCAGCGAAGAGCTTCATCAGCTCGGACGGCTGCAGATTGACGGGGCCGAGCGGCAACCAGCGCTGCGCACCGTTGACTTCCCGGCCGACCCCGGGGATCAGCACGACGACCAGCAGTGCGAGGCCGGCGAGGAACAGCAGCGGCGCAAACTGCTGCCACTGGCGCATCGTCACCTGAAAAGCCATCAGTCCGGCGACCACGCCGATCGAGAGGAAGATCGCGTGGCGGATCGCGAAGTAGTAAGGCTGGTAGCCGGTGAACTTGCTGCCTTCGGCAATCGCGATGGACGAGGAATAGACCATCACGAGACCGATCAGCAGCAGCGCGGCCGCGGACCAGATCAGCAGCGGATCGAGGTCGCGGGCGGGGGTCTGCGGACGCATCAGGCGATTGACCGCGCGACTTGTGTCCGAACCGATGCCGCCAGTGTTGCGCGAGGCGATCCAGCCGCTCAGGGCCGTCACGAATTTCATGTCGCGCTCACTCCCGGCTGACGAAGCACCGCCGCGACGAACACCTCGGCACGATGAGCGTAGTTGCGGAACATGTCGAGACTCGCGCACGCGGGCGACAGCAGCACGACATCGCCCGGTTGCGCTAGCGCCGCGGCGCGGGCAACGGCCGCATCCATGTCGGGCGCACGCTCGGTCGGCACACCGGAACCGGCCAGCGCCGCATCGATGAGCGCGGCATCGCGACCGATGAGCATCACGGCGCGGGCGTGACGCGCAACGGCCGCGCGCAGCGGCGAAAAATCCTGGCCCTTCCCATCGCCGCCGGCGATCAGGACGACCTCCCGGCCGAGGCCTTCGAGCGCGGCCAGCGTCGCGCCCACGTTGGTGCCCTTGGAATCGTCGTAGAACACCACGCCGTCGTTACGCCGCGCAACGGGCTCGACCCGGTGGGGGAGCCCGCGGAAGGCCTTCAGGCCCTCGATCAGCGCGGGATAGGGAAGGTCGATCGCGCGGGCGAGTGCCAGGGCCGCCATCGCGTTCGCCGCATTGTGGGCACCGGCGATCGAAAGATCGGCGATACGCACGAGGCGCTGCGCACCGCAGGCGAGCCATGCGACGCCGTCCGCATCGGTGACGATGCCGTAGTCGTCGGGGCCCGTCGGGACGTCCGTTCCGAAGGACACGACGCGCCGCCCGGCCTGCGCCATCACCATTACACGCGCGTCCTGGCGGTTGAGCACCTGCACGCCGTCACCGTCGAAGATGCGCGCCTTGACCGCGGCGTAGGTGCCGAGGTCGCCGTGACGGTCGAGGTGATCGTCGGTGACGTTCAGCACCGTCGCACCTTCGGCGTTCAGGCCGGCGGTGGTTTCGAGCTGGAAGCTCGACAGCTCCAGCACCCAGCATTCGGGGAGCGCTGCGCCACGATCGAGCCGCTCCATGAGCACCGTCAACGCAGCCGGGCTGATATTGCCTGCGGCGACGGCATCCAGTCCGGCCGCGCGACACAATGCCGCCGTCAGCGCGGTGGTTGTGGTCTTGCCGTTCGTGCCCGTGATCGCAAGGATTCGGGTGCGGGCGCGCCCCTGCCCCGCGAGCGCTTCGGCAAGCAGCGTCATCTCACCGACGATCGCGATGCCGCGGCGACGCGCTTCGGCGAGCAGCGGGGTGCGCGCGTCTATCCCCGGACTGAGCGCAATGCGCCCAACGCCATCGAGGAGGCGGTCCGCGAACTCGCCGAGGACGACTTCGGCCACCGGCACGCTCGCCCTGAGCACGGAGAGCCCCGGCGGCTCGCCGCGGCTGTCGGCCACGCGCACGCGCGCGCCCTGGCGTACGCACCATTGCGCCATCGCCAGACCGGACTCGCCGAGCCCGAGAACCAGTACGAGCTTGTCGGATGCGGCGCTCATCTCAGCTTCAGGGTCGAAAGGCCGAACAGCACGAGCATGATCGTGATGATCCAGAAGCGCACCACGACCTGGGTTTCCTTCCAGCCGCCCAGCTCATAGTGGTGATGCAGGGGCGCCATGCGGAAGATGCGCTTGCCGCCGCTGTACTTGAAGTACAGCACCTGCGCCATCACCGACATCGTCTCGGCGACGAAGAGCCCGCCCATGATGAAAAGCACGATCTCCTGGCGCACGACGACCGCAACCGTTCCCAGCGCAGCCCCCAGCGCCAGCGCACCGACGTCGCCCATGAAGACTTCCGCCGGATAGGCGTTGAACCACAGGAAGCCGAGGCCCGCGCCGCACAGGGCGCCACAGAACACCGCGAGTTCGCCCGCGCCATTGATGTAGGGCACACCGAGATACTTCGAGAAACCGGCATGTCCGGCCACGTAGGCGAAGATCGCGAGCGCGCCCGCAACCATCACCGTCGGCATGATCGCGAGGCCGTCGAGCCCGTCGGTGAGGTTGACCGCGTGGCTGGTGCCGTTGATGACGAAATACGAAAGCGCGATGAACCCGTAGATGCCCAGCGGGTAAGACACGGCCTTGAAGAAGGGCACGATCAGTTCGGTCTGCGCCGGCTCGTGCGCCGTCAGGCCGAGGAACAGCGCCGCGGCCAGCGCGATCAGCGAAGTCCACAGGTACTTCCAGCGGCTCGGCAGACCCTTCGGGTCGCGATGCACGACCTTGCGCCAGTCATCGACCCAGCCGACCGCGCCGAAGCCCAGCGTGACGAGCAGCGTCACCCACACGTACTGGTTGCGCAGATCGCCCCACAGCAGGGTCGTGACCGCGATCGCGATGAGGATCAGCGCGCCACCCATCGTGGGCGTTCCGGCCTTGGTGAGGTGCGACTTGGGGCCGTCGTCGCGCACGGCCTGGCCGATCTTCTTCGCTGCCAGCCAGCGGATCAGCGACGGGCCGAAGACGAAGGAAATGATCAGCGCGGTAAGCGCAGCAAGGACCGTGCGCAGCGTGATGTAGCCGAGCACGTTGAAGGTGCGGATATCCTGACCCAGCCAGAGGGCGAGTTCGAGCAGCATGGACTAATGAGACTCCTGTGAAGGGGCGCCATTGTGCACCGCCGCAAGCCCGTTCGCCACCCGCTCCATCCGCATGAAACGGGAGCCCTTCACCAGCACCACGGTGTTCGCATCGAGCCGCGGCGCCAAGGCGGCCAGCAGGGCCTCCGCGGTGGCAAATTTCTGCCCCCCGTCGCCGAAGTTGTGTGCCGCGACCGCGCTCATTTCCCCCAGGGCGTAGAGTTCGTCGACACCCTTGCTCTTGGCGTAGCCTCCGACCTCGTCATGCAGTTGCGCGCTGGTCGTGCCGACTTCACCCATGTCGCCGAGCACTAGCACCGTATGCCCGGCCGTCGAGGCCAGCACGTCGATCGCAGCGCGCACCGAATCGGGATTCGCGTTGTACGTGTCGTCGATGACCAACGCGCCGTTGAGACCGGCACGCCGCTGCAGGCGCCCGGGCGCGCCGCTAAAGCCGGACAGCCCCTCGACGACCGCAGCCAGCGATGCGCCGGTGGCAAGGCATGCCGCAGCGGCACCTGCCGCGTTGCGCACGTTGTGCTCGCCCGGCACCGGCAGGTCGAATTCCACGCCGCCCGCCGCGGTGGTCAGCATGAGGCGGGCGCCGAGCCCATGCAGATCGGCCGTCGCCTTCACGTCCGCAGCCTGGCCGGTCGCGAAAGTGACGATGGTGCGTCCGCGGTTCAGCTCCCGCCACAACGCGCAGTGGGAATCGTCGGCATTCACGACGGCGACACCGTTCTCGCCCAACCCGGCGTAGATGGCCCCCTTCTCCTTCGCGATCTCCACGAGCGAACCCATGCCCTGCAGATGGGCACGCTGCGCGTTCGTGACGATCGCCACGGTCGGTCGGGCCAGGGCGGTCAGGTAACCGATCTCGCCCGGATGGTTCATGCCCATCTCGATCACCGCCGCACGGTGGTGATCGCGCAGCTCGAGCAAGGTCAGCGGCAGACCGATGTCGTTGTTGAGGTTGCCGGTCGTCGCGAGAACACAGTCCGCCGTATGCCCGTCACGTCGGGCCTGGGCGCGCATGATCGCGGCGCACATTTCCTTGACCGTGGTCTTGCCGTTGCTGCCCGTCACTCCGATCAGCGGGATGTCGAAGCGGCTGCGCCAGTGCGCCGCAAGGGCGCCGAGCGCGAGGCGGGTATCGCGCACGACGAGGCGCGGAAACTCGACGTCCTCATGCTCGCGCTGCCACGCCTCATCGACCAGCGCGGCGACGGCACCCTGCGAAGCGGCCTGTTCGACGAAGTCATGCCCGTCGAAATGCTCGCCACGCAGCGCGACGAACAGCTGGCCGGGACGCACGCGCCGGCTGTCGGTGCCGACGCACGAAAAGGTCGCGTCGCCGACCACGCGGAACCCGCCGAGTTGCCCGGCTTCCTGGAGGCTCAGCACGCGCCCGCCCCCCGGACTCGACTCCACTCGCGCAGGGCGATCTGCGCCTGCTCGACATCCGAAAAGGGCAGACGCACGCCCAGGATCTCCTGATAAGGTTCGTGCCCCTTGCCGGCAAGCACGACGACATCGTCGGTACCGGCTTCTCCGACCGCGATGCGGATCGCCTGCGCCCGGTCGTTCACCCGCTCGGCCTGCGGACCCGCACCTTGCATGATGGCGTCGATGATCTTCTCCGGATCCTCGGAGCGCGGATTGTCGCTGGTGACGATCACCCGATCGGCCAGTTGGCGGGCAGCCTCGCCCATCAGCGGACGTTTGCCCGGATCGCGGTCTCCGCCGCAACCGAAGACGCACACGAGACGCCCGCCGCGCGTCGCGACCGTTGCGCGCACGGACTCCAGCACTTTCGCCAGGGCGTCCGGCGTATGCGCATAATCGACGACGATCAGCGGCTCGGCGACGCCGCCCACAAGCTGCATGCGCCCCTGTGGCGGCGTCAGATGCGCGATCGCATGCACGATCTCGTCCAGCGGCATGCCGCGCGCGAGGAGCGCCCCGGCAACGGCAAGCAGGTTGGACACGTTGAACGGCGCGACCATGCGCACGTCCAGTTCGCGCCGCACGCCTTCAAAGACGATCGCGAAGCGCAGGCCCGACGCCGACATGCGCACATCCTGCGCGCTCAACTGGCGCACGCCGTGCGCTGCCGTCGCCGCGGCGGACTGCGTGTAACCGATCACCGGCAACCCCGTGCCGGAAAGACGATGTGCCTGATCCAGGCCGAAGGCATCGTCCAGATTGATCACCGCACAACCCAGACCGGGTTGAGCGAACAGCCGGGCCTTGGCTGCACCGTAGGCCTCCATCGTGCCGTGATAATCGAGGTGGTCGCGGCTCAGATTCGTGAACACCGCGACGTCGAATGCGACCGCGTTGACACGCTCCTGGTCGAGGCCGATCGACGACACTTCCATCGTCGCCGCGCTCCCGCCCGCAGACAGGAAGTCGCCCAGGACGCGATGAACTTCGAGCGCATCCGGCGTCGTATTCAGCGTATCGGCAAGCTGCCCGGGGAAGCCATTGCCCAGCGTTCCGATCACGCCGCACTTTTCCCCGAGCCGGGCCAGGGCTGCAGCCAGCCACTGAGTAACGGTCGTCTTGCCGTTGGTGCCGGTCACCCCGACGGTCCACAGCCTGTCGGAAGGGCGGCCATGGATCAGGTGCGCGAGATAACCCCCGAGGCGGCGCAGTTCCGCGACGGGAATTGACGGGACCGGCAAGCCGTCCACGCGAAAACCGCCGCGGTCGTCCCACAGCACCGCAGCGGCGCCGCGTTCGACGGCGGCACCGATGAACCTGCGTCCGTCCGAGGCTAGCCCGGGCCAGGCGGCGAACACATCCCCCCCGCTTACGCGGCGCGAATCGGCCGTGATGCCGGCCGGCACGACACCGGCCTTGTTAAGCCGTTCGAGGATCGCGGATGCGAGGTCGACGCTCACATGCTCTCCCGGGCGGGCACGGCAATCCCCTGCTTCTGCGCGAGCTGCAGCGGCACCAACGGAGCATCGGGCGCCACACCGAGCGCGCGCAGCGCTCCTTCGGTAATCTGGGCAAACACGGGCGCTGCAACAGCACCGCCGTAATACTGTCCCGCAGACGGTTCGTCGATCATCACGGCAACGATAAGCCGCGGATCCGAGGCGGGGGCCAGTCCGACATAGGACGAAACATATTTGTTCGTGTAGTGCGCGCCTTCCAGCTTGATTGCCGTGCCGGTCTTGCCCGCCACGCGGTACCCGGCGACCTGCGCCTTGGGCGCCGTACCGCCGGGACCGGACGCAAGCTCGAGCATGCCGCGCATCTCGCGCGCCGTCGCCGCCGAGAAGATGCGCTTGCCACTGACGGGCGGCGCTTCGAGACGGGTCAACGACAAGGGCACCAGCTCGCCATCGCGCGCGAATACTAGATAGGCGTGCGCCATCTGGATAAGGCTCACCGAAACGCCATGTCCGTAGGACATCGTCGCCTGTTCGATCGGTTTCCACGTCTTGGCGGGACGCAGGCGCCCGCCCGCCTCGCCGGGAAAACCGAGATTCAGCGGCTTGCCGAAACCGAGATCGTCGTACAGACGCCACATCTCATCGGGCGAGAAATGCATCGCAACCTTGACGGTGCCGATGTTGGACGACTTCTGGATCACCTGCGCCACGGTCAGCGCGCCGTTGCGGTGCGAATCGGAAATCGTCGCCCGCCCGATCGTCATGCGGCCCGGTGACGTATCGATGATCGTGCCGGGCTGCACCTTCCCGCGATCCAGCGCGAGACCGACGATGAAGGGTTTCATGATCGAACCCGGTTCATAGACGTCGGTGAGGACGCGGTTGCGCAGCTGCGCCCCGCTGAGGTTCGTGCGATTGTTCGGGTTGTAGGTCGGCGCATTGACCAGCGCGAGCACCTCGCCTGTGCGCGCGTCGAGCACCACCGACGCACCGGCCTTCGCCTTGTGCGTCTGCATCGCCTGCCGCAGCGCCGAATACGCGAGGTACTGGATCTTGGCGTCGATCGACAGCGCAAGATCCTGCCCGTCGCGCGGCGCGCGGATGGCCTCCACGTCCTCGATGATCTGCCCGCGACGATCGCGGATCACGCGCCGCGCGCCCGGCTTGCCGGCAAGGGTGCCGTCGAAGGCGAGCTCCACGCCTTCCTGCCCCTTGTCGTCGACACCGGTGAAGCCCAGCACGTGGGCCATCACCTCGCCGCCGGGGTAGTAACGGCGATATTCCTGCTGCTGATGGACGCCGGCGAGCTTCAGGTCGGCGATCTGTTCAGCAATCTCGGGCGACACCTGACGTTTCAGGTAGACGAAATCGCGCCCGGCGGCGAGACGGCGATTGAGTTCCTGCACGTCCATTTCCAGCAGGCCCGCAAGCTTGCGCGTGTCCGGCGGGGCGAGATTCACGTCGGTGGGAATCGCCCAGATCGAACGCACCGGCGTGCTCACGGCCAGCATGTCGCCGTGGCGATCCGTTACGCGGCCGCGCGTCGCCGGCACCTCGAGCACCCGCGCGTAGCGCGACTCGCCCTTGGCCTGCAGGAACTCGTTATTGACTCCCTGCAGGTACATCGCACGCCCGATCAGCGCCAGCGAGCACGCCATCAGGCCCAGCATCACCGCGCGCGGACGCCAGGCAGGCAGGCCGTGCCGCAGCAAGGGGTTGTGATTGAAGGTCACCGTCCGCTGTTTGCTCATTTGACGCCCTCGATCGAAAAGACCTGCCCCGGTACCGGCGCGCGCATCCCGATACGCTCGCGGGCGATCTTCTCGACGCGCGCATGCGCGGCCCAGGTACTCTGCTCGAGCTGCAACTGGTCCCACTCCACTTCGAGGCCATGAGCGCGCGTCTGCTCGCGCTCGAGTTCCGAGAACAGCTTGCGGGCCTGATGCTGCGATGCGACCACGCCCAGCGCGCTCGCCACCGCCACCGCCACGAGGAAGGCGTCGGCGCGGATCATCCCTGCGCCTCCGTGCGCTCGGCCACGCGCATCACCGCGCTACGCGCACGCGGGTTGGTGGCCACCTCCGCGTCGCCGGGCCGCACGGCCTTGCCGACCAGCGCCAGACGCGGCTTGGGCAGGTCGGCGGCGCGCACCGGCAGGCGCGACGGCAATTGCGGCGGACGCGACTCGTCGCGCATGAAACGCTTGACGATGCGGTCTTCGAGCGAGTGAAAGCTGATCACGACGAGCCGTCCGCCCGGCTTCAGCCGCGCGACGGTATCGGGCAGGATCAGCGACAGCTCTTCGAGTTCCTGATTGATGAAAATCCGTAGAGCCTGGAAACTGCGAGTCGCCGGGTGCTGCCCCGGCTCGCGTGTACGGACCGCTTTTTCCACGATCGCGGCAAGCTGTCGAGTGGTTGCAACAGCCCCCCCTGTCCGAGCAGCTGCAATCGCCTTTGCAATCGCATGAGCAAACCGTTCTTCCCCATAATCCCTGAGCACCTCCGTGATTTGCGCGACAGACGCGTCTGCCAGCCATTGCGCCACGGTCTGCCCGCGGCTCGTGTCCATGCGCATATCGAGCGGCGCATCGAAACGAAAACTCATACCCCGCTCCGGCTCGTCGAGCTGCGGAGAGGACACACCAAGATCGAGTAGCACACCGTCGACCCAGCTGACGCCGAGTGCGTCGAGCTCGTCGGCGAACGAACTGAAAGGCGCATGGACGAGGGTCAGGCGAGGATCTGCGATTTCGCGACCGACCGCGATCGCCGACGGATCGCGATCAAAAGCGATGAGCCGCCCCGCAGGCCCGAGCGCTGCAAGAATCGCCCGACTGTGACCACCGCGACCGAAGGTGCCGTCGACGTAGACGCCATCGGGCCGGATCGCCAGCGCATCGACAGCTTCGGAAAGGAGCACGGTCACGTGCTTGGGCAGCAGGCTCACAGCGCGAGGCTCTCGAACCCTGCCGGCAGGGCGGCACCGGACAGCGCCAGCATCGCCTCCTGCTGCTTCTGCCAGCCGGCATCCGACCACAACTCGAAATGGGTTCCCTGGCCGACCAGCCACACCTGCTTGTCCAGCCCGGCCCACTGACGCGACGACGGGGCGATCAGCACACGCCCCGCACCATCGAGCTCTTCCTCCTGGGCAAAGCCGATCAGCAGACGCTTGAGTGCCGCAGCATCGGGATTGAGGCCGGGCATGGCCGCGACCTGCGCGCGGATCGGCTCCCAGACTGCCTGCGGATAGACCAGCAGGCACTTGTGGGGATGTGCAGTGACGACCAGCGGCGCCCCGTCGGGAACGAGGGCGTCACGATGCCGCGCAGGGATCGCAACGCGACCCTTGGCATCGAGACTGAGCGCAGCGGCTCCCTGGAACATTCCACCCCCTGTTTTTCTCGCCGAGGCGGCATGCAAATGCCACGTCGACCCACTTTTTACCACCAGACCCCACTTTAGAGTAAAGGGAATGGAGGGTCAAGCCGAGCCCAGGGAGTTTTCCGTTGCTACACAATGACTTATGGACGAGCAAAGCGCCGCCATAAACCCTGAAAAATCAAGGCAGATAGCGCAACTTCATGAGAAAAACGTAGAGATTCGGGCGCCGGACGGGCCCTAAGTGGGGAAGCGTGGGAAAACGCACACGAAAGTGGGGAAAAACAGCTCGGCGAGGGAAGGGAAGTTCGCCGATAAGCCGGGTTTTGTCGAGCGGCCGCGACCTGTTGGCCGCAACCGCCGGGCAGTCATTCCTCTGGGGGCCGTGTTGCCACGGCGCTCTAGCAGCCTACCCGGGAGCAGCGCGAGCCACGCCATTGCTCCCCTATTTGGCCTTGCCCCGGATGGGGTTTACCGTGCCAGTCCTGTCGCCAGTCCTGCGGTGGGCTCTTACCCCACCATTTCACCCTTACCTGTGCCTGCGAACAGGCCATCGGCGGTTTGCTTTCTGTTGCACTTTCCGTCGCCTCACGGCGCCCGGCCGTTAGCCGGCATCCTGCTCTGCGGGGCCCGGACTTTCCTCCACGCACACAAGGTACGCAGCGACTGCCTGGCGAACTTCCCGCTGCCGATTATACGCGACGCGCGCTCACTTGCCCGCAGGGATGAAGGCCGCGACGCCGTCCTTGAAGCGGAAGGTGCCGAGCGAAGGCCCCGGAGTGGAGCCTGCGGCGTTTTCCCAGTCCTGCACCTGGCACTTGTCGGTTCCGACGAGGTACCAGCGGTTCCCCTGGCGGAGCGCCCACAGTCGTTCGCCCGCCTCGAACACTTCCATCGGCGTCAGCTCGGTGCCATCCGGATGAATCGGGACTCGCCTCTGGCAGTGCGGCAGACGCGACGCGATGACCGCCTGATTGACCGTGCTCTGCCAGAAATAGGGCTTCTCGCGCACCAGGATCAGTGCGTGCTGGCTTCCCTCGATCATGAAGGCGGTCGCGCTGTTCTCGCATGCCGCGAGCATCGGCAACATCCCCAGCGCGACAATCGCTTTGGTCCGGGCACTCGGCATAGGGCCTCCCGATCAGAGCAGACGCCAGGCGATGGTCTCGCCGGCACGCAGGGGCACCAGCGGATCGCCGGCGAGATAGTCGTAGGCGGCCGGAACCTCCCACACCTGCTTTGCCAGCGTGATGCGCCCGGAATTGGGCGGCAGGCCATAGAACGCCGGTCCGTTGAGACTCGCGAACGCCTCGAGCCTGTCGAGCGCCCCGGCCTGCTCGAAGGCCTCGGCGTACAGTTCGATCCCGGCGTGCGCGGTGTAACAGCCCGCACAGCCGCAGCCCGCCTCCTTCGTTGAGCGCGCGTGCGGCGCCGAGTCAGTGCCGAGGAAAAATTTCGCACTGCCGGAGGTCGCCGCCTCGACCAGCGCGCGCCGGTGGGTCTCGCGCTTGAGTACGGGCAGGCAGTAATGATGCGGCCGAATGCCGCCGGCGAAGATCGCGTTGCGATTGAGCAGCAGGTGGTGGGCGGTGATCGTCGCGCCGACATTGTCGCCCGCCGCCTTCACGAACTGGGCGGCATCGGCGGTGGTGATGTGCTCGAACACGACGCGCAGCCCCGGAAATTTCTGCGTCAGCGGGGCAAGCACGCGCTCGATGAACACCTGCTCGCGATCGAAGACGTCGACATCGCCCTGCGTCACTTCACCATGCACGCACAGCACCATGCCGACGCGCTCCATCCGCTCCAGCACCGGATAGACCTTCTCGATCGCCGTCACCCCCGCGTCCGAATTGGTCGTCGCGCCTGCCGGGTAGAGCTTTGCCGCCACCACCGCACCGCTCGCCCGGGCACGGTCGATTTCGTCCGGCGCCATGTTGTCGGTGAGGTACAAGCTCATCAGCGGTTCGAATTCGATGCCGGCCGGCACCGCCGCGCGGATGCGGTCGCGGTATTCGAGAGCCAGCGCCGTCGTGGTCACGGGAGGCCGCAGGTTGGGCATGATGAGCGCACGGCCGAAGCGCTGCGCGGTGTGCGGCACGACGGCCGCGAGCGCGGCGCCGTCGCGTACGTGCAGATGCCAGTCGTCGGGGCGGATAAGGGAGATTTTGTGCATGACGTTCCAGGATCAGGATGCGGGCGCCGTTGGTCGCGCCAATTATATATGCGGGTTCAGTTGCCCTTCAGCTCCAGCGCGCGCGCATACAGCAGCTTGCGCGACGCGCCGGTGATGTCGGCAGCGAGCCGCGCGGCGGTCTTGACCGGAAGCTCCTCGAGCAGCAGCGCAAGGGCACGTTCGGCATCCGCACCGAGGCCTTCGACTTCGGGCGCAGCGGCGACGACCAGCACGAACTCCCCGCGGCAGCGGTTCGCATCGGCCGCCAGCCATGCCGGCGCCTCGCCCAGCGGCATGCGGGCGATCTGCTCGTAGATCTTCGTGATTTCGCGCGCGATCACGATGTCGCGCGACGGCTCCAGCACTGCCGCGAGATCTGCGACACATTCGACGATGCGGTGAGGCGATTCGTAGAACACCAGCGGCACCTCCTGCGCGCGCAACTCCTCGATCCGCGCCCGCCGCGCCGCCTGCTTGGCCGGGAGGAAGCCGACGAAGCGGAAACCGTCGTCCACGAATCCGGACGCGGACAGTGCCGCGATGGCCGCACAGGGACCGGGAACGGGCACCACCGGGAAGCCCGCCTCGCGCACACGCGCAACCGCCCGCGCACCGGGATCCGAGATTGCCGGAGTGCCGGCGTCGCTGATCAGCGCGACGTGCTGCCCCGCTTCCAGCATCCGGATCACCTGCCCGACGGCGGCCTGCTCGTTGTGCTCATGCAGCGGAAAGAGCCGGGTACGGATGCCCAGCGCATCGAGCAGACGTTGACTGTGGCGCGTATCCTCGGCGGCGATGGCGCCGACTTCCGTCAGTACGCCCTGCGCACGCATGCTGACGTCCTGAAGATTCCCGAGCGGGGTCGCCACCACATACAATGACGGCGTACTTGAAAGCGGAGACGGGTTGTTCGACATGGACATCGGGGATCGCAGCAAGAGGGAAGGCATTGTCCGGCGGCCGGCGCCTCTCACGCAAGCACGCGGCAAGGCCGGCGAGGAGCTCGCCGAGCGATTCCTCGCGCGCCGCGGTCTCACCGCTCTCGCACGCAACGTGCGCTGCCGCGGCGGAGAAGTCGATCTCGTGTGCCTGGACCGCGGCACCGTGGTGTTTGTGGAGGTCCGTCTGCGCAGCAATCCGGGCTTCGGCGGCGCGGCGGCGAGCATCACCGCGACGAAGCGCCGGCGCGTCGTGCTGGCGGCACGCTGGTGGCTCGCGGGCGCGGGTCGTCGCTACGCACAAAGCCCCTGCCGCTTCGACGCGGTGCTCATGAGCTCACTCGACGAAGCAACGGTGGAATGGCTGCGCGGCGCGTTCGACGCCGACGCATGGTAAGGGTCTGTAAGGAAACCCACCGCTGCAATGCCCGGCACGGCACACTTGCGCCGCACGGCGGCCGCTGCGGGACCGGCGTCCGCCTCGTGCTAGACTTTTGCCCCCGACAGAAGTGACCCGAGCCCCTCATGGACCTGATTCACCGCATCTCCCGACAATTCGAAGACAGCGCCCGCACCAAGCTCGACTCGCTGGAGGCGCTGGCCGCCCCGATCGCGGGAGCGGTGGAGATCATGACCGGCAGTCTGCTCAACAACGGCAAGATCCTCGCCTGCGGAAACGGCGGCTCGGCTGCCGATGCGCAACATTTCGCCGCCGAGCTGGTCAACCGTTTCGAGATGGAGCGACCGCCGCTCGCTGCCGTGGCGCTGACGACCGATACCTCGACACTGACCTCGATCGCCAACGATTACGACTACACCCAGGTATTCTCCAAGCAGGTGCGCGCGCTCGGACAACCGGGCGACGTCCTGCTCGCGATTTCGACCAGCGGCAATTCTCCCAACGTCATCGCTGCGATCGAGGCCGCCCACGAACGCGAGATGCGCGTCATCGCGCTGACCGGCAAGGGCGGCGGCCGGATGGGGGAAATGCTCGGCGACGGCGACATCCATCTGTGCGTGCCCGCCGACCGCACGGCACGCATCCAGGAAGTTCATCTGCTCGTCCTGCACTGCCTGTGCGACGGCATCGATTGTCTGTTACTCGGAGTTGAAGACTAATGAACAACAAGACCCTTCAAGCCAGCCGGCGCACCCTGATTCTCGGTCTGGGCGCAGCGGCGACGCTGCCGCTGCTGCAGGGCTGCTTCCCGCTCGTCGCGGGCGGGGTCGGAGCGGGCGCGGCCATGGTTGCCGACCGCCGCACCTCGGGCGCCTATGTCGAGGACGAAGGCATCGAATGGCGCACCTCGAGCGCGCTGCGCGATCGCCTCGGCGATGCCGTGCACGTCAACGTGACGTCCTTCAACCGCAACGTGCTGCTCACCGGGGAAGCCCCCAGCGAGGCGCACCGTGCCGAAGCCGAGCGCGTGGCCGGCAGCATCGCCAACGTCAAGGGCATCGTCAATGAGATCCAGGTCGCCGGCACCTCATCGCTGACCTCACGCGGCAACGATTCGCTGATCACGTCGAAGGTCAAGGCGCGCTTCGTCGATTCGGCGCAGTTCAGCGCCAACCACATCAAGGTCGTGACCGAAGCGGGGACCGTGTTCCTGCTCGGCATCGTGACGCGCCGCGAGGCGGATGCCGCAACCGAGGTGGCGCGCCGCACGGACGGTGTGCGCAAGGTCGTGAGGGTGTTCGAGTACATCACCGACCAGCAGGCCCGCCAGCTCGAAGGCAAGAAGGACTGAAGCGCCGGATTACCGGCTGGAGCGGCTTCGGCTAAGCCGCTCCCACCTTTCTCAACCCGCCGTGCGGGAACGCAAAGCGGCGAGCAGCTTGTCGTGCACGCCTCCGAAACCGCCGTTGCTCATCACCAGCACGTGATCGCCGGGGCGGGCCTCGGCGACGACGGCCGCCACCAGCTCGTCCAGCGAATCGAAGGCACCGGCCCGCCCTCCCAGCGACGCGAGCGCTTCGCCCGCATCCCAGCCCAGAGCGTTCGCGTAGCAGTAGACGCGGTCGGCCAGCGCCAGGCTGTCGGGCAGGCGACTCTTCATCACCCCCAGCTTCATCGTGTTCGAGCGCGGCTCGAGCACCGCGAGGATGCGCCCCTGCGGCTCGCGTCTGCGCAGCCCCTCGACCGTCAGCGCGATCGCCGTCGGATGGTGGGCGAAATCGTCATAGACGGTGATCCCGTCTACGCGACCACGCACCTCCATGCGACGCTTGATCCCCTGGAAGCGCGCGAGACTCGCGATCGCCTGCGCCGGCGTCACGCCGACGTGACGGGCCGCGGCGATGGCCGCCAGTGCATTGCTGCGATTGTGACTGCCCGACATCGGCATCGCGATGCGCCCCAGTACCTCACCGCGCAGCCTGAACACGGCCTCGCCCTCGCCGTCCGCCGCACCCGGTTCGACCGACCACTGCGCGGCGTCGCCGAACCACTCCAGCTCTGACCAGCAGCCGCGCGCGAGCACGCGCTTCAGGCTCTCTTCGCCGCCATTCGCGACGATGCGGCCGGATGCCGGAATGGTCCGCACGAGGTGATGGAACTGCGTCTCGATCGCCGCGAGGTCCGCAAAGATGTCCGCGTGGTCGAACTCGAGATTGTTGAGGATCGCCGTGCGCGGACGGTAATGCACGAACTTCGAACGCTTGTCGCAGAACGCCGTGTCGTACTCGTCCGCCTCGATGACGAAAAAGGGCGAATCGGTGAGGCGCGCGGACACGCCGAAGTTGCCCGGCACGCCGCCGACGAGGAAGCCGGGATTGAGCCCCGCGTCCTCCAGCATCCACGCGAGCATGGAGGTGGTCGTGGTCTTGCCGTGCGTGCCCGCGACGGCCAGCACCCAGCGCCCCTGCAGGACATGCTCGGCCAGCCACTGCGGGCCGGACACATAGGGAAGTCCGCGCTCGAGGATCGCCTCCAGCAGCGGGTTGCCGCGCGAGATGGCATTGCCGACGACGAACACGTCGGGCGCGAGGTCGATCTGCGCGGCATCGTAGCCTTCCGTCAGGCCGATGCCCTGCGCTTCGAGCTGGGTGCTCATCGGCGGATAGACGTTTGCGTCGCAGCCGGTGACGGTGTGCCCGGCCGAACGCGCGAGCAGCGCCACGCCGCCCATGAAGGTGCCGCAAATTCCAAGGATGTGGATGTGCATCGAAACTCCGGGACTGACGGACCGCTGCAATGTGCGTGAAACGGGTCCGTGTAGAATGGTGCGCATTCTACATCGACCCTCATCCGGACTCGCGACCATGACTTTCCGCGCGCCCCCCTCCCGCTCCGGAACCCTGAGGCGTGAAATCGCCGCCACGGCGGCCCGCATGATGGCCGAGGACGGCATCAGCGATTTCGGCTTCGCCAAGCGCAAGGCCGCGCGCCAGCTCGGCGCGTCCGACACGGACTCCCTGCCCAACAACGCCGAGATCGAAGCCGAGCTGCGCGCCTGGCAGGCGCTTTACCAGGACGAGGAGCTGGCCGAACGCCTGCTCGAGATGCGACGCGCCGCCGTCGGCGTGATGCGCCTGCTCGACGAGTTTCGCCCCTACCTCACCGGCGGCGCGCTCGACGGCACCGCGGGTCGCTACACCGAGGTCGATATCGAACTCTTCGCGGAGAGCGCCAAGGAAGTCGAGATCTTCTTCCTCAACCAGGACATCGCCTACGAACACCGCGAACCGCGCCGTCCCGCGCCGCACGCGCCGGAAGCGATCCTGAGCTTCGAGTGGGAGCAGGTGCCGATCCGCCTGTCGATCTATCCGGCCGACGCCGAACGCTCCAACCGGCGGCATGCGGACAGGGCGCGCTTGCCTGCGGTCGAGGCGCTGCTGGCTCCGGGCGGCAGCGAAGCCGAACCCGAACCGGTACGCTGAATCGATCGCGCCATGCAGCCACTCGTCCGCAATGCCTTGATCCTCGCCGTCGCCGCCGTAGCGGGGCTCGCCGGCTATCTCGTCCAGCGCGCCTCGTCGCCCGCCCACCCTGCACCGGCGCAGGTCGCCCGCGAGGCGGGCGCACCGATACTCGCTCTGAACCTGCCCGACAGCAATGGCCAACCCCAGGCGCTCTCGCAGTGGCAAGGAAAAGTGCTGGTGGTCAATTTCTGGGCGACATGGTGCCCGCCCTGCCTGCGCGAGATTCCCGAATTCGCCGCGGTGAGCCGGCGCTTCGCGGATGCGCCGGTGCAATTCGTCGGCATCGGCATCGACCAACCCGACAACGTGCACAGATTCGCCGAGGACAACAAGGTCCCCTACCCGCTGCTGAGCGCCCCGCTGCAGACGCTGGCCGTGACGAGCGCACTCGGAAACACGTCCCAGGCACTCCCGTTCACCGCAATCTTCGACCGGCACGGCGAACTGGATTTCGTGAAGCTGGGCACCTTGAATGAAGCGGAACTTGAAGGCAGAATTCGCGCACTCCTCGCTTCGCGCTGACGTGCCCGGAACGCTTTCACTGGACAAAGTGCAGCGATCTGCGGCAAACTTGCCGTCATGACGCGCTCAAAACGCAGCAAAACCACCGAGGCCCCACCGCCTCCGCAGACTCGAATCCTGGTTCTGCACGGCCCCAACCTGAACCTGCTCGGCACTCGCGAACCCGATGTCTATGGCCGCACCACGCTGGCCGACATCCATTCCGCAATGGATGCGCGTGCCCGTGCAGCCGGGGTCATCGTCGAGTCCTTCCAGAGCAATCATGAAGGGCAGCTCATCGACCGCATCCAGGCTGCAGCCGTGGAAGCGATCGACTACATCATCATCAACCCGGCCGGCTACAGCCACACGAGCGTCGCCCTGCGCGACGCGCTGGCCGCGGTGGCGATTCCCTACGTGGAAGTACACCTGTCCAACATCCACGCGCGGGAACCGTTCCGCCATCACTCCTATTTTTCCGATCGCGCCATCGGTGTCATCTGCGGGCTGGGCGCATACGGCTACATGGCCGCACTCGAATTCGCCCTCACGCAACTGCGGGAAAGCTAAACACAAAACCCCTCTGGCGGCCCAGCAAGGCGCCGCATTGTCCGGAGAACAGCATGGATCTGCGCAAGCTGAAGAAACTGATCGACCTCGTCCAGGAATCGGGCATTTCCGAACTGGAGGTTACCGAGGGCGAAGAGAAGGTACGCATCGCCAAGCATATCGCCGCCCCCACGGCTCCCGCTTACCTGGCCGCCGCACCCGTGGCCGCTCCGGCTGCAGCCCCCGCGACAGATGTGGTCGTGGCGCCGGCGGCCAACGCCCTGCCCGAGGGCAACGTCGTCAAGTCGCCGATGGTCGGCACCTTCTACCGCGCAAGCGCGCCGGGCGCGAAGCCGCTGGCCGACGTCGGCCAGAGCGTCTCCGTGGGCGACCGTCTGTGCATCATCGAAGCGATGAAGCTCATGAACGAGATCGAGTCGGAGTTCACCGGCACGATCAAGGCAATCCTGGTCGAGAACGGCCAGCCGGTCGAGTACGGCCAGCCGCTGTTCGTCATCGCCTGATCGGCACGCCATGTTTGAAAAGATCCTGATCGCGAACCGCGGCGAGATTGCGCTGAGGGTGCTGCGCGCCTGCCGCGAGCTCGGCATCCGCACCGTCGCCGTGCATTCGGTCGCGGACACCGAGGCCAAGTACGTGAAGCTCGCCGACGAGTCGGTGTGCATCGGCCCCGCCGCGTCGGCGCAGAGCTACCTCAACGTCCCGGCCATCATCTCGGCGGCGGAAGTCACCGACGCCGAGGCGATCCATCCCGGCTACGGCTTCCTGTCGGAGAACGCCGACTTCGCCGAGCGCGTCGAGCAGTCCGGCTTCGCGTTCATCGGCCCGCGCGCCGAAACGATCCGCCTGATGGGCGACAAGGTCAGCGCGAAGGATGCGATGAAGGCCGCGGGCGTGCCCTGCGTGCCGGGTTCCGACGGCGCCCTGCCGGACGACCCCAAGGAGATCGTCAAGATCGCGCGCGCGGTCGGCTATCCGGTGATCATCAAGGCGGCCGGCGGCGGCGGCGGGCGCGGCATGCGCGTGGTGCACACGGAAGCTGCGCTGCTGAACGCCGTGCAGACGACCCGCGCCGAAGCGCAAGCGGCATTCGGCAACCCGGTCGTGTACATGGAGAAGTTCCTCGAGAACCCGCGCCATGTTGAGATCCAGGTGCTCGCCGACGAGCATGGCAATGCGGTGTATCTGGGCGAACGCGACTGCTCGATGCAGCGGCGCCACCAGAAGGTCATCGAGGAAGCGCCCGCGCCCGGCATCGACCGCAAGGCCATCGCCAAGGTTGGCGAGCGTTGCGCCGAAGCCTGCCGCAAGATCGGCTATCGCGGCGCCGGCACCTTCGAATTCCTGTACGAAAAAGGCGAGTTCTTCTTCATCGAGATGAACACGCGCGTGCAGGTCGAGCACCCGGTCACCGAACTGATCACCGGCATCGACATCGTGCAGGCCCAGATCCGCATCGCGGCAAACGAAAAGCTGTGGTTCGGTCAGAAGGACATCGTCTTCCGCGGTCACGCGGTCGAATGCCGGATCAACGCCGAAGACCCGTTCAAGTTCACCCCCTGCCCCGGCAAGATCACCAACTGGCACACCCCGGGCGGCCCGGGCATCCGCGTCGATTCGCACGTCTACAACGGCTACACGATCCCGCAACACTATGACTCGATGATCGGCAAGCTGATCGCCTACGGCGACACGCGCGAGCAGGCGATCCGCCGCATGCGTATCGCGCTGTCGGAAATGGTCGTCGAAGGCATCAAGACGAACGTGCCGCTGCACCAGGAACTGATGCTCGACGCACGCTTCATCGAAGGCGGCACCAGCATCCACTACCTGGAACACAAGCTGGCCGACCGCAACGAAGTCAAGAAGAGCTGACGAGCCGGAGCCGCCGCTCATGTGGATTTCCGTGACCCTGCAGGCCGAGGCGAAGAAGGCCGAGGCGCTGTCCGAGGCGCTGATGGAGGCGGGCGCGCTCTCGATCAGCATCGAGGACGCCGACGCCGGCACCGATGCGGAGAAGCCGCAATTCGGCGAGCCGGGCCATCACCCGGTCGGCCTGTGGGACCACAGCCGCGTCATCGCGCTGTTCGCCGCCGACGCCGACCTCACGGTCGCCCTCGCGCGGGCAGCCGCCGACGCGGGCTTCGACGCGGTGCCGCCCTTCACGCTGGAAGATGTCGCGGAACAGAACTGGGTGCAGCTCACGCAAAGCCAATTCGACCCGATCCGCATCACCGAGCGGATGTGGATCGTGCCTTCCTGGCATACCGCCCCCGATCCGGCCGCCATCAACATCGAACTCGATCCTGGCATGGCCTTCGGCACGGGCTCGCACCCGACCACGCGCCTGTGCCTCGAGTGGCTGTGTGACGCGGTCACGCCCGGCGCCGCCGTGCTCGATTACGGCTGCGGCTCAGGCATCCTCGGCATCGCCGCGGCAAAACTGGGCGCCGCCGACGTGCTGGGCATCGACATCGACGACAAGGCACTCGAAGCCGCGCAGGACAATGCGCAGCGCAATGGCGTGACGATGCGCCTGCAGCATTCGCGCGAAACGCTCGATGTGCAGTTCGACATCGTTGTCGCAAACATCCTCACCAACCCGCTGTGCGTGCTTGCGCCCCTGCTGGCCGCGCGCGTGGCGCCCGGCGGACGGATCGCGCTGTCGGGCGTACTCGACACCCAGACCGATCAGGTCATCGCCGCCTACGCGCCCTTCATCGCACTGCGCGTCGGCGCGACCCACGAGGGCTGGGCGCGACTGGAAGGCACCCGGCCCGCCACCGGGGCCGGCAACGACTGATGCTCGCCCGCTGCCCGGCCTGCCACACGGTATTCCGGGTTCGGAGCGAGCAGCTGCGCGCACACCATGGGCAGGTGCGCTGCGGCAGCTGCCTGCTCCCGTTCGACGCGCTCGACAATCTGATCGAAGACGCCCCCCCGCCTGCAGCGCCCAGGGCGCCGGAACCGGCACCGGACCGCTCCGATCGCTTCTTCGTACTGGAAGAGAAGGCAGACGACACGTTCTCCGGCGAGCTCGATTTCGAATTGCCCGACGCGCTCGTCCCGCAGCGCACGGCGCAACGCGAGCTTAACGTTGCGCGACAGGAACCCGAGGAACGCACGCCCGCGCCACCGATCTTTCCGCTCGATGCCGTCGGAGCAGAGGGGCACGTAGCGCTTGAACCAGCCGCGCCACTGCAGAGCCTCGAACCGGAAACCGACGAACGGCACACAGCGACCGGGAAGCCCGAGCCGGAGTACCGGGGAGAGGAAGACACCGACACCCTCGCGCGCCAGTCATGGCGGGAGGATGATGTGGTGCGGCAGGAGCCTGCGGAGGAATACGCGCCCGCCCCCCTGATGCACGGCCCGGCGACGTCGGACCGCCTCGAGCCGGGTTTCGCGACGCCGCCGCGCATCGAAGATGATTTCCTTGCCGAAGAACCCGCGCCTGCACCCACCGAACCGGCAACAGACACCCAAGACGAGTTCGCGGACTATGCACCGCCGGTGCCCCCGCCTGCCCGCCACGGCCTCACCGGCCTTGCCATCGGCCTGCTGAGCGGGATGCTCGCGGCACAGTTGCTCTATCTGTTCCGCGCCGACCTCGCACGGGAGTGGCCGTCCTTGCGGCCAGCGCTGGTCACGGCATGCCACGCCTTGGGCTGCACGGTCGAACTGCCGCACATCGCCGGGCTGATCAGCGTCGAATCCTCGGACTTGCAGTCCGAGCCCGGCAAGACGGCCAACCTCGTGCTGAACGCGACGATCCGCAATCGCGCCCCCCATCCGCTGGCCTGGCCGCACCTCGAACTGACCCTGACCGACGCGCGGGATCGTCCGCTCGTGCGGCGCGTACTCACGCCACAGGACTGGTTTCCGGGCGCAGATCTCGAACAGGGATTTGCCGCCGGACGCGACATCGCCGTGACCTTGCCCTTTTCGGCGGACGGACTGGGCGCGACCGGATACCGGATCTACGCCTTCTACCCCTGACACTCACGCGACGCCGCCCCATGACCCAGCCGCAGCACGAGCATCACGAAAGCCCGTTCAAGGGCAAGACCGGACTCACCCGCCTGTTCAACGCCCTGCGCTATTCGTTCGACGGGCTGAGCGCAGCCTTCCGGCACGAGGACGCCTTCCGCCAGGAGTGCATCCTCGCAGCGATTCTCATCCCGCTCGCGCTGTTCATGCCCGTCACCGGGGCAGGTAAGGCCCTGCTCATAGGCAGCGTGCTGTTCGTGATGATCGTGGAGCTGATCAATTCGGCGATCGAGGCGACCGTCGACCGCGTTTCCCTCGAACGCCACCTGCTCGCCAAGCGGGCGAAGGACATCGGCAGCGCCGCCGTCCTGCTTGCGCTCGTCAATCTTGCCTGCGTGTGGGGACTGGTCCTGCTCGGCTGAACTGTACCCTGGCCGGGCCCAGGCTCAGCGCGTCACGCGCGTCGTCGATCCGTCGCGCACGACGCGGACCGAATCGCCGGAACGGAAATCCTCGCCCTTGTCGTCCTGGACGACCGCCATGAGCTGATTGTTATCGAGCCGGACGGTGACCTCGACACCCTGGGAGCGCGTCGCGCCTTCCTCGATCGCCGAACCGGCAAGGCCGCCCGCGACCGCGCCGATCACCGTCGCGATCGCCGCACCACGCCCTTCACCGATGCCACTGCCCGCAATGCCGCCGATCGCCGCCCCCCCGAGCGCGCCGATCGGGGTCTTGGTTCCCTCGAGTTTCACGTAGCGAACCGATTCCACCACACCGTACTGCACCGTCATTGCCCGGCGCGCTTCGCCGCGCGAATAGGTTTCCCCGCCCAATCCGGTCGCGCAACCACCGAGCCCAAGCACCGCCGCGGCAAAGGCCGCCGCAACGGCACGCTGCCTTGCACCCATCACCATAATGCCTCTCCAAATACCTTCGCATAACGTGCGCCGATCTCCGCACGATCCGGCGCGTGATTCTGCCCGCCGCGACTGGCGATCTTGATCGATCCCATCAGCGACGCCAAGCGCCCGGTCCGCGTCCAGTCATAACCTTCTGCAATCCCGTACAGCAGACCCGCGCGGTAGGCATCGCCACATCCAGTCGGATCGACCACTTCATCGGCCGGCGCGCACGGAATCTCGATGCACCGACCGTCCGCATAGATGCGCGACCCCTCGGGTCCCAGCGTGACGACCAGCGCCTCGACGCCTTCCGCCAACTGTTCGACCGTACGCCCGGTCCGGTCGCACAGCAGGCGCGCTTCGTAATCATTGACCGTGCAATAGGTAGCCTGGTTCAGGCAATGCAGCAGCTCATCGCCCGAGAACAGCGGCATCCCCTGGCCCGGATCGAACACGAAAGGGACGCCCGCATCGGCGAACTGCGCGACATGATTCAGCATGCCGTCGCGACCGTCCGGCGACACGATGCCGAGCTTCACGCCGTTCGCGTCCTGCACCCGGTTGAGGTGCGAGTGGTTCATCGCGCCGGGGTGGAAGGCCGTGATCTGGTTGTCGTCGAGATCGGTGGTGATGAAGGCCTGCGCGGTGAAGCTGTCCGGCACGTGCTTCACGTGATCCTGGCGCAGCCCGAGCTGCTGCAGGCGCTGACGGTAGGGCTCCGCGTCATCGCCCACGGTCGCCATGATCAGTGGGTCCGCGCCCAGCAGGTTCAGGTTGTAGGCGATATTCCCTGCGCACCCGCCGAATTCGCGCCGCATGTCGGGCACGAGAAACGACACATTCAGGATGTGGATCTGTTCGGGAAGGATGTGGCGCTTGAAACGATCATGGAACACCATGATCGTGTCGTAAGCCATGGAGCCGCAGACGAGGATGGACATTCGGGGACCCGGGTCGGAAAAATCCCCCCATTATAGGGTGCGGTGGCGCCATTCACCCGCGAACGGCTTGCGGCTCCGGGGCAATCTCACGGCTTCGGGTAGGGCGGGAGTAGCCGAAGGCGTATCCCGCCACACGGCGGCCGGGAGGATTCCGACGCATGGATTGGCGGGATGCGCTACGCTCCTCCCGCCCTACGGATGCCCCCGACCTTACAGCGCCGCGCGGAGCTTCGCCGCCATCTCCTCGAGCGCCTCACGCGGAGGATTCTTCGCCGGCCACGCCAGCCCCATGCCGTCACCCTCCCAGCGCGGCACGACGTGGATGTGGAAGTGGAAGACGGTCTGGGCCCCGGCCTTCTCGTTCGCCTGCAGCAGCGTCACCCCCTCGCAGCCGAAGACGGCCTTCACCGCACGCGCCATGCGGGCCGCGGTGCGGAAAGCGGCCGCGGCCAGCTCGTCGTCGAGCTCATAGATATTCGCGCGGTGCGGCTTCACCACCACCAGCATGTGTCCGGGATTCACCGACTGCAGGTCCATGAACACCAGCGTGGACTCGTCTTCGAACACCCTGGAGGCGGGCAGCTCCCCCTTCACGATGCGGCAGAACACACAGCTTTCCATTGACTCTCCCCAAGCGGACGGACCCGATTACGTCATCCCATCGTAACGCCCTCGTCATGGCGCCGCAATGCAGCATTTCGACAATGCAAGCCACACGCCAAAGCAAGGATGAAAGCCATGCTTCAGAAACGGCAGCACACTGCGGAACGCCGCAGCCGCAACCTGCACGTAGGGCTCGCGGGCTGCGAAACCGAGATCCTCGAAGCGCAGAAGCTGCGCTACCGCGTATTCGCCGACGAAATGGGCGCCCGCCTGCCAAGCCGCACACCGGGCGTCGACCGCGACATCTACGACCCCTACTGCGAGCACCTGATCGTGCGCGACGAGGCTGCCGGACGCATCGTCGGCACCTACCGCATCCTGTCGCCCGTTGCCGCGCGCAAGGTCGGTGGCTACTACTCCGAAAACGAATTCGACCTCACGCGCCTGCAGCACCTACGCAACCGCATCGTCGAAATCGGCCGCTCGTGCATCGACGCCGACTACCGCAGCGGCGCCGTCATCACGCTGCTGTGGGCCGGCCTCGCCCGCTACATGCGGGAAAACGGCTACGACTACCTGATCGGCTGCGCCTCCGTCAGCATGGCCGATGGCGGACACACTGCCGCGAGCCTGTACAATCGCCTGAAGGACGAGCACGGCGCCCCGCTCGAGTACCGCGTCTTCCCGCGCTGCCCCCTGCCCCTCGGGCACCTGCGCAAGGACCTGCCGGGCGAGGCCCCGCCGCTCGTCAAGGGCTACCTGCGCGCGGGCGCGTGGATCTGCGGCGAACCGGCGTGGGACCCCGACTTCAACACCGCCGACCTGCCCATCCTGCTGTCGATGAACCGGCTCGACGGACGTTACGCCAAGCACTTCATGGAACGCCAAGACTGACAACGCACGCCGCTCAAC
>NZ_WTVS01000199.1 GCF_012911005.2 Aromatoleum toluolicum | reverse complement strand
GTGATCGGCGCCTTCTTCAGACCGGCGGGCAGGAAGGCGTTTTCGGGACGCAGCGTCCAGATATGCACTGCCAGCCCGGCGGCATGGGCCTGCGCGACCAGCGGCGTGGGCTCGCCGGGCACACCGTCCTTCACCGGCACCACCAGGGTCTTGAATGGCCCAACGGCGTTGGCGTAATTGGCCACCTGCTTCAGGCCCTCGGGCGTGATCAGGTCGGCATAAGCGCGCGTGTTGGCCGCGCCCTGGGCCAAAAAGTCATAGGGCCGGCCCGAAGGGGCGACCAGCTGCACCAGGCGCACGCTGCTGAGCTTGCGGATCGCCTGCAGGTTGCTGACCTCGAACGACTGCACGAACACGGGCGCGTCCTTGTGGTTCCAGCCGTTCTTCTCCAGCACGGCCAGCAGCGGCGCCTCCAGCGGCAGGCCGATGGACTGGAAATAGGTGGGGTGTTTGGTCTCGGGG
>NZ_WTVS01000198.1 GCF_012911005.2 Aromatoleum toluolicum | reverse complement strand
GTGCCAATCACCAGCGTCATCGCGTGAATCTGCTGGCCCATGAGCGCGGTGAGGCCCGCGCCCTCACCCACAAAAGGCACATGGGTGCCGGGCACACCCAGCTTTTCTATCAACGCCGAGGTCAGCAGGTGCGCTGGGCTGCCCTTGCCCGGCGACCCGAAGTTGACCCCGCCCGGCGTGGACCGCGCCAGCTTTTGCAGATCGGCCAGGCTGGCAATGCCCTGCCCTGCGGGCACTGCCAGCACCAGCGGCGACGTGCCCAGCACCGCCACGCCGTCAAAGTCGCGCAGCGGATCGTAGGGCTGCTGTTTGTAGACGTAGGGCGTGATGGTCATCTGCGACATGCCGATGCTCAGCAGGTTATAGCCATCTGCAGGCTGGGCCTTGAGGTAGTTGACGGCCAGGATGCCGTTGGCCCCGGGCTTGTTCTGCACCACGACGGGCTGACCCAACTCGCGCGCGGCGCAGT
>NZ_WTVS01000197.1 GCF_012911005.2 Aromatoleum toluolicum | reverse complement strand
GTCCTCAGGCGCTCAGGTGCGGCGGCGCGCGCAGCTGCTCGGGGGTGGTGAAGTAGGCTGCCGATGCCCCCAGCCCCGCGCGCGCCTGCGCCAGCTCATGCCGCGCCACGGTGCGCAGGTGCACCTCGTCGGGCCCGTCCATCAGCCGCAGCGCGCGGCCCCAAGTCCAGAAAGCGGCCAGCGGCGTGTCGGGCGACATGCCCATGGCGCCAAAGACCTGCATGGCGCGGTCCACCACGCGCTGCTGCAGGCGCGCGGCCACGAGCTTGATGGCGGCGACCTGGGCACGCACGCTGCGCGCATCCACAGCGTCGCCCTGGTCCAGCAGCCACGCGGCGTGCAGCACCAGAAGGCGCGCCTGGTCGATCTCGATGCGCGACTCGGCCAGCCACTCCTGCACATTGGCCTGTTCGGCCAGCGGCTTGCCAAAGGCCGTGCGCTCCAGCGCGCGCTCGGTGGCCAGGCGCAGCG
>NZ_WTVS01000196.1 GCF_012911005.2 Aromatoleum toluolicum | reverse complement strand
GGAAGAAGAGCGGATCAAGGAAGTGCGCCAGGTGTCCGAGGCCGACCGCGCCAAGCAGGTCGCCGTGCTCGCCGCGCAGGCGTCGGCCGAGGAAGAGCTGGTGCGCCAGGTCAAGCAGGCCGAGGCCGACGAGACCGCGTCCAAGCACAAGGCGGTGGAGATGACCACGCTGGCGCAGGCCGAGTTCGAGGCCGCCGGCAAGACCGCCGAGGCCAAGAAGAAGCTGGCCGAAGGCATCGAGGCCGAGCGCGCCGCGCCGGGCCTGGCCGATGCGCGGGTGCGCGAAGTCACCGCGGCTGCGGCCGAGAAGGAAGGCCTGGCCAAGGCGCGCGTGATCGCCGAAACCATGGGCGCGGAAGCCAAGGGCGAGCAGGAAAAGGGTTTGGCGCAGGCGCGCGTGATCGAGGCGCAGGCCGAAGCCAGGCAGAAGCAGGGCCTGTCCGACGCCAAGGTGCTGGAAGAGAACCTGTT
>NZ_WTVS01000195.1 GCF_012911005.2 Aromatoleum toluolicum | reverse complement strand
AGCATAGCGCGAGCGGGGCCTGACACCGTGTCAGGGAGGGCGCGGTTAGCCGCCCGCGCCGCGGACCGGCCGCGGCGGCGCGGCCATGCTCAGCCGATGCCGCGGATCGCCACCCACAAGGCCAGCGCGGCGAACACCGCGGCGGCGACCAGGCGCGCGGCCTTGAGCGGCAGGCGGTCGGCGAAGCGGGCGCCGAGCAGGGCCACCGGCACGTTGGCCAGCAGCATGCCCACCGTGGTGCCCACGATCACCGCCCACAGCGGCTCGTAGCGGGTCGCCAGCAGCACCGTGGCGACCTGGGTCTTGTCGCCGACCTCGGCGAAGAAGAACGCGATGGTGGTGGCGATGAACGCGCCGCGCGCGGAGAACTGGGTCTCGCCCTCGTCGAGCTTGTCGGGCTTGAGCGTCCACAGCGCCACCGCCAGGAAGCTCGCGGCGACCACCCAGCGCAGGATTTCGGGCTTGAGGAAG
>NZ_WTVS01000194.1 GCF_012911005.2 Aromatoleum toluolicum | reverse complement strand
GTCTTCGGTTCTCCAAATGACCTCTTCCCGCCAATCTCCGAACAGGTTGGCCTGAAGAACCGGGTTTCCTTTTGTCCCGTTGTTGGACAGCACACCTTCCGGCTGAAAAATCGTTTTTAAACAGCGGTTTTCAGCATCCCACTTTTCAATCTTTGGTTTGCCAATCGTTCCATTCCAATCATGATCCAACAGCTCCCTGACCAAGTCCCCGTCCCACCAAATGGAGAAATTGGCGGAATCAGGCGCTTTGTCGCTGATTTTTTCTCCTTTGCTCGTATAGAGCCCATATGACATTCCATCATTGCCCGGCGGATCGATTCCCCAGACGAGCGATCCCTTGTACCGAGGGTCAATGTGAGCCGCCATTCCTCTGCCGACATCTGTTCCGGCATGGACGCCCCATAACACCTCGCCTGTTCCGGCATCACGCAGCGACAACCCATACGGCTTGCTTGCGTCCTCATGAACCTGAAAC
>NZ_WTVS01000193.1 GCF_012911005.2 Aromatoleum toluolicum | reverse complement strand
GCGGTGGTGTGGCCCCGTCGGGGTTGCCCATGCTCATGTCGATGATGTCTTCGCCCCGGCGGCGGGCGGCGAGCTTGAGCTCGGCCGTGATGTTGAAGACGTAGGGAGGGAGGCGATCGATGCGCGCAAAACGGCGCTTGCCCTGCGATGCAGACATGCGGTGTGACTTTCACGTAAGCGCCCGGAACCGTCCGAGCGACGTGGCTGGCAGACAGGCCAGCCCGCAGCCAATGTAGCGCAAGCTGCGGGCAGCACTCCAGCCCTTTGTGCGCAGTGTGGCGGCAATGCCGCAGTGGGGACGAGGGCTTGCCGCCGCCTCTACGAGGGGCGCATGAACATCCTCCCATCCACCAACCCCACTGCCCTGCCTGCCGACCATCCCTTTGCCCACGTGCAGGTGCTGGCCTTCGACATCTTTGGCACCGTGGTGTACTGGCACGGCAGCATTGCGCGCGAGGTGCGGACACTCTATCCC
>NZ_WTVS01000192.1 GCF_012911005.2 Aromatoleum toluolicum | reverse complement strand
GATTAAACATGAGCATGAGTGATCCCATCGCTGACTTGCTGACCCGCATCCGTAATGCACAGATGGTCTCCAAGGCCACGGTTCTGGTGCCATCTTCCAAAGTGAAGATCGCCATCGCCCAGGTGCTGAAGGACGAAGGTTATATCGACGGCTTCCAGGTCAAGACCGAAGCTGGCAAGTCCGAACTCGAAATTGCCCTGAAGTATTACGCAGGCCGTCCAGTGATTGAGCGCATCGAGCGCGTCAGCCGCCCTGGTCTGCGTGTCTACAAAGGCCGTGATTCCATTCCACAAGTCATGAACGGTCTGGGTGTGGCAATTGTCACAACGCCCAAGGGCGTGATGACCGATCGCAAGGCGCGCGCTACCGGTGTCGGTGGCGAAGTGCTCTGTTACGTGGCCTAACCCGCGGCATTGAGGAGAAACTGAAATGTCCCGAGTAGGAAAAATGCCCGTGACCATCCCCGCAGGTGTGGATG
>NZ_WTVS01000191.1 GCF_012911005.2 Aromatoleum toluolicum | reverse complement strand
CCCCAGCAGGGCGCCAGCGGCCCGCGTTTTGCATGCACCTGCAGCCGCGAGCGCGTGAGCAACATGCTGCGCAACCTGGGCGCTGAAGAGGCCGAGAGCATCCTCGCCGAGCGCGACGACATCGAAGTGGGTTGCGAGTTCTGCGGCCAGCAGTACCGGTTTGATGCCGTGGATGCTGCGCAGATTTTTGTCTCGCCCGCCGCTGCTCAGCCCCCGGGACCCACAGGCATCCAGTAGCCGCCTGCAGCCTCCATCGGGCGCGGTGGTCGGCTGACCATCGTTGACAATCGCCCCCGCCATCCCCGCCTAAGATTCCTGGGTCACCCTGCAGCAGCGCCTGCCGCTGCGAGGGGCCGGCGCACAAGGTCCGATCGCAAGGCCTGTGTGCGTTCAAGCGATCACATCCGGTCGCGCAGGAAATGAACGAGGGGTGTCATGCAGTTTCTTCGCCGTGTTCTGGGGGGCCACCGGGCCAGCCC
>NZ_WTVS01000190.1 GCF_012911005.2 Aromatoleum toluolicum | reverse complement strand
GTACAGGTCCGTGCCATCCTCGAACAGGATGTAGACGAATGAGTCGCCAAAGAACGAGAAACCTCGCACCGTCTTGGCGCCCGGGACGGACAGCATGGTGGTGGACAGCGGGTATGTGACCTGGTTCTCCACTATCTGCGGTGCTTGGCCGGGATAGGAAGTGCGAATGATGACCTGGACATCCGACAAATCGGGAAGAGCGTCCACGGGGGTGCTGCGCACACCCCACAC
The DNA here is from genome assembly GCF_012911005.2 of Aromatoleum toluolicum. Lineage (GTDB taxonomy): Bacteria > Pseudomonadota > Gammaproteobacteria > Burkholderiales > Rhodocyclaceae > Aromatoleum > Aromatoleum toluolicum. Next base: position 250 of record NZ_WTVS01000190.1, on the reverse strand, counting down.
GCCCCAGGCCGTAAGCATCACGGTCGCCAGCAGAACCAGGAGTCGGTTCGCCACCGACCAGCGGATCAGACGCGCGATCATGGCTTGATCCTTTCCACGGCAGTGATCACGAAGTCCTTGCCTTGCTGCTGGAAGGTGAACTTCACCTGCTGCTCGGGTTTCAGTGCTTTTGCCAGTTCTGGGTTTGCCAACTTGAATGGCATGGTCATGCCGGGCCACTTCAGTTCAGGCACGGCCTCGTGGGTAAGGG
>NZ_WTVS01000018.1 GCF_012911005.2 Aromatoleum toluolicum | reverse complement strand
GCGGCTGGCCGCATGAGGCCGCCACCGCTTTCAGCGCCGCTTTGGGCTACGCCCTGCGCAGCGCTGAAAGCGAAATGAATCAACCATGCCGTGCTCACCCAATTTGCACAACTTGACACACACAACTATCTCGAAAGTTGAACGCCTGCTTTCCGATTTCAAGTTCAGAGCCTTGCAGGTTAGTTGAGGGGTGACATCGTCCGTTCGATGAAGGAGACCTGCCATACGGCGGCTTTGCGCAACACCGCCGCCGCTCAGTTGACCCTGGTGGCCGGAGCTGTGCCGAAGTCCTGACGTTCAATCCCTGTTGCGTCGTTCATTTAGGTGGAACGGTGGAACGGACCGGCCGTGGTCAGCATGGCGAAATGAAAAAAGCCCAAGCGGGCTTTTTTCATTTTCCGTGACAGTACTTTTTCATTTACTTGGCACAGTTTTCACTTTCCGTGGCACCCGACAGCATCACACGTCGATGTTCCGCGCATACAGCGCATTCCCTTCAATGAACGCCCGGCGCGGCTCCACGTCGTCGCCCATCAGCGTCGTGAAGATCTCGTCGGCGGCGATGACGTCGTCGATCTGCACGCGGAGCAGGCGGCGCACGGCGGGGTCCATGGTGGTTTCCCATAGCTGCTCGGGGTTCATCTCGCCCAGACCCTTGTAGCGCTGCTTGCTGAGGCCGCGGTCGACTTCGGCGAGCAGCCAGCGGATGGCGTCGGCGAAGCGGGTGACGGGCTGGCCCTTCTCGCCGCGGCGGATCTCGGCGCCTTCGCCGATCAGGTCGGAGATGGCGGCGGCGGCGGTGCGGATGCTGCGGTAGTCGCCGGAGACGACGAATTCCTCGTCGAGCCAGCCGAGCTTGCGGTTGCCGTGCAGCATGCGCTCGATGGCGATGCGCCAGGTTTCCGAGCCCTCGTGGTACTCGGCGCGGATCTGCACTTCGTCGGGCAGGTGCGGGCGGATGCGGTCGGCGGCGGCGGTGGTGGAGGCTTCGTCGGCGAGGCTGACTTCGATGTCGTGGGCGAGCATCGCGTGCAGCACGGCGCCGTCGATGTAGCCGGACAGGCGGTTGATGACGGCTTCGGCGAGCAGGTAGCTGCGCGCGAGGCCGCCCAGCGTCTCTTCGACGATGGGCGCGGCACCAGCGCGCGGCACGAGGGCGGCGCCGTCGAGGGCGAGCTTGAGCAGGTGCTGGTTGAGCGCCGCCTCGTCCTTGATGTACATCTCGTTCTTGCCGTGCTTGATCTTGTACAGCGGCGGCTGGGCGATGTAGATGTGGCCGCGCTCGACCAGCTCGGGCATCTGGCGGTAGAAGAAGGTCAGAAGCAGGGTGCGGATGTGGGCGCCGTCGACGTCCGCGTCGGTCATGATGATGATGCGGTGGTAGCGCAGCTTCTCTGGCTTGTAGTCGTCCTTGCCGATGCCGGTGCCGAGCGCGGTGATCATGGTGGCGATCTCCTGGCTCTGCAGCAGCTTGTCGAAGCGCGCCTTCTCGACGTTGAGGATCTTGCCCTTGAGCGGCAGGATCGCCTGGAACTTGCGGTCGCGGCCCTGCTTGGCGGAGCCGCCGGCGGAGTCACCCTCGACGAGGTAGATCTCGCACAGCGCGGGGTCCTTCTCCTGGCAGTCGGCGAGCTTGCCGGGCAGGCCGACGCCGTCGAGCAGGCCCTTGCGGCGCGTCATCTCGCGCGCCTTGCGGGCGGCGTCGCGGGCGCGCGCGGCTTCGACGATCTTGGCGCAGATGGTGCGCGCGTCGATCGGGTTTTCCTGCAGGAAGTCGGTGAGCTTGTCGGCGACGACTTCCTCGACGGCGGGGCGCGCTTCCGAGGACACCAGCTTCATCTTGGTCTGGCTGGCGAACTTCGGGTCGGGCATCTTCACCGACAGCACGCAGGCGAGGCCTTCGCGCATGTCGTCGCCGGTGATGTCGACCTTGGCCTTCTTGGCGATCTCGTGTTCTTCGATGTACTTGTTGATGACCCGCGTCATTGCCGCGCGCAGGCCGGTGAGGTGGGTGCCGCCGTCGGCCTGCGGGATGTTGTTGGTGTAGCACAGCACCTGTTCGGCGTAGGTGTCGTTCCACTGCATCGCGACTTCGACGCCCAGTTCGGCGTCGTGGCCGTGGCCGGTCGGGATGCGCGTCGTGCCTGCCGCGTAGAACACGGTTGGGTGCAGCACGGACTTGGTGCGGTTGATGTATTCGACGAAGCCCTTCACGCCGCCGGCGAAGGCGAAGTCCTCTTCCTTGCCGGTGCGCTGGTCGATGAGACGGATCTTCACGCCGTTGTTGAGGAAGGACAGCTCGCGCAGGCGCTTGGCGAGGATGTCGTAGTGGTATTCGATGGTGCCGAAGATCTCTTCGTCGGCGAGGTAGTGCACTTCGGTGCCGCGCTTGGTGGCTTCACCGATGACCTTCAGCGGGCTGACCTCGATGCCGTCGACGACGTTGATCACGCGGTCCTGCGGCACGCCGCGGTGGAATTCCATGAAGTGCTTCTTGCCGTCGCGGCGCACGATCAGGCGCAGCCACTTCGACAGCGCGTTCACGCACGACACGCCGACGCCGTGCAGGCCGCCCGACACCTTGTAGCTGTTCTGGTTGAACTTGCCGCCGGCGTGCAGCACGCACATGACGATCTCGGCCGCCGAACGCTTCGGTTCGTGCTTGTCGTCCATCTTCACGCCGACCGGGATGCCGCGGCCGTTGTCGGCCACCGAGATCGAGTTGTCGGCGTGGATCGTGATCACGATGTCGTCGCAGTGGCCGGCCAGCGCCTCGTCGATCGAGTTGTCGACGACCTCGAACACCATGTGGTGCAGGCCGGTGCCGTCGGAGGTGTCGCCGATGTACATGCCGGGACGCTTCCTCACGGCTTCCAGGCCTTCGAGCTGCTGGATGCTGGATTCGTCGTAGTCGCCGGACGGGGCGGGAACAGGGGCGGACGGAGGCAGGTTTTGCGGGTCGGACATCGTCAATCTCTATGAATCATCAAAGAACGCGCCCCGGGAGGTCCCGGGGCGTCAGAACGCGGCGGCGGCGGGCGCCGGCTCGCGTCAGATGCGCATCGGCATGACCACGTACTTGAAGCGGTCGTTGCCCGGCAGGGTCACCAGCGCGCTGGAGTTGCCGTCGTTGAAGCGCCACTCGATCTGGTCTTCGTGGGTGTTGGTGAGCACGTCGAGCAGGTAGGTGACGTTGAAGCCGATGTCGAGCGGGTCGGCGTGGTAGTCGACTTCCAGCTCTTCCTGGGCTTCTTCCTGTTCGGCGTTGGTGCTGGCGATCTTCAGCGTGCCGTCGCCGAGGACGAGGCGCACGCCGCGGAACTTGTCGTTGGTCAGGATGGCGACGCGCGACAGGGTCGCGAGCAGCGGGACGCGCTCGAAGGTGATCAGCTTCTGGTGGTTCTGCGGGATCACGCGCTCGTAGTCGGGGAACTTGCCGTCGATGAGCTTGGAGACGAGCTCGATCGGGCCGAAGCGGAACACCACCTGGTTGCCGGCGAGGACGACTTCGAGCGGGTCTTCGCTGTCGGCGAGCTGGCGTGCGAGCTCCATCACCGTCTTGCGCGGCAGGATGACCTCGGTGCGCGGCACTTCGGCCTCGAGCGGGCTGGAGGCGAAGGCGAGGCGGTGGCCGTCGGTGGCGACCATGCGCAGTTCCTTGCCGTCGGCGATCAGCAGCAGGCCGTTGAGGTAGTAGCGGATGTCCTGCTGCGCCATCGCGTAGGCGACCTGGGCGAGCTGGCGCTTGAAGCTCTTCTGGCTGATGCTGAAGCGCGTGGCATCGCCGTCGGGCAGGTTCATGCGCGGGTAGTCGGCGGCGGGCAGGGTCTGCAGCGCGAAGCGGCTGCGGCCGGCCTTGACGGTGAGGCGCTTGTCGTCGAGCGTGAGCACCACCTCGCCCGCGGAGGGCAGCGCGCGCAGGATGTCCTGCAGCTTCTTCGCCGCGACGGTGATGGACGCGTCATCGCCGCCGATGTGCCCGCCCGTGGTCGTGCGGATCTGGATCTCGATGTCGGTGGCGAGCAGCGTGAGCTGGTCGCCGTGCTTCTCGATCAGCACGTTCGACAGGATCGGCAGGGTGTGGCGCTTTTCGACGATGCCGGCGACCGACTGCAGCGGGGCGAGGAGCGCATCGCGGGTGGTGGTGAGCAGAAGCATGGCGTCAGGATCTTCCGTTTGAGGTTATTCCGTTTGTCCGGGCAGGGAAGCGGTGCTGCGGGGAGCGCTCATCCGCGCAGCACCTGCGTGAGCACGTGCACGTCGTGGTTGAGCTGCTGGTCGGCGAGGCGCAGGTCCGCGATGGTGCGGCAGGCGTGCAGCACGGTGGTGTGGTCGCGGCCGCCGAAGGCCTCGCCGATCGCCGGCAGCGACATCGGCGTGAGGTCCTTGGCGAGCCACATCGCGACCTGGCGCGGACGCGCGATGACGCGCGTGCGCTTCTTCGAGTGCATGTCGGCGACCTTGATCTTGTAGTAGTCGGCGACCGTCTTCTGGATGTGCTCGATGGTGAGCTGGCGGTTGTGCGCGTTGAGCAGGTCCTTCAGCGCGTCCTTGGCGACTTCCAGCGAGATGCCGCGGCCGTGGAAGCGCGCGAAGGCGACGACCTTGTTCAACGCGCCTTCGAGCTCGCGCACGTTGGAGCGCAGGTTCTTGGCGATGAGGAACGCGACGTCGTCGTGCAGATCGACGCGCAGCACCTCGGCCTTCTTCTGCAGGATCGCGACGCGCATCTCGAGCTCGGGCGGCTCGATCTGCACCGTGAGGCCCCAGTCGAAGCGCGAGATCAGGCGGTCTTCGAGGCCCTGGATGTCCTTGGGGTAGGTGTCGCAGGTGATGACGATCTGCTTGCGCGCCTCGGTCAGCGCGTTGAACGCGTGGAAGAACTCTTCCTGCGTGCGGTTCTTGTTGTTGAAGAATTGGATGTCGTCGATCAGCAAGAGGTCGAGCGAGCGGTAGTAGCGCTTGAAGGCGTCGAAGCTCTTCTGCTGGTAGGCGCGCACGACGTCGGCGTAGTAGTCCTCGACGTGCACATAGCGGATCACCGCGCGCGGGTTACGGCGGTACACGGCGTTGCCGATGGCGTGCACGAGGTGGGTCTTGCCGAGGCCGACGCCGCCATAGACGAACAGCGGGTTGTAGGAGGTGCCGGGGTTCTGCGCGACCTGCATCGCGGCGGCGCGCGCGAGGTCGTTGGCGCGGCCGGTGACCAGGGTGTCGAAGGTGAAGTCGGGGTTGAGGCGCGTCTTCTCGTAGGCGAGGTCGGCCGCGCTGGTGGCGGGTTCGAGTTCGGCGCGCGTGATGATGGCGGGGGCCGCGACGGGCGCCGGGGCGGCGTTCGCGGCCGCGCCGTCCGCTGCGACCGGCATGACGGGGGCGACGGCGCGCGCGACCGTGCGCGCGCTGCCCGCTTCGCCCATCAAGAGTTCGAGCAGCAGCGGGCCGCCGTGGAATTCCTCGCCGAGCTCGGCGACGCGCTTGAGGTAGCGTTCGCGCACCCACTGCATGACGAAGCGGTTGGGGGCGAACAGGCGCAGCGACGGTTCGTCGCTCGTGCCGGCCTCTGCGCGCAGCGGCTTGATCCATGTGTTGAACTGCTGCGGGGGCAGCTCACTCTCAAGGCGCGACAGGCAGAAGGACCAAAAATCTTGACTCACGGACTCGATGGTTAGGGCTTGTGACACGATTTCCAAAACACCTCGGCTCGGCTGACGGAGCGGTGAAGCGCAACGGCGGCGCGAACTCGTTTCGGGGACATCCCGACCGTCCGCGCAGCACGACGGGCCGGAATGGCCGGCGCACAGGGGCGGTCGGGAGGGGAAACGCTGGATTCTACCCCCCGGCGGAAGAGTTATCCACAGCCCGGGCCAAAAATTGTGCTTGACAAACAGGGTATTATCCAATTAAATCCGCGGTTTGACCCTTTCACTGGCCAACCGAAATGAAACGCACCTATCAGCCGTCCGTCGTCCGTCGCAAGCGCACCCATGGTTTCCTGGTCCGCATGAAGACCCGCGGCGGTCGCGCCGTCATCCGCGCTCGTCGCGCCAAGGGCCGTCATCGCCTCGCTGTCTGAGGTGAATAGCCCGTCGGGCGTTGATCAGAGATTCCTCAGCGCCTACAGATTACGAAAAACGGATGAGTATTCATCCGTTTTTGCTTTCCGGCGGGCGATCAAGGGACGCTTCTTCGTCGTTCATTATCGTCCCAACGAACTCGACACGGCACGCCTCGGCGTCGTTGTGGCGAAGAAGCTGGCGAAACGCGCCAACGTGCGCAACCTGGTGAAACGCATCGTGCGCGAACAGTTTCGCAAAATTCGTGTGGCGCTCCCTCATCACGACCTGATCGTGCGCCTGCATGCGCCCGTCAGGGATGCCACGCGCGCGATGATCAACGAAGACGTCGCGCAGCTCTTCGCGCGCCTGCGACCGTGATCAAGTCCCTGCTCCTCGGCCTGCTGCGCGTCTATCGCTACGCGATCAGCCCGATGCTGGGGCGCAACTGCCGTTTTCATCCGAGTTGTTCCGAATATGCGGCCGAGGCCGTCCAGCGCCACGGCGCCCTGAAGGGCGGGTGGCTGGCGTTCAAGCGGGTGGGTCGTTGCCACCCATTCCATCCGGGCGGGTATGATCCCGTTCCCTGACTCTTCCCAGAACATATAAGAATCCGATGGACCAGCGTCGACTGATACTTTTCCTCATCTTCTCCTTCGCCGTCATCATGCTGTGGGACGGCTGGCAGAAGCATAACCGTCCCGCCCCCGCGCCGACCGCGGCGGTGGCCGAGCAGCAGGCGCCGGGTTCGTTCGTTCCGGGCGCGGTGCCGACCCCGAGCGCGAGCATGGCCGGCGCGCCGGCGGTGCCGGAAGCGCGCGCTGCGGCGTCGAACGCCCCCCGCGTGACGGTGCGCACCGACGTGCTCGTCGCGGACGTCTCCGCCGAAGGCGGCAGCATCGTTCGCCTCGAACTGGCGCAGCACAAGTCCAAGACCGACGTGTCGCGCAACTTCGTGCTGTTCGACGACGGCGCCGAGCATCTGTATGCCGCGCAGTCGGGCCTGATCGGCGACGGCCTGCCGAGCCACAAGACGGTGTTCGCGCTGCCCGCCGGCGAGCAGGTGCTCAAGGACGGCCAGGACAGCCTGACGCTGCGTCTCGAGGCGCCGGAGCAGAACGGCGTGAAGGTCACGAAGCTAATGACCTTCCATCGCGGCAGCTACCTCGTCGATGTCGCCTACGAGATCGCCAACGGCGGCGGTGCGCCGCTCAACGCGCACGCGTATTTCCAGATGACGCGCGACGGCAAGCCGGCGGAATCGGTCGAGGGCTTCGGCGTCAGCGTGTTCACCGGCCCGGCCTTCTACAGCGAAGCCGAGAAGTTCCAGAAGGTGCAGTTCGAGGAAATCGACAACGGCAAGGCCAAGTTCGTGAAGAAGGCGAACGACGGCTGGGTGGCGCTGGTGCAGCACTACTTCGTCAGCGCGTGGCTGCCGCAGGACGGCGTCGAGCGCGAGTTCTTCGCGCGCAAGGTCGGCGAAGGGCTGTACTCGTCGGGCCTGATCATGCCGGTGGCCGCGGTCGCGCCGGGCGAGACGGGGAAGGTGTCGACGCGCCTGTATGCCGGCCCGCAGGAGCAGGACAAGCTGGAAGGCGTCGCCAAGGGCCTCGACCTGGTCGTCGACTACGGCTGGCTCACGGTGATCGCGGCGCCGCTGTTCTGGGTGCTGTCGTGGTTCCACAAGCTCACCGGCAACTGGGGCTGGGCGATCATCCTCGTCACTGTGCTGATCAAGGCGGCGTTCTTCCCGCTGTCGGCGGCGAGCTACAAGTCGATGGCCAAGATGCGCGTGCTGGGCCCGCGCATGCAGCGCCTGAAGGAGCTCTACGGCAACGACAAGGTCAAGCTGCAGCAGGAAATGATGGAGATGTACAAGCGGGAGAAGATCAACCCGCTGGGCGGCTGCCTGCCGATCCTCGTGCAGATCCCGGTGTTCATCGCGCTGTACTGGGTGCTGCTGGGCAGCGTCGAGATGCGCCATGCGCCGTGGCTGGGCTGGATCCAGGATCTGTCGTCCAAGGATCCGTACTACATCCTGCCGATCATCATGGGCGCGACGATGCTGATCCAGACCAAGCTCAACCCGACGCCGCCGGATCCGATCCAGGCGAAGGTGATGCTGGCGATGCCCATCGTGTTCACCTTCATGTTCCTGTGGTTCCCGTCGGGCCTGGTGCTGTACTGGGTCGTCAACAACACGCTGTCGATTGCCCAGCAGTGGCAGATTACGAGGATGATCGAAGGTGGAAAGTCCGGCGCGAAGCCTGCCTGATACCATCGCCGCCGTCGCGACCGCGCCCGGTCGCGGCGGGATCGGCGTGATCCGCGTGTCGGGCGCAGCGCTCGTGCCGATGGCGCGGGCGCTCACCGGCAAGACTCCCGAACCCCGCACTGCGGGGTTCGTGCGTTTTCTGGACAGCGAAGCGCGCGCGATCGACGAAGGGCTGCTGCTGTACTTCCCGGCGCCGAATTCCTTCACCGGCGAGGACGTGCTCGAGCTGCAGGGGCACGGCGGGCCGGTGGTGATGCAGATGCTGCTCGCGCGCTGCGTCGAGCTCGGCGCACGCCTGGCCGAGCCCGGCGAGTTCTCGCGCCGCGCCTTCCTCAACGGCAAGATGGACCTCGCGCAGGCGGAAGCCGTTGCGGACCTGATCGAGGCGTCGACGGTCGCCGCCGCGCGCTCGGCGCTGCGCTCGCTGTCGGGAGCGTTCTCCGACGAGATGCACCGCATCACCGACGCGCTGATCGACTTGCGCATGCTGGTCGAGGCGACGCTGGATTTCCCCGAGGAAGAGGTCGAGTTCCTCGAGAAGGCGCGCGCGCTGGAGCGCCTCGAAGGCATCCGCAGCCAGCTCGTCGATGTGCTGGAACGTGCGCGCCAGGGGGCGCTGCTGCGCACCGGCATGAACGTCGTGCTGGTCGGCCGGCCCAATGTCGGCAAGTCCAGCCTGCTGAACCGCCTCGCCGGCGAGGAGCGCGCGATCGTGACCGAGATCGCCGGCACGACGCGCGACGCGTTGCGCGAGACGATCGCGATCGAGGGCATCCCCATCCACGTCATCGATACCGCGGGCTTGCGCGAGACCGACGACCCGGTGGAGCGGATCGGGGTGGAGCGCACCTGGCGCGAGATCGGGCGCGCGGACGTGATCCTGCGCCTGGTCGATGCGCGCACCGGCGTGGGGGAGTCGGACGACGCGATCGACGCGGCGCTGCCGGCCGGCGTCGAGCGCATCACGGTGCACAACAAGATCGACCTGTGCGGGATCGCGCCGGGTTGCAGCGAGGCCGACGGCAAGGTGTCGGTTTACCTGTCGGCGCAGCGCGGCGAAGGGGTCGATCTGCTGCGCACGGAGCTGCTGCGGGTGGCGGGTTGGCATGCGCACGGCGAGGACGTCGTGCTCGCGCGCGAACGCCATCTCGTCGCGCTGCGCGCGGCGCTGGCGCACGTCGAGGCCGCTCAGGGGCAGAGCGCGGCGCTGGAACTCTTCGCCGAGGAGCTGCGCCAGGCGCAGGAGCGTATCGGCGAGATCACCGGCGAGTTCACGGCCGACGATCTGCTCGGGGTGATCTTCTCGCGCTTCTGCATCGGCAAGTGAGCGCAGCGACGGAACAATGTCCTGAGGCATCTTGCATGAGCGGGGCGGCCGCCCGGCCCGTTCGATTGTTCCACGTGAAACACGATCGCGATGGTCGACGCTGAGTGGCTCTTCGTCGCCCTCGGGGCGGCGGCGTTCTTTGCCGGGGTGGTCGACGCCGTGGTCGGCGGCGGGGGGTTGATCCAGATTCCTGCGCTGTTCTCGGCTTTCCCGAATGCGAGCCCGGCGACCCTGTTCGGGACGAACAAGCTGTCGAGCGTCGTCGGCACCACGAGCGCGGCGATCCAGTACGGACGCCGGGTCGAGATTCCGTGGCGCGTCACCCTGCCGGGGGCGCTCGCGGCCTTCGTCGGTTCGTGGTTCGGCGCCCGGACCGTGGCCTACCTGTCGCCCGAATTGTTGCGGCCGCTGGTGCTCGGCTTGTTGATCGTGGTCGCGATCTACACCTTCCCGCGCAAGGACTTCGGTACCGGCGGCAAGGTGATGCCGGCCGGGCACAGGCCGGTGGCGCTCGCGCTGCTGATCGGTGCGGTCGTGGGCTTCTATGATGGCTTCTTCGGTCCGGGGACAGGGAGCTTTCTGATCTTCCTGTTTGTCCGATTCCTCGGCATGGACTTCCTGCGCGCTTCGGTCAACGCCAAGATCCTGAACGTCGCGACCAATGTCGCCGCGATCGCGTTGTTCGCGAGCACCGTCGAATTGTTGTGGCAGGTGGCCGGGGTGATGGCCGTGTGCAACCTGTCGGGGGCGCTCGTGGGATCTCGGCTCGCGCTCAGGCACGGGGCGGGGTTCGTGCGCAGGATGTTCCTCGGCGTGCTGTGCGTGCTGATCGGTAAGATGGTGTACGACCTCGTGTTGCGCCTGCACTGACTGACGCATCGCTGTTTCACGTGAAACAGTTTCGCAAGGAGAGACCATGAGCGAGGAAGGCACGACAGCAGGACCGGCGTGCGGGCCGGCGACGCTGGTCGAAGAGCTCGACCCGCACTTCGGCTTTTTCTGCCGCGGGGCGCGCCTGCTCGAGGCGGCGGAGTCGCCCTACCAGCGCTACGAGGTGTGGGACACGCCGACCTTCGGCAAGCTCTTCCGCCTGGACGGCAGCCTGATGAGCGCCGAGCGCGACGAGTTCGTGTATCACGAGAATCTCGTGCATGTGCCGACGCTGTGCCATCCCGCGCCACGCCGTGCGCTGGTGGTCGGTGGCGGCGATGGCGGTTCGGCGCGGGAGCTGCTGCGGCATCCCGGCATCGAGCGGGTGGTCGTCGTGGAGCTCGACGCGCAGGTGATCGAGCTGGCGCGCCGCCATCTCGGGGCGATCCACCAGGGGGCGTTCGACGACCCGCGCACCGAGCTGCATCTCGGCGACGGCCTGGACTATGTGCGCGCCGCGGTCGCGGCGGGCGACGCTTTCGACCTGATCGTGCTCGACCTCACCGAGCCGGGCGAGGGGCCGGCGGCGGCGCTGTACCGCGCGCCCTTCCTCGCCGATTGCCGTGCGCTGCTGCGCGGGGAGGGCGCGCTGACGCTGCACCTGGGTGCGCCGTGGCGGCAGCCGGCGCAGCTGCGCGCGCTGGTGCAGCGCTTACGCCAGGTCTTCGTCATCGTGCGGCCGTATTTCATGTTCATCCCGCTGTACGGTGGCCTGTGGGGTCTGGCGTGCGCGTCGGATCGCGTCGATCCGCTGGCGTGGCCGGCCTCGGCGATCGACGCGGAGCTCATGCGCAGGGGGATTACTCGCCTGCGGTATTACAATGGCGAGGTCCACGCCGGGCAGTTCGCCCAGCCGAATTTTCTGCGCGAACTGCTCGAATGAGCGTTTCCGCGAGCGAGTGCCAAGTTTTGAAGAATCACAGACCGACACGATCTGCGCGCCCCGAGCGACCTTCCGCCGTACTGCCGGCCGACAGCCTCGCCTTCAGCTTCAGCTGCGCCGCGGCCCTCGTGGAGTCGGTGCTGGCCGGGGCGAACCTCACCGATGCCTTTGAAGGGATGCTCGCGCAGCATCCGGACTGGCCCGATGGGACGCGCGGCGCCGTGCGCGATCTGGCGTGGGGTACGCTGCGCGACTACGGGCGTGGCGACGCGGTGTTGCGCCGCCTGCTGCACAAGCCGCTGCCGGAGTCGATCCACGCCTTGCTGCTGGTTGCGCTGCATCGCCTCGAGTCCCGTCCGGAGCAGGCGCACACCGTCGTGAACCAGGCGGTCGAGGCGGCTGCGGCGCTGATGCCGCCGTTGAAGGGGGTGGTGAACGGGGTGCTGCGCAATCGCCAGCGCAACGCCGCCGAGCTCGATGCGGAGCTGGTCGCCGACCAGGCGGCGTACTACCGCCATCCGTCATGGTGGATCGAGCGCCTGCGCGCATCCTTCCCCGACGACTGGGAGGCGGCGCTCGCCGCGGGCAACGAACGGCCGCCGATGGGGTTGCGCGTCAATCGCCTGCGCGGCAGCGTCGACGCGTACGCGAGCGAGCTGGAGACGGCCGGATTGGGGCACCGCCGCTTGGCCAACGACGCGCTGGTGCTCGAGCGGCCGGTCGCCGTCGCGGCGCTTCCGGGTTTCGCCGCTGGCCGCGTGTCGGTGCAGGACGCCGGGGCGCAGTGGGCCGCGCGCTGGCTCGATCTCGCGGCGGGTCAGCGGGTGCTGGATGCGTGCGCCGCGCCGGGCGGCAAGTCGGCGCACATCCTCGAGACCGCGCCGGTCGAGCTGCTGTCGCTCGAACTGGACCCGGTGCGCACCCGCCGCATCGCCGACAACTTCGCGCGGCTGGGGCTGGCGGGCGAGGTGCGCACCGCCGATTGCCGCGAGCGCGCGAAATGGTGGGACGGCCGCCCGTTCGACCGCATCCTCGCGGACGTGCCGTGCTCGGCGTCCGGCGTCGCCCGCCGACACCCGGACATCAAGTGGCTGCGTCGTGCCGACGACATCGCGCGCTTCGCGGCGCAGCAGGCGGAGATCCTCGACGCGCTGTGGCCGACGCTGGCGCCGGGCGGCAGCTTGCTGTACGTGACCTGCTCGGTGTTCGACGAGGAGAACGCGCGCCAGATCGAGCGCTTCTGTGCCCGCCACGCCGATGCGCTGCGGGTGGATATCGACGGCCGGCCCGCGCGTCAGCTTCTGCCGCACGCGGACCACGACGGCTTCTACTATGCGTTGCTCGCCAAGCGTGCCTGAGCGGATGAAGCGCGCACTGGCCGCCCTCGCGCTGTGCCTGCTGATGCCGCTCGCGGCGCTGGCCGAGGGGCGTATCGATTACGCCGAGATCGTGTCGGGCGACGAGGGCTATGTCGTGAATGCCGACATCGACCTCGAACTCAATCCGCGCCTCGTGGAGGCGGTCAATCGCGGCGTGTCGCTGTACTTCAGCGCGCAGTTCGTCGTCGAGCGCGACCGCTGGTACTGGCTGGACGAGGTGGTCGCCGAGCGGGCGCTGAACTTCCGCCTCACCTACAACGCGATCGCGCGCAGCTACCGGCTGTCGGTCGGCAATTTCCACCAGAGTTTCGAGACACTGGAGGCGGCGGTGCGGACGATGCAGCGCATCCGCAACTGGCAGATCGTGCCGGTGAGCGAGCTCAAGGTGGGCACCACGTACCGCGCGGCATTGCGCTTCCAGCTCGATACCAACATGTTGCCCAAGCCCTTCCAGGTGACGGCGATCGGCAGCAGCGACTGGAACCTCGCCACCGACTGGCTGCGCTGGTCCTTCCTCGCAGGCGCCACGCCATGAAGCGCACGCTCCTCGTCGTCGTCGCGGCGATCGCCGGCATTTCGCTGTTCCTGCTGGCGTCCGCGACCTCGAACACGGATCTCTTCGCGGAGAGCTATCGCTACCTGCTCGCGATCAACGGGGCGATCGTCGTCGCGCTGCTCGGGCTCGTCGCCTTCCAGTTGCGCCGCCTGTGGCGCGAGTACCGCACGCGCCAGTTCGGCTCGCGCCTGAAGTACCGCCTGATGCTGATGTTCGCGCTGATGGCGCTGCTCCCGGGCGTCGTGGTGTATGCCGTGTCGCTGCAGTTCGTGGTGCGCAGTATCGAGTCGTGGTTCGACGTGCGCGTCGATTCGGCGCTCGAGGGCGGCATCGCGCTGGGGCAGAATGCGCTCGACTACCTCACCAGCCAGGTGAGCGACAAGGCACGCGACATGGCGCTCGACCTCGAGGGGGTCGAGCCGGTGCCGCCGACGCTGCTCAACCGCCTGCGCGAACAGGCGGGCGTCGCCAGCGCGACCGTGATCGGGCCTTCGGGGCAGATCGTCGCGACGGTCTCGGACGGCCTCGGCGGACTCTTTCCCGAGCTGCCCAGCACCGCGCAGCTGCGCGAGGCGCGCCAGACGCAGCGCTACCACGTGGTCGACAGCCGCGCGGGCGCGGGGCTGACGATACGCGTGGTGGTGCCCATCCCGTCGCGCACGCTCAACATGGATACCCATTACCTGCAGCTGATGCAGGCGGTGCCGGAGTCTTTCGTGCGCAACGCGGAGGCGGTGCAGGAGGCCTATCGCGAGTACCAGCAGCTGACCCTCGGTCGCGCGGGGCTGAACCGCATCTACACGCTGACGCTGACGCTGACTCTGCTGGTCGCGCTGCTCGCGGCGGTCGCGGTGGCCTTCGTGCTGTCGCGGCGCCTCGTGGCGCCGCTGCTGATCCTCGCGGAGGGCACGCAGGCGGTGGCGCAGGGCGACTTCAGCCCGCGCCAGGCGCTGCCGGCGCGCGACGAGCTGGGCGTGCTGACGCAGTCCTTCAACCGCATGACGCGCCAGCTCGTGGAGGCGCGCGATCTCGCCGAACGCAGCCGCGCCGCGGTGGAATCCTCGCGCGCCTACCTCGAGAGCGTGCTCGCGAACCTGTCGACGGGCGTGCTCGCGTTCGCCGCGGATGGCAAGCTGCGGGCGGCCAACGCCGGCGCGATGGCGATCCTGCAGGACGAGCTGGAGGGCTACGAGGAGCTCACGCTGGCGCAGTGGCCGAAGCACCACGGCTTTCGCGATGCGCTGGTGAAGGGCTTCGCCGACAACGCCGGCGACTGGCACGAGGAGCTGGAGCTGGTGTCCCAGGAAGGGGCGACGCAGACGCTGCTGATCCACGGTGCGCGCCTGCCGCAGGCCTCGGGCGGCGGCCTGGTGGTGGTGTTCGACGACATTTCGCGCCTGATCGCCGCGCAGCGCACCGCGGCGTGGGCGGAGGTAGCGCGCCGGCTGGCGCACGAGATCAAGAATCCCCTCACGCCGATCCAGCTTTCGGCCGAGCGGCTCGCGTACAAGCTCGCGGACCGGCTCGACGACGAGGGGCGGGAGGTGCTCGAACGGGCGACGCGCACGATCGTGAATCAGGTCGAGGCGATGAAAAACATGGTGAACGATTTCCGGGATTATGCGAAGCTCCCGAGTCCGGTGCTCGGTCGCCTCGACCTCAACGCGCTGGTCGGCGAGGTGCTGAACCTGTATGAGAGTTCGCCGGTGATGATCCGCGCCGAGCTGGGGCGCAACCTGCCGCCGGTGGCGGGCGACGCGAGCCAGATCCGGCAGGTGATCCACAACCTGCTGCAGAATGCGGAGGACGCGCTCGCGGGGCAGGATGGCGGCGTGGTCACGCTGACGACGCGCCTCGAAGGCGACCGCGTGGCGCTGCAGCTGCGCGACAACGGGCCGGGCTTTCCGGCGCAGCTGCTGACGCGCGCGTTCGAACCGTACTTCACGACCAAGAGCCGCGGGACGGGGCTGGGGCTGGCGATGGTCAAGAAGATCATCGACGAACATGGTGGCGAGGTTCGCCTGTTGAACGGCGAAACCGGCGGGGCCGAGGTGCGCATCCGCCTGCGCCTCGCTTCCGCGGAAATGTGATTAGTGACAGATGGCAAACATACTTATCGTTGACGACGAAGTCGGAATCCGCGAACTGCTGTCGGAGATCCTGCGCGATGAAGGCCACGACGTGGCGCTGGCGGAGAACGCCGCCGCGGCGCGCGCGGTGCGCAATGCGCGGCGACCGGACCTCGTGCTGCTGGACATCTGGATGCCCGATACCGATGGCATTACGCTGCTGAAGGAGTGGTCGGCCAACGGCCAGCTCAACATGCCGGTCGTGATGATGTCGGGACACGGCACGATCGACACCGCGGTCGAGGCGACGCGCATCGGCGCGATCGACTATCTGGAGAAGCCGATCGGCCTGCAGAAGCTGCTGTCGGCCGTGAAGCGCGGCCTGCAGCGCCCGGCCGCTCCCGGTGCGCCGGCGCCGCTGACGCTCGCGGCCTTCACGCGCTCGGCGCCGCTGCGCGAACTGGCGCGGCTGGTGCAGCAGGTGGTGGTCAATTCGCGCGTGCTGCTGCTGCGCGTGGGGCAGGGCAGCATCGCGGAGCTCGCAGCGCGCAGCGTGCAGCCGAAGGCGGCGCCGTGGCTGGATCTCGCCGCCGTGTCGGCAGCGCTGGACGTGAACCAGCTGCAGGCCTGCCAGGGCGGCGTACTGTTCGTCGGCGAACTCGCGCGCCTGTCGCGCACGCAGCAGAAGAACCTCGCGTTCGCGCTGGAACGGCTGGAGCGCTACGACCTGCGCCTGGTGGTGGCGACCGACCACACGCTGGAGTCGCTGGTGCGCGAGGGCTGGGAGGAGTCGCTTGCGGTGCGCCTGTTCGAGGTGAGCCTGGCGCCGCCCTCGCTCGCGGACGTGCGCGACGACCTGCCGGAGATCGCCGCGCAACTGCTGTTGCACCTCGTGGAGGCGGGCGAGGTGCCGCGCCGCCACTTCTCGACGGCGGCGCTGAACGCGTTGCGCGCGCAGACCTGGCCGGGCGGCTATGCGGAGCTGCGCGCGGCGGTGAAGTCGCTGGCGCTGGGGACGCTGGACGAGGAGATCGCGCTGACCGACGTGCGCCGGCTGCTGATCCCGTCCAACGAGGGTGCGGTCGCGGTATCGCTCGACCAGCCGCTGCGCGAGGCGCGCGAGGCCTTCGAGCGCCTGTACTTCGAACACCACCTGCGCCTCGAAGGCAGCAACATGACGCGGCTGGCGGAGAAGAGCGGCCTCGAGCGCACGCACCTGTACCGCAAGCTCAAGCAGCTCGGCCTGCACGGCAGCCGGCGCACCGAGGAGACGTGAGGGATTGAGGCGGTCGCACAACAGTCGCGCTGCGCAGGCCGGCCGCTCGCGTAGAATCTGGCTTCCATAACGTTCGGGGCGTCTTTCAGGTGAAGATCATCATCCTCGGGGCGGGCCAGGTCGGCGCGTCGGTGGCGGAAAACCTCGTCTCCGAAGCCAACGACATCACCCTGATCGACACCAGTGCCGAGCATCTGGAGGTGCTGCGCAACCGCCTGGAGCTCCGCACGGTGATCGGCAACGCCGCGTCGCCGTCGGTGCTGCGCGAGGCCGGGGCGGACGACGCCGACCTGCTGATCGCGGTGACGCAGTCCGACCAGACCAACCTGTGCGCGTGTCGCGTCGCGAAGACGCTGTTCAACCTGCCCACGCGCGTTGCGCGGCTGCGTTCGAGCGACTTCGTCGATCACCCGGAACTGCTCGACGACGACAACTTCGCGGTCGATTTCTCGATCTGCCCGGAGCAGATCGTCACGGATTACATCAAGCGCCTGGTGGCCTTTCCCGAGGCGCTGCAGGTCATGGAGTTCGCCGGCGGGGTGCTGAGCCTGATCTGCGTGCGTGCCTTCGAGGGCGGGCCGCTGGTGGGGCATCCGCTGAAGGCGCTGCGCTACCACATGCCCAACGTCGAGGTGCGCATCGCGGCGATCTACCGCGGCGACGGCGAGGCGATCATCCCCGAGGGCGACACGATGATCCTGGCCGGCGACGAGGTGTTCTGCCTCGCCGCGACGGTGCATATCCGCCAGGTGATGCGCGAGATCCGGCGCGAGGACCGGCCGATCCGGCGCATCATCATCGCCGGCGGCGGCAACATCGGCCTGCGCCTGGCGCGCGGCATCGAGGAGGATCACAACGTCAAGGTCATCGAGGTCGACCGCCGGCGCGCGGAGTTCCTCGCCAGCCAGTTGCACCGCGCGCTGGTGTTGCGCGGCGACTCGACCGACGAGAAGCTGCTCGAGAACGAGGGCATCGACGAGGCCGACATGTTCCTCGCGCTGACCAACGACGACGAGGACAACATCATGTCCGCGTCGCTCGCCAAGCGCATGGGGGCGCATCGCACGCTGGCGCTGATCAACCGCCGCAGCTACGTCGATCTGGTGCAGGGGGGGCCGATCGACATCGCGATCTCGCCGGCGCAGACGTCGATCGGCTCGCTGCTGCAGCATGTGCGCCAGGGTGATGTGGTTGCCGTGCACAGCCTGCGCCGCGGTGCCGCGGAGGCGCTGGAGATCATCGCCCACGGCACGCGCAAGGACTCCAAGGTGGTCGGCCGCGCGATCGCGGACATCGCGCTGCCCACGGGCGCGACCATCGGTGCGATCGTGCGCGACGAGTTGCGGCCCGACGGCAAGGTCGCGCGCCGGCTGGTGGTGATGCCGCATCACGACACGGTCGTCGAGAGCGGCGACCACGTGATCGTGTTCTGCACGCACAAGAAGCTCGTGCGCCAGGTCGAGAAGCTGTTCCAGGTGAGCTTCGGCTTCCTATGAGGTGGCGCGGAGATTCCCACCCGGTGCTCAACGCACTGGGCCTGATCGTGATGTTGTTCGCCGTGCTGATGCTGTTCCCGCTTGCGGTGTCGTGGTTCGTCGGCGACGGCGCGACGGTCGCGTTCGACCACGCGGTGCTCATCACGCTGGCGGCGGGCCTGCTGATGTGGCTGCCGACGCGCGGGCGCAAGCGCGACCTGCACACGCGCGACGGTTTCCTGCTGGTGGCGCTGACGTGGATCGTGATGCCGGTGTTCGGCGCGCTGCCGCTGCTCGACTTCATTCCCGACCTGTCGGTGACCGACGCGTACTTCGAGGCGGTGTCGGGCCTCACCGCGACCGGCGGCACGGTGCTGGTGGGGCTGGAGCACCTGCCGGTGTCGATCAACCTGTGGCGCACCTTCATGCACTGGATCGGTGGCATGGGCGTCATCGTGCTGGTGGTCGCGATCCTGCCGCTGCTGGGCATCGGCGGGCGGCAGCTGATGAAGGTCGAGGTGCCGACGCCGATGAAGGAGCAGAGCCTCACGCCGCGCATCGCCGAGACCGCGAAGGGCCTGTGGATGACCTACTGCCTGCTCACCGTGGCCTGCGCGCTGAGCCTGTGGATCGCCGGGCTGGACGTCTGGGAGGCGATCATCCATACCTTCAGCGTCGTCGGGCTGGGGGGCTTTTCGAGCAAGGACGCCTCGCTCGGCCACTTCGGGAACGTGTCGGTCGACATGATCGTGATCGTGTTCGCGCTGCTGTCGGGCCTGAACTTCGCGACGCATTACCTGGCACTGGCCAGGCGCAGCCTCAGGCCCTACCTGGCGGACCCCGAGCTGCCGTTTTATTTCGCGACGCTCGCGCTGAGCATCGTCGTGCTCACGGTTTACCTGATGCAGTTCGGCGCCCACCCGGACTTCCTCAGCACGCTGCGCTACGTCGCCTTCCACGTCGTGTCGATCTCGACCTCGCTTGGGCTGGCGACCTACGACTACACGCTGTGGCCGATGTTCGCGCAGATCTGGGTGCTGTTCCTCGGCAGCTTCATCGCCTGCTCCGGTTCGGCCGGCGGCGGCATCAAGATGATGCGCGCGATGATCCTGTACAAGCAGGTGTTCCGCGAGATCGTGCGCTCGCTGCACCCGCAGGCGGTGCATCCGGTGCGCATCCGCAGGCAGCCGGTGTCGGACGACATCCTGCACGCGGTGCTGGGCTTCAGCTTCATGTACATGGTGACCATCGTGTCGCTGACGCTGCTGCTCACCGCGACCGGGCTGGACATCATCACCGCATTCTCGGGCGTGGTCGCCTGTCTCAACAACACCGGCCCGGGCCTCGGCGCGCTCGGCCCGGCGTCGAACTACCAGGGGCTGACCGACTTCCAGACCTGGGTGCTCTCCTTCACGATGATCCTCGGGCGCTTGGAGATCTTCACGCTGCTCGTCGTGCTGACGCCGGTGTTCTGGCGGCGCTGAGCGGCGCACCGGGCTGGTGCCTTGGGTTGATGCAGTGCGTCACGACGGGGCGGGGCAGCGCTCCGGCCGTCGGTGCGGCGCGCCGGTCTTGAAGGCAAGTCGTTGAAAAGTATCGGCTTGTAGTATCTGGCATATCCCTTGCCATGGAACTGGAGACAACGCACAAGCGTTGCACCAATTTCCATCAGGGGGATCCGTCGATGAAGCGTCGCAATTTCGTCCAGGCACTGGCTCTTTCCGCATCGATCGCCGCGATCGGGCTGCCCGTCGGCGCTCATGCCGCCGATACGATCAAGGTCGGCGTGTTGCATTCGCTGTCGGGCACGATGGCGATCTCCGAGACCGCGCTGAAGAACGTGGCGCTGATGACGATCGAGGAGATCAACGCGGCCGGCGGCGTGATGGGCAAGAAGCTCGAGCCGGTGGTCGTCGATCCGGCGTCGAACTGGCCGCTGTTCGCCGAGAAGGCGCGCCAGCTGATTTCCCAGGACAAGGTCGCCGCGGTGTTCGGCTGCTGGACCTCGGTCTCGCGCAAGTCGGTGAACCCGGTGTTCAAGGAGCTCAACGGCCTGCTGTTCTACCCGGTGCAGTACGAGGGTGAGGAGCTCGAGAAGAACGTCTTCTACACCGGCGCCGCGCCCAACCAGCAGGCGATCCCCGCCGTGGAATACCTGATGAGTGCCGAAGGCGGCGGCGCGAAGCGCTTCGTGCTGCTGGGCACCGACTACGTCTATCCGCGCACGACGAACAAGATCCTGCGCGCCTTCCTGAAGAGCAAGGGCGTGGCCGAGGCCGACATCATGGAGGACTACACCCCCTTCGGCCATTCGGACTACCAGACGATCATCGCGAAGATCAAGAAGTTCGCCGCCGAGGGCAAGAAGACCGCGGTGATCTCGACGATCAACGGCGACTCGAACGTGCCCTTCTACAAGGAGCTCGGCAACGCCGGCCTGAAGGCGACCGACGTGCCGGTGGTGGCGTTCTCGGTCGGCGAGGAGGAGCTGCGCGGCGTCGATACCAAGCCGCTGGTCGGCCACCTCGCGGCGTGGAACTACTTCATGACGCTGAAGAACCCCGAGAACGATGCGTTCGCGAAGAAGTACAAGGAATGGGCGAAGAAGAACGGCGTGCCCAACGCGGACACCGTGGTCACCAACGACCCGATGGAGGCAACCTATGTCGGCATCTACATGTGGAAGCAGGCTGTCGAGAAGGCCAAGTCGACCGAGACCGACAAGGTCATCGCGGCGCTCGGCGGGCAGACCTTCAAGGCGCCCTCGGGCTTCACGCTGACCATGGACAAGACCAACCACCACCTGCACAAGCCGGTGTACATCGGCGAAGTGCGCGGCGACGGCCAGTTCGACGTGGTGTGGAAGACCAAGGAGCCGATCCGCGCCCAGCCGTGGAGCCCGTTCATTGCCGGCAACGAGGGCAAGCAGAAGCTTTAAGCGCCGTCCCCCGGCGGCACCGCGCCGCAGGGAACGACGGCGACCGTGACAAACAGGAAGGGGGATGGAGGAGACATCCGGGCCGGCGGCTAGCCCGGCCCGGGGGCGGACGTTCCGCCTGCTGCAAAGCGAGCCATCACTCCTCGTGTCACTTTTGGGGCCGGTCGCGGCCGGCCCCGTTTTCTTCGAATTCTGCGGATGACGACGCCCGGCAGCGCGCGGGGCGTCCGGGGACCAAGGACATCATGCGACTGCCTCTGCCACGACTGCTGTGCGCCTGCGCGCTGGTGCTGGCGTTCCTCGTCGCGCCGGCGCGCGCCGCGCTCGACGAGGCGAGCTTGGCGGGTCTCGCGGGCGATTTCCAGAGCCGGCTCGACACGATCGAGGCGCTCGGCGTCGCGGGCGGCGAGGACGCGCGCCGCGTGCTCGATGCGCTCGAAGCGGGCGCGCTGGGCGTCGCCGGCGGCCGCGCCGTGATCGTGCAGGGCGAGTCCGTCGTCGCCGCGGCGAACGGCGAGGCCCTGGCGCTCGCGGCGAGCGCGGTGGAAACCCTCACCGTGAATAATCGCGTGCGCCGCGCACTCGGCACGGCGCGGGCCGCGCTGGCGCTTGCCTCGGCCGATCGCGGCGAGCGTCTCGCGGCCGCGCGCACGCTGGCCGACAATGCCGGGCAATCGCTGCTACCGCTGTTCGAGCGCGCCCTGGCGAACGAAGCCGACGACGAGATCCGCGGCGTGCTCGCGCGTGCGGCGGCGCGCGTGAACCTCTCGTCCGCCGACCCGGCGCAGCGCCTGAAGGCGGCGCGGGCGCTGGGCGAGTCCTCCGATCCCGCGGTGAAGGCCCTGCTCGCGGCGCTGCTGGAGAAGCAGGGCGACGTGTGGGTCGAACCGAACGGCGAAGTGCGCGCCGCCGCCGACATGGCGATCCACGCGATCGACCGCCGCATCGCCACCGCCGAGACCGTCGGCACGCTGTTCTCGGGCCTGTCGCTGGGCTCGATCCTGCTGCTCGCGGCGCTCGGGTTGGCGATCACCTATGGCGTCATGGGCGTGATCAACATGGCGCACGGCGAGCTGCTGATGGTCGGCGCGTACGCGACCTTCCTCGTGCAGGGGCTGTTCCGCAGCTACCTGCCGGCCTACGTGGACTGGTACGTCGCGGCGGCGATTCCCGCTGCCTTCCTCGCCGCCGCGCTGGTCGGCGTCGCGATGGAGCGCCTCGTTCTGCGCCACCTCTACGGCCGGCCGCTGGAGAGCCTGCTCGCGACCTGGGGGCTGTCGCTGGTGCTGATCCAGGGCGCGCGCGTCGTATTCGGCCCGCAGAACGTCGAGCTCGCGAACCCGGCGTGGATGTCGGGCGGCATCGAGCTCGCAGCGGGCGTCGTGCTGCCGTGGAACCGCATCGTGATCGTCGGCTTCGCGGTGTTCGTGCTGTTGCTCATCTGGTTGATGATGCAGAAGACGCGCCTCGGGATGTTCGTGCGCGCGGTGACGCAGAACCGCGCGATGGCGGGTTGCGTCGGCGTGCCCACCGCGCGCGTCGATACGCTCGCGTTCGCGATCGGCTCGGGGGTGGCGGGCCTCGGCGGGCTCGCGCTGTCGCAGATCGCCAACGTCGGCCCGGCGATGGGTTCAGGCTACATCGTCGATGCCTTCATGGTGGTCGTGCTGGGCGGCGTCGGCCAGCTCGCCGGCGCGGTGTGGGCGGCGCTGGGGCTCGGGATCGTCGCGAAGTTCCTCGAAGGCTGGGCCGGCGCGGTGATCGCGAAGATCTTGGTGCTGGTGTTCATCATCGTGTTCATCCAGAAACGGCCGCAGGGCATCTTCGCCCTCAAGGGCCGCTTCGCGGACAGCTGAGGTCTTGCCGATGCGCACCCCATTGACGCTACGAATCCTGCACAGCACCCCGCGCGCGGGCTGGATCGCGCTGGCGGTCTTCGCCGCGATTACCTGGATTGCCGTGCCGGTCGCGCACGCGGTGCTGGCGGAGGCCCACCCGCTGCACCTGTCGGCCTACAGCGTGAGCCTGCTCGGCAAGATCCTGTGCTACATGGTCGTCGCCGTCGCAATGGACCTGATCTGGGGCTACGCGGGCATCCTCAGCCTCGGCCACGGCCTCTTCTTCGCGCTCGGCGGCTACGCCTTCGGCATGTACCTGATGCGCCAGATCGGCCGCGACGGCAGCTACCAGAGCGATCTGCCGGACTTCATGGTGTTCCTCGACTGGAAGGAGCTGCCCTGGTACTGGGCGGGCTCCGACTCCTTCCTGGGGACGCTGTTGCTGGTCGGCGCGGTGCCG
Organism: Aromatoleum toluolicum; assembly: GCF_012911005.2. Taxonomy (GTDB): domain Bacteria; phylum Pseudomonadota; class Gammaproteobacteria; order Burkholderiales; family Rhodocyclaceae; genus Aromatoleum; species Aromatoleum toluolicum. The sequence continues at coordinate 67,788 of NZ_WTVS01000018.1, read as the reverse complement.
GGACTGGTCGCTTTCGCGTTCGGCTGGTTCGCGTTCCGCTCGCGCATCAAGGGGGTGTATTTCTCGATCATCACGCAGGCGCTGACCTACGCCGCGATGCTGCTGTTCTTCCGCAACGAGACCGGCTTCGGCGGCAACAACGGCTTCACCGACTTCAAGCGCATCCTCGGCTACAGCATCACCTCGCCGGAGATGCGCGCGACGTTGTTCGCGCTGTCGGCGGCGCTCCTGATGGCCTGCCTCGTGCTCGGCCGCTACCTCGTCACGTCGCGCTTCGGCCGCGTGCTCGCGGCGATCCGCGACGCCGAGAGCCGCGTGATGTTCATCGGCTACAACCCGCTGCACTACAAGCTCTTCATGTGGACGCTGTCGGCGGTGCTGTGCGGGCTGGCCGGCGCGCTGTACGTGCCGCAAGTGGGCATCATCAACCCGTCCGAGATGAGCCCCGCGAACTCGATCGAGATCGCCGTGTGGGTCGCCGTCGGCGGGCGCGGCACGCTCGTCGGTGCGGTGCTCGGCGCCGGGATCGTGAACCTCGCGAAGAGCTGGTTCACGATGTCCTTTCCGGAGTACTGGCCGTTCTTCCTCGGTTTCCTGTTCATCGCGGTGACGCTGTACCTGCCCGATGGCGTCGTCGGCCTGTGGCGCCGGCTGCGTGCGCGGCCGGCCGCGGCGCCCGATGCGCCACCGGTCCCCACTGTGCATCGCGACGCCCGGCCAGTATCCGCCGCGAGGTCGTCGGCGAAGGATCCGGCCGAGCTTCCCGCCGTCAAGGGAGCCGAGGCATGAGCGTCGTCACCGATTTCGAGCGCTCCGCGATGGAGAGCGAGGACCAGCGCGAGAACTGGAGCGGCAACGCCTCGACCAGCCACGTCGTCGAGCCGGGGGCGCTGGACCTGTCGCACAACGTGATCCTCTATCTCGAGGACATCACGGTGAGCTTCGACGGCTTCCGCGCACTGAACCAGCTGAGCCTTGCGATCGATGCCGGCGAGCTGCGCTGCATCATCGGGCCCAACGGCGCCGGCAAGACGACGATGATGGACGTCATCACCGGCAAGACGCGGCCCGATTCGGGCAAGGCGTTTTTCGGCCAGACGATCGACCTGACGCGCCTGACCGAGCCGCAGATCGCGCACGCGGGCATCGGGCGCAAGTTCCAGAAACCGACGATCTTCGAGCAGCACACGGCGTTCGAGAACCTGGAGCTGGCGATGAAGGCCGACAAGCGCGTGCGCCGGACGCTGTTCGCGCAGCTCTTCGACGACGACCGTGACCGCATCGCGGCGGTGCTGACGCAGATCCGCCTCGACCGCGAGGCGGACCGCCCGGCGGGGCTGTTGTCGCATGGCCAGAAGCAGTGGCTGGAGATCGGCATGTTGCTGATGCAGGAGCCGAAGCTCTTGCTGCTGGACGAGCCGGTAGCGGGCATGACGGACGATGAGACGGAGCGCACGGCGGAGTTGTTCGTGAGTCTCGCCGGCAAGCATTCGCTGGTCGTCGTGGAGCACGACATGGCGTTCGTGGAGGCGCTGGGCGGGAAGGTGACGGTGTTGTGCGAGGGATCGGTGCTCGCGGAAGGGGATCTCGCGGAGGTGCAGGAGGACCCGCGCGTGATCGAGGTGTATCTGGGCCGCTGAGAAAGAAAGAATGAAGCGGTCTTCGATAACGAACACCGCAAGCCGGACATAGGGGGTGTTCCCGGAGCGGCGAGGACTGTCTGAGCGGAGGCGCGGAAGCGCGCCGTCCCGCGAGTTCCGCAGCCGCGGAGGGAATACCCCCTGTGGCCGGCGGTTAGCAGCAAGACCCGATCGCTCGCGGAATTTGGGGCGATTGTGAAAGCGGTGCTGGGAGGTCGGGGGAGTAATCGCCGGATGTGGCGGGTATTTGCTCCAGGGCTGCGGAACTCGCGCAGCAGCGCGCTTCCGCGCTTGCGCTCAGACAGTCCTCGCCCTTGCGCAAACACCCGCCACATCCGGCTGGCTGCGGGGCTTATCTGTGTGTTGTGTTGAAAGGCAGGGAATATGCTGACGGTCGACAACCTGAATCAATACTATGGCGGTAGCCACATCCTGCGGGGTCTTTCGTTCGATGTGCCGCTTGGCAAGGTCACGACGCTGCTCGGGCGCAACGGCGTGGGCAAGACCACGCTGCTGAAGACCCTGATGGGACTGGTGCCTGCTGCCAGCGGCAAGGTCACCTTCGGCGGCGCGGACATCACCCGCGCGCCCTCGCACGCTCGCGTGCACGCCGGTATCGGCTTCGTGCCGCAGGGGCGCGAGATATTTCCGCGTCTCACCGTCGAGGAAAACCTGTTGATGGGCCTCGCCAGCCGGCCGCGCGGCACTCCGCTGCCTGCGCGCATCTTCGACATGTTTCCGGTGCTGCGCCAGATGCTCGGCCGGCGTGGCGGCGACCTCTCCGGTGGGCAGCAGCAACAGCTCGCGATCGGCCGCGCGCTCGCCTTCGGACCGAGACTGCTGATCCTCGACGAACCCACCGAGGGTATCCAGCCGTCGATCATCAAGGATATCGAGCGCGCCATCCGCAGCCTCGCCGAAACCGGCGAGATGGCCATCTTGCTCGTCGAACAGTATTACGACTTCGCCCGCTCGCTCGCCGACCAATACCTCGTGATGGAACGCGGCGAGATCGTGATGCGCGGGGAGGGCGCCAACATGGACGCGGACGGCGTGCGCGAGGCGCTGTCGGTATAACGTCGAGCTCCGGTCAGCCCTGCCCGGTCGTGAACGGCTGCGGGCGTGCGTCGGGGTCGCCAGTGCCGCTGCGTTCGTATTCCGCGATGACCTGCGCGCCCAGCAGCAGCAGGGTCGCCGCAACCTCCAGGCTCAGCAGAACCGCGATCGCCGTCGTCAGGGAGCCGTACACGGTGCTGATCTGCGACAGCGTGGCGAAGTACCACACGAGCACATGGCGCGACAGCTCCCACAGCAGCGCCGCGGTGACCGCGCCGAGCAGGGCGTGTTGCAGCGACAGCCGGCCCACCGGCATCACGAGATAGACCGAAGTCAGCATGAAGATTTCGCCCGCGAGACCGAGCAGATAGAGCAGCACGCCGGACACGCCGCCGAGCGACCAGCTGCGCCCGAGGAGCTCCACCCGTTCCTCGCCCATGGCCTGCAGGCTGCCCGCCACCAGCGTCGCCAGCAGCAGGCCGAAGGCGAGGAACAGGATGTAGACATACGGCATCACGGCCGAGACGAGGAAGTGGCGCCGCCTGATCGCCACCCGGTGGTGGAAGATCACCGACATCGCGTTCTCCAGCACGGTGAAGGCCAATGAGCTGAAGAACAGCATGGTGGCGAGCAACACCCAGCCGATGACCTCGCGGTGTGCGAGGAAATTCGCCAGTTCCGCCACGATCGCATGGGACTGGCCCGGCAGCAGCCATTCGAGGTAACGCCCGAGGGTCTGCAGCAACTCGTCCTCGCCGATGATGTGGGACAGCCCGATCACGGTGAGGATGAGCAGCGGCACGGTCGATAGCAGCGCGTAATAGGCGATTGCGCCGGCCAGCAGCAGGCCTTGGTTGGCGCGGAACGCCTTCAGCGTCCGGAGCACGAAGGCACCCGGATGCTTGAGGATTTCTGTGGCGTGGTCGGTCGGCATGGGTGCGGAAGCGCGCACGGGCTGTCGGAAGGCGGTGTCAGACTACACCCGCACCCGCGCCATGCACCATTGCGCAGCGCGCGTCCCTGGATCGGAAGCGCGGATTCGCGCGGCGATCGACAACCGATCAGTCAGATGCTCTAGCGAAGCCCGAAGAACGACAAGACCACCAGGATGATGACTACTGCGCCGACGATGTAAACGATGCTGTTCATGAGACTGACCTCCGTGTGAGTGATGCGGCCGGATCGCCTGTGATGCGCGATGCTCCTGTCGCCGATTCCACACTACCCGTCTCGGTGCGGATGTTCGGTACGTCAGCGCGCACAGGATCGAATAAATCCGCGGGTGCCTGACGGGCTGGGATTCGGTTCATGCGAAAAACTTCCCGTGTGTTCGGTAACGAACGGAATGGCGCCGCAATATCAATCAGATTGGGCGAAACAAGGACGAGCATTGCGTTGATTCACAACCCTTGGCTGCCTATGTCAGATACTCCTCCGCTCGAGCGACACCACGTCCCGCGCGATTTCTCCGACCGCGTTGCGCTGGCCTTCACCAAGGCGATGCGCTTCTTCGCCGACACGGTGTTCGCGCGTCGCTACGGCCATCGTGCGGTGGTGCTGGAAACGGTGGCGGCCGTGCCCGGCATGGTGGGCGGCGCGCTGCAGCATCTGCGTGCGCTGCGCCGGATGGAAGGCGACCGCGGCTGGATCCGCACGCTTCTGGACGAAGCGGACAACGAACGCATTCACCTGATGACCTTCATTCACGTCGCCCAGCCGACGCGTTTCGAGCGGTTGCTGATCGTGATCGCGCAGGGCGTGTTCTTCAACTTCTACTTCCTGCTGTACCTGATCTCGCCACGCACCGCGCATCGCGTCGTCGGCTATTTCGAGGAGGAGGCGGTGTACAGCTACACGGAGTATCTGGCCGGCGTGGACAACGGCACCTACGCCAACATCCCGGCGCCGAAGATCGCGATCGATTACTGGCATCTCGCCGAGGATGCGCGCCTGCGCGAGGTCATCATCGCGGTGCGCGCGGATGAGCTCCATCACCGCGACGTCAATCACGCGTTCGCCGACGAGCTGAGATGAGCCGAAACGGCGCCGGCATGCGGGGCGGACGACCGGCACGTGGCGGGGATCCCGGATCGGTTTGGGCTGGCCTGAGGATTGCTACATGACGTGCATGAATGCCGTCGTCGAAGCCCTTGCTGGCCTTGAGCCCACGTTTTCGCCGCAGCCGGGCGCATCCGGATGGTGCGCCGAACTCGCGCTCGAGTTCGCACGCCGGGGGGCTCGCACCGTTCTCGTGCGTCGGCACCATCTTGGGCCGCTGCGCGTGCAGAAGGCGCTGTACCCGGAGGGCGAGGGGGTGTGCCACGGCATCGTGCTGCATCCGCCGGCCGGCATCGCCGGGGGCGACTCGCTGGCGATCGACATCAGGGTGGATGCGGGGGCGCACGCCTTGCTGACGACGCCGGGTGCCGGCAAGTGGTATCGCAGCGCGGGGCCGACGGCAGGGCTGACGCAGCGCATCGCGGTGGCTGACGGCGCAGTGTGCGAGTGGCTGCCGCAGGAGAGCATCGTCTATGAAGGTGCCCTCGGCACATTGGCGACGGAGGTGGAGCTCGTCGGCGATGCGGCCTTCGTCGGCGCCGAGATGTTGTGCTTCGGCCGCACCGCGTCGGGCGAGCGTTTCACGCGCGGGGCGCTGGCGGTATCCACACGCATCCGCCGCGACGGCCGGCCGCTGTGGCTGGAGCGCGGGCGCATCGCGGGCGGCAGTCCCTTGCTCGAGTCCCCGGTGGGACTCGCGGGCGCGCCGGTGGTCGGGAGCGTGCTGGTGGCGTCGCCGAAGTGCGATGCGGCCTTGCGCGACGCGTGCCGCGCGATCGTGCCGGTGGCCGGGCAGGGGGCGGTGACGCTGTTGCCGGGCTTGCTCGTTGCGCGCTGGCTGGGGCCGGCGTGCGCGCCCGGGCGCGAATGGTTCACGCGCCTGTGGGCGGTGGTCCGGCCCGCGGTCGCCGGCGTGCCGATGCGCGTGCCGCGCATCTGGAACACCTGAGGGAATACCTGAACGAGGACAAGAACAAATGGAACTGACCCCACGCGAGAAGGACAAGCTGCTGCTGTTCACCGCCGGCCTGCTCGCCGAGCGGCGGCGTGCGCGCGGCCTGAGGCTGAATTACCCCGAAGCCGTCGCGTTGATCTCGTGCGCGATTCTCGAGGGGGCGCGCGACGGGCGCACGGTGGCCGAGCTGATGAGCGAGGGCACGACGATCCTCGCGCGCGATGAGGTGATGGAGGGGGTGCCGGAGATGATTCCGGAGATCCAAGTGGAGGCGACTTTTCCGGATGGAACGAAGCTGGTGACGGTGCATAACCCGATCGTGTGAGGCGACATGGCCCGTTATGGCTGCCCGCGCCGTGGCGGGTGGGAATTTGCTCCGCGGGCTGCTGCTACGCAGCGCGGCGGAGGTGACGCAAATGAGCGCGGTGCGGCGCGCTTCCGCGCCTGCGCTCAGACAGTCCTCGCCTGCTCCGCAAACACCCACCCGACACGGCGCTACGTGGTGCCATGACTCACAACCTTGCGGAGAGAGATAGATGATTCCCGGTGAAACCCTCGTCGCCGACGGCGAGATCGAACTCAATGCCGGTCGCGCGACGCTGACGCTGGCGGTGACCAATACCGGCGACCGGCCGATCCAGGTCGGCTCGCATTACCACTTCGCGGAAACCAATGCCGCGCTCGACTTCGACCGCGCCGCGGCGCGCGGCTTCCGGCTGAACATCGCGGCCGGCACGGCGGTGCGCTTCGAGCCGGGGCAGTCGCGCATCGTCGAGCTCGTGGCGCTGGCGGGCGAGCGCAAGGTGTATGGCTTCCGCGGCGGCGTGATGGGTAGCTTGGAATGAGGGGGGCGCTGTGATGAAAGTGACGATCTCGCGCCGCGCGTATGCGGAAATGTTTGGCCCAACCGTTGGCGATCGCGTGCGGCTGGCCGACACCGAGCTGTGGATCGAGGTCGAGCGCGATTTCACGATCTACGGCGAGGAGGTCAAGTTCGGCGGCGGCAAGGTGATCCGCGACGGCATGGGGCAGGGCCAGCGGGTGTCGGCGGAGGTCGCGGACACGGTGATCACCAACGCGCTGATCATCGACCACTGGGGCATCGTCAAGGCCGACGTCGCGATCAAGGACGGGCGTATTGCCGGCGTCGGCAAGGCGGGCAACCCGGACATCCAGCCGGGCGTGACGATCGCGATCGGCGCGGGCACCGAGATCATCGCCGGCGAGGGCATGATCCTGACCGCGGGCGGCATCGACAGCCACATCCACTGGATCTGCCCGCAGCAGATCGAGGAAGCGCTGATGAGCGGCGTGACGACGATGTTGGGCGGCGGCACCGGCCCCGCGACCGGCACCTTCGCGACGACGTGCACGCCGGGGCCGTGGCATATCCACCGCATGCTGCAGGCGGCCGACGCGTTTCCGATGAACCTCGGTTTCTTCGGCAAGGGCAACGCGAGCCTGCCCGAGCCCTTGCGCGAGCAGGTCGCAGCCGGTGCGATCGGGCTCAAGCTGCATGAGGACTGGGGGACGACCCCGGCGGCGATCGACAACTGCCTCACCGTCGCCGACGAGCTGGACGTGCAGGTCGCGATCCACACCGACACGCTCAACGAGTCGGGCTTCGTCGAGACCACGCTCGCGGCCTTCAAGGGGCGCACGATCCACACCTTCCACACCGAGGGGGCGGGCGGCGGGCACGCGCCGGACATCATCCGCGCGGTGGGGCAGGCCAACGTGTTGCCGTCGTCGACCAATCCGACGCGGCCGTACACGGTGAACACCATCGACGAGCATCTCGACATGCTGATGGTGTGCCACCATCTCGACCCGGCGATCGCCGAGGACGTCGCCTTCGCCGAGAGCCGTATCCGCCGCGAGACCATCGCCGCCGAGGACATCCTGCACGACAGCGGCGCGTTCTCGATGATGTCGTCGGACTCGCAGGCGATGGGCCGCGTCGGCGAGGTCGTGATCCGCACCTGGCAGACCGCGCACAAGATGAAGGTGCAGCGCGGACCGCTGCCGCAGGACCGTGCCCGAGGTGATGGCAAGGCGGACAACTTCCGCGTGAAGCGCTACATCGCCAAATACACGATCAACCCGGCGATCACGCACGGGATCTCGCACGTCGTGGGTTCGGTCGAAGTCGGCAAGCTCGCGGACCTGGTGCTGTGGAAGCCGGCCTTCTTCGGCGTGAAGCCTTCGCTGATCCTCAAGGGCGGCATGATCGCGGCGGCGGCGATGGGCGACCCCAACGCGTCGATCCCGACGCCCCAGCCGGTGCATTACCGGCCGATGTTCGGGGCCTTCGGCGGCGGGCTGAAGACTTCGGTGACTTTCGTGTCGCAGGCGGCGCTGGCGAATCCGGCGGTCGCGGCGCTGGGGCTGGCGAAGCGGCTCGTAGCGGTGAGCGGCTGCCGCAAGGTGACGAAGGCGGACATGATCCACAACGACGCGACCCCGGCCATCGACGTCGATCCAGAGACCTATGTCGTGCGCGCCGACGGCGAGCTGCTGACCTGCGAGCCCGCGGACGTGCTGCCGATGGCGCAGCGTTACTTCCTGTTCTGAGAGATTCCAGCGATGGCCGAAAGCGATTCCGTGATTCCCGCCACCTCCGGCGCGGTGCGTCCGATGCTGCTGCTCGAGGCGCTGTACGACGGCCCCGCGGCCGCGAGCGAGCGGCTGGAGCTCGATTTTTCCTACCGCACGAAGAGCCGTCTGCGCGCGAAACTGGCGTCCGGCGAGGAGGTCGGGCTGTTCCTGCCGCGCGGCACGATCCTGCGTGGCGGGCAGAAGCTTGCAGGGGGCGATGGGCGCATCGTCGAGGTCGTCGCGGCGCCCGAAGATCTGGTCGAGGCGCGCTGCGCGAATCCGTCGGCGCTCGCACGTGCGGCCTACCACCTCGGCAACCGCCACGTCGCGGTCGAGGTTGGTGCCGACGCGGCGGGCGACTGGCTGCGCATCCAGGCCGACCACGTGCTCGAAGGCATGCTCGTCGGGCTCGGCGCGACGGTCACCGCGCTGCGCGCCCCCTTCGAGCCGGAGGCGGGCGCTTACGCGCACGGGCACCAGCATCCGGGGGACGGCAGCGGGGCGCGCATCCACATGATGGGCGGTCGCTGATGATGTTCGAGCGGCCTTCGGCGACTGGATTGGCGGGATACGCTGCGCTCCTCCCGCCCTACGGGGGCCGTGCTTCAGCTGCGCGTGTCGCTGGCACGGAACGCAGGGCGGGAGGAGCCGAAGGCGTACCCCGCCACGCGGCCTTCGGGAGGCCGCGATGCTACCGCTGATCCGCCTGCTGCAGCTCGCCAGTCCGGCCTTGCCGGTCGGCGCCTACACCTACTCGCAGGGGCTGGAGTGGGCGGTCGAGTCCGGCGCGGTGCGCGACGAGGCGGCGGCCGCGCGCTGGATCGGCGATCTGCTCGAATGGAACCTCGCGCGCTTCGAGGCGCCGTTGCTGGCGGCCTTGATCCGCGCGTGGGAAGACGGCGACGATGCGCAGGTCATGGCGCTCAACGCCGATTTCCTCGCCAGCCGCGAGAGCGCCGAACTGCGTGCCGAGACGGTGCAGATGGGCTACTCGCTCGTCCGTCTGCTCGGCGACCTCGACGCCTTCGCCGCCCTGCCCGGCTGGCGGGTGCGGCTCGTCGCGCTCGACACCCCGTCCTTTCCGACGGCCTGGGCGGCCGCGGCCGCGGCGTGGGCGATCCCGGTCGACATGGCGTTGCCCGCCTACCTGTGGGCGTGGTTGGAGAACCAGGTCATGGCCGCGGTGAAGGCGGTGCCGCTGGGCCAGTCGGCCGGTCAGCGCCTGCTCGCGACGCTCGGCGCGCGCATCCCGGAACTTGCGGCGCAGGCGGCGCAGCTTCCCGCAGATCAATGGAGCAACTTCACCCCCGGCCTCGCGCTCGCGAGCAGCCGGCACGAAACCCAATACACGAGGCTCTTCAGATCATGACCCCCCACACCTCCCAGCCCCTGCGCGTGGGCATCGGCGGCCCGGTCGGCTCGGGCAAGACGGCGCTGACGCTCGCCTTGTGCCTTGCCCTGCGCGAACGCTACGACATCGCCGTCGTCACCAACGACATCTACACCGCCGAGGACGCGCAGTTCCTCGTGCGCAACGAGGCGCTCGCGCCCGAGCGCATCATCGGCGTCGAGACCGGCGGCTGCCCGCATACCGCGATCCGCGAGGACGCGTCGATCAACCTCGAGGCCGTCGATCGCCTGATCCGGCGTTTCCCCGGCGTCGAGATCATCTTCGTCGAATCCGGCGGCGACAACCTCGCGGCGACCTTCTCACCCGAGCTCTCCGACCTCACGCTGTACGTCATCGACGTCTCCGCCGGCGACAAGATCCCGCGCAAGGGCGGCCCGGGCATCACGCGCAGCGACCTGCTGGTGATCAACAAGATCGACCTCGCGCCGCTCGTCGGTGCGAGCCTGGAGGTCATGGACCGCGACGCGAAAAGGATGCGCGGCGAGCGCCCCTTCGTCTTCAGCAACTTGAAGACCGGCCAGGGGCTGGCCGAGATCATCGACTTCATCGAACGCCAGGGCCTGCTGCGCCCGTCGGCGGCGGAGCGCGCCTGATCGCGCCGGCGCCGCACCCCGAGTGCCGGCGTCGGCGCGTCTGCAACCAACCGTTGGCTCCTGCCTTGTTTCGACCTTCGCCGATCCAGTAATCTCCCATAACGCATTCCACGGACATCGCCATGACATTGCCCCGCATCGCTACCGCCCTGGCTTTCACGCTCGTCGCCGGCCCGGTCCTCGCGCACGGCGATCACGGCCTCGTGCCGGGCCTCGCGCACATGTTCTCGTCCGGCGTAGAGCACCTGCCGGCGGTCCTCGTCGCACTGGTCAGCGCCTTCTTCGCCGTCCGCGCGAGCGGTGCGTTGCGCTGGACGTTGGGTGGCCTCGCGGCGGCGGCCGGCGCGCTGACTTTCGCGCTGTAGGCGCGCGCGGCCGTCGCTCCGCGCGTGCGCGGCGGTGTGCGCGTTCGGCGCCGTGCGCAGAAAGCAGACTGAAAGCGAGTTCGTGTGGAATGCGCTGCACCCGGCCACGCAGGTGTGGCCGAGGGCGAATGAGCGCAACCGGAGGAGCACAATGCACAAGAAAATCATCGCCGCGGCCATCGCGGCGGCCGTCGCCATGCCGTTCGCGGCGCTGGCGCAATCGACCCCGTCCAACGTCACGATCTACGGCCTGCTGGACCTCAACCTTGCGCGCGAATCGGCGGGCGACAAGGAACGCACCGGCGTCGATCACGGCGAACTGAACGGCTCGCGCCTGGGATTCAAGGGCAGCGAGGCGCTCGGCGGCGACCTGAAGGCGATCTTCACCATCGAGAGCGGCTTCGACCCCTCTACCGGCACCGCCGAGCAGGGCGGCCGGCTGTTCGGGCGCCAGTCCTTCGTCGGCCTCGAAAGCGCCAGCTGGGGCCGCCTCACCCTCGGCCGCCAGTACTCGCCGGCCTTCGTCGCCATCGACCCGTTCGACGCCACCGGTTCGGCCGACCGCAGCGTGGGCCTGCTGACGCGCAAGACGGGCGGCATCAAGCCGGCCTACGAGACGCGCTTCGACAACATGGTGAAGTACCGCTCGCCGAGTTTCGCCGGCCTCGAGTTCGATCTCGGCTATTGGCTGGGCGAGAAGAGCGGCAACGGCGACGCGCGGAAGGAAGGCAACGGCCACGGCATCACCGCGCTGTACAAGAACGGCGCGTTGGCGGCCTCGCTGACGACCCAGAGCGTGCATCGCGACGCCACCGGCGGGCGCGTGCGCACGACGGGCGGTGGGATCGCCTACGACTTCGGCGTCGTGAAGCCCTACCTCGCCTACACCCAGGACAGGGAAAGCGGTTCGGTCGGCAGCGGCAAGGCGCGCACCTTCGACGTCGGCGCCGAGATCCGTGTCACCGCCAACGACACGATCGCGCTGAGCTACGCCAAGCGCGACGAGCGCAACGACGCCGCGGCCGAGGACGCGCAGGGCTGGTCGGCGTACTACATGCACGACCTGTCCAAGCGCACGACGCTGTATGCCGCGTACTCGCAGCTCAGCAACAAGGACGACGCCAACTACGCGCTCGGCAACCTCACGCCCGATGCCGGCGACGATCCGCGCGTGCTGATGGCGGGCATCCGCCACCGCTTCTGAGCGGCCCTCGCCCCGGAGGCTATCTTCTCCTCTTCGCGCGTTCCCGCGCGTTCCTTCCCCCGGCGCAGCGACTCCCGGCGCCGGGGGTTTTTCGCGTCGACGTCCCCGGGAACGATACCGCGAGCGGGCTCGTCATGCCTGTGAAGACGGGCGGAACCGGGTTCCGCCGTGGATCAGGGCGCGGGAAACAGCGTTTGCTGCCACTTGCGCAGGAAGTCGCGGCGCTTGACCTGGTCGAGGTAGGTCATCAGTCCGGGCCCGATCGGGATCGGGCGGAAGGCGCCGCCGAGCTGGCGGCGCAGCTCGGCGGCCGCGGCGTCGTCGGGCACGTCGTCGCGCACCGCGAAGAAGCCGGGGTTCTGCGCGAGCAGCTGCTGTCCCTCGCGCGACAGCAGGTGGTCCAGCCACAGGCGTGCGGCGTTCGGATGGCGCGCGCCGCGCGAGATGAAGGCGATGCGGCTCAGCACCAGCGTGTAGTCGCGCGGCAGCACGACGCCGATCGCAGGGTCCTCATGGGCGCGCAGCAGCGCGTAGGAGCCGAGCACGTTGTAGCCGATCAGCGCCTCGCCGGACGCGATGCGGTCGAGCATGCCGGTGGTCGAGACCAGCGTGGCGATGCCGGTGCGGCCGAAGGCCTGGGCGAGCTTCCAGAACACGACCGGGTTCGCGAGCTCGTCCTGCGTGTGCAGCATGAAGCCGAGGCCCGACGTGGAGGGTTCGTAGGTCGCCAGCTTGCCGCGGAAGCGCTCCGGCTGCTGGGCGAGCAGGCGCAGCAGCTCGGCATGCGTCGTGGGCACGTCGGCGGGGGCGAGCCGCTTGCGGTTGTAGGCGATCGCGACGGGTTCGAAGGTGGTGCCGAAGGCCTCGTTCTTCCACACCGCCCAGTCGGGCAGCGCGGCCGTCTCGGCGGAGCGCCAGGGCTGGGCGTAGCCGTCGTTGACGAGCTTCACCTGCATGTCCATCGCCGAGCTCCACACCACGTCGGCCTGTTCGCCGCGCGCGGCCTCGTCGAGGAAGCGCCGGTACAGCTCGCCGCTGTTGAGGTCCTCGTAATGCACGCGCACGCCGGGGTAGCGCTGCTCGAAGTCGCGGATCAGCGGGCGCGCGATGCGCTCGTCGGTCGCGGCATGGACGATGACGCGGCCCTCGCGTATCGCCGCCGCGTAAAGCGTGTCGTCCCGCGCCGCACGGGCGCTCGCGGCCGTCAGCACGCACGCGCACGCGAGCGCGAGCGCGACGGTGCGAAGCAGGCGGGGCAGGAATGTGCTCAATTCGAGGTCCTTGCGGAGGATGGCAGTGGTCCGCAGTGATTTTGCACGCCGCGCTCGTTTGCGGCACGATGATCTATCCAACAGCTTTCGAAGCACCTTCAGCCGATGCGCCTGCTGCTCGTAGAGGATCATACCGAACTCGCGGAATGGGTTTCCAAGGCGCTGGTGCAGGCGGGTTACGCCGTCGACGTGATGCGCCGCGGCGACCATGCCGACCACGCGCTGCTCACCCAGCCCTACGACCTCGTCGTGCTCGATCTGTCGCTGCCCGGGATGGACGGCCTGGAGGTGCTGCGCCGCCTGCGCGGGCGCGATGCGACCCGGACCACGCCGGTGATCATCCTCACCGCGCGCGGCTCGACCGAGGATCGCGTGAAGGGCCTCAACCTCGGCGCCGACGACTACCTGCCCAAGCCCTTCGAGCTCACCGAGCTGGAGGCGCGCATCAAGGCGCTGCTGCGCCGGGCCGGCAACCTCGTGCCGACGGTGAAGATCGGCCGGCTGGAGTTCGACCTCAACTCGCGCCTCGCGACGGTCGAGGGCAAGCCGCTGTCGCTGACACCGCGCGAGCTCGCGGTGCTCGAGGCGCTGATCGCGCGCCAGGGGCGCCCGCTCGCGCGCGAGGCGCTGTTCGAGAAGGTGTTCAGCTTCGACGAGGAGGCGCGTCCGGAGGCGATCGAGATCTACGTGCATCGCCTGCGCAAGAAGCTGGAGGGCTCGGGCGCGGTCGTGACGACGCTGCGCGGGCTGGGCTACCTGATCGGCGAGGCGGGCGGTGACTGAGGCTTGGCGCGGGCGGGCATGCGCGCGTCGCTGAGCCTGCGCGGGCGCGTCGCGCGCTGGCTGCTGCCGCCGCTGCTGATCCTGCTCGCGATCAACGCCGTGCTGTCCTGGGTGGGCGCGCGCCAGGCGGTCAATCGCGCCTACGACCGTTCGCTCACCGCATCGGTCCGCGCTATCGCCGAGCAGGTGCATTCGCTCGAGGGCGAGATCACCGTCAATGTGCCGTACTCGGCCTTCGACGTGTTCGAGGCCGGCGTGCAGGAGCGCGTGTTCTACGCCGTGATCGCCCCCGACGGGCGCCTCGTGACCGGCTACGAGGATCTCCTCGCGCCGCACGCGCCGCCCGAGGACGGCACGCTGCTGCTGGCGGAGATGCAGTACCGCGGCGAGGACGTGCGCATCGGCGCGATGCGGAAGCGCCTGTACGACCCGGCGCTCGCGGGCGGCGACGCGGTGACGATCGTGTTCGCCGAAACCACCGAGTCGCGCGTCGCACTTGCCCGCGAACTGTTCTTCGACAGCCTGCGGCGCCAGCTGCTGCTCGTCGGGCTGGGCGCGCTGATGCTGGTGCTGGCGCTGGGCACGGCCTTTCGCCCGCTCGTGGAGCTGCGCGACGCGGTGCAGCGGCGCGCCGAGGACGACCTCACGCCGGTGCCTACCGGCAACGTGCCGAGCGAGGTGCAGCCGCTGATCGGCGCGATCAACCACCACATGGAACGCCTGTCGGCGATGCTCGCGGCACGCCGGCGCTTCCTCGCCGACGCCGCGCACCAGATCCGCACCCCGCTCGCGGTGCTCAGCACGCAGGCCGAGTTCGGCGCGCGCCAGGGCGACCCGGGCGAGATGCGGCGCATCTTCGAGAGCCTGCTGGCGACGATCCGCAGCACGCGCCGCATGGCCGACCAGATGCTGTCGCTGTCGCGCGCGGAGCCGGCCAACGGCCTGATCCAGGAGCAGGCGCCGGTCGATCTCACCGCGATCGCGCGCGAGGTCGCGCTGGAGCTGGTACCGGTGGCGCTGAAGAAGCGCATCGAGCTCGCCTTCGAGGAGACGGGGCCGGCGCCGATGACCGGCAACGCCGCGATGCTGCGCGAGCTCGTCGCCAACCTCATCGACAACGCCATCCGCTACAGCCCGCCGGACACGCAGGTCGTCGTCGCGACCGGCACCGCGGACGGGCACGTCGTGCTCGCGGTGAGCGACGAGGGACTGGGCATTCCGGTCGCCGAGCGCGACAAGGTGTTCCAGCGCTTCTACCGCATCCTCGGCCAGGGCGGGCCGGATGGCAGCGGCCTGGGGCTCGCGATCGTGCGCGAAATCGCGCTCGCGCACGGCGGCGAAGTGAGGCTCGCCGATGCGCCGGGCGGACGCGGGCTGCAGGTCGAGGTCGAGTTTCCGCGCCGCGCGGACGAGGCCGGACAGGCTTAATTTGTGATGTCGGCTTGAGTGCTGCGCCGTCGCTCCCTCCCCTTCAAGGGGGCGGAACAAGGCGCTGTCGACCACTGAAAGCCAATCGAAAGCCCTTCTCCGTATCGTCTGCCTTCATGCAGGGCCGGAGCGACCGGTCCGATATCAAGGAGGAGACAAGCATGATCCGCAACATCGTCAAAACCACCCTCGTCGCCGCAGCGATCGGCCTCGGCTTCGTCGCCAGCGCCCCGGCGCTCGCGCTCGACAGCGTCAAGATCCTCGTGCCGGCCAACCCGGGCGGCGGCTGGGACCAGACCGCGCGCGCGCTGCAGGCCGCGATCAACGCCGAGGGCCTCGCGAAGAAGGTCACCGTCGACAACAAGGGCGGCGCGGGCGGCACGATCGGGCTGGCACAGTTCGTCAATGGCGCCAAGGGCGACGGCGGCGCGACGCTGGTCGGCGGCATGGTGATGGTCGGCGCGATCGCGACCAACAAGTCGCCGGTGAACCTGACCCAGGTCACGCCGCTCGCGCGCCTCTCCGGCGAGACGCTGGTCGTCGTCGTGCCGGCGAGCTCCAAGATCCAGACCCTGAAGGAGCTGATCGACCAGTTCAAGGCCAACCCGGGCTCGGTGTCGTGGGGCGGCGGCTCGGCGGGCGGCTCGGACCACATCCTCGCGGGCCTGATCGCGCAGGCCGTCGGCGTCGATCCGACGAAGGTGAACTACATCGCCTACTCGGGCGGCGGCGAGGCGCAGGCCGCGATCATGGGCGGCCACGTCGCGGCCGGCATCAGCGGCTTCGGCGAGTTCCAGTCGCAGATCAAGTCCGGCAAGCTGCGCGCGCTGGCGGTCTCGGGCGCCGAGCGCATCCCCGGCGAGAGCGTGCCGACGCTGAAGGAGCAGGGCGTCAATGTCGAGATGGTGAACTGGCGCGCGATCTTCGCCGCGCCCGGCATCAGCGAGGCGCAGCAGAAGGAGCTCGTCGCCGTGCTCGACAAGGCGGTCACGTCGAACTCGTGGAAGGACGCGCTGAAGCGCAACGACTGGCAGGACATGTACCTCGCCGGCCCCGAGTTCAAGAAGTTCCTCGACGCCGACATCGCGCGCATCACCAAGCTGGTGACCGACCTCGGCATGGTCAAGCCGTAAGCGGCCGCCTCGCCGCCCGCAGCACCTACCCGCGCGGGGCCGCGCCGCCGCGGCCCGCGGGACCTCTTCCGGAGACACTCGACATGCGACATCACCCTATCGGCGCCGGCCTCGGCCGCGCGCTGAGGACAGCCCTCGCCGGCCTCGCCCTCGCGGGCGCCACCCTGGCCTGCGCCGCGGACTACAAGATTCTCGTGCCCGCCGCGCCCGGCGGCGGCTACGACCAGCTCGGCCGCGCGGTGCAGGCCGCGCTGCAGGCCAACAAGCTCGCCGAGCGCGTGCAGGTGAACAACGTCGCCGGCGCGGGCGGCACGATCGGGCTCGCGCAGCTGATCAACAGCAGCAAGGGCGACGGCGGCGCGCTGATGGCGAGCGGCAAGGGCATGGTATCGGCGGTGTTCATCAACAAGTCGCCGGTCACGCTGTCGAACGTCACGCCGATCGCGCGCCTCACCGGCGAATACGAGGTGCTGGTGGTGCCGGCGAGCTCGCCGCTCAAATCCATGGCCGACCTCGTCGCCGCGTACAAGGCGAATCCGGCCGCGGTGTCGTGGGCGGGCGGCTTCGCCGGCGGCGTCGACCAGCTCACCGCGGGCATGATCGTGCAGGCGATCGGCGGCGAGGCGGGCAAGTTCAACTACGTCGCCTTCGGCAGCGGCGGCGAGGTGCTGGCGCAGGTGCTGGGCGGCCACGTCACGGTGGGTCTGGGCGGCTTCAACGAGTTCGCGGGCCAGATCAAGGCGGGCAAGCTGCGCGCGCTGGCGGTCACGGCGCCCGCGCGCGTCAAGGACATCGACGTGCCGACGCTGAAGGAGCAGGGCATCAACGTCGAGTTCGTGAACTGGCGCGGCATCATGGCGGCGCCCGGCATCAGCGACGCACAGCGCGACGAGCTGGTGAAGGCGCTGACGCAGATGGCGAAGAGCGAGTCGTGGAAGGCGACGCTCGAGAAGAACGAGTGGGTCGACATGCTGATGGCCGGCGACGAGTTCCGCCACTACGTCGAGGCTGAGCAGAAGACCGTGCTCAAGCTCGTCACCGACCTCGGGCTGGTGAAGAAATGAGCACGCGCGCACGCATCGACGCCGGCGAGCTGCTGATCTCGCTCGTGCTGCTGGCGCTGGGCAGCTTCGTCGCCTTCGAGACCCAGGGCATCGCCGAGACGCAGGGTTATGCGCAGGTCGGTCCGCGCCTCTTCCCATACGTCATCGGCACCGGTCTCATGCTGTGCGGCGCCTGGCTCGCGTGGCAGGCGCTCTCCGGCGGCTGGCGCGCGATGCCGGAAGAAGCCGAGACGCACGCGGCGCCCGACCGCATGGGCTTCCTGCTGATCAGCGCCGGCGTGGTGCTGCACATGGTGCTGATCGGCTGGGCCGGCTTCATCCTCGCCTCGACGCTGCTCTTCGTGCTGGTCGCGCGCGGCTTCGGCAGCAAGAAGCCGGTGCGCGACCTCGGGATCGCGGTCGTGCTGTCGTCGATTGTGTATTTCCTCTTCACGCGCGGCCTGGGCCTGAGCCTGCCCGCCGGCCCGTTCGGAGGCTGAGATGGACACCCTTAACGCACTATTCTCCGGCTTCGCCGTCGCGCTGAGCCTGCAGAACCTGTTCCTCGGCTTCGTCGGCGTCACGTTGGGCACCGCGGTCGGCGTGCTGCCGGGCGTCGGCCCCGCGCTGACGGTGGCGCTGCTGCTGCCGGCCACGGCCGGCTTCGACCCCACCGGCGCGCTGATCATGTTCGCCGGCATTTACTACGGCGCGATGTTCGGCGGCTCGACGACTTCGATCCTGCTCAACACGCCGGGCGAGTCGGCGACCATCGTCACCGCGATGGAAGGCAACATGATGGCCAAGCGCGGCCGCGCCGGCGCGGCGCTCGCGACCTCGGCGATCGGCTCCTTCGTCGCCGGCACGATCGGCACCGTGCTGCTGACCTTCGTGTCGCCGTTCGCGGTCGACGTCGCGCTCAAGTTCGGCCCGGCCGAGTACTTTTCGGTGATGGTGCTGGCCTTCGTGACGGTGTCGGCGGTGCTCGGCGCCTCGCCCGCGCGCGGCCTCGCGGCGCTGTTCCTCGGGCTCGCGATCGGCCTCATCGGCCTCGACAGCCAGACCGGCCAGGCGCGCTTCACGCTGGGTGTGCCGGAACTGCTCGACGGCCTCGACATCGTCGTCGTCGCGGTGGGGCTGTTCGCGGTCGGCGAGACGCTGTACGTCGCCACCTACCTCAACCGCGGCGTCGACACCATCGAGCAGATGAAGGGCTCGATCTGGATGAGCAAGGAGGACTGGAAGCGCTCGTGGAAGCCGTGGCTGCGTGGCACCGCCTTCGGCTTCCCGTTCGGCTGCATCCCCGCTGGCGGCGCCGAGATCCCGACCTTCCTGTCCTACGCGACGGAGAAGAAGCTCAGCAAGCATGCCGACGAGTTCGGCAAGGGCGCGATCGAAGGCGTCGCCGGGCCGGAAGCGGCCAACAACGCCTCCGCGAGCGGCACGCTGATGCCGCTGCTGACGCTGGGCCTGCCGACCACCGCGACCGCCGCGATCATCCTCGCCGCATTCCAGCAGTACGGCCTGCAGCCTGGTCCGCTGCTGTTCGACACGCAACCGGAGCTGATTTGGGGCCTGATTGCAAGCATGTATATCGGAAACGTCATCCTCCTCGCACTGAACCTGCCGCTCGTGGGGGTCTGGGTAAAATTGCTGGCGATCCCGCGACCGCTGCTCTACGCCGGCATCCTGATCTTCGCGACGATGGGCGCCTACGGCATCCGCAACTCGTGGTTCGACCTGGCGCTGCTGTACGGCATCGGCCTGCTGGGCTTCGTGATGCGCCGCTACGACATCCCGGTCGCGCCGGTGCTCGTCGGCCTGATCCTGGGGCCGCTGTCGGAGCAGCAGTTCCGCCGCGCGCTCGCGATCAGCCAGGGCGACCTGTCGATCTTCGTGACGCAGCCGATCTCGGCGACGGTGCTGGCGATCACCGCGCTGGTCGTGATCGTGCCGCAGGCATGGCGCCTCGTGCGCCGCATGCAGGCGAACGCGATCGGCCACCATTCACCGATCTGAGGAGTAATGACCGTGTTTGAAACCATGATGGACGCCGCCTTCTGGGTGTCCGTGCTGCAGATCATCGCCATCGACATCCTGCTCGGCGGCGACAACGCCGTCGTGATCGCGCTGGCGTGCCGCAAGCTGCCCGAGCACCAGCGCAACAAGGGCATCGCGTGGGGTGTCGTCGGCGCGATCGCGCTGCGCATCGTGCTGATCTTCTTCGCGCTGCAGCTGCTGGCGCTGCCCTTCCTGAAGGTCGTCGGGGCGCTGCTGCTGCTGTGGATCGGCGTGAAGCTGATGCAGCCGGAGGACGAGGACGGCCACGGCAACGTCGAGGGCTCGACGCATCTGCTCGGCGCGATCAAGACCATCGTCGTCGCCGACGCGGTGATGAGCCTCGACAACGTGATCGCGGTTGCCGGCGCGGCCAAGGGTGACCTCGGCCTCGTGGTGTTCGGCATCGTCGTCAGCATCCCGATCATCGTGTGGGGCAGCAAGTTCGTGCTGAAACTGATGGACCGCTTCCCGATGGTCATCACGCTGGGCGCGGCGCTGCTGGGCTGGATCGCCGGCGGCATGCTGGTCGGCGACGTCGTGATGAAGCCCTACGTCGAGCACCTGCCGGGCTGGCTGCATTACCTGAGTTCGGCCGTCGGGGCGCTGTTCGTCGTCGCGCTCGGCGGCTGGCTCGCGCAGCGGCAGTCCGGCGACGGCGACGCGGCGGGCGAGCTCGCGGTCGAAACCGCCGGCGGGAGCGCCGCGCGCGACTGAGCGCCGCACCACGCAACGCCGGCCGCGCGCCGGGGCCGTCCCCACGGCCCGGCGCGCGCCAAAGAACCTCTCTCATCCCAAGGACGCACCATGTTCCAGCACATCCTCGTCCCCACCGACGGCTCGCCGCTGTCCGACCAGGCCCTAGACCGCGCGATCGGGCTTGCCCGCAACCTGGGCGCGCGCCTGACGATCCTCAACGCGATCGCCGAAGCGCCCTTCCCGGTGACCAACTTCGGCGAGGGCGGCCACTACGATCCCGAGAAGTCGCGCCGCTTCGCCCGCGAAGCCGCTACGCACGGCCAGCACATCCTCGACGCCGCGCTCGCCCGCGCGCGCGAGGCCGGGATCGATGCCGACGCGGTCCTCGAAAGCAGCGAGGCGCCCCACCGCGTGATCATCCACACCGCCGAGAGCCGCGGCTGCGACCTGATCTGCATGGCCTCGCACGGCCGGCGCGGCATCAACGCGCTGCTGCTGGGCAGCGAGACCAACAAGGTGCTCGCGCACTGCACGATTCCGGTGCTGGTGTGCCGCTGAACGCGCGACGGGCCGCGCTGCGGTCGCTTCGGCGCGCCGCTGGCGCGGGACGGCAGCGCCAGCGGCGCCCGTCGGCGGCGACGCCGGTGGAAACCTTCTGACCACCCGCGTCTGCCGTCCGGAATGCAGCTTGCCGGCGGTGGATGTCGACCCCCAGCGCGGCCGCACTCCTGTTCGCTGGCACGCAACTTGTTTCAACCTCGGCTGATCCAGTTAACCGCGCCCAGCATTCCGAGGACATCGTCATGAAGCCGCTCCGCATCGCCACCGCCATCACCCTTACGCTCTCCGCCGGCCCGCTCCTGGCGCACGGCGATCACGGCTTCGTGCCGGGCCTCGCGCACATGTTCTCGTCCGGTGCCGAGCACCTGCCGGCGGCCCTGGTCACGCTGGTGAGCGCCTTCTTCGCGGTGCGCGCGAGCGGTGCGCTGCGCTGGACGCTGGGCGGCCTCGCGGCGGTGGCCGGAGCGCTGACTTTCGCGCTCTGAGCGCGCCCGCGGCGGGGCATATGCCCCGCTCTGCCACCGGGGGTCGGCATGACGGCGGAAAACGCGGATAATCGCGGTTTGCGCCCGCATCGGGCAGATTTGAGGACGTAACCGTGACCCGCCTGCAGAATGACACCTTCCTGCGCGCCTTGCTGCGCCAGCCGACCGAATACACGCCGCTGTGGCTGATGCGGCAGGCGGGGCGCTACCTGCCCGAGTACTGCGAGACCCGCAAGCGGGCGGGCAGCTTCCTGAACCTGTGCAAGAGCCCGACGATGGCCTGCGAGGTCACGCTGCAGCCGCTCGCGCGTTACAACCTCGACGCCGCGATCCTGTTCTCCGATATCCTCACGGTGCCGGACGCGATGGGCCTGGGCCTGTACTTCGCCGAAGGCGAAGGGCCGCGCTTCGAGCGCCCGCTGCGTGACGAGTGGGAGATCCGCAACCTCGCGATCCCCGATCCGCACGCCGAGCTGCAGTACGTGATGGACGCGGTCGCCGAGATCCGCCGCGCGCTCAACGGCAGCGTGCCGCTGATCGGCTTCTCCGGCAGCCCGTGGACGCTCGCCTGCTACATGGTCGAGGGCGGCTCGTCCGACGACTATCGCAAGGTCAAGGCGATGGCCTACTCGCGCCCCGACCTGATGCACCACATCCTGTCCGTGACGGCCGACTCGGTCGTCGCCTACCTCAACGCGCAGATCGAATCCGGCGCGCAGGCCGTGATGGTGTTCGACTCCTGGGGTGGCGCGTTGTCCGAGGCCGCCTACCACGAGTTCTCGCTGCCCTACCTCAAGCGCGTCGTCGACGGCCTGATCAAGGAGCGCGACGGCGAGCGTGTGCCGAACATCGTGTTCACGAAGGGCGGCGGCCTGTGGATCGAGAGTATCGCCGACATCGGCTGCGACGCCGTCGGCCTCGACTGGACGATGGACATCGGCCGCGCGCGCAAGCTCGTCGGCGACAAGGTCGCGCTGCAGGGCAACCTCGACCCCAACGTGCTGTTCGCGCCGCCGGAAGCCATCGCGCGCGAGGCGAAGCGCGTGCTCGATTCCTACGGCAACCACCCCGGCCACGTCTTCAACCTCGGCCACGGCATCTCGCAATTCACGCCGCCCGAGTCGGTGTCGGTGCTGGTCGACACCGTGCACGAGCACAGCCGCAAGATCCGCGCCGGCGCCTGAGCGTCCCGCACCCGAACCCCGGCCGGGACGCGCACAGCGCACCCCGCCGGGGTTCCTTTTTTGGGTTGGGGAAAATTCCCCGGTCGTCGGCACCGTCAAGGTGCAATGCGTGCAGTTGGAGGCGTCCGGCCGACCCTTGTCAAGCGGAATAATATGCGTTGACCGCTTGACTTATGCACAACGGCCCGATTCCGCAGCCGGATCCTGCATGGAATCGGGGTTTATTCACCTGAAAACATAAGTGTATGAAATTTAACGAATAAAAATTTGCCTACTGTTAAGGCAATGTGACACAAGGGCAGATGCGGCGCCGGTTTCAGGACGTTTCACCCATGCTATCAACAAAGTTATCCACAGCTTTTGTGGACAAGCGCCGGAAGGGTTTCACGGCAAAGATTTAACCCCCGTTTCCGAACAACGAATTTAACAATCATCCGTAAGTAGATGATTTGCAAATAGAACTTGCGCAGAACACGAGATCCGAATGTCCATCGTCCGCGTCGCGCTGCCCGTTCCGATTCCGCAACTCTTTGATTATTCATCGCAAGATGCATGCGAGGAGGATGTCGGCCGGTGCGTGCGGGTGCCCTTCGGGCGGGGCGAGAAGAGCGGCGTGATCGTCGCGCTGGTCACCGCATCGGACGTCGACCCCGCACGCCTCAAGGCGGTGCGCCACATCCAGCGCGAGGTCGCGCCGCTACCGCGCGACTGGCTGGAGCTCGTCGCCTTCGTCGCGCGCTACTACCACGCGCCGCTCGGCGAGGTGATCGCGCTCGCATTGCCCCCCGGGCTGCGCCGCGCCGATGCCGTGAGCGACCGCGAGAGCGACCCGCTGCTCGACCTGAGCGCGGATGGCCACGCAGCGCTGGCCGAGGCACGCCGCGCGAGCCGGGCGCTGGCGCTGCTCGGCGAACTGCGCGCGGCCGGCGTGATCCGGCGCAGCGCGGCGCGCGAGCTGCCGGCGGGCGCGGCGCTGGGCGACGCGATGAAGCGCGGCTGGGTCGTCGCGGTGCGCGGCGCGGACCCCTCGCAGCCGGCGGCGAACCGGCCGGAACTGACCGACGAGCAGCGCGCCGCGGTCGAGGCGGTGTCGGCAGGGCCGGAAGGCTTCGCCCCCTGGCTGCTCCAGGGCGTCACCGGCAGCGGCAAGACCGAGGTGTATCTGCGTCTGGCCGAGCGCGCGCTCGCGGCGGGCCGCCAGGTGCTGATGCTGGTGCCCGAGATCGCCCTCACGCCGCAGCTCGAATCGCGCGTCGCGAACCGCTTCCCCGCCGCCTGCGTCGTCAGCCTGCATTCCGCGCTCGCCGAAGGGGCGCGCTCGCGCGGCTTCGTGCAGGCGCTCGAAGGCCGCGCCGACATCGTGCTGGGCACGCGCCTGTCGGTGTTCGCGCCGCTGCCGCGCCTGGGCCTGATCCTCGTCGACGAGGAGCACGACGCGTCCTACAAGCAGCAGGAAGGCGTGCGCTACTCGGCGCGCGACGTCGCGGTGTGGCGCGCGCACCAGCGCAAGGTGCCGGTGGTGCTCGGCTCGGCGACGCCTTCGCTGGAGAGCTGGCAGCACGCGCGGCTGGCGCGCTACCGCAGCCTGCGCCTCGACGCGCGCGCGCTCGCGAGCACGCTGCCGACGGTGCGGCGCATCGACACGCGCCGCATGAAACTCGACGAAGGCCTCAGCCCGCAGCTCAAGACCGCGATCGGCGAGCGCCTCGCGCGCGGCGAGCAGAGCCTGGTGTTCCTCAACCGCCGCGGCTACGCGCCGGTGCTGTCCTGCCCCGCCTGCGGCTGGGTGAGCCAGTGCCCGCACTGCTCGGCCAACCTCGTCGTGCATCTCGCGGACCGCCGCCTGCGCTGCCACCACTGCGGCTGCGATACCGAGGTGCCGCACCACTGCCCGGTGTGCAGCAACCAGGACATCCAGCCCTTCGGCCGCGGCACGCAGCGCATCGAGGCGCGCCTCGTGGAGCTCTTCCCGGAAGCGCGGGTGCTGCGAGTGGACCGCGATTCGGCGCGCACGCGCAACCAATGGGAGAGCCTGCTCGCGCAGATCGCCAGCGGCGAGGCCGACATCCTCGTCGGCACGCAGATGATGGCCAAGGGCCACGATTTCCCGCAGCTCACGCTGGTCGGCGTGATCGGCGCCGACGCGTCGCTGCATGCGGCGGACTTCCGCGCGCCGGAGCGCCTGTTCCAGCAGCTGATGCAGGTCGGCGGCCGCGCCGGACGCGCGCACCTGCCGGGCGAAGTGCTGGTGCAGACCGAGTACCCCGACCACCCGCTGTATCGCTGCCTCGTCAAGCACGACTTCGACGCCTTCGCCGCGAGCGGCCTCGACGAGCGCCGTGCCGCCGGCTTTCCGCCCTTCAGCTTCCAGGCGATGCTGCGCGCCGACGCGCCGCTGCTCGACGACGCGATGCAGTTCCTCGCCCACGCGCGCCGCCTCGCGCAGGAGATGGCGCCGGCGGGCGTACGCGTGTTCGATGCGGTGCCGATGCGCCTGACGCGGCTCGCGCGGCGCGAACGCGCGCAACTGCTGGTCGAGGCGGACGAGCGGGCGCCGTTGCAGGGCTTCCTCGGGGCCTGGATCGAGGTACTGCGCGCGCAGCGCACGCCGCGCGAACTGCGCTGGCAGCTCGACGTCGATCCGCTCGAGGTGTGACGGAGGGGGCGGCCGGCTGCCGCCGGGAGTTAACCCGGATTAGCCCGGATTGTGCTCCAGCCAGTCGGCGCGCTCGGCGAGGCGCTGCGGAGGCTCGGCACGAGGCGGGTGACGATGGAATCGGAAAAGACGTGGGGCGTCCACAGCGCGGGCACATTGATGCGGCCATGACCGTCGGCACGTCGTCGGCTTGGCCTGTACGAAACGCTTCGGAGCGGGCGGATCAGCCGACCCAGGCAAACTCGGCCGTGAAATGGCGCAGGAACTTCGGCTGCCGGGTGATTCGTACGCCGCGAATGTCGGCCGCCTTCGCCTTCACCTCGGCAATGACCTCTGCCGCGTAGTCGAAGTGCGACTGGGTGTACATCCGGCGCGGAAAGGCAAGGCGCAGCAGTTCCATCTTGTGAAAGGTCTCCGTGCCGTCGTCGAGGCGTTTGCCGAACATGACCGAGCCGACCTCCACGCCGCGGATGCCGCCTTCGAGGTACAAGGCATTGCCGAGCGCCCACGCGGGATAGTGCTCGACCGGCATATGGGGCAGCACGGTGCGT
Organism: Aromatoleum toluolicum; assembly: GCF_012911005.2. Taxonomy (GTDB): domain Bacteria; phylum Pseudomonadota; class Gammaproteobacteria; order Burkholderiales; family Rhodocyclaceae; genus Aromatoleum; species Aromatoleum toluolicum. Next base: position 42,056 of record NZ_WTVS01000018.1, on the reverse strand, counting down.
GCATCGAGATACACCGCGTGGCCACCGGTTGGGCGGACGAAGCCGACGCCCGCCGCGTCGAGCTTTTCGCCCAGATATTCGGCGGTGCGCAGCCGGTAGCGCAGGTAGTCCTCGTCGAGCCCTTCCTCGAGCCCGACCGCCATCGCCTCGAGGTCGCGCCCCGCCAGGCCGCCGTAGGTCGGGAATCCCTCCATCATGATCAGGTTGTTGCGGATGTCGTCAAGCCAGCGGTCGTCGCGCAGGGCGATGAAACCGCCGATGTTGACCATGCCATCCTTCTTGGCGCTCATCGTGCAGCCGTCGGCGTAGGACAACATCTCGGCGACGATGTCCGTGATGCGCGCGTGCTCGTACCCGGGTTCGCGCATCTTGATGAACATCGCGTTCTCGGCGAACCGGCAGATATCGATGATGAGCGGCTTGCCGTACTGCTTGAGCAGCCCGGCATAGGCGCGGATATTGGCTAGGGAAACCGGCTGGCCGCCGCCCGTGTTGTTGGTGACCGTGATCATGCCGAAGGGGACGCGCTGCGCTTCGGCCTTGAGCACGGCCTCGACGCGTGCGAGGTCGATGTTGCCCTTGAACGGATGCGCGACGCTCGGCTGCAGCCCTTCGGCAATCACGAGGTCGAGCGCCTCGACGCCGAGGTATTCCAGGTTCGCGCGCGTGGTGTCGAAGTGGCAGTTGTTGGGGACGAGCTCCCCCTTCTTGCAGGCGGCCGTGAACAGCACTTTCTCGGCCGCCCGGCCCTGGTGCGTCGGCACGAAATGTTCCATGCCCGTGATCGTCCGGACCACGGTCTGCAGGCGGTAGAAGCTGCGTGCACCCGCGTAGCTCTCGTCGCCCAGCATGATCGCGCTCCACTGGCGCGATGACATGGCACCGGTTCCGGAGTCGGTCAGCCAGTCAATGAGCACGTCGTCCGCACGCAGCTGGAAGACGTTGAGCTTGGCTTCCTCGAGCAATTGCACCCGTTCCGCGCGGCTGGTCATGCGGATCGGCTCCACGCTCTTGATGCGGAAGGGTTCGATCTGGGTTCTGGGCATCGCCGCGCTCGTCTCGATGGTTTTCATGAGGGGCAACGCTAACACCCGGAAAATCGGCGTGGTGTCGCTAATTTGCAACAGGAATGGAATATTCCGTCAATGCACGGCGGCCGTCCGATCGCTGACAAGTGCGTTTGCCCAGCGCGAAATAGCCGCCTCTTGTCCCCGGCCAAACAGGGTCGGCAGGATGCACGAGTATCGTCCAGAAAAAAACGTGGTAGGCCCCCTGTTCCCGACCTATGTTGGTAGAGGCAGTCAGGGCTATAAGCGCAGCCTGGTCCGGGTTACGCATGGCCTTTTCGTTCGCTGGTCGGGGGCGGGCGGACCGGTCGCAGGGGCGCTGCGTGGCGGCTACGGAGGCGATCATGAGTTCTGCCAACGACTATGGAACCCATTACTGGTGCGTGACGGGCCACGCCGAACCCGTTTTCGTCTATGCCGACAGGCTGGAAATCACATCCTGCGGCGCACTCGTTGCATGGGGCAGTTATCGCAACGAGGGCACCCGCGCCGCGCCGGAACAACAGCTGTGGGGCGCGGCACCTGGTCAGTGGAAGACATTCTTTGCGGCCAGTCTCGTCGACAGAAGGCCGGTCGCAGTGGACGTGCCGGCATGACACTTCGCGTGTGATATCCGACGCGATCCACAGCGCAAGCGGCTGCCTGCAAGGCCCGCCGATGCCGGGTCATGATGCAGGTTAACGTCCCCGACCCGGCATACACCAGCTCCGAGCGCGCCCGCGCGAACTTCCGCCTGGCGTTCACGATCGCGCTCGGCTTCGTCGCGCTCCTGTGGCTCATCCAGATGGTGAATGCAACGCTCGGACTGGGCCTGGAGCGCTTCGGGGTGCGTCCCCGGATATGGCGCGGACTGGCGGGCATCGTCCTTGCCCCGCTGCTGCACGGCGACGTCGGCCACCTATTCGCCAACACCGTTCCGCTGGTGGTGCTGATCACGGCGATGCTCCACCTATATCCCAACTCGGCCCTCAGAGTGCTTCCTGCGATCTACCTCGGCCCGGGCGTCGCGGTGTGGCTATGGGGCCGCGCGTCGATCCATGTCGGGGCGAGCGGGCTGGTCTACGGGCTGCTTGCATACGTCTTCGTGGCCGGCACGATCCGCCACGACCGCCGCGCGATCGCCGCGTCGCTGCTGGTGTGCTTCCTGTATGGCAGCCTCGTGTGGGGCGTATTGCCGATCCAACCCGCGATGTCCTGGGAAACCCACCTTGCCGCTGCGCTGATCGGCTCGGTCTCGGCGGTCGCGCTGCGGCGTCTGGACATTCCGCCGCGACGCCGGTACTCATGGGAGGATGAAGCGGACAATGCGGATGAAGAGGACGAAGAGGACAGGCACGAGTGAACTTGCATCGCCGGCGCGGGCTGTCTATACGTTTCTCGTTCGCTGACTGCCGAACTCCAACAAGGACGACAAATGGACAACTTGAAACTGACCTACTTCGACTTCGATGGCGGGCGTGCCGAACCTGCACGGCTGGCCCTGCATATCGGTGGTATCCCTTTCGAGGACAATCGCTTTGCGCCGGCCGATTTCGCTGAGGTTCGCAAGGCCACCCCGCTTGACCAGGTCCCCACCCTGCAGGTCAACGATGTCGTGGTCACGCAAGGCAATGCGATCACGCGCTACGCCGGCAAACTGGCCGGGCTGTACCCGGAAGACGCGCTGCAGGCCCTGTTCTGCGACGAAGTCATGAGCGCCCTCGAAGACGTCAACGTCAAGATCGGCGCGACCTTCGGCTTGAAAGGCGACGACCTGAAGAAGGCGCGCGACGCCCTCGCAAGCGAAACCCTGCCCAGATACTTGCGCTGGCTCCAGCATCAGCTCGAAAGCCGCGGCGGCGCCTACCTCGCCGACAATCGTTTGACGATCGCCGACCTCAAGGCGCTGATCGTTCTGCGCTGGCTGAGCTCCGGCAAGCTCGATCACATCCCGGCCGACCTGATCGCCACGGTGGCCCCCAAGCTCACTGGGTACATGGACCGGATCGCCAACACGCCGGCCATCGCGCAATACTACGAAAAGCGCGCCGGCGCCTGAGCGCCTGGCGCGGGGCGCTGCGACAGATCGGACGAGCCGGCTGCATCGGCTGTCCGATCATCAGATTGATTTCTTCGGCCTGCTCTACGGACAGGGGCGAAGAACGCGCGCGTAATGCGATTGGCGCCCGTTCCGCACAAGAACGACTGCGGTGGGCCGCGGCGCTTGGCCGGTGGAATGTCGGGTGGAAAGCCGGTTTCCACTATCATGCGCCGAGCGTATCCGTCCATGCCGGGTGAGCTTCCCCGGTCGCTGCAAGCAACTGATCGGTAAAGAAAAACCGCTAGCCCGAAATTGGGCACGGTTCTTGTGATCTCCCCCGCATACGACGCGCACACGTGATGCCGTCGATGGACAAGAACGGGGGGAGTGCATGCACCACGAGTTGAAGGAACTGGCCGAAGCCTGGGCGGCGCGGCCGGTCGAGGAGCGCCTGGGAATGAGCCGGCGCGGCTTCATGCAGTTCTGCGCGACGCTGGCGACGACGCTGGGCCTGCCGGCGACCGCCGCGGCGCAGGTGCAGAGCGCGATCGAGCAGAAGCGCCGGCCGTCGGTGATCTGGCTGCACTTCCAGGAATGTACCGGCTGCACCGAGTCGATGCTGCGCGCCGAGCATCCGACGATCGAGAAGCTGATCCTCGACATCATCTCGCTCGACTACCACGAGACGCTGTGCGCCGCGGCCGGCCATCAGGTCGAGGCCGCGCGCAAGCAGGCGATGGCCGACAACAAGGGCAAGTACATCCTCGTGATCGAGGGCGCGATCCCGACCAAGGACGACGGCATCTACTGCAAGGTCGGCGGCCAGACCGCGATCGAGCTGACGAAGGAGTGTGCGGCCGACGCCGCCGCGGTGATCGCGATCGGCTCCTGTGCGAGCTGGGGCGGCATGCCCTCGACGGGGCCGAACCCGACCGGCGCATCGGGTGTCGCGGAGGTGCTCGGCAAGCCGGTCGTGACCATCCCCGGCTGCCCGCCCAACCCGTACAACTTCCTCGCCACCGTCGTGCATTTCCTGAGCTTCGGCGCGCTGCCCGAGGTCGATCAACTGGGTCGGCCGAAGTTCGCCTATTCGCGCCTGATCCACGAGAACTGCGAGCGCCGCGCGCACTTCGACGCCGGCCGCTTCGCGATGGAGTTCGGCGACGAGGGCCATCGCAAGGGCTACTGCCTGTACAAGCTGGGCTGCAAGGGGCCCGAGACCTACGCGAACTGTCCGACGGTGCTGTTCGGCGACGCGGGCGCGGGCACCTGGCCGGTGGGCTGCGGCCACCCGTGCATCGGCTGTACCGAGCAGGGTGTCGGCTTCGAGAAGCCGATCCACATGCTCGCCAAGGTCAAGAACGTCGAGCCGCCGGCGAGCTACCCGTCCGTGGGCGAGGCGCAGGGCAAGGGCGCGTCGCTGGGCTCCGTCGCGGTGCTGGCCGCCGTCACCGGTGCGGCAGCCGGGGCGGGCGCGATGTTCGCGAAGAACCTCGGCAAGTCGCACGCCGAGCAGCAGGCCGCGAAGGACAAGGACGGCAAGGCGGACCACCAGAGCGCCGGGCGGGAGTGACGATGAACTCCCGACGCGACTTCCTCAAATGCGCGCTCGCGGGCGGCGCGGCCGTCGCCGGTGCGGCGGCGAGCCCGGCCGCGCAGGCGCGCGGCAACGCCGACGTTTCGCCCGACGCCGTGGGCCTGCTGTTCGATTCCACCCTGTGCATCGGCTGCAAGGCCTGTGTCGCCGCGTGCAAGACCGCGAACGACCTGCCCCTCGACATCAACACGTCGCCCGACTGGCCGTGGGACGTGCCGCTCGACACGACCGCGCGCACCTTCAACGTGATCAAGGTGTATCGCGACGGCAAGGCGACGCTCAAGGACGCGGAGCAGGGCGGCTACGCGTTCATGAAGAGCTCCTGCCTGCACTGCGTCGATCCGAGCTGCGTGTCGGCCTGCCCGGTGTCCGCGATGAAGAAGGACCCGGTGACCGGCATCGTCGGCTACGACAAGGACGCCTGCATCGGCTGCCGCTACTGCGTCGCCGCCTGTCCCTTCGGCATCCCGAAGTACGACTACGACTCGCCGACCGGGGCGATCGGCAAGTGCGAGCTGTGCCGCCACCGCATGCAGGACGGCCACTATGCGGCCTGCGCCGAGGTGTGCCCGACCGGCGCGACGCTGTTCGGCAAGGTCTCGGATCTCAGGGCCGAGGCGCAGCGCCGCCTCGCGTTGAAGGCGGGCGACACGACGACCTTCCCGCGCGGCAATCTCAGCGCGGGAGACCAGCCCGCGTGGGAGGGGGTCGTGCCCGCCTACGTGCAGCACGTGTATGGCGAGAAGGAAGTCGGGGGCACGCAGATGATCAAGCTCGCCGCGGTGCCTTTCGACAAGTTCGGCCACAAGCCGCTGCCCGAACGCTCGTTCTCGTCGAAGTCCGAGACGCTGCAGCACACGCTGTACGGCGGGCTCGCGCTGCCGGTGGTGGCGCTGGGCGTGATGACCTTCCTCGCCAAGCGCAACATGCCCAAGGACGACGAGCCGCAGGCCCCACACACTGACCAGCAGGAGGGCGGCCGATGAGCGCTCATGTCCATGTCGCGCCGGCGCCCGTCGGCGGGCGGCTCCTCAACGCCGTGAGCTTCGTCTGCGGTGTGCTGATCCTGTCGGCCTTCGCGGTCCTCGCGCTGCGCTTCTGGGGCGGTCTCGGTGCAGTTACCAATCTGAACGACGGCTACCCGTGGGGCATTTGGGTGGTCGGCGACGTCGTGATCGGTTCGGCCTTCGCGTGCGGCGGCTTCTCGGTCGCGATGCTGGTGTACATCTTCAACCGCGGCGAATACCACCCGCTGGTGCGCCCGGCGCTGCTCGCGAGCCTGTTCGGCTACTCGCTGGCGGGGGCGGGGGTGATCTTCGACCTCGGCCGCTACTGGAACTTCTGGCACATCCTGTGGCCGGGCTACGCGTCGCCGAATTCGGTGATGTTCGAGGTCGCGGCGTGCATCTCGCTCTACATCCTGGTGATGTGGCTGGAGTTTTCGCCGACCTTCTTCGAGAAGTTCGGCTGGAGCAACGCCCAGCGCAAGGTCGGGCGCGCGATGTTCTTCCTGGTGGGCCTCGGCACCGTGCTGCCGATGATGCACCAGAGCTCGCTCGGCTCGATGCTGATCGTGTTCGGCACGCAGTTGCATCCGCTGTGGCAGACCATGGCCTTGCCGGCGATCTACCTGATCTCGGCGATCACGATCGGCTACGCGGTGGTGCTGTTCGAGTCTTGCGTCGCCGCCGCCGGCTACCGGCGCTCGATCGAGATGCACCTGCTCACCCCCTTGTCGAAGGTGATGCTGGGCATGCTGGGTCTGTATCTCGCTATCCGCTTCGGTGACCTCGTCGTGCGCGGGGCGATTGCGACCGCCTTCGAGCCGACGCTGCAGGCCTTCATGTTCTGGCTCGAGAGCATCGCCTTCGTGCTGCCGCTGTGGATCCTGGGCACGCCCGCGAAGCGCGCGAACCCGGCGAACCTCTTCACCGGCGGCGCCGTGCTGATGATCGCCGGCATCCTGCTGCGCGTGAATTCCTATCTGGTCGGCTACCAGACCGGCGACGGCTGGTCCTACTTCCCGTCCATCCCCGAAATGCTGGTTACCTTCGGCATGTTCGCGATCGAAGTGCTGGCCTACATCGTCATTACCCGCCGCTTCCCGGTGCTGCCGCGCGAGGATCACGCGCCGGCCGGGCAGGCGGCCTGAGAATTTCCGAGGAGACTTTTCCCATGAGCCAACGCATCACCATCGACCCGGTCACCCGGATTGAAGGCCACCTCCGGATCGACGTCGAGGTCGACGGCGGCAAGGTCACCAAGGCCTGGTCCTCGGGCACCATGTGGCGCGGCGTCGAGAACATCCTGATCGGCCGCGACCCGCGCGACGCGTGGGCGATCACGCAGCGCATCTGCGGCGTGTGCACGACCGTGCATGCGATCTGCTCGGTGCGCGCGGTCGAGAACGCGCTGAAGCTGGACATCCCGCTGAACGCGCAGCTGATCCGCAACATGATCATCCTCGCGCATGCGGTGCATGACCAGATCGTGCATTTCTACCACCTGTCGGCGCTCGACTGGGTGGATGTGGTCTCGGCGCTGAAGGCCGACCCGGACAAGGCCGCCGCGCTCGGCCAGAGCCTGTCGTCGTGGTCGGGCAACAGCAAGCACGAGATGCGCAAGGTCAAGGAGAAGCTCGCGAGCTACGTCGCCAGCGGCCAGCTCGGCATCTTCACCAACGGCTACTGGGGCCACCCGGCGATGAAGCTGCCGCCGGAGGTGAACCTGCTCGCGGTCGCGCACTACCTGCAGGCGCTGGAGATCCAGCGCTACGCGAACAAGATCGTGTCCATCCTCGGCTCGAAGACGCCGCACATCCAGAACGTCGCGGTGGGCGGCGTCGCCAACCCGCTGTCGGCGAATTCGCAGTCGGTGCTGACGGTCGAGCGCCTGATGGCGATCCAGGAGTGGATGACCAAGCTCGACGACTTCGTGAAGAACGTCTACATGGTGGACGTGGCCGCGATCGGCGCCTTCTATCCCGAATGGACGAAGGTCGGCCGCGGCGTGGTCAATTACCTCGCCGCACCGGACATCCCGCTGGATTCCGCGGGCACGCAGTTCGCGATCCCCGGCGGCTACATCCCGAACGGGGACCTGTCGCAGTTCAAGCCGATCACGGCCTTCGGCGACAAGTTCTTCGAGGACGGCGTGTCCGAGGCGATCAAGCACTCGTGGTACGAGTACGGCGGCGGGGACTCGACTTCGCTGCACCCGTACAAGGGTGAGACGACGCCGAAGTACACCGACTTCCAGGACGACGGCAAGTACTCGTGGCTCAAGTCGCCGACCTTCCTCGGCAAGCCGGCCCAGGTCGGACCGCTCGCGCGCGTGCTGTGCGGGCTCGCCGCCAAGCACGAAGGCATCACCAAGTACGCGACCGGGATGCTGGACACGGTGTCCTCGCTGGCCAAGACCAAGGTCGGGCTGGATGCGATGCACTCGACCATCGGCCGCCACGCCTCGCGCGCGATCATGTGCGGCGTCGAGACCGACACCCTCAAGGGCCAGTGGCAGATGCTCATCGACAACATGGCCAAGGGCGACCTCGACACCTTCAACGCGCCGGTCTTCCCCAAGGGGGAGATCCACGGTGTCGGCTTCCACGAGGCGCCGCGCGGCATCCTGTCGCACTGGGTGGTGATCGAGAACCAGAAGATCAAGAACTACCAGTGCGTCGTGCCTTCGACGTGGAACGCCGCGCCGAAGAACGAGAAGGACGAGATGGCGCCGTACGAGGCCTGCCTGATCGGCAACCCGGTGATCGACGCCGAGAAGCCGCTGGAGGTGCTGCGCACGATCCACTCCTTCGACCCCTGCCTCGCGTGCGCGGTGCATATCCTCGACACCGAGAACACCGAAGTCGTGCGTGTGAAGGCGGCCTGATGAGCAACTTTGACACCCCGATCCGCCGCGCCGTGCTGCTGGGCGTCGGCAACATCCTGCTGACCGACGAAGGCGTCGGGGTGCGGCTGGTCGAGCAGCTGCAGGTGGGCTACGAGATCCCCGCCGCGCTGACGGTGCTCGACGGCGGAACGGCGGCAATGGAGCTGCTGGAAGACCTCGAGAACCTCGACCTGCTGGTCATCGCCGACTGCGTGCGCGTCGGCCAGCCGCCCGCGAGCGTTGTCGTGCTCAAGGACGACGAGGTGCCGGCCTTCTTCCGTGCGCGCATCTCACCGCACCAGGTCGGGTTGTCCGACGTGCTCGCGACGCTGGAGATCACCGAGCGCGCGCCGCGCCACGTCGTGGTCGTCGGCGTCCAGCCCTTCGACATTTCCACCTGCATGGAGCAGAGCGCCCCGGTGCGCGCGGCGATGCCGCAGGCGCTGCAGGCGATCCGCGATGCGCTGGCGGAGTATGGGCTGCCGACGCCGGCGAAGGTGCTGGCGGAGGCCGCCTGAGATGTGCCTGTCAATGCCGATGCAGGTCGAAGCGTGGGTCGGCGACGGTGAACTCGCGTGGGTCGTGCGCGGCGAGCGCCGCGAGCAGGCCAACATGCTGCTCGTCGGCCCGCAGCCGGTCGGCAGCTGGGTGCTGGTCGCGCTCGGCTTCGCCAAGGAAGTGCTCGACGCCGAGAGCCTCGCGCTGACGGAGGAGGCGCTCGCGGCGCTGGCGGCCACGCTCGACGGCGATTACCACACCGATGCGTGGTTCCGCGACCTGCCTTCGGCGAGGGATGTCGCGTGAGCGAGGTGCTCCCCTTCGTCCGCGTGCCGGCCTTCCGCCCGCCGGAAGCGGAGGTCGCCGCCCCGTGGCAGTCCGACCCGAGTACACCGCTGGCGCGCCATTTCCGTCGCGTGCACGAAACCCGCATGCTCGGACTTCCGTTCCTCAACGAAGCCCTCGACGTCACGGTCGCGGCCTGCGAACGCGTGGGCGGCGACTGGCTCGCCGCGCTGGTGACGCCGTGGAGCATCCAGCTCGTGCTGCTGCCCGGCGGTGGCACGCTGTGGCGCGACACCGCGGCCGGCACCCGCCATACGCTGACCTTGCCGGTGGGCGATCTCGTGTTCATCGGCGAGGCGGCCGAGCACGCGTCCGACCTCGTCCCGGCCTTGCTGTACTGCCCGCTGATCGCGCCGCCCGACGGCATCAGCGACACCGCGGCGGCCTGCGCGATCGCGCGCGAGGCCCTCGCGACGGTGCTCCAACCACTGCCTGCGACCCCCGGCGCGACGGACGAGGGCAATGCCGCGCCCCATCCGCGTACCCCGCCTTCACCATCCCGTCGCGCCTTCCTGCGCGGCCGTTCCTGACATGGTCTCGCGAGCCGTGCCGGCAGGCTTTCATGCGCGTTCGACTGCGCCTATCATCGTCGCGACCCCGTTTCCCCGCCGCGACCGGCGGGTGGAACGCACTTATCGTCACGGGTCGGGCGGTGCAAGGAGAAAGCATGGTTCAGGGCTGGCGGCACCTCGTCGCGCGCGGCGGGGAAGCGTACGACTGCGAGAGGCCGGCATGAGCCCGGACGGCAAGCTTCGTCTGCGCGCGATCCGCGACGGCCGCCGCATCGGTGGCGTGCGCGTGGAGAATCCACGTCCGCAGGCCGCGCAGGTGCTCGTCGGCCGCAGTGTCGAGGATGCGGTCAAGCTGGTACCCGCGCTCTTCAGCCTGTGTTCCCACGCCCAGGGCATCGCCGCGACCGCGGCCTGCGTCGTGGCGGGCGCGCCCACGCTGGCGCGCGCCGAGCCCTGGGCCGAGGAGCGCGCGCTCGCGACCGAGGCGGCGCAGGAACACCTGTGGCGCCTGATGCTCGACTGGCCGCGCATCTTCGGCCACAAGCCGCGCAGCGACCGCTTCGCCGAACTGCACCGCCGCCTCGCGAAGCTGGGCGACGCGCGCGCGGCGTACGAACTCGGCGGCGACCTGCTCGACCTCGTCGTCGTCGAACTCCTCACCGGCTTCTTTGCGGCGCGCGAGCCCAGCGGCCTGCGCGAGTTCGTCGAACGCGCGCGGCGCGGCGGCTCGATCGGCGCCGCGCTCGCGGACCTGATCGAGATGGGGTCCTCGACGCCCGAAGGCGAAGCCGTGCCGCTCTTGCCCGCCCTCGCGGCGGGCGCCTGGGCTCACGAGCTGGGTGGCGTGCCGTCGGCGGACTTCTGCGCGGCGCCGACGCTGTTCGGCCGTGCGCACGAGACGGGCGTGCTGCCGCGCCATGCCGGGTCGATGATGGTGCGCAGCCTCCTTACGCACCGCCACCGCATCGCCGCGCGCCTCTTCGCACGCGTCATCGACCTGTCGGACTGCGCGAGCCGCCTGCGCCATCCGCTGGCGTCGGACATGCCGCGGCTGGTCGATGCGGCGCCGCTCGGCGAGCACGCCGGCCTTGCCTGCGTCGAAACCGCGCGCGGCCTGCTGATGCACGCGGTGCGCCTCGACGGGGAACGCATCGCCGAGTACGCGATCGTCGCACCGACCGAATGGAACTTCCACGCTGACGGCCCCTTCGTGCGCGAAGGCTGCGGCTGGGAGGCGGATTCCGAGGAGGAGGCGATGCGGCGCCTGAAGGCCCTCGCGCTGTCGCTGGATCCGTGTATCGAATACGAGATCGTGTTCGAGGACGCGCCCGGTGCATGAGATGTCGCTCGCCGAGAGCGTGCGCGGCATCGTCGAGGACGCCGCGACCGCGCAGGGCGCACGGCGCGTGAAGACGATCGTGCTGGAGATTGGCGAACTGTCGTCGGTCGAGGTCGAGGCGCTGCGTTTCTGCCTCGACGTCGTATTGCGCGATTCGCTCGCGGACGGCGCGGCGATCGAGATCGAGCCGGTCGCGGGCGTCGGCTGGTGCCTCGCGTGCGACCGCAGCGTGCCGCTCGCGCAGCGCTACGACCCGTGCCCGCAGTGCGGCGGCTATCAGATCAGGCCAACGGGCGGCACCGAGATGCGGGTCAGGGAAATCGAGGTCGAGTGAGGCGGAAATGTAGGGTGGGAGGAGCCGAAGGCGTATCCCGCCATGCAGCGCCGGAAGAGGTTCGGACGCCCGATGTGGCGTTCAGACGAGTTGGAGCAGGACATGTGTACGGTATGCGGTTGCAGCAGCGGTGAAGTGAACATCGGCGGCGCGGGGCGGGCGAAAGCCGCGCGCGCGAAGGGCGGCGCGACGCGCGCATGGAAGGCCGTGAACGCGGCGTCCCCAGCGGTCGAAGCCGCGATGCCTGAACCCGTCTCCGCCGACGCCAGCGAGGACACACACATCCACAGCGACGATCATCACCTGCACTTCGGCGCCGGTCCCGCCCACGCCCACGTACCCGGCCTCACGCAGTCCCAGATCGTCAAGATCGAGCGCGACATCCTCGGCAAGAACGACGCCCGCGCCGACGAAAACCGCCGCACGCTGGCCGGTCGCGGCATCTTCACGCTGAACCTCGTCTCCAGCCCCGGTTCGGGCAAGACCACGCTGCTCGTGCGCACGCTCACCGAACTTGCCGGCCGCGTGCCCGCCGCGGTGATCGAAGGCGACCAGCAGACCGAGTTCGACGCCGAGCGCATCCGCGCGACCGGCGTGCCGGCGCTGCAGATCAACACCGGCAAGGGCTGCCACCTCGACGCCGACATGGTCGCGCGCGCGCTCGCGCAGATGGCGCTCGCCGACGACAGTCTGTTGCTGATCGAGAACGTCGGCAACCTCGTCTGCCCGGCCGCCTTCGACCTCGGCGAGGCGCACAAGGTCGCGATCCTGTCGGTGACCGAGGGCGAGGACAAGCCGCTCAAGTATCCCGACATGTTCGCCGCGGCTGACCTGATGCTGCTCAACAAGGTCGACCTGCTGCCGCACCTGACCTTCGACGTCGAACGCGCGATCGCCTATGCGCGCCGCGTGAATCCGGCGATCGAGGTCATCCGCACGTCCTCGACGAGCGGCGAGGGCATCGCCGAGTGGCTCGCGTGGCTGGAGCGGGGGATGGCGAAGGCGAGGGCGGCGCGCGCTGCCGCCGTGCCGCCCGTGACGCGGGAAGGCGTACGGAGCGAACCCGTCGCGGCGGTGAAGGCCGGCGACACCGGGGCGAAAGCGTGTGCACGTTGATCGGCGCGGCGGCCCGGCCTGCGGCAATCATCGTTCGCCCTCAGCCTGTCGGAGGGCTCGTGGCGAACGCTGATCGGGTGGCGGGTCAATGACTCCGAAGCCGGGCTCCTGCGAGCGCCAGCATCGACGCGGCGTGCCCGCCCTTCCACACGCGCAGGCCGACCGGACCTGTCCGATGATCGGATGACGGCCCGACCATGAATTTCCCCAGCCTCCCGCCCTTCGCCGCTCCGCTGCCGCTCGCGCTCGCCGGCCCGCCCGTGCTCGCGTTCGGCGCGTGGTTCAAGAATGCGCTGTGCCGCGCGCAGGACGGCGTGGCGGTGATGAGCGAGTCGGTGGGCGACCTCGACAGCCCGGAAGCGCGCGCGCACATGGACGCGCTGGCCGAGGCGCTGCTCGCGTCCGGAGTCCCCGCGGCGATCGCCCACGACCTGCACCCCGATTTCCATTCGTCCCGACGTGCGTGCGAGTTGGCGGAACACCTGGGCGTCCCCGCGATTCCCGTGCAGCACCACCACGCGCATGTCGCCGCGGTGCTGGCGGAGAACAAACACCCCGGCCCTGCGCTGGGTGTCGCGCTCGATGGCGTGGGCTTCGGCACCGACGGCACGGCCTGGGGTGGGGAGCTGCTGCGCGTCGAGGGCGCCTCCTTCGAGCGCCTCGGCCATCTCGACCCGCTGCCGCTTGCCGGCGGCGACCGCGCGGCGCGCGAACCCTGGCGGATGGCGGCCGCGGTGCTGCATCGCGCCGGTCGCGCCGGCGAGATCGCAGGTCGCTTTGCCGCCCAGCCCGCCGCGGCGATGCTCGCGCAGCTCCTCGACCGCGCGGCGCTGTGCCCGCCGACCTCCAGCCTCGGCCGCGTGTTCGATGCCGCGGCGGGGCTGCTGGGCTTGTGCCCCGTGATGCGCGTCGAGGCCGAGGCCGCGATCGCGCTCGAACGCGCGGCGGCGGAATACCTCGACCGCGGCGGCAATCTTCCGGCCGAGGCCGGCGCCTGGATCATCGACGGGGCGGGGCGGCTCGACCTGATGCCGCTCCTCGTCGCGCTGGCGGACGAGCCGGATGCCGCCCGTGGCGCCGCGCGCTTCCACGTGACCCTCGCCGCCGCACTCGCCGACTGGGTCCTGCACGAGGTCGCGCGCACCGGCCTCGACGTCGTCGCGCTCTCCGGCGGCTGCCTGCACAACCGCATCCTGTCGCAACGCCTCGGCGCCGCGCTGCGCGCCCACGGGCTCACCGTCCTCGAGGCGCAACGCCTGTCGCCCGGCGACGCCGGCCTCGCGCTCGGGCAGGCCTGGGTTGCGATCCATCACCTGAACCGCGGGGCCTGCGGTGCGGCGTAGGGCGGGGGCTGCGCAGCGTATTACGGCCACGCCACGGGGGGCGACGTTCGGGCCTGGCGCGCGGGGCGAGTCCTCGGCTTCTCCCGCACGAGGCGCCGTGCCAAGCCCCTGCACTGCATCGAAAACCGATTCGAAGGATTGAAAGATGTGTCTCGCCATCCCCGCCCGCATCGTCGAACTGCTCCACGGTGACGCCTGCCGCGTCGACCTGGGTGGCGTGCGCAAGGAAATCTCGCTCGCGCTGGTCGATGGCGCCGCGGTCGGCGACTACGTGATCGTGCATGTCGGCTACGCGCTGTCGAAGCTCGATCAGGACGAGGCGGAGCAGACGCTCGCGCTCTTCGCAGAAGCCGGCCTCGACGGTCCCGCGCTCGCGGCCGTATCCGAAGAAGGGGCGGCATGAAGTACGTCGACGAATTCCGCGACGGCGCGCTCGCCGCGAAGCTCGCGGGTGCGATCGCGCGCGAGGCCGACCCCGGCCGCAATTACGCCTTCATGGAATTCTGCGGCGGCCACACGCACGCGATCTCGCGCTACGGCGTCACCGACCTGCTGCCGGCCAACGTGCGCATGATCCACGGCCCCGGCTGCCCGGTGTGCGTGCTGCCGATCGGCCGCATCGACATGGCGATCCGCCTCGCGCTATCCCGCCCCGACATCACGATCTGCACCTACGGCGACTGCCTGCGCGTGCCCGCGTCCGACGGCCTGTCGCTCTTGAAGGCCAAGGCGCGCGGCGCCGACATCCGCATGGTGTACTCGGCGGCGGACGCGCTGGCGCTCGCGCAGAAGATGCCCGAACGCGAAGTCGTGTTCTTCGCCATCGGTTTCGAGACGACCACGCCGCCGACCGCGCTGGTGCTGCGTCAGGCGCAGGCGCTGCAGCTCGCGAACTTCAGCGTGCTGTGCAACCACGTGCTGACGCCGTCGGCGATCCTGACCATCCTCGAATCGCCCGAAGTGCGCGAGCTCGGCACCGTGCCGCTCGACGGCTTCATCGGCCCGGCGCACGTGTCGACGATCATCGGCAGCCGCCCCTACGCCTTCTTCGCCGAGGAATACCGCAAGCCGGTCGTGATCGCCGGCTTCGAGCCGCTTGACGTGATGCAGGCGATCCGCATGCTGATCCGGCAGGTGAACGAAGGCCGCGCCGAGGTCGAGAACGAATTCACCCGCGCGGTCACCGAGGACGGCAACCTCAAGGCGCAGGCGCTCGTATCCGAAGTCTTCGAACTGCGCCGCAGCTTCGAATGGCGCGGGCTGCGCGAGGTGCCGTACTCCGCGCTGCGGATCCGCGCGCCCTTCGCTGCGTGGGACGCCGAAACCAAATTCGGCCTCGAATTCGTCTCCGTCCCCGACAACCGCGCCTGCGAATGCGGCGCGATCCTGCGCGGCGTGAAGACGCCGACCGACTGCAAGCTGTTCGGCACCGTGTGCACGCCCGAGAACCCGATGGGCTCGTGCATGGTGTCCTCCGAAGGCGCCTGCGCGGCGCACTACAACTATGGGCGCTTCCGGGATGTCCCGGTCGTCGCCGGGACGACCCGATGAGCCTCCCCTCCCCCGTCAAGAAGGGCTACGTGCGCCCGCTGGACCTCAAGCACGGCCGCGTCGACATGGGCCATGGCGCCGGCGGCCGCGCGATGGCGCAGCTGATCTCCGAGCTCTTCGCCGCCTCCTTCGCCAACGAACACCTCGAACGCGGCGACGACGCGGCGGTGCTGCCGGCCCCCGCGCCGGGCGAGCGCCTCGTCGTCGCGACCGACGCGCACGTCGTCAGCCCGCTGTTCTTCCCCGGCGGCGACATCGGCTGCCTGTCGGTGCATGGCACGATCAACGACCTCGCGGTGATGGGCGCGCGCCCGCTGTATCTCGCCGCGAGCTTCATCCTCGAGGAAGGTTTCCCGCTCGCCGTGCTCGCGCGCATCGTCCAGTCGATGGCGCACGCCGCGCGCGAAGCCGGTGTGCCGGTCGTCACCGGCGACACCAAGGTCGTCGAGCAGGGCAAGGGCGACGGCGTCTTCATCACGACCACCGGCGTCGGCGCGCTGCCCGCGGGGCGGGAGATCGGCGGCGCGAACGCCCGCCCCGGCGACGCCATCCTCGTCTCCGGCACCCTCGGCGACCACGGCATGGCGATCATGGCGCAACGCGAATCGCTCGCCTTCGACTCCGAGATCGCCTCCGATACCGCCGCGCTGCACGGTCTCGTCGCCGCGATGCTCGACGCGGTGCCGACCATCCGCGTGCTGCGCGACCCGACGCGCGGGGGGCTGGCGACCACCCTCAACGAGATCGCGACCCAGTCGGGCGTCGGCATGGAACTCGACGAAGCCTCCATCCCCGTCCAGCCCCAGGTCGCCGCCGCGTGCGAGTTGCTGGGCCTCGATCCGCTGTACGTCGCCAACGAAGGCAAGCTGATCGCGATCTGCCCGGCCGACGCCGCCGACCGCCTCCTTGCCGCGATGCGCGCCCATCCGCTGGGCGAGCGCGCGGCTCGCATCGGCACCGTCACCGCCGACCCGAACGCCTTCGTGCAGATCCGCACCGCCTTCGGCGGCCGGCGCATGGTCGACTGGCTCTCGGGCGAGCAGCTGCCGAGGATTTGTTGATCGGGATCGAAGACGTGAAGGAGAGATCGACAGCGCTGTTATCAGGGGCACCGGACTCCCTCCCCTTCAAGGGGAGGGTTGGGGTGGGGATGGGTTTCCGCTCCGCCGGGAAACAACCCATCCCCATCCTGTCCGTCCCAGGGCTGGCTTTGCACAGCCAGCCCGCTCGGACGGCGCGAAGCGGTGCTTCGCGAAACCCCGTCCTCGCCCCCTTGAAGGGGAAGGGACCGTCTTATTGAGTTCCGAGTTCTCCAATGCGCATCCTGCTTCTGACCCACAGCTTCAACAGCCTCACGCAGCGGCTTTTCGCCGAACTCACGGCCGACGGACACGAGCTATCGGTCGAACTCGACATCGCCGACCGTGTCGCCGAGGAAGCCGTCGAACTTTTCCGCCCCGACCTGATCCTCGCCCCCTTCCTCAAGCGTGCTGTCCCCGAATCCATCTGGTCGCGCCACCTCACGCTGATCGTGCATCCCGGCATCGTCGGCGACCGCGGTCCGTCCGCGCTCGACTGGGCGATTACAAATGGGGAAGGGGAGTGGGGCGTCACCGTGCTGCAGGCCGAAGCAGAAATGGACGCCGGCCCGGTGTGGGCGAGCGTCCGCTTCCCGATGTGTGCCGCGACGAAGGCAAGCCTCTACCGCAACGAAGTCACGGCCGCGGCGCTGCAGGCAGTCAGATCCGCCATCCAGAACGTCCCTCGCTGGCGCGAAGGCCAATGGACGCCAACACCACTCGCGGACATCCTCGAACACGCAGCCAGCGCCACAACTCGAAACGCCGAACACAACGCAAGCTCGTTCAGCCCCGAACACGGCAGCCCCCTTCGGGCGGTGTTTCGTGCCGAGGCGTCCGCCACGCGTCCAACGAGGCGCGAGACAGCGCCCGGAGGGGGCGGTTTAGCAGCACAACAAACGCGCTTCGGCACCGAGCGTCCCCTGATGAAACAGTCCGACCGAAAGATCGACTGGACGCACGACAGTACAGCGACGATCCTGCAAAAACTCCGCGCCGCCGACGGCTTCCCCGGCGTCACGGACACGCTCTTCGGCACCCCCTGCCATCTCTTCGACGCCCACCCCGCGACGCCCGAAGAACTCCGCCCCGCACAGCCGGGCGAAATCATCGCCCGCCGCCACAACGCCCTCCTGCGCGTCACCATCGACGGCGCCGTGTGGATCGGCCACGTCAAACGCGCCGACCACGCCCACCCCTTCAAGCTTCCCGCGACCACCGCCTTCGCCGCCGAAGCCGAGGCACTCCCCGAACTCCCGATCCCGCTGCACCGCGATGCAGCGGACCCCCGCTGGAGCGAACTGCGCTACCGCGAAAGCCCCGACGGCAGCATCGGCTTCCTCGCCTTCGACTTCTACAACGGCGCGATGGCCACCGACCAATGCCAGCGCCTCACCGCCGCGATTCGATTCGCCGCAAGCCGCCCGACCCGCGTCCTCGTCCTCGAAGGCGGGCGCGACTTCTGGTCCAACGGCATCCATCTCAACCGCATCGAGGCCGCCGCCTCGCCCGCGGATGAATCCTGGGCCAACATCAACGCGATGAACGACGTCTGCCTCGCGCTGCTCACGCTCACCGACCGCCTCACGGTCGCCGCGCTGCGCGGCAACGCCGGGGCAGGGGGCTGCTTCCTCGCGCTCGCCGCGGACTACGTCTGGGCGCGCGACGGCATCGTCATGAACCCGCACTACAAGAACATGGGCAACCTGTTCGGCTCCGAATACTGGACCTACCTGCTGCCGCGTCGCGTCGGTCCGGAAGCGGGGCACCGCATCATGGCCAACCGCCTGCCGCTCCTCACGCGCGACGCCCGCGCCGCGGGCCTCGTCGACGCGAGCTTCAGCGCCGACCTGGCGACCTTCGAAACGGAGATCGCACGCCACGCCGCCGCGCTCGCCGCCGACCCCGCGCTGACCGCGCGCATCGCCGAGAAGGCCGCCCGCCGCGCCGCCGACGAGGCGGAAAAGCCGCTCGCCGCCTACCGCGAAGAGGAACTCGCCGCGATGCGCCGCAACTTCTACGGCTTCGACCCCAGCTACCACGTCGCGCGCTACCATTTCGTGATGAAGAGCCCGCAATCCTGGACCCCGCGCCACCTCGCCCGCCATCGCGACCTCGGCTGGCGCGTGCCCGGAGAGGCCGAAGCCGCATGACGAGAACGCTGCCCACAGTCCTCATCGTCGACGACGAGATCCGCTCGCAGGAAGCCTTGCGCCGCACGCTCGACGAGGACTTCGAAGTCTTCACCGCCTCGTCCGCCGCCGACGCCCTCGCGATCCTCGAACGCGAGCTCATCCAGATCGTGCTCTCCGACCAGCGCATGCCCGGCACCTCCGGCGTGCAGCTGCTGCGCGAAGTGCGCGAGCGCTGGCCCGACGCGGTGCGCATCATCATCTCCGGCTACACCGATTCGGAAGACATCATCGCCGGCATCAACGACGGCGGCATCTACCAGTACCTCCTCAAGCCCTGGCAGCCCGAACAGCTCCTGCTCACGCTGCGCGGCGCGGCCGAGATGCACCGCCTGCAGCGCGAGAACCAGCGCCTGTCGCTCGACCTCAAGGTCGCGAGCCCCGTGCTGCGCCAGCGCGTCGCCGGCAAGAAGGAAGCCTCGCGCCGCCGCTTCGGCGCCGACGCCCTGCTGCGCGCCCCCGACTCGCCGATGAACGCGCTGTGCGCCCTCGTCGCCAAGGTCGCCGACTTCGACATCCCGGTGCTGCTGACCGGCGAATCCGGCACCGGCAAGGAACTCCTCGCCCGCGCGCTGCATTACGGCAGCGGCCGCAGCGAGCAAGCCTTCGTCGTCGAGAACTGCGGCGCCGTGCCCGACACGCTGCTCGAATCCGAACTCTTCGGCGCCCGCCGTGGCGCCTTCACCGGCGCGCACGAAGACCGCGAGGGCCTGTTCCGCCAAGCCGACAACGGCTCCATCCTGCTCGACGAGATCGGCGAAACCTCCGCCGCCTTCCAGGTGAAACTGCTGCGCGTACTGCAGGAAGGCGAGGTCCGCCCGGTCGGCGCCGCGCGCCCGGTTGCCGTCGACGTGCGCGTGATCGCCGCGACCAACCGCGACCTGGAGGCCGACGTGCGCGAAGGGCGCTTCCGCGAAGACCTCTACTACCGCCTCGCCGCGATCACCATCGCCGTGCCGCCGCTGCGCGACCGGCGCATGGACATCCCGCTGATCGCGCAGCAATACGTCGACAGCGCGCAGCAATCCCTCGGCCGGACCTTCGAGCCGCTCGGCGCCGACGTCCTCACCTGCCTGCAGGCCTACCGCTGGCCAGGCAATGTGCGCGAACTGCGCAACGAAGTCCTGCGCATGATCGCGCTCTCCGACGGCCCGCGGCTCGCCGCCGCCCACCTCTCGCCGCGCGTGCTGCGCGCCGCCGAGGACCACCAGGAACCAGAACTCCAGCTGCTGGCCGGTCTCGACGGCGACCTCAAGACCCGCCTGGAAGCGCTCGAAGCGCGCATCGTCAAGGAAAGCCTGATCCGCCACCGCTGGAACAAGACCCGCGCGGCCGCGGAACTCGGCCTCTCGCGCGTGGGGCTGCGCAGCAAGCTGGCACGGTATGGACTGGAGACCAGTTGAGCGCCCCATGAACCTCCTCTGGCTCCAGTCCGGCGGCTGCGGCGGCTGCACGATGTCCCTGCTGTGCCACGACGCCCGCGACCTCGTCGCGCTGCTGCGCGACGCCGGCATCAATATCCTGTGGCACCCGGCGCTGTCCGAACAGACCGGCGCCGAAGTCATCGCGCTGCTCGAATCCTGCGTGCGCGGAGACACCCCCGTCGACCTCCTGTGCATCGAAGGCTCCATGCTTCGCGGCCCCCAAGGCACCGGCCGCTTCCACATGCTCGCCGGCACCGGTCGCCCGATGATCGCCTGGGTCCGGGACCTCGCTGCCCGCGCGAAACATACCCTCGCCATCGGCAGCTGCGCGGCCTGGGGCGGCATCACCGCCGGCGGCATGAATCCGTCCGAAGCCTGCGGCCTGCAATGCGACGGCGACACCCCCGGTGGACTGCTCGGCGCGGACTATCGCGCGGCGGCCGGACTCCCCGTCATCAACGTCGCCGGCTGTCCGACCCATCCCGCCTGGGTCGTCGAAACGCTCCTCGGACTCGCGCTCGGCGAACTCGACGCCGACGGCCTCGACGCGCTCGCCCGTCCGCGCTTCTACGCCGACCACCTCGTGCACCACGGCTGCAGCCGCAACGAGTTCTACGAGTTCAAGGCCAGCGCCGAGAAAGCCTCCGACCTCGGCTGCCTGATGGAAAACCTCGGCTGCATGGGCACGCAGGCGCACGCCGACTGCAACGTCCGCCCGTGGAACGGCGGCGGCTCGTGCATCACCGGCGGCTACGCGTGCATCGCCTGCACAGAACCCGGCTTCGAGGAGCCCGGCCACCCCTTCGTGACGACGCCCAAGGTCGCCGGCATCCCCACCGGCCTGCCGTCCGACATGCCCAAGGCCTGGTTCGTCGCGCTCGCCGCGCTGTCGAAGTCCGCGACCCCGAAGCGCGTGCGCGACAACGCGCGCGTCGACCACCCGGTCGTCGCGCCCGCGCTGCGCAAGGCGAGGCCGAAATGACGCGAAAGATGCGGTCGGGCACGCAGCGGTCAATCACCGTTCGGGCTGAGCCTGTCGAAGCCAACAAGCCGCCCTTCGACAAGCTCAGAGCGAACGGATTTTGCTCGGTGGCAGGGGCGAAAAACCGGAGGCTGCAAGGATGACCCGTCTCGTCGTCGGCCCCTTCAACCGCGTCGAAGGCGACCTCGAAGTCACGCTCGACGTGCAGGACGGGCGCGTCGCGTCGGCGCAGGTGAACTCGCCGCTCTTCCGCGGCTTCGAGCAGATCCTGCTGGGCAAGGACCCGCGCGACGCGCTCGTGTACGTGCCGCGCATCTGCGGCATCTGCTCGGTGTCGCAATCGGCCGCCGCTGCCCGTGCCTTAGGCGACGCCATGGGCCTCGCGCCGCCCCCCAACGGCGAGTTCGCCGCGAACCTGATCCTCGCCAACGAGAACCTGGCCGACCACTTCACCCACTTCTACCTCTTCTTCATGCCGGACTTCGCGCGCGACGCTTACGCCGGCCGGCCGTGGTTCGACGCCGCGCGCGCCCGCTTCAAGGCCGTCGAAGGCACCGCGACTGCCGACGCGCTGCCCGCGCGTGCCGCCTTCCTGCAGATCCTCGGCATCCTCGCCGGCAAATGGCCGCACAGCCTCACGCTGCAGCCCGGCGGCTCCGCGCGCGGCATCGGCGCGTCCGAGAAGATCCGCGTGCATGCGCTGCTGCGCGAGTTTCGCGGCTGGCTCGAACGCCACCTGTTCGGCGACAGCCTCGAAGCCATCGCCGCCCTCGACTCGATCCCCGCGCTGCAAGCCTGGAAGGCGAGCCGCGCGCCCGCATCCAGCGACTTCCGCCTCTTCCTCGAAATCGCCGACGCCCTCGCGCTCGACCGCCTCGGCCGCGCGACCGACCGCTTCCTCAGCTACGGCAACTACCCGACAGCCGGCTCCCCCTTTTTCGCGCGCGGCGTGTGGCACGCGCCGACCGGCACGCTCGCACCCGTCGCCCACACCGACATCGCCGAGGACGCGAGCCACGCATGGATGGCTGACGCCCACCCGTTGCACCCGTGGCAGGGCGATACCCGCGTCGATATCGAGCGCCTGGGCGCCTACAGCTGGTGCAAGGCGCCGCGCCTCGCGGGCGAAGTCGTCGAATGCGGCGCGCTCGCACGCCAGGCCGTAGACGGCCACCCGCTGATCCGCGACCTCGTCGCCGTGAGCGGCGGCAACGTCGCCAACCGCGTCATCGCGCGCGTGCTCGAATTCGCCCGCGTCGTCCCGGCGATGGAGCGCTGGGTGCGCGCGATCGAGCCGGGCGAAGCCTTCTGCCACCACGGCCCGATGCCCGACGAGGCGCAGGGCCTCGGCATGGTGGAAGCCGCACGCGGCGCGCTCGGCCATTGGCTCGTGATCCGCCAGGGCCGCATCGCCAACTACCAGGTCGTCGCCCCGACCACGTGGAACTTCTCGCCGCGCGACGCCGCCGGCACCCCCGGCGCCCTCGAACAGGCGCTCGTCGGCACGCCGGTCGGGGAGGGCGAGCAGGTACCGCTCGCCGTCCAGCACGTCGTGCGCTCCTTCGATCCGTGCATGGTGTGCACGGTGCATTGATCCGCAGAAACCGATGAGCGAGCAGCAACCCCCCAGCAAGACCCCCGGCCAGACCGGCCATCCCGGCGAGCTGATCGCCGTCGACGAAGACATGTGGATGGACGTCATCCACAAGATGGACGAGGTGTACTCCGACCTGCTGCAGTATGAGGTGGCGCTCGAGGAGAAGAACGCCAAGCTCGAGGAGTCGCAGCAGTTCATCCTGTCGGTGCTGACCTCGATGTCCGACATCATGGTCGTGTGCGACCGCAACGGCCTCATCGAGGACGTCAATCGCTCGCTGGTCGACTTCTGCGGCCGCGATGCGGCCGAACTGCGCGGGCAGCCGATCTACGAACTCTTCGCCGACGAACTCCCGCACGACCTCGCGCGTGAACGCCTCGGCAGCTTCGGTCAGCAGGCCGTGCACGACTGCGAGCTGCCGCTGCGCGCGAGGGACGGCAGCGCCGTGCCGGTGTCGCTCAACTGCACGCCGCGCTTCAGCGCCGTCGGCAAGTCGCTCGGCATGGTCATCACCGGACGGCCGGTCGGCGAACTGCGCAAGGCCTACCACGCGCTGCGCCAGGCCCACGAGGACCTCAAGCGCACCCAGCAGCAGCTGTTGCACTCCGAGAAGATGGCCTCGCTCGGGCGGCTGGTCGCCGGCGTCGCGCACGAACTCAATAACCCGATCAGCTTCGTGCTTGGCAACGTGCATGCGTTGAAGCGCTACGCCGAACGCCTCCAGCGCTACCTCGCCGCCGTGCACGCGGGCGAACCGCCCGAAGCACTGGCCGAGCTGCGCGCCGAGCTGCGCATCGATCGCATCCTCGGCGATCTCCCGCCGCTGATCGAAGGCACGATAGAAGGCGCCGAGCGCACGCGCGACATCGTCGACGGCCTCAAGCGCTTCTCCGCGATCGACCGCGACGAAAACCGCGCCTTCGATCTGCGCGACGTCGTCGAACGCGCCGTGCGCTGGGTGTGCAAGGCCGCGCGCGACAACTTCCATGTCGCCGTCGAGCTGCCCGACCCGCTGCCGCTCACCGGCTCATCCGGCCAGATGCAGCAGGTCGTCATGAACCTCGTGCAGAACGCCTGCGACGCCACCGCCGGCCGCCCCGACCCGCGCCTCGCCATCCGCGCCGAGCGCGACGACAACCGCGTCCGCCTCCTCTTCCACGACAACGGCCCCGGCCTCGCCCCCGACATCCTCGACCGCATCTTCGACCCCTTCTTCACCACCAAGCCGGTCGGCATGGGCACGGGCCTGGGGCTGGCGATCAGCTACGGCATCGTCGAGCGCCACGGCGGGCGCCTGACGGCGGCAAATCATGCGGAGGGGGGCGCGGTGTTCGTGGTGGAGGTGCCGCTGGGGCGCAAGGCTGACTGACTCAGCTCTTATCGAAAACCACGCGACGGCGCACATGCCCGTCGCTTTCACGACGGGTGGTGGTCATCATTTTGACCGTGCGCTCCGTCTTGAAGTCTTCGAGATCCAGCAGGTCTTCGAAGTCGGTATCGCTGACCACGGGAAAATCGCTCCCTTTCTTTGAGTCTGTGGCAAGGATCCTGTGTTCGAGGGGAGTGAGCACGTCTCCCCTACGCTGTTTCTCCCGTACCAGTTTCACCTTCTCGCTCTTGTCATAAGCGGTAACCGGACCGGCCAGGTAGAACGAGGCATGCGAGTCATGGATGTATTCGTCGAAGAAGGTGTTTACCCCCGGAGGCACGTCCCTGATGGACTGGCTTTCCTCGATGGCTGCCGCATAGAGTGGTGAGAGCGGAGGAGGATTCGTCCCGTGTCGCTGTCGCACAATGTCTATCTGGCGCTTGCGCTGCGTGATGCGCTGCATGTCTCTCTGAAAATCCAGTTCGCTGGCGCGCAGGTCTTCCTTGTCCTGCTGATTGGCCCGACCGAAACTCGCCAACTCCGTAAAGCGCGGTGCGACCTTCAGGCGCCAGCGCCAGTAGAGGCGCATGTGCCTGAAGAGAAGGTCTTCCACTCGTGCGGCGGATGCCTTGGACCAGGTGGCATAGTCGCGGAAGTGTGCGGCGAGATCGGGCGCGATTTCGAGGTCTTCGATAAGGCTCTTTTGCTGCTTGTCCGCTAACTCGACTCTGTCCATCAAGGGGACACCCGATTTTCGCGCATCGTTGTACATGTTCAACAGCGTCACTTGCGACGCAAGCCGGTTGCGGCTGCCGTGCGACTTGCCCTGATCTCCGGGGGAATACCCGCCACCTACATCCGAGTGGGCGCCCGGATAGACAACCTCGACGCAGTTGCTTGGGTAAGAGGCCCCTCGGCGGACAGTCGACAGCGGAAAGGACTTGCGAATCTCATGGGCTGCGACATAGTGCACGCAGCGCTCGACGGGGTGCGGGACTTCCATCGTCCCGTCTGCCCAGCCCATCAATCCGTCGACCAGATTCAGTCTCTCGGGGCTACCCAGTAGGGGGGTCGAATCGGCCAAGCCGACCGACGCCACGGTGTCGAATAAACCAAGGAATTGAAAGCGAATAGATATTCCGCAGAAATGCAAGTAGCCCTTGTCCATCGTACAGAGACTTACGACCCAGTTGCAGAACGTTCGCGCCTCGGCAGCGCCCCGCGAAAAGCCGAACACGGAGAGATTGATCTGTCGCACGGCCGGACGTTTGTCACGTATCGCCGCATTCAGGCGCGATTCCAGCCCGGAGAAGAAACCGCGTCGGCGGCTTTCTGCCAGCTTCAACGTTCCACGTGATGCGAGAAAGCCTGCTCCATTGATATAGCGCTCCGCCTCCGCGTCGGAGACGAGGGCGCGGCCTCCGGACCCGGCCGCGCGATGAATTGCGTTGTATAGCTGGATCATCGCCCAGTAGATGCGCGCCTCGCCGCCGACCGCCATGGCTTTTCCGTCCGACGATTCGCTCATCTCCCCGATCATGCGAAACGGTGTTCCCACGCCTGGCATGTAGAACCTGAAGTAGCCGTTTGTCGCCTCGTCCCGAAATGCGTCGTGCAGCACGACCACATTCGAATGACTGCGCTTTGTCGTGTCGGCGATCTGTTCCTGGTCGCGCTCCTTGTTGTTGTTCGTCCCGTCAAAGAACATGCCGACCCAGATCGCCCTAGAGCACACCGACTGATTGCCGTTCAAAAGGCCGCCAAAAGTCGCCGATCGCCGCGATTGCTCCCGGGCGGACAGCCTGAGTTGGGGAATGCTGGTCGGTGCAGTTGTCACCGTCATTTTGCGAGCAGCCCTTGCGCTTCGTCCGGGGTCAGCGGGCGTGGAGAACCGAGGTGCGATGGATGATCAGGTCCCCAAGGAGCGTCCTCGCTTACATAGATGCGGATCTCGTCATTCGGCAGGAACATGATCTGGATTGTTCCTGGTTCACTGTATGGTTCAACTGGGATGGTTCTCTTTAAATTTACTGTTGGATTGCCGGGCTCATTTCGGCAAAAACTCCGACCGTTTTCATCTACACCCTTGCCGCAATCGCTTCGTCTCCACTCCAGGTTGACTTGAAGTCCTTCATACCATTTTGATGGGATCTGAACGCAGCATACAGATCCGCCACCGCTACCGATCCCGACTCCGCTTCCCCACGCCCCATCCACGTAATACTCCTGAATGCCTTCCGTGGAGAAGTTGTATGCGGACAGCGAACTCATGCTGAAGCGGTCATCACGAGATTCCCGTGAGCCATTATTGCAACCGGACAAGGTGACGATGAATGCCACGCTCAGCAGGATCCACGCCCATGAGCTCGGGGCGGTCCCAGATGGAGATCTGTCGTGAATGTCCATAGAATTTCTATCTATGTGATTTGCAATGATGAAGCCAATGAAGAAGGGCCGGTCGATCGCGAGGTAGTCGCCTCGATTTCATCCCATTGCCGATCACTCCATTCCGCAACCGCCATGCTGAATGACTTGCTTCCGCTGCGGGTAGCGGTCCAGGTAGCGGACAAACAGGCCAGCTCGTGAAAGCGTTCGGAGGAGCTCCAGGCGACGGTGACGAACTGCAATTGATCAGGCGCTTCGGTGACTCCATATCCGCGCGCGAGGTGCAGCAGGGCTTCAAGTCGGGTGAAGGTATCAAAGGGGGACGAGTCGGGAATAAGTTCCGGAGCTACTTCCAGAAGCCGTTGATACAGCACGTCGCACTCTGCCGCTTGCACGAGTGCTGCGAACTGCTGATCGCTGAATTCGATTGCCGCGCCGCCTCCCGCCAACTTCTCCGCGGTAACCCCTGTGAAGTCGCGGCACTGGAACTTGCCGTCGCGTCCGAGCCACGCCCATCGCCGCACGCTCTGGCCGAGTCGGGCGATCTGAGCACGATCCAGTACCCGGAGTACGGAAACCAAAACGCGTGTATCGGGGAATCGGCAGTACAAGTGCAGGCCGTCGGAAGTCCTGGCGTCGGCAAGCCACAGCAGGGTGGCACGGTCCGGCATGCCGTTCGACGTCTCTATCTCGACAAACGAAAGCGCAGGTAATCCGTCGGCGATGCCGATGAAACGCGCCATTGCGGATGCGTCGAAATCCACCAGTGGAACAAGGCGCGGCCCCAGTTCACCGTACGCCGCATAGCGACTGCCATCAAGAAGTGGTGCGCTCGGGGCGGACAACCGTTCCAGACTGCGGAGTGCCCGTGCTTCGAGAATACTCATGTCCGCAATGGCATAGCAGCGGCAGTTTTCATCGCGCGGGGCTTGTAGCCATGCGGTCAGCGCCGCCGCGGAATCTGGCGCATGCAAGTTCTGCAGGAATCTGTGCACGGTGCCTCCTATTGCATGGCAGCGAACGGCGACCCGGCCTTCATCGCGATGAGAAGGCACTCTTTGCATACACTCTGCGGGAACAGCGGCAAACCGTATTCCTCTGCCGTCGGCCCGCCGAAACTCTTCTTCGACGCATGCACCGTGATCGTCCCCGGGCACGCCACGGTGATGCCGCCGTCGATCGTGATGCTGGCGCCGCCTTCGACGCTGAAGACGATCTTCTTCGCCGCGGCGAAGTCGATGTTCGCGGAGGCCGAGACGAGCTTCATCTCGTCGCGGGCGAGGAGCTTGAGTTCGTCGCTCTGCGCCTGCAACTCGATGTCGTCCTTCGCGGCGATGAGGCGGATGCCGGTGTTGTCCTCGCCGGGTTCGACGGCGCCGGCGAGCAGGCCGATGGCCTGGCCGGCGTGGAGGCGGGCGCTGCCGGCGATGGCGAGGTTTGTGTCTTCTCCGCTCATGAGGGTGGCGGTCTCGCCGGCGGCGATCTGCACGCTCTGGCCGGCGA
Organism: Aromatoleum toluolicum; assembly: GCF_012911005.2. Classification (GTDB taxonomy): domain Bacteria; phylum Pseudomonadota; class Gammaproteobacteria; order Burkholderiales; family Rhodocyclaceae; genus Aromatoleum; species Aromatoleum toluolicum. The sequence goes on along the minus strand of NZ_WTVS01000018.1, from coordinate 13,915 downwards.
TGAGGCCGATGCCGGCCTGGGCGGCCTGCAGAATCGCAGGGGTGGAGAGGTGGGGGACCTTGTCGCCGGCGACGGCGGTGTGGCCGGCGTCCGCGTCGGCGACGGCGTCGCCGAGATCGCGGCGGGAGACCATGCCGGAGGCGACTTTGCTCAAGGCCTTGAGCGGCGGGTGGTCCGGGTCGGCGGCGCTGGCGTTGGCCGCGGTGCTGCCGATCGCGGCAGCGAGCTTGACGGTCTGGTGCGTGTCGGCGGCGCGCGAGAGGGTGTCGGCGAGCGTGCACGCCTGTTTCAGCAGGGCCATGCCGGGGGCGAAGTCGCCGGCGGGCTCACCCGCGTGGCGGGCCGGCCAGGTGCTCATGACGATGCCGCGGCCCGCGCGCAGTGCTCCCCACGCGTCGGTGCGAAGCTCGGCGCCGGTGCCGCGGAAGGATCCGCGGTAGTTGCCGGCCTGGTGGATGAGGTGGCCGAGGTTGAGCTCGGAGGCGTGTTGCGTGCTCTTGAGCTGCACGCGCAGTTGCTCGTCGCTGTCGTCGAAGACGAGCTGGTTGTAGCCCGCGCCGGGGCCGCGGGCGCCGAATTCGCGGGTCTTGAAACCGCTCAGCGCGCCGGGGTGGCGGTGGCTGTCGCCGGCGGCGCCGTGCCAGGCGGGGCTGTTGCCGCCGGTAAAGTGGCCAATGAGGTTGCCCTGGCCGGCCGGGCGGTGGTCGGTGGCGGCGTCGAACACGGCGGTGTCGGATGCTGGCCCGGCGCGGCCGCCGGGCGTCGGCGGGATGCCGCCTGCGCCACGGCCGTTGTAGAGCGCGCCGAGCACGACGGGGCGGTCGATGTCGCCGCCAAGGAAATTCACCAGCACTTCCTGGCCGATGCGCGGCAGCCACTGCCAGCCCATGCCGGCGCCGGCCTGGCGGGTGGCGACGCGCACCCAGCAGCTCGAGCGGTCGTCCGCGGCTTCGCCTTCCTGCCAGTGAAAACGCACCTTGATGCGGCCGAGCGCGTCGCACCACAGCTCGTCGGCGCCGTTCGGCACGGTCTCGCCCTGCGGGCCGACGACGATGGCGCTCATCGGGCCGGGCGCGGTCGGGCGCGGGTTGATGCGCGTACCGGTGTCGTCCGCGAGCACCGGGCGCCACGGCTGCTGGGAGTGCAGCGCGTCGAAGGCGTTGCCATAGCCGCGGCGGCGCGCGAGTTCGATGACGGCGGCGGGCAGCTCCCGCGGCGCGTGCACCGGTGCGAGCGCGTCGCCGGTCGCGAGCGAGGCTTCGTCGTCGGCGGACAAGTCCTGCGCCAGCCGCGCCGCGATCGCTTCGATGCGTTCGGCGTCGAGGTTGTTGATGCCGGCATGGAGGACGTCGAGCACGGCGAAGCGTTCGCCTGCGGCGGCGGGGACTGCGGGAGTAGCGGGGTCCCGCGGCAGGCCGTTCACGGCGACGAAGGTGCCGGGGCGCAGGCTGCGCACGGTGCCGCGGCCGAGGAAGGTGCTTGCGCGCGCCTCCGTTGCTTCCATCGCGAGGCGCTGATAGCGCTCGGCTTCGGCGGCGCTCGCGTGCGCGTATTGGCCGGCGTAGTCGTAGTGTTCGAGGATCGGCAGGTCCGCGCTGCCGACGCGGCGCGCCGTCGGCACGCTCGCCGCGGTCGCGCGCTTGCTGCGGTAGTCGTAGCCGAGCACCGTGCCGAGGGTGGGGGCGAGGCGGTGCTGCGCGCCGAAGGCGACGATGCTGTCCTGGTCTTCCTGCGAGTCGGCGCGGTGGAAGCGGATACCGCGTCCGCCCAGCGCGTGCGCCGAGAGGGGATCCTCCGCGAAGCGTGTGCTGTCGGCGAAGAGGCGCATGCGGTGGCGTGCGGGGGCCTCGCCATCCTCCTCGATGCACCAGCCCAGCCCTTCCTCGGCGAGCAGGCGCGACACGAAGGCGTAGTCCGATTCGCGGTACTGCACGCAGTAGCTGCGCGGGCGGGCGGTGGCGAGGAAGGGGGCGACGTCCTCGTGCCAGTGCCACGCTGCGTGCGCGCGGTAGTCGGCGAACACGGCGTCGAGGATCTCGGGCACGGACTTGTCCTGGAACACGCGGTTGTGGCGGCCGCGCGTGAGGAGCCAGGTCCACGGCACCACGGTGAGGCGGTAGCGGCTCCAGCCGCCGTCGCTGCCGGGATTCGCGACCGCGCGCACAAGGCCCGAGCGCTCGCTGCGGCTGCCGTCGGAGAGCGCGCTGCGCAGCGTCACTGCCTGCCCGAGCATCGGTTCGAGGGCGAGGAAGGCGTCCTGCGACAGGGTGTCGAGGTGGAACTCGAAGCCGCCGGACAGGGTTTCGCGGCCCCACCAGGCTTCGACGGCGAGCGGCGGGCCGTCCGTGTGCCAGTGCAGGTCGTACAGGCGGGAGCGTGCGGCGAGGGGGGGAATCATCGGGGAAGCGGTCGCGGTTCGCGGTTCGCGGTTCGGACTGGCGGCGCGGAGAAATGGTCAAAAAAGACCGAAAGCATATCACGGGCGCGCACGCGGAAATGTCAATGACAAGTCGACGGGCGTGTTCGATCGCCCCGCGCGGTTTGACGTCGCCCCGTCCGCGCCGTGAGCGGCGCCTTCAACCGCCTCGGGGATTGTTCTCCAGCCACGCGGCGCGATCGGCGAGGCGCCGGGCCTGCTCGGGGGCGAGGCCGGCGGCGGTCGCGATCGCGCGCAGTGCGGCGGCATCGGGGCGGTGCGCTTGCGTTGCGCGCCAATAGGTGGCGACCGTGATTTCAGGGTTGGGGCGTTCGACCAGTTCGAAGGCGTCGCCCGGCGCAAGTGTGCCGGCTTCGCGCACGCGGTAGTACCAACCGGTGATCCCCTCCTGCGCGACGAACAGCGAGGCGCCCGCGATGTCGAGGCGGTGGTCGATCTTCCAGCATGGCCGGCGCGGCTGGCTCAGCTGCACGAGGGCGCTGCCGATGCGGAACAGGTCGCCGATGCACACCGACTCCTCCGTCCAGCCGCGGGTCGACAGGTTCTCGCCGAGCACGCCCGCCTGCAGCATGGCGGCGCGCTCGGGGTAGCGCTGCGCGAGGCGCGCGTAATGCTCGACGGGGAAGTGGTGCAGGGCCTTCTCGGCGCCGCCGTGGTAGCGCCGGTCGGCCTGGCGGTCGCCGGCGAGGCCTTCCCCCGTGACGGCGACGGGGCCGTCGACCGGCAGCTTGAACATGCCCGTCAGCTGGCCCTCGGGCGGCAGCGGGCGCAGCGCGCCGACGAAAACGTGGTCGATGAGGGTGTGCATGGCAGCAATGCTACTGCCGGAATGTCCGGTCGTGTGCGCGGAGAGCCCGGGCGCCGGTTGCATGCGCGGAGACCTCGTATCGAGGGCTCAATCCGGAGAAGGCACCGGACTCGCTGCACTCGCAGCGACGGGGGCGGCGCGATGACGAGGCCGCGATCGGGCAACGACGGTTTTGACGGGACATGACGCCGCAATTCCATGGAAATATTCTGGACGGCGCGATTGTACGGTTCGATGCGCGCATATCCAAATGGGATAATGCGGCGGTGCTCTTCCGGGGGAGTGCGTCGAGCGACGCTTGGGCGTCGCCGCCAAGCAGGCGCCTCGGCCCGTGGCGCGGATGGCCGACAGCGCATGGCACGGACGGCCGGCCGTTACACCGGCTGCTATGTCCACATCACTGTGTCGGGCGATCTCTTCCGACCATACGCTGGCGAGTGATGTGCACCTTCACACCTGCGGCGCGTTGAAGCGCTGACTACGCAGGCGTCCGTGGTTCGCCCATTGTGAGCCAAACGCGATGGATCGGCCCGCTCGAGATGCCCGGCCGATCGCGTCACCGTGGTCTGACCCATGCTGCTACGGCCCCGCAGCGACTGCGTGCCCCCGATGCGGACGCGAGGATCGAACTGTCCGGAATCAAACCGGTACTCGCTGCAAATTGCTAAAGTCTGTAACGGAAATGCCGTAGCGACTCGTACCGTGAGGGCCTTGGTTACCGGCCAGCGAGCGCACAGATCCCGACACGGCAACACCGCGCGAGCGGCCGATCGCTTGCGCTGATGCAACGCCTTGTTAGCGGGTTACCCGCTCTGAGAACGGACTCGAAGATGGCCTACACGCTCACGATCAAACAGAAATTGCTGGGCTCCGCCGCAATTTCGATTGTCCTGACCCTTGGCGTCGGGCTCATCGGCTACATGTCGACGGTGCAACTGTCCGAGGCCAACGAACTCTCCGCGACGTACGCCGAGGCGATCCGCTTTCACGTCGAAACCGACATGTTTCACGATGCACTGAACAGCGACGTGCAGGCGGCGCTGCTGGCAGGATTGCGCGGCGACGCGGAGGCGCACAAGGGGGCGCTGGCGGACGTGGCCGAGCACGCCACGTCGATGAAAACCAACGTTGCCGAGCTGGCCAGGCTGCCGATCTCCGCGGAAATCAAGCAGGCGATTGCCCAGACGGACGCTCCGCTGGAGGCCTATACGCAAGGGGCCACGGAAATGGTGAAGATGGCGCTCGACCAGAACGACGCGGCGTTCGCCAGGAAGCCCCGATTCGACGAGCTGTTCGGGGAACTGGAAACGAAGCTCGAACAGGTCAGCGATCGTCTGGTCGAGGAGACCAAACGCACGCGTGACGAGGCGATCTCCTCGGCAGCGCACCAGAAGCAACTTACGTTGGGGGCCTTGGCGATCGCACTGCCCCTTCTGCTGCTGTTCAGCGTGCTGACCGTACGCAGCATTTCGCAGCGCCTGCAAAGCCTGACCCGATTCACCCATGAACTGGCCTCCGGAGATGCCGACCTCCGCAAGCGGCTGCCTTCCGAGGGGGGCGACGAAATCGCAGGCAGCGCGCGCTCGTTCAATGCATTCATGGGCACGCTGCAGCAGATCATCACCGATCTGAAGAATGATTCGGACGCTCTCCACGGGTCGGCAGCGCAACTTTCGTTGTCGGCGCAGGACGGGGAAAAGCGCGCATTTGCGCAGAGTGAAGCGTCGGAGACTGCCGCAGCGACGATCGAGCAGCTGACCGTGAGCATTGCCGCGGTTGCGGCAACTTCCGAAGAGGTGCGCGCGCTGTCGAACGCCGCACGCGGACGCACCAGCGAGAGTCACGAGAATCTCGAGAAGCTGGTGCGCGAGGTCGCCGCGGTGGAAGCCGCCGTGCGCGAGATCGCCGATTCCGCCGCCGCGTTCATCGAGAGCACCACGGCGATCACGTCGATGACCCGGCAGGTGCGCGAGATCGCCGACCAGACCAACCTGCTCGCCCTCAACGCAGCCATCGAAGCCGCCCGCGCCGGCGAACAGGGGCGCGGATTCGCAGTGGTTGCCGACGAGGTCAGGAAACTGGCCGAGCGCTCGGCCAGTTCGGCGGTCCAGATCGATGATGTCACCGTCGGGCTGGGCACACGCGCGGCCGAGGTCGAAAAGGCCATCCATCGCGGCTTGCAGGCACTGGAAACGAGCCATGGATGCGTCGAACATGTGGTCGACTCGCTGTCCGCTGCGGATGGCTCGGTTGGCGATGCCTCCCGCGGTGTCGATGACATCGCCCGAGCGGTCCTGGAGCAGCGCACCGCCAGTCAGGGAATCGCCCGGAACGTGGAGCAGATCGCCCGCATGGCGGAGGGGAACCACGCGTCCGTCAGGCAGACCGCCGCGGTCGCGGCATCAATGGCGCAGACTGCATCGCAATTGCAGGCCCTGGTGCAGCGTTTCCGCATCGCCAATTGATCCGGGGAATTGTGAATTGGGGACAGAACACGATTTGCCGAGAACGTGCGGGAACTAATGTTCCGTCCCCTATTTTCCCCGCGCCGTTCGGGTTGTCACTGACAGTGCAACCAACCGTGACACGACCAGGGCGAGATACATCACGCCCGTGAATTCCTCGATCATGACGAGGGCACGGGCCATCGGCAGGAGAGGCACGATGTCGCCGAGTCCGACGCCGGACAGCGTCGTGAAGCTCAAGAAGAGCAGCTCCATCCACGTGCGCGGGTCGTCCGAGGCCACGAGGGCACCGAAACTACCCGGCAGCAGGGTCTGACACACCACATAGGCGTAGGCGAATGCCCACGCGAGCAGGGTGAACGTCGCCCCCGCGGCGAACAGCTCGTCGACCGATGCGACGTCATCCTCGAACATGTAGGCGATCAAGCTGCCCGCTGCGTAGAAGTAGAACACAGCCTCGAACGCGGCCATGAGGACCATTCTGCGGGGATCGAAGTCGAACGCCAGCCATATGGAAAGAACGACCACCGGGAGGGCGAGCACGACGCCGAAGCCTGTCAGCCAGGGACCGCGCTTCACGACATACAGCGCCGCACCGAGCACAAGCAGGCCGATGACGCCGAACAATGCACGCTCCGCCGACGTGTCTTCCATCAGTGGATAAAGGAGGATGCCCAGGATTTGGACACACAGGAGCGCGGCAGACGGATGCTTGACGGGGGACGTTGCGAGGCGGGTGGTCATCGGCACTTTCGGCATCTCGTGCTGGATGCTGACAGTGTCGCACTCAGGCACTCAGTCCGGGGACAAATTGGACGAAGTGGGGGCAAGAACACGTTCTTCAGAGGCTGTGATTTCGCGCAAACTCACACAAAGATCTTTGGTTCAGGCGGCGGTGCTCTTCGTCGTGGTCTGTCCTCTATTGTCCGAAAAACGTGGTCTGTCCCCTATTGCCCCGAGACCGCCGGCGATCGACCTGTCAGACGTTACTTGTAAGGCCGAGTTCGGGCTTCTAGTATGTCAATGGCAATGATTGCATCTGGCATGCAATGGCCCGCCGCACTCGTTCGAGCAGACCTCGGCGTTGCGAGTGGATGCGACATGACGATTGCAACGAGGGCGCCAATGCGGAACAACCTGACGATCCTGAAGATCCTTTTGATCGCAGTCGCGACGGCCGGAGCCACCATCTACAAGTGGGTCGATGAGCAGGGCGTGACCCAGTATTCAGATACGCCGTTGAAGAATTCCAAGAGTCAGCCCCTTGAGATTGAATCGGAACGGCCCCCGGCATCGCCCGAAACCGAGAATCGTTTGCCGACCGAAAGCTGGAGGGAGAAGGCGGACGCGTTTCGAGAGCGGCACCAGGCGCGTCAGCAACAACTGGAGGGTGAGCTGAAGAACCAGCGGCAGGACGCCGAACAGCAGGCGATCCGGCGCGGCGAGCGCACTCCTGTCGGTGGCGAGAGCGGCGCAACGCAACCCCTGCAGAAAGCCGTCCTGAGCACCATCGTCATGCTCTTCAGCGCGAAAGCCCCGGACTGTACCGACCACAAAGTCATCGACACCGAATTGATCGAGAGAAGCCGGCGGCCAAGGCAGTACGTCGAGCGTTGGACGGTCGATCGATGTGGGCAAGCGGTACGCTACCGGGTGACCTTTATGCCGAGCCCGCGAGGCGGGACGGACTTTATCGTGGAAGCGGAATAGGCAAAGCCGCTATGCACAGCCAAGGGTCTGCGGCAGGACGGACTGCGACGCCCCCTTGACGCCGAGCCGCACGACCCCCTGCGGAATAAACCGCTACGGCGAGGCGTTCACTTCACACGCAGGCATGTCCGTCCGCGTTGTCCCCAAGGAGGTTTCCATGAAGAAGCTCGTCATCCTGGCCCTCGCCGCGCTGTTTTCCGGCAGCGCCCTGGCCCTCCACTGCCCCGCCGACATGAAGAAGATCGACGCCGCCCTCACCGCCAGCCCCAAGCTGACCGATGCGCAAATGAGTGAGGTCAAGCAGCTGCGCGCCGACGGCGAAGCCTTGCACAAGGCCGGCAAGCATCAAGAATCCGTCGACACCCTGGCCAAGGCGATGAAGATTCTCGGCATTTGAGCTGAGAGTCCCGGCGCGTACGGGATTGAACTCGATATAGCGCTGACAGGCCAGGAGATAGCCGTCAGACTGCGTTGGGCAGGAGCGGTAGCGTCCTTCCCGGAGGCTGCCGCGGCGCCGGGTTCGTCACTCGCGCAATGAGCGGCTAGCGCAAAAGCACGGTCGCCGCCGGAATTCCGCTGAAACGGCACGGATCATTCGGTGGGAGCGAATCCGTAATATGAGCCGTAGGCGGACGGGGCCGGTGCGTAGGCGGCAACCTTGATCGCGTCCGCCAGTGTGACCTGGTTGGTGAAGCCGTCGACACCGCCTTCCTCGCCGCTCCAACGCTCCTCGACCTCCTTCTCGGTCAGACCGTCGAGATCGAGGTGCCTGTCGAAACGCTCGGAGCGGTATTCGAAAGCGGTGTCATGGGCGATGAACAAGGTATGAGCGCATGCGGTAATGCGAGTCTCATCAGCCGGGTCGGCCCCCATGACACGCGTGCCGCAGAACGGGCAATGCACGGGAGTGTAGTAATAGGTTCTGAGTTCGGTTCGCTGGATGGGGCTTCGCATGGTGTGTTCCTTGTCGTGTTGAAACGGCGGGTCTTGACTGCCGTGGCGGCCAGGCCGCAACGAAGTGCGCGGGCAGACAAACTGCGTGCCGGGGGTGACCAAGCCGTTACTTGATAATGCGGGGCATAGCCTCTGGGTGAGGCGAGATCAAGAAGGCGAACTGAGAATGGGGAATTGACGCCGCAGAACTGCGGACACTAGACCAACAAGACAGCAACACTAGCTGGAAATCGCGAAGCGTACGATACGCGCCATTGGCGCCCGTGGCAAACTAAACATTTGAAAACATGCGAAAACATCAAGCTCACACCGAGGTCTGAGGCGGCGGACGAATTGGCGGACGAATTGGCGGACGAATTGGCGGACAGACCACGTTTTTCAGTGGTTGCGATTGCGCGCAAACTCACACAACGATCTGTGGTTCAGGCGGCGGTGCTCTTCGTGGTCGGCCCCGCTTTACCCAGCTGGGCCCGGCGCCCCAGCGCGGCGGCCACCTGTGCGCCGAAAAGCGCTGTGCCGAGCTCCCAGAGGCTGCCGCTGCGCTGGTAAGTCCGGTTGACGTACTGCACGTAGCGTTCCGAGGGCCTTCATCACTTCGCCCGGCGCCTCGGCCCGTGGGGCCGAAACGAGCAGGTGAACGTGATTGGTCATGAGGACGTAAGCGAGTACGCGGCAACCGGTCGTTGCCGCGTACTCGTCGAGCCAGTCGAGATACCGACGGTAGTCCTCGTCTGCGTAGAAGCAGGCTTGCCGGTTATTGCCGCGCTGGATCAGATGCAGCGGGACATTGGGCAGTGACAGGCGGGGGCAGCACGGCGGTGGCCCCCAGGGCAAGACCGGCAAAGCTGAGGTCTCGACGGTTCATGATGTTGCCTCCTGATGTGAATGGCGTGGTCAGCTGACGAAGCGGCAAGCGGACGCCGCGGTACGCGTATCCATGTTGCGCCCGCGGTTGAGGTGGTCGTCGATCTCGGCGGCGCAGCCCAGCATCCGCGCGTACAGGAACACCGTGAAGGCCGCCGATTCGAGCGCCGTCTCGCCGAATTCCCCGGCGCGCCACGGCTTCCACGTGAGCTTCAGCAGCAGCGCCGCGATCACCGCGTCGATGTTCACGCAGTACACCGTGCGCGACACCCCGGAATCGAAGAGCGCCTGCACGAGCGCCCGGTAGTAGTCGTGGAACACGTTGGCTTCGCCGCGGGAGGCCATCAGCTCGCGGATGAAGGCTTCGCGCGGATCGACGTTGACCGGGCGATCCTTGAACACCGGGTGATTCACGCCGGGGATCTTCTGCAGATCGGCGCTGCCCGAAGCTTTGGCTTCGGCCTTGTAACGACCGTAGTCCTCCGCGTAGCCCCGCGCGAGCGCCGCCAGGTCCAGTCCGTGCGCCGGGTCTGCCGGATCGGCGAGCGCCGTGTCGCGGAACTGCCCGATCAGGAACTGCACGCCCTCGAAGCCGTTGCCGCCGTGCGCGTAGCCGGTATGCGTCAGGAAGCCGACGAGCGCCTTGTTGAGCTGCACGCGTTGCGGCGACTCCGGGCCGTCGGCCGAGACCGCCCCTTTCGCGCCCTGCGCCGAGATCGTGCCGGGGCCGTTCGTCAGCAGGATGCCGACGAGCGTCTGGAACGCGAAGCGGTCCGCCGCGTCCGGCGTGCGGCCGAGCAGCGCGCGGCAGGCGACGTCGGTGATCGAGGCCTCGCCGAGCAGCGTCGCGGTCGCGATACCGCAGAAGCCGTCCGGCCGATGCTGGGCCGCATCGGCCGAGGCGCCGATCAGCGCGCCGAAGAGTTTCATCCACCACGGCAGCGTCTCGACGCTGAGGCGCGACACCCGTTTGCGCATCAGCGGCCCCCACGCGAGCGTCGCCGTCACCGCCGCGAGCACGGCGTCCGCATTCACCGGCCGCCCGAAACTGCGCAGATAGCGCACGAACACCGAGCGCGCCGCACGGGCGTCGAGGCCCGCGAGCATCGCCTCGGCCAGCGGATCGGGTTCGCCGGCGAGCACCAGCTCCGCGAGCGCAGCATCTTCCGTGAGCCCCCCGACGCCGAACTCCTCATCGAGAGCGTCGCGCAGGCCCGCCTCATGGAAACGCTCGATGAGCGCCGCGACGATCGCGCGTGCCCGCTCCGCCCGCTTCGGCCCGACGATCGACAGCGCCGCGGCGAGCACCGCATTCGGTGCGTTGCCAGCCTCCCGCGCCGCCTGCGCTGCGGCGAGCGCCGGGTCGCCATGCAGGTTCATATGGGCCGCGAGCGCGACGTTCACGAGCTTGCGGTCGTTCTCGCCGCCCGCTTCGCGCAACATCGCGAGCCCGACGTTCGCCTCCAGCGGCAGCCGCGCCGCCTCCAGCACGCTCGTGCCGTTGAGGCTCGACACCTGCGTCTTCGGGTCCATCTTCGACGCACCCGAGGTATCCTTCATCGGCTCGCGCGGGAATACCGCGCCGACCTGCTTCGCCAGTGCGGCGATCTGTGCGCGGTAGGGCTCGGGTGCGGCAACGACCGGCAGATCCAGCTTCTCCGGCAACGCGATCCCCATGTTCGCGCCGAACCACGGCTTGAGTTCCATCGTGCCTTCCGGCGCGAAGTCCGGCAGCGTCGCGTTAGCGCGCATCACCGCGGTCAGCGCCGCCGGGATGTGGGCGATGTTCGTGACGACCGCGCCCTTCGGCGAGAACACCGGATTGTCCGGCGTGTAGATCGCGTCGACGCCGAACTTTTCCATGAACCAGCGTTCCTTCGCCCCCGCATCGTCATCGCCGCCCGCCATCGCGCCGGCGTGGCCGACCGCGCGCGTGAGCTTGGCCTTCCAGCGCCCGACGACGCAGGCGACGACCGGCTTCGTGAACTGCGCGTCGCGCTCGTAGTAGCCGCCCGGCTCGCAGTACAGCACCGCAGCCTTGCTGCGCGCGTCGTTCGCGAGCGCGAAGGCGAACTCGGGCGCGGCGTAATGGATGAAGACGTCCTTGCCGCTCGACACCAGCGTCGTCGTACCCCAGCCGGCCATGCGCAGGTATTGCGCGATCGTCGTCGTGAAGCCGCCGGAGTTCGACAGCACCGCGATCGAGCCGGGCTTGAGCGTGTCGGACGGGCTGTCGCCGCCGAGCGCCCCGCCGATCCGCACCTGGTTCCACGAATCCGCGACGCCGAGGCAGTTCGCGCCGAAGATGTCGATGCCGTGCTGCTGGCCCATCGCCCGGATTTCCCGCGCGTCGTGCACGGCAATCTTTTCGGTAATGATGAAGATCTTCTTCAGCTCCGGATTCACCCGGATCAGCTCCGCGACGCCGTCACGCGCGGCCGACGGCGGGAGGTACACAACGCCGCAATTGAAGCGGTGACCGTCGTCGAGGCCCTCGCGCACACTGTTATAGACCGGGATGTTGCCGGCCGCGGTCTCCAGCACCTGCCCGCGCCGTCCCGGCGAGGTGCCGAACACGACGTTGCCGCCCGACCATGCGTGGCCGACCGGAGTGACCTCGCTCGACTCGCCGCCGAGGATGTTCAGCACGCACACCCGGTCATGCCGCGTCGCAATCTGCGCCAGCGAACTGATCCCCACGTAATACTTGAACTCGCCCACACCCTGCTGGTACATGGCTGTCTCCTTGAATTCTGTCTGCGCTCAGGCCGCCACGGGGGCGATACCGAGCTTGCGCGCGATCGCATCGCGGCCCCCGGTCTTCATCCATTCATTGACTTCGCGCGCGTAATCGACGACCTCGCTCATCGCCGAGTCGAAGCCGAACAGGCGGTAGGGCAGCCCCAGCGCCTCGCAGGTGTCGCGCATCACGCCCATGCCGCGCACGAGGTTCGGTCCGCCGCGGCCGACGACGACGTAGAGCGGCGTCGGCCCGTTACGCGAGAAGTGCTCGCGCAAGGCGTCGGCGATCGCGCGGAAGGTCTCGAAGATGTCGGTGTTGTTCGACTTGCCGCCGATCACGAACAGCACGTTCGACTGCGCGAGCCAGTGCTTGAAGCAGATCGCCGCGACCGACTTCATCTTCTCGTAGGGCGGATTGCCGCCGAAGTCCGACGAGATGATCGCGTCGTCGCCGAGCATCTCGGTCACGAGCGAGTTCGCCCCGCCGCCGAAGGTCGGCGCGAGGATCGTGCCGCGCTCGTTGATCACGTAGACGTCGCTCTGCCCTTGGTGGGTGCGGAGCTGGTTGATCTCCTGCTCGAAGTCCGAATAGTCCGCGGCGAAAAGATGCGCCGGCAGGTCCAGTCGGTGCCAGCGCGGGTCGTCGCGGTCGAAGCCGCACTTGAAGTCGCACGCGACCGGCGTCAGTCGCCCGCGGCGATCGGCGCGCATCCGGATCGGGTTCAATTCGAGGGTCGTCATGCCGAAGTCGTGATAGAGCTCCCACAGTTTGGGCAGCTGCTGCACCAGCGGCGAGATGATCTCCTTCGGCGCGCCGATGTCGGCGAGCGCATTCGCGACGACGAAGGCCTTCAGGCCGGTCAGCGGATCGAAGGGGATGCGCGCGATCTTCGACGGATCGAGCTCCTCGATGTCCATCCCGCCGCAATGCGTCAACGTCATCGTCGGCGCGCGGAACTGCGTCGCGTCGGTGATCGAGAAATACACCTCGTGCTCGGCCGGCACCGCCGCCTCGAAGGTCACGCCGTTGGCCTTCGAGACCTGATTGCCGTGCCGATGCTCGACGAAGTACAGCCGCTCCTTCTCGGCGAGCGCGGTCTTCAGGTCCTTCGCGCGGCCGATCAGGCCCGCCTTGCCCTTCTTGCCGACGCCGCCCTTGAACACCGGCTTGACGAACACCGAGCCGTGGCGCTCGATCAGGTCCTTGATCGCTTCCTCGCTGGCATCGGGGCCCAGCACCTCGGGAGTGGGGAAGTCGGCAAAGCGCAACAGCTTGGCGCCGTAAGCGGTAACTGACCGGCGTTATTCCAGGGCACGTGATCGACGTGGACAATTGCCTCCAGGGTCAACAATGGAGGGATCGTTCATGGCAGGGGTGCTCAAGCGCAAATGGCGCCGGCGCAGCCGAGAGGAGTGGCAGGAGGTGTTCGCCCGGCACGGTTCGAGCGGGCTGAGCGTGGCGGCATTTTGCGCGCACGAGTCGATCAGCGTCTCGAGCTTTCAGCGCTGGCGTGCGATCGTCGGGCCGGTGTGCGGCAAGGCCGTCGCGGTGGGGCCGGCTCGGCAAGAGGCGTTCGTCGATCTGGGAGTGCTGGGTTCGGGCGGCGCTTCGCGCTGGGAGTTGAAGCTTGACCTGGGTGACGGCGTGGTGCTGCACCTGGTGCGCGGCTGATGTTCTTTCCCGAAGGCGCGGTGCGGGTGCATCTGTACGGGCGCCCGGTCGACATGCGCAAATCCTTCGACGGCTTGTATGCGCTGGCGCGCCACGGCGTGGGACAGGATCCGTTGTCGGGGCATCTGTTCGTGTTCATCAACCGGCGCGCGACCCAGATGAAGGTGTTGTACTGGGACCGCAGCGGGTTTTGCATCTGGGCCAAGCGGCTCGAGTCGGGTCGCTTCGTGTCGGACTGGTCGCGGACGACGAGCCGCGAGATG
>NZ_WTVS01000189.1 GCF_012911005.2 Aromatoleum toluolicum | reverse complement strand
CGTCACTTCGCGCGTGGTGCGGTTGAGCAGCTTCAGGCCCAGCTGGGCTTCCAGCTCGGTGATGCAGCGGCTCACGGCCGGTTGGGTCAGTCCCACCGCATCGCCGGTGCGGCTGAAGTTGCGGGTGGCGGCCACCGACTGAAACACGTGCAGCTGGCGCAGGGTGATATTCATGCGCTCGAATCATAAATCCATCAGAGAAATCCATTTCTCTTTGGAATCAGGCTGCGGTCCAATGCGTGTCTTTGGGGTTTGTGTGCCCCATGTCCCTTTGCATTTTTTGCGCTGCCGCTGCGCTGTCACCTATGGCCCGTTCCCGTTTTCTCCCCGACAACTTCACCCTGGCCTTGCTGGGCACCGTCACCCTCGCCAGCGTGTTGCCCGCATCGGGCGTGGCGGCCCAGGCGCTGGAGGGGATCACCGTGGCTGCGGTGGCGCTGCTGTTCTTCTTGCACGGGGCCAAGCTCTCGCGGGATGCCATCGTGGCGGGGCTCTCGCACTGGCGGCTGCACCTGGTGGTCG
>NZ_WTVS01000188.1 GCF_012911005.2 Aromatoleum toluolicum | reverse complement strand
ACATAAATAGTAGCAAATGGCGCCTTCTCAGGCTTCAGCCAGCGCAGGGGTTGCCTGCTGCACGGTGGCCAGCGTGGGCGAGGCCAGCTTGCGCAGGTAGGCCATGGTCTGCAGGCAGGCCTGGGCCACCTCAGTGCCCTTCTTCACAAAATGCTCGCGGAAGAAGCGCACATGGTCCTCGTGGTCGTGGAAGTCGCGCGGCGTGAGCACGGCCGACATCACAGGCACCTCGGTGTCGAGCTGCACGCGCATCAGCCCGTCGATGACGGCGGTGGTGACGAACTCGTGGCGGTAGATGCCGCCGTTGACCACCAGCGCACAGGCCACGATGGCGTCGTAGCGCCCGCTGCGCGCGAGCTTGCGGGCCAAAAGCGGAATCTCGAACGCACCGGGCACATCGAACAGCGCCACCTGCGCGGGGGGCAGGCCGTGGCGGTCAAACTCGGCCAGGGCCGCGTCGCGGGCCTGGTGCACGATGTCCTGGTGCCAGCTGGCACTGATGATAGCCACGCGGGCGCCACGGTGGGC
>NZ_WTVS01000187.1 GCF_012911005.2 Aromatoleum toluolicum | reverse complement strand
GGGCGTGGAGGCCGACCACCTGCCCCACACCCAGCCACCCGCAGGCTCGTTCCACAAGGGCATGCCGCCTACGGGCAAGGAGCTGGCCGACCGCTTGCTGGAAGTGATTGCGCTGCACGATGCCAGCAACATCGCGGCCGTCATCGTCGAGCCCTTCTCGGGCTCGGCCGGTGTGGTGATCCCGCCCGTGGGCTACCTGCAGCGCCTGCGCGAGATCTGCACACAAAACAACATCTTGTTGATTTTTGACGAAGTGATCAGCGGTTTTGGCCGCAGCGGCGCCTGGACCGGTGCCGAGGCCTTTGGCGTGACGCCCGACATCCTGAATTTTGCCAAGCAGGTCACCAACGGCGCGCAGCCGCTGGGCGGCGTGGTGGCTACCAAGGAAATCTACGACACCTTCATGGCCGCGGGCGGTCCCGAGTACATGCTCGAATTCCCGCACGCCTACACCTACTCGGCCCACCCCGTGGCCTGCGCGGCGGGCATTGCGGCGCTCGACATCCTGCAAAACGAAGACATGATCGGCCGCGTGAAGGCGCTGGCCCCGTACTTCGAGCAGGCTGTGCAC
>NZ_WTVS01000186.1 GCF_012911005.2 Aromatoleum toluolicum | reverse complement strand
GCGAACACGAAGGCGTCGAGCAGCTCGCCCGAGGGGCCGGCGTAGTAGCGCTTGGTGTAACGGCTGTACTCGTGGTCGCGGTAGCTCGGGATCGCCGCGAACGGCGCGTTCGGGTTCGATTCGCTGTTGTCGCCGTAGGCCGCGTCGTACCACGCCGCGCCGCTCACGCGAAAACCGCTCGTGCCCTTGTACACCACGTCGAGCTCGGACAGCAGGTCGAGGCGGTTGGCGACCAGATCGCCCCGGTCGAAGCTGTACGTGCCCTCATCGGTGAGCGCCGAGTTGCCGAACTTGCTGTCGCGGCTCTCCACGCGCGTCGCAATGTTGTAGCGCACCGTGTTGTCCCAACGCACCTGCAGGTCGGCGTTGCCGGTGTCAAGCTCGAACGCCTGCACGCCGCTGCTCAGCGACAGCAGCGCCGCCGCCACCGCCACCGCCGTCTGCCTGCGTGCGAGTACGCACCCTTGTCTCCTCATCTCCATCGTCTTCAGCCCCTCTTCTATCGTTGGCTTGAGCTATTTCGCTTGGTCCGGCGTCTGTTCGCCAGATGGTTCCATTGTCCGTCCCTCCCCTACCCGACTTCCCCCCAGCGTCGGGG
>NZ_WTVS01000185.1 GCF_012911005.2 Aromatoleum toluolicum | reverse complement strand
GGCGGGCGGGCTGCCGGCTTCTTGCTGGCCGACGTGGGCCGGGGTGTCGGTTCCGCTTCGTCCGCGGCGGGCGTGTTTTCGCGCCGCTTGCGGAGCCATGCAAGGGCGGCGGCGAGCGCGAGGGAGACGAATCCGACCGTCAGCGTGCCCTGTTTCCAGGCCTCGGCGACGCTGTGATCGGGCTCCAGCGGCTGCGCCTTCGCTGCCGGCGGCTCCTCCGCCTCGGTCGGCTCCGCGATGGGGGCAAGGCCGGATGCTGGCGCGGGCGTGCGGACGTGCTCGGCCATCATGCGCGCCTGCACGGCCTCGAGTTGCCGGATGCGTTCGTTCAGTTCGAGCTGGGCAACGATGGTCCGGTCGATCGCCATGATCACGGACTGTTCGCGGCGCAGCTGCTCGCGCTGGGCTTCGGTCGTCGCGTCGATGCGTGCGACGCTGCCGAGCTGCGTGCTCAGGCGCAGGCCGGCGCCGGGGATCTCCGATTCTCCGCCGCCGAGTTCGAGCCGGTCGCGTCCGCTGACTGGCGGTGCCGTGGCGCGGCCTGGCGCCGTGGCGGAGCTCGCTGCCGGCGTATCTGCGGCGACGGGGGCGGTGGGGGCGGCGC
>NZ_WTVS01000184.1 GCF_012911005.2 Aromatoleum toluolicum | reverse complement strand
CAAACGAGAGCTCGCCGGTGAAGGAGATGCGGAAGACGCGCGCGGGCACCCCCGCGACCGTGCCTGCGCGCCAGTCCATGAACTTGAAGTTCTCGCCCGAGAGGTCGATGTCGTCGGTGAGTTCGGCGAGGAGTTTGCGCGCATTCGGGCCGTTGATCGCCATCGCCGCCCAGTGGTCGGTCACCGAGTTGAAGTACACCTCGAGCTCGGGCCATTCGGTCTGGTGCCACAGCTCCATCCAGTCGAGCACCGCCGCGGCGCCACCGGTGGTGGTCGTCATGTGGAAGTGGTTCTCGGCGATGCAGGCGGTGACGCCGTCGTCCATCACCATGCCGTCGTCCTTGCACATGAGGCCGTAGCGGCACTTGCCGACGTCGAGCTTGGTCCAGGCGTTGGTGTACAGGCGGTTGAGGAACTCGCGCGCGTCCTTGCCCTGGATCTCGATCTTGCCCAGCGTCGAGGCGTCGAGGATGCCCACGCTCTCGCGCACGGCGCGGCATTCGCGCTGCACCGCATCAAACATGGATTCGTTGCCGCGCGGGAAGTACCACGGGCGCATCCACTGCCCCACTTCCTCGAACTTCGCGCCGTGCTCGACGTGCCACGCG
>NZ_WTVS01000183.1 GCF_012911005.2 Aromatoleum toluolicum | reverse complement strand
CTTCTTGCCCGCGCCCTTGTCGGTGACGGCGATGACGATGGCCACATGACCGTTCTTGCCGCTGGTGATGAACTGCTTGACCCCGTTGATCACGTATTCGTCGCCCTGCTTCACCGCCGTGGTGCGCAGGGCGGAGGCGTCGGAGCCCACATGTGGCTCGGTCAGGCAAAACGCACCCAGCATTTCGCCACGCGCCAGCGGCGTGAGCCAGTCGCGCTTTTGCTGCGCGTTGCCGTAGCGCATGAGGATGGCGTTAACCGGGCAATTGGTCACGCTGATGGCGGTGCTGGTGCCGCCGTCACCGGCGGCGATCTCTTCGAGCACCAGCGCGAGCGTGAGGTAGTCGAGGTGGGCCCCGCCAAACTCTTCGGGCACGCAGATGCCATACGCGCCCAGCGCGGCCAGGCCCTGGTGGACCTCCTTGGGGAAGTGGTGTTCCTTGTCCCAGCGTGCGGCATTCGGCCACAGCTCGGTTTGCGCAAAGTCGCGCACCGCATCGCGGATCATTTCCTGGTCTTGGGTCAGCAGCATGGGAGTGTCTCCAGAGTCGTTGTTCAAAAATTCGGGGGCTTAGTGGCTTGCGGGACTACCAGTGGGCAGCGCGGCGGCCGTCGTAGTGCCTGTCTCTTATA
>NZ_WTVS01000182.1 GCF_012911005.2 Aromatoleum toluolicum | reverse complement strand
CTTCTCGCCCACCCGGCGCGCCTGGGCGGCGGCTTCATCACGGTGCACCGACAGGTCACTGAGCATGACCACGAATTCGTCGCCCCCCAGGCGCGCCACCGTGTCCTCGCGCCGCACGCAGGTCTTCAGGCGCTGGGCCACCTGGCGCAACAGCATGTCGCCAACCTCGTGACCCCGCGTGTCGTTCAGGGTCTTGAAGTGGTCCAGGTCCAGCATCAGCAAGGTCAGCGGCTCGCCGTTGCTGCGTGAATGGGCATAGGCCGACTCGGCGCATTCCAGAAACGCGCGGCGGTTGGCAATGCCCGTCAGCATGTCGGTGGTGGCCAGGCGCTGCAGCTCGCGCTCCAGGTTCTTGCGCTGCGTGACGTCGCGGTAGATGCCTTCGACCCCCGCAAAATTGCCTGCATGGTCGTACAGCGCATGGCTGCTGATGGAGATGTCGATCACCGTGCCATCGCGCCGCACCATCTGGCCCGGAAAGTCCGACACCTCGCCGTGTTCCATGATCGCGGCCTTGAACGCGTCGCGGTCTTTGCTTTGGGGGTAGTACGACTCGGCCGTGCGGCCTTCGATTTCGTGGGGCTCGTAGCCCAGCACTCGGCGCACGCCCGGGCCCACATGCTGCACGATGCCCTGCGCGTCGGTGCGGTAGTACAC
>NZ_WTVS01000181.1 GCF_012911005.2 Aromatoleum toluolicum | reverse complement strand
CTGGCGGCGAGCTTCGTCGCCGAGCACCAGGGCGGGCCGCAGCTGCTGTACGCGCTGTTCTTCGGCATGGCGTTCAACTTCGCCGCGGAGGGCGAGAAGATCCGCGCAGGCATCGAGTTCGCCTCGCGCCAGGTGCTGCGCTTCGGCGTCGCGCTGCTGGGGGCGCGCATCACGGCCGAGCAACTGGCGGGCCTCGGGGCCGACTCGATCGCGATGGTCGCGGGTGGCGTGGTCGCGACGATTCTCTTTGGCGCGCTCATCGGCCGGCTGCTCGGCCGCCCGGGTACGGAAGGCGTGCTCACTGGCGGCGCGGTGGCGATCTGCGGCGCCTCGGCGGCGCTGGCGATCTCGGCGGTGTTGCCGAAGAACGAGGAGAACCAGCGCTTCACGCTCTTCACGGTGGTGGGCGTGACCGCGCTCTCCACGGTGGCGATGGTGGTGTATCCGTCGCTGGTGAAGGCCTTCGGGCTGGATGCGAATGCGGCGGCGGTCTTTATCGGCGGCACGATCCACGACGTCGCGCAGGTCGTCGCGGCCGGCTACATCATCTCGCCCGAGGTCGGGGATGGCGCGGTCTTCGTGAAGCTCTTCCGCGTGGCGATGCTGTTGCCGGTGGTGGCGGTGGTGTCGCTGCTCTTCCGCGACGGCACGGCGAGCGGCAAGAAGCCGCCGGTGCTGCCGGGTTTCCTCGTCGGCTTCGCGGTGCTGGT
>NZ_WTVS01000180.1 GCF_012911005.2 Aromatoleum toluolicum | reverse complement strand
GCGAGGCGAACTCGATGCCTGCGCGGATCTTCTCGCCCTCCGCGGCGAAGTTGAACGCCATGCCGAAGAACAGCGCGTACAGCAGCTGCGGCCCGCCCTGGTGCTCGGCGACGAAGCTCGCCGCCAGCGCGATCGTGATCGCCGTCAGCACACCCGGCCACAGCTGGGTAATGGTCGCAAAGTTCAGCATGCTCATTGCCCGCGCCTGGATGGTCATCGATTCGTCCCTGCTCATGCGGCCAGACTCAGTTCCGGTACCGTGCCGAAGCGCTGCGCGCGAACCGTATCCTTCAGCAGGAAGTGCGACAGGGCCGGGATCAGGATCAGTGCACCGACCATGTTCCACACGAACATGAAGGTCAGCAGGATGCCCATGTCGGCCTGGAACTTGATCGGCGACCAGATCCACGTCACCACCCCCGCGGCGAGCGTCACGCCCACCAGCGCGACCACCTTGCCCGTAAACTGCAGAGCACAGCGGTGCGCCTCCGCAAGGGTCGCATCGGCACGCTGCTGCGCCAGCTGAATGCTCAGCAGGTACAGCGCGTAGTCGACGCCGATCCCCACGCCCAGCGCGATCACCGGCAAGGTGCCGACCTTCACGCCGATCCCCAGCACCACCATCAGCGCCTCGCACAGGATCGAGGTCACCACCAGCGGCACCACCGCGACGATCACCGCACGCCAGTTGCGGAAGGTGATGAAGCACAGCACGATCACCGCCCCATACACGTAGAACAGCATCGTGCGGTTGGCTTCCTTCACGACGATGTTGGTCGCCGCCTCGATGCCGGCGCTGCCCGCGGCGA
>NZ_WTVS01000017.1 GCF_012911005.2 Aromatoleum toluolicum | reverse complement strand
GGCTGCGCGCGTGGCGTTACCTGCGCCTCGCACTGCACCTGGCGCAAGGGTTGCTCACGGTTCTCACCATCTATCCGCTAAGCCGTGATGCGACGCGCCTCAGCCTGCGTCGCCGCTGGTCGCAGAGACTGCTCGCCATCCTCGGCATCGAACTGCGGGTAGCGGGACAAGCCATCCAGCCCGGCTGCATGCTCGTCGCCAACCACATCTCGTGGCTCGACATTTTCGTCATCAACGCCCTCGCGCCATCGGCCTTCGTGTCCAAGGCGGAAGTGCGCGGCTGGCCGCTGATCGGCTGGCTTGCAACCAGGAACGAAACCGTCTTCCTGCGCCGCGGGAGCCGCGGTCACGCGAAAATCATCAACGCGGAAATCGCCACCCTGCTCGATGGCGGACGCAATGTCGCGGTCTTCCCTGAAGGCACCACCACCGACGGCAGCCACGTCCTGCATTTCCACGCCGCACTGCTGCAGCCGGCGATCGAATGCGGCCATCCGATCCAGCCGCTTGCGCTCACCTACGCAGGCGCCGGCGGTCAGCCCAACCGCGCCGCCGCCTACGACGGGGACATCACCCTCGGACAATGCCTCCGCAACATCGTCGCCGAACCGCACCTCATCGCACGCATCGACGCCGCAGCACCGATAGCCACCCAAGGCGTCCACCGCCGTCACGTGGCTGCGATGTCCCATGCGGCAATCGTCGCGCGATTGCCAAGCGTCGGGGATGTGACTGCGCACAGCCCCGGCGACGAGGACGCGAGAAAGAAGGTCGCCTAAGCCTGAACCTGGAACACGGCGCCGTCCTCGAGGCGCACCGCCGTCAGCTTGCCGCCCCACACGCAGCCGGAATCGAGCGCAATGAGGCCCGGCGCCCGGTAGAAGCCCAGCGCCGACCAATGGCCGCAGACGATCGTGTGGGTCGTGCTCAGGCGCCCGGGCGCCGTAAACCACGGCGTCGTGCCGGCCGGCGCGCGCATCGGCGAACCCTTCGCCTGCAGCGCCATGCGCCCGTCAGCGCTGCAGAAGCGCATGCGCGTCAGCGCATTGACGACGACCCGGAGGCGCTCCAATTCGGTCAGGTTCTCCGACCAAGCATCCGGCTCGTTACCTCCCAGATTCTTGAGCAATTCCTTCGCACCCGGGCCAACCAGAGCGGCACTCACATCCGCCGCCAGTTCCGCCGCACGAGCCACGCTCCACTGAGGCAGCAACCCCGCATGCACCATCGCGAAATCGCCCTCGACGTGCATCAGCGGCCGGCTCGCAACCCACGCCAGCAGCTCATCACGATCCGGTGCTTCCAGCACCTGGAACAGGGTGTCGTCGTCGTCCAGTCGCTTGTGCCCTGCCGCGACCATCAGGAGGTAAAGATCGTGGTTCCCCAGCACGATCGTCGCCGCCTCCCCCAGACCGGAAAGGAAGCGCAGCGTCTGCACCGACTCGGGGCCGCGATTGACCATGTCTCCGACGACCCACAGGCGATCCGCCTTCGGGTCGAAAGCGATCCGCTCCAGCAGGCGCTGGAGCACTGAATAACAACCCTGGATGTCACCTACCGCGAAACTGGCCATGAAAATCGGGTGCGCTACAAGAAGTCCGTCGCGAAATTCTATCGCGTCGGAGCTGCTTCAGTCGCGAATCAACGCCGATTCACCTGCGGGAGCGGCTTCAGCCGCGAATGGGCGGCATCGCACGCTGCACGCCCCATTCGCGGCTGAAGCCGCTCCCACAACTATTCGGCTACGACCCGAACCGCTTAGTCACGCGGCACCACCCACACGCACAACGCTCCGATCGCCCGGCTCGACAACACGCAAGGCAGGACGACCGCTCATCGGGACGTATTCCGGCACCCAACGCAGCAGGCCGCGGCGAACCTCGTCGTCACTCACGGGACCTGCCTGCGCAAGCCACGCATTCAGCTCTGCGAGAAAACCCGTCGCCACCGGCCGCGAACGAGCAATACGCAGCTTCGGATGGGGCGTTTCGCGCGTCACTTCGGAATCCGCGAGCAGCTCCTCATAAAGCTTCTCGCCCGGCCGCAATCCGGTGAACTCGATGCGGATGTCGTCTTCCGTATACCCAGACAACCGGATCATGTTGCGCGCCAGGTCGGCGATCTTCACCGGCTCGCCCATGTCGAGCACAAACACCTCACCGCCCTGCCCCATCGCCGCCGCTTGCAACACAAGTTGCGCCGCCTCGGGTATCGACATGAAGTAGCGGTTGATGTCGGGGTGCGTCACCGTCACCGGCCCACCACGCGCAATCTGCTCCTGGAATTTCGGAATAACGCTGCCTGTGCTACCGAGCACATTTCCAAAGCGAACCATTTCAATCTGCGTTGAACCGCCACGCGAATGCAGCGCCTCACATGCCATTTCCGCGAGACGCTTGGTCGCACCCATCACGTTCGTCGGATTCACTGCCTTGTCCGTTGAAATCAGCACAAAGCGCTCGGCACCATATCGCTGCGCGTGCTCGGCAACGCGCAGCGTCCCCAGCACATTGTTTCGAACGGCCTGCCATGCATTGCGCACTTCCATGAGGGGAACGTGCTTATAGGCCGCTGCGTGAAAGACTGCGTGCGGTCGCCAGGCCGTAAATACCTCGGCCAGTCGCGCGGAATCCTTGACGTCCCCCGCTAGACAGACGATTTCAATCTCGGGCCGATGGAGTGAAAACCACTGCTCGATCGTGTAGAGCGCAAACTCGCTCGCCTCAAAAAGCACCAGCCTCTGTGGTGCAAAGCGCGCCAGCTGCCGACACAGCTCACTGCCGATCGATCCTCCCGCCCCGGTCACCATCACCGTCTTGGCGGCGAGCATCGCCTGGACGTGCGCCGAATCGATACGCACCGGTGCGCGTCCGAGTAAGTCCTCGATTGCCACCGGCCTCATCGAATTGATCGCGACCCGCCCGTTCATCAGGTCTTCGAGACCCGGCACAGTAAACACATGGGCGCCCGCACGAACCGCGAGATCTGTTGCACGACGCAACACGTCACTGGCCGCTGACGGCATCGCCAGAATTACATGCTTGGCCCGATGATCCGCGAGTACGTTCGCGATATCCTCGACGCCCCCCGCAACGGGATGACCGCAGAGTTCCAGCCCCCACTTCGAGCGATCATCATCGACTAGTGCTACGACACGCCAGTCGGGGCTGCGCTCAAGCGCACGCACGAGCATCAAGCCGCCCGATCCGGCACCAACCACTACAACCGGTTTGCCCTGGGCGATCAAACCGCCATATAGATGATGCTCCTTCCACATCCGCCACGCCGCGCGGCCACCGCCCATCAATACAAGCAACAATATCGGGTAGACCAGAATCAAGGACCGCGGTATCAATGGATTTCCGCGATCTAGCGCTACCAAAGCAACCAAGGCAGCAACTGAGATCCCCACGGCCTTGAGCACACGCTTCAAATCAGGAAGGCTCGCAAATACCCACATCCCGCGGTACAAACCAGCCCAACGACAGGCCACAGCCTGCGTCACCAACAACACCCCGAGCCCCAAGAGCCATTGCTGCTCATATCCCTCGGGCCACTCGAAGTTGAACCGAATCAGGAAGCCCCCCAGCCAAGCTACGACGACAGCCAGCAGGTCAAACAGGAAGATCAGCACGGACCGTATTGTATTTTTCATCTGTTGCTCCTCTTCGTGGCCTCCAACTCCCGGGACCACGAGAACTCAAACCGCTACGCCGCAGCCATTTCCATGATCTCGGTCAGCACGTCACAGGTCTTTCCAATTTCGTCCGGTGTCAACGTGGGATGGACGAGGAACATCAGGCTCGTATCTCCCAATTCCCGAGCTTTGGGCAGGCGCGGTTCCGGGCGCCAACCAGTGCCCTCAAATGCCTTCTCCAGGTAGACCTCGGAGCAAGAACCCGAATAACACGGGATTCCGAGCGCATTAATCTCGCCAAGAATGCGGTCACGGCTCCAGTCGGGTTTGAGGTGCTCCGGCTCTACGAACACGTAGCACTTATAGGCGGCATGCTCGACGCCCTCAGGAATTTCGGGCACACGCAGGCCCCTCAATCGGCGCGCACACGACCATAGCGCTTCGGCGTTTTCCAGCCGCTGTGCGTGCCAGTCGGGCATCCGCCGCAACTGGATGCGGCCGATCGCCGCTTGCGTCTCCAGCATGCGCCAGTTAGTACCGAAGCTTTCGTGCAGCCAACGGAAACCGGGAGGGTGATCGCGCTCGTACACCGCCTCCCAGGATTTGCCATGGTCCTTGAACGACCACATCCTTGACCAGAGTTCGCGATCGTTGGTGGTGACCATTCCGCCCTCCCCTCCGGTCGTCATGACTTTGTCCTGACAGAAGGACCACGCACCGACATGCCCGATCGATCCCACCGGACGCCCCTTATACGTGGCTCCGTGCGCCTGGGCGCAGTCTTCGATCACGAACAGGCCCTTCTCTTTCGCCAAGGCCATGATTGGGTCCATGTCGCACGGCCAACCGGCCAGATGGACACAGATAATCGCCTTGGTGCGCGGCGTCAGGACAGGGCGGATCGTCTCGGCGTTAATGTTCTGCGAGTCGCGGTCGACATCGGCAAATATGGGGACAGCCCCCGCGTTGACGATCGCCGAAACCGACGCAAGAAATGTGCGCGGCGTGACGACAACCTCGTCACCAGGACCAACGCCCAGGGCCTTCAGCGCAACATCCAAGGCCACCGTCCCATTGGCAAGGGCGATTGCATACTCAACGCCAGCCCACGCGGCAAACTCCTTCTCGAACGCCCGGCACTCCTGTCCGGTCCAGTAATTAACCTTGTTCGACAGGATGACATTGCGAGCAGCGTCGGCTTCTTCGGCGCTGAAGCTCGGCCAAGGGGAAAAAGGGGTATTCAGCACATTCAACCTCTTACTAACGGTTTGGCCGGGTTTCCGGCCACAGTGACGCCAGGCGGTACATCTCTCGTTACCACGGCGCCCATTCCGATCACCGCACCGCACCCGATCACCAGCGGTCGCCCCGGGCGGCCCTGCCTTATCACGGCACCCGCACCTATGTAGGCATGATCCTCGATCACGACGTTGCCATTGCACTTCACCCCGGGAGCAAACGTTACGTAGTCGCCGATTACGCAGTCATGCTCGACGTAGCTGTAAAGATTGGCATGAAAATGTTGGCCAATGTGAATATTCGAAGTGAGTGTTACAAATGGGCTCAGAATTGCTCCAGCGCCCAGGTTGACATCATCCATCGTCACGACATTGGAGGCGGCAATCGTCCACGGGCGCACGCCGTCGTTGGCACAACGCGAAGCGAGTTGCTCTCGCACCTTGCTATTGGCGATCGCGAGAACCGCGTACCGCTCGGTCGCTTTACGCTCGAGGAAGCTTCTGTAGCTCAATATGGGATGTCCATTGAC
Organism: Aromatoleum toluolicum; assembly: GCF_012911005.2. Taxonomy (GTDB): domain Bacteria; phylum Pseudomonadota; class Gammaproteobacteria; order Burkholderiales; family Rhodocyclaceae; genus Aromatoleum; species Aromatoleum toluolicum. Next base: position 89,995 of record NZ_WTVS01000017.1, on the reverse strand, counting down.
ATTGACCGCTTCGGGATTGTCATCAATGAACACCAGGCTGTCGGCCGAAATGCCCAGCTTCTGCAGTTGCATTCGCGCCAATGGCATGACGCCGCGTCCACAGCCGCTCGCGCCATACACGCCGAACAGAGGCTGCATCATTTCACGCCTCCTGACGAGCCGGTGAAGCGCGGCATGGTCGCCTCGCCTTGGGCACTGATGCCGTCCCGAATCAACACTTTCTTGACAGTCAATAGCAGTATTTTCAGATCCAGCCAGAATGACTGGTGATTGACGTACCACACGTCCAGTTTGAACTTCTCATCCCAACTGACGGAATTGCGACCATTGATCTGTGCCCATCCTGTCACCCCCGGGCGCACCTCGTGGCGCCGCGCCTGCTCTGCCGAATATAGCGGAAGGTATTCCATCAGCAGAGGCCTGGGCCCAACGAGGCTCATGTCGCCCTTGAACACGTTCCAGAGCTCCGGCAACTCGTCAAGGCTGCTCGCACGCAAGAAGTTGCCGAACGGGGTCAGCCGGTCCGCGTCGGGCAACGGGCAGCCCGCCTTGTCGACGGCATCACGCATGGTCCGGAACTTAACCATCTCGAACGGCACACCACCAAGTCCCGGACGGATCTGACGAAAGAGCACCGGCGCCCCCATCTTGCGACGAACCTGCCACGCGACATACGCAAGAACGGGTGAAAGCAACAGGAGCGCCATGCCAGCTGCGGCGATGTCAAATGCGCGCTTGAGCACTACCTACCCCCTTCACACGCAAGACGGGCGAAGATTTCGGAAAAACGAGTCGCTCCCTTCGACAAGGATAGCTCCTCGCGATAAAACCGATGACTATTGGCTGCCATCCTCTCGCGCTCGACCGCACTGCTGTTCATCAACGCCAAGGCGGCGTCGGCGATGGATGCAGCATCCTCGGACGCGGCAACCCTTCCGCAATCGCTGTCCTTCACCAGCTTGGCCGCATCGCCGTCGACGGCCATCAGGATGGGCTTACCGACTGCCATGTAGGCCTGCGTCTTCGACGGGATGGTGATTGTGAATAGCGGATCCCTCTTGAGATGAACGAGGAGGGCATCCGCAGCAGACAACAAGCTACCAACTTCACTCATCGGAACCTGCGGCAGAAAGACCACGTTGTTCAAGGCCATCTCTGCGGAGAGTTGCTTCAGCCGCGGAAGCTCGACGCCTCCTCCGACAAGAACGAAACACAAGGCAGGCGCCCGATCCTGCAGCAGCTTGGCCGCCTGCAGGACAGAATCGAGCGCTTGCGCCTTACCCATGTTCCCGGCAAAGAGAATGCGGAACCTATCCGGACCGGGGAACGAGGACGGCGCCCCTCCCGCCGCCGACGCCAAACTGTCCTCCGCGCACCAGTTATAGACAACTTCGATCTTCGTCTCTGGCACACCTCGCTCAATCAATAGGCGCTTGAAACCGGGCGATAGCACCACCAACTGATCGACATGACCATAGACCCAGTCGCAGACGGCCGAAACCATCTTCAATGCTCTCTCGTTCGAGAACATGCCAGTCGCCCGCAGCGTGTCTGGCCACATATCCTGAATGTCATAAACAACAGGTACGCGCCGAAAAAGCCGGATCAATGCCGCACAGATACCCACGGTCAGCGGCGGATGGTACGCGTAGATCACGTCGGGGCGCGGGGCTCCAAAAAGCCCGTAGAACAATGAGCTCGCCGCGAAACTGACATAGTTCAGCACACGGCCCACCGCGCCAGTGTCATGACTGGGGTACAAGGGCACCCGCACCACCTTGACGCCGTCGATTTCCTCTCGCTGCAGTACCGACAGCTTATATCCCGGGTAGAGCTTGCCACCTGGGTAATTCGGAAACCCCGTGACAACCTCGACCTCGAACCCACGCTTCACCAACTCGCGTGCGAACACCAGCCCCTTGAAAGTCGGCTCAGGATCAAACCACTGCGTGAGCAATAATATCCGGGTCGGCATGCCGCTCAATACTGCTTCCACGTTACGCGGCTAACGTAATCCGCGTAGCTGTGAACGATTCGAACTACTTTGTCCGAGACATTCGGCATGCTGTAGTCAGCCACCAGACGCAGGTTGCGTTCATCACCACGAGCTTGCGACTCCAGCAGCTGCAGTGCTTGCATCACCCGATCGGTATCCAGACCGACCATCATCACTGCGGCCTCCTCCATCCCTTCCGGCCGCTCATGCGCCTCGCGAATATTCAGCGCGGGGAAATTCAGAATAGATGATTCCTCGCTGATCGTCCCGCTGTCGGACAGCACCGCCTTGGCGGTAAGCTGCAACTTGTTGTAATCCTTGAACCCCAAGGGTTTCAGGAGACGCACGTTGGGATGGAATTTGACCCCCATGGCATCGACACGCTTTTGCGTGCGCGGATGTGTCGAGACGATGACAGGATATCCATACGATTCGGCCACGCCATTAAGAACGGCCACGAGCCGCAGAAAATTCTTCTCGGAATCGACATTTTCCTCGCGGTGCGCGCTCACAACGAAGAACTCGCCCGCCCGCAAGTCGAGACGCTTCAGCACATCCGAGGCTTCAATCCCTTCGCGGTAGTGATTGAGGACCTCGAACATCGGGCTGCCGGTCTTGATGATCATGTCGGGCGGCAAGCCCTCGCGCAGCAGGTAGTCACGAGCGATCGTGCTATAGGTCAGATTGATATCGGCCGTGTGGTCGACAATGCGTCGGTTGATTTCCTCGGGCACCCGCATGTCAAAACAGCGGTTGCCGGCCTCCATGTGGAAGGTCGGTATCTTACGACGCTTCGCGGGGATCACCGCCATGCAGCTATTGGTGTCTCCCAGGACCAGCACCGCCTCGGGCTGTTCGTCGGCGAGAACCTTATCGACTGCGATGATCACCTTGCCGATGGTCTCCGCACCGCTGGCGCCCGCAGCATTCAGGAAGTGATCCGGTTTGCGGATCCCGAGATCCTGAAAAAAAATCTCGTTGAGCTCGTAATCGTAGTTCTGCCCGGTATGGACCAGCACGTGCTCGCAGTGCTCATCGAGCTTGGCCATCACACGCGACAGACGGATGATTTCCGGGCGGGTGCCCACCACGGACATTACCTTCATCTTCTTCATTGCAAATCTCTTCTTCTGCGTCAGGCCGCGGTGCCAACGGGACGCGCGTAGGTGTCGGGACGTGCCCGATCGAAAATTTCGTTGGCCCAAAGCATCACGACCATTTCGTCGTCACCCACGTTGGTGATGTCGTGCGTCCAGCCAGGAACGGTTTCCACAATCTCCGGACGTTCACCGTTGGTAAAGAGTTCGTAAAACTCCCCGGTGACAACTTGTCTGAATCGGAAACAGGCCTTGCCCTTGATGACCAGGAATTTTTCGGTCTTCGAGTGATGGTAGTGGCCACCGCGCGTCACCCCGGGGTGCGCGGTGAAGAACGAAAACTGGCCGGAATCCCGCGTCTTCAACATCTCCACGAACACGCCGCGTGCGTCACCGTACTTGGGCACTTCGTAGGTAAAACGCTCCGGCGGCAGGTAGCTCAGGTAGGTCGAGTACAGCGCCCGCGTCAGCCCGGTCCCGACCGCCTCGGTCACCAGGCTCTTGCGGCTGTCGCGGAACGCATACAACTGGTCCGCCAATTCGCCGACCGTAATTCCATATTGAGGCTGGACCTCGGCAAACCCACTTCCTCCACTCCGTCCGTCCATTACGTCCACGAAGCTTCTGACGACGTCATCGATATAGACCAGGCAAATCCGCGCCGCAGGATCGTTGATCTGGATCGGCAAGTCTCTGGCGATGTTATGACAGAAGGTGGCGACAGCCGAGTTGTAGTTCGGTCGGGCCCACTTCCCGAACACGTTAGGAAGACGGAACAGATGAACAGGCGATCCGGAACCCTCGCTCAGGGCCAGGAGGGCTTGCTCAGCACCCCGCTTGCTAACGCCGTATGCGTTGTCCAGTTCGGCCTGGGTCGACGATGTGTACAACACGGGAACCTTGCGCCCGCACTGCGAGATCGCCGCGCAAAGGACTCGTGTCAGATCAGCATTTCCCGACCGGAATTCCGCGGGATCCTTCGGACGGTTGACCCCTGCGAGGTGGAAAACGAAATCCGCATCCCGCACCAGGGACTCCAGCGCCGACAGGTCATGCTGCCGCGTGAAGGGGACGATTTCCACATCCTTGCGCTCGCCGAGATGGACGATCAGGTTCCTTGCGACGAAACCATCTGCTCCGGTAACAAGCACCTTCATGGGTTACTCCTCGGGGCTCACATATTCGCCGCGCTGCAGGCCGCGAATGAAGTCCAGCTTAAGGAGCAAACGTTGCATTCCGTCGACGTCAAGGCGCTCCGTGTTGTGCGAGTTGTAATCCTCGGTGTGCGAAATTCGCTCTTCGCCTTGCTCGACGAACTTCGTGTAATTGAGATCGCGCAGGTCCGGCGGAACCCGGTAGTATTCGCCGCGATCTTCCGCGCACGCCATCTCCTCCCGACTCAGCAGCGCTTCGTAGAGCTTCTCACCATGCCGCGTCCCTATAATCTCGATCGGATAATCGGGCTTGTCGAGCAGAGCCCTGAGCGCCTTCGCCAACGTCTCGATCGTCGCAGCCGGTGCCTTCTGGACAAACAGGTCGCCGTTGTTGCCGTGCTCGAAGGCATAAAGAACTAGATCAACCGCATCCGCGAGCGACATCATGAAACGCGTCATCGACGGATCCGTGATAGTCAACGGCCTGCCCGAGCGCATTTGATCGACGAAAAGCGGTATGACCGAACCGCGCGACGCCATGACGTTGCCATATCGCGTACCACAAATCACCGTTCGAGCCTCGTCCAGATTCCGGGACTTCGCCACCATCACCTTCTCCATCATCGCCTTGGATATACCCATGGCGTTGATCGGATAAACAGCTTTGTCCGTACTCAGGCAGACAACGCGACGCACACCATTCTGAATCGCTGCCTCAAGAACGTTTTCGGTACCGAGTATATTGGTTTTCACCGCCTCCATCGGGTGGAACTCGCACGAAGGCACCTGCTTGAGGGCCGCTGCATGAAAGATGTAATCGACTCCACGCGTAGCGTTCAAGACACTATCATAATCCCTAACGTCACCAATATAAAACCTAATCTTGTCGTTGGCGTAACGCTTTCGCATATCGTCTTGTTTTTTCTCGTCACGCGAGAAGATTCTCACTTCGCCGATATCAGAATCAAGAAACCGCCTAAGAACAGCATTACCGAATGAACCCGTTCCACCCGTAATGAGCAACCTACGTCCGCTAAATTTCATCATAACTAACCCCCATTATCTTCAATAGCGGCAAAACGGCTACCTTCGCGGCCTTGTATTCCCTTACAAAGTCTAGCGCCTTTTTACCTTTCTCTTCTCTCGATTTTGTATCGAGATTGAGGTGCTTCCGCAACGCATCAACAATCTCGAACTCTGACACACCGTCAATAACATCGACGTAATCAAAATACTCAACAGGAATTCCTGGAAGCCGAGTAGTAAGAACTGGAACACCTGTCGCCATATACTCAAGCAGCTTCGACGGGAACGAATACCGAACGTAGTGCTCATCAGGCGCCCTCGTTATTAAGAGCGCAGCTGCCCCTCTTTGAGCACGAAGAAGCTCATCCTGATTGAGAAACCCAAGATTTCGGATACGACGATCCTTAGCCGAGCATTCGTCAATAAACCCCGACAATGGCCCAGATCCGCAAAGCCACAGCTCAGCATCCAAGTTGCTGGCAAGGAAGGCGCTAACAAGCGTCTTGACACCATAAGCTTCGTTTAGACCGCCGGAGTAAAGAAAATAGGGTTTTCCCCCGCGCGGAATCGAATCCACGTTGCCACCCGCCGGAACTTCAGGTGCAATCCCCTCTACGGTAACCGCTGGAAGCATCCTCCACGCGGAAATGTCACGCGAAATGAACTCCGTAACAGTACAGATCCCGTTTGATTTCGAAACCAAATATCGAATCAAATATTTATCTATGCTCTTTAGCGCCTTTCGAAACAAACCGCGCTGCACCCCTACATCCATAAGCTCCGGCAAGTCCGGAATAACAACATAGTACGGAATCCCAAATAACATTTTGCTGATTCTCGCTGACAGCAAAAACGGACTATGCGCCGAATAAACACAAATCGCCTGAGAGCGTACGCCGCGAAAGATGCAGCTAACGAGGCCAATGAAAGAAGAGGCGAGGCGGGTTAATAGCTTTAGACCTGGAAGATTAATAAACGGCAGGGTCGTACAAACTACAGAGCGATACAACCAAGTTCGATATCCGTACAGAATGAACCTGTTGCGAGGATAAGTAGATGACGGAAAAAAACCGAGGACCTTAACCCCAATATTATTGTCAACAAAGCCATTCAAGAAACCAAACTCAAACTTCCTAGCTGCCACTTGCGGAAAATGATCCGACTTCGTGCGCTCTCCAAAGTACGTCGACTCAACAAGAAAGCCGAGCATCACCAAATTGAATCTCACAATCTCCCCTTGCAGTTACAGGAAACAAACCAAGCACAAAACACGGTCGTATCTACGCACAAAACTGCCAGTTTGCTTCAGATACCTGCGAACACCACGAAACCCCGAGCGAAGTCGACGAGACTTCGCATTGCCCTCCTGTTCATAGGAGGAAAGCAGTCTTAATTTCCTCGGACATCGTCAGTGACGCGCTTCGCAGCCTCTCGATAATTCAAACGTTTAGCTACAATTGCACCAAGGACACGCAAGCCGGCATACAACGCTAGCGCAAGAATCGTCCATGCAATGCCATGATCATAGATCAACGGCCCCTCTCCCGGCAGCTGTGAAAAGTGATAACCAGCAATCGCCCCGACAACTCCCAACGCCCCTACGCTTGAACTTTCGTCCAGAGGAAGGCAGGAGAACAATCCAAGAATTACCGAGGCAGCCACGAGAGCAAAGAGCGCGACAGGCCATCCGCCAAGCGCGTATCCAGAAACGTGAACCGATGCGGGAGAAGTGCCAATGCCGGAAAATCTGTCATTCTGGAACATCCGTTTATATATATAGGTACTCGGGCGACAGACTTGCCCGATTCGCGCCTGCTCAACAACGCCGCCGCAGACCGCGCCCTCATTTGTAAAAACTTGATAATAGTACGGATAAATTACAGCCATTCGGTTGACAGCAGTTGAAATAAGCCATGGGGCCTTTTCGAAGGCTGTTTCCACCATCTTAAGTGCCGCCGGTTGATAGTCTTGACTTCGCTTCCCTGATTCGTCCGTTAATGATCTGGCAAGATCTGTTGCGCCAGAAGGAATATCACGGCTACCTTGAATTTGCGCCACACCTTGACTTGCCTTTCCCCCCTCCGCAGCAGAGATAGCGGATTCTGCTTTCGGCGGAATGGTTATAGACGCCGGATTAACTGGTGAAAGGCGAAAAACGTATGTCGAAATCAGTAGGTAGGCGGAGATCAGAAATACGGACCCAATAGCGACCTTAAGGTATACCCTCTTCTTGGCATAGACGAACACCGACAGGATTAGGCCAGCATAGAAGATCAAAATTGGCCATTTCATGTTTATCACGGTCAGAAAAACAGACACAATGACCACATTGAATACCATCGCAACCGCCCAGAACATTTCGCCTGTTCGCATCCATCTCACCAAAGGGTAGATTGAGAGGTATGAAAGCAGCGACATCAGAACGACCTTCGCGACAAAACTCATTTGTCCTAGTATTAGAAATCGAGCTTCAACAGACGAAACGGCATCGGCACCGCGTGCGAACAGCGCGAACGCATCTGCGCGCCACAACGATAGGTACACATACAGCAAGCAAGCTGCAGTAACAACCGCGTAATCAAATCTTTGAAATTCAGGAATCCATGCCGCGATTCTGCACACGCGTCTGCTCATAGTAAGCCGCACAGTCTTGACTACCACCGGGGTGACAAGAAATGGCGCAAAGAGCAAGGCCCAAAATCCTGCGCTGAACAAAGTGTCAAACTGTAGAATCGCTGCTGTATAGCTTGCCGATTGCAGGCTCACCCGCCAGGATGAGGACAGAAAAAATAGGTTCCCAACAACGACGGTTAGAAAGTACGCTAAAAGAAACGTGACCGGCGCGAGATTCTCTGAAACCCACGACCTAAAGGCGTCTCGATTAATCACCAACTCACCCCCTTTTTCTTCTTTCTCACTATGATTTGTTTTCATGTTTTCTTGAAATAATCGCCAGACTGCTACTTGCTTCGATTGTCTCGACCGTACCATCTGCATCACTGTCTCTGCCGGAGATTGATTCCCAAGCACAGACCCTTCATCAACCCCGACGTGCAGCCGACGTTGGCAATTTCTTAAGCGGCCATAATCAGAGTCAACTGCTAAATATGCGCCTCAAGCCTCAAGTGCGCAGACAAAGGCCGCGCGAAATTGCCCGGTCACGTCTTTTGCATTTGCCGTAGAATTGTATATACCCATAAGCACAAACAGAGCGCGTACAATGAAATCCAAACCATTGCGCCGATTACCTCACCATACCCCCCGACAACAAGCATCGACGCTTCAAAAAGAACATTACCAACAACAATTGTGCAGACAATTACGACCACAGGCTGAATAAGAATCGAGATCGGCAAATTTGCGCGCACGATAAGCACTAATATATAGACTATCTGGGCCACCAGAAAAATCGCAGCCGCCCCCAAGGCCCCGTACTCTTCCGAGAACAACAAAAATGCCAACAGTGCGGATGCAGCGACGCTTATTGATATTTTCGCAAGCTCTTGCGTATGCGATTTAATTTCGAACGGCTTTTGGAAGTATATCGCCAAACAGGAGCAGTATATTGCGAAGTACGCAATCGATACTTCATTAAGAATCGACGATAGATCTTTCTGAGTATAGTGGAGCACCATTCTTGCGCCGTAAAACTCCACCAAACACCAGAAGCCACCGAAAATGACTGAAGTTAATCTTGTGCACGTCATTAATAGAGCTACATAATCGCGACCATCTCGATGCGCTCGAAATATTAATGGCTGAGCAGCCATAATAACGGGCATGGAGAGCAGGCTAGCAGCGCCAATTAATAGGTCTTTTGCTGACAGATAGGCGCTATTCTGCGGCGTACTCTGAAGGAATAGTTTTTCTCCCGAACTCATAAGAAGCATTGCAACAGCCCATAAGCTGAGCGGAGCTCCATAACGAACAATAACGAGCAGATTTTCAATTGCTCGCGGACTCAAGTTTATTGTCCACGAGAATAGACCACCTCTAAGACAAATGAGCATTGCCGCGAGAGAAGCAACGAAGTAACTCGCGGCAAAGGCGAGCAATGCCAACCGATAGTCGGACTCGAATGCATCTAGAGAAAAATACGCTGTTATTGGAAGAACAATACTGAATAATAATGACATACCAAGCTGAGGAATGACTTTTCTGTCAGCTTGAAAGACTGCGTTCAGGGTCACATATATTGATTGACTCACGCAGATTAGCCCTACTGTACAAGCGCCGTAGATGTCTGAGATCACAAGCAACGAAGCCACGAATCCACTTCCACCCCCCAGCATTCCCAACACGCAGGCGAGTAGAATGCTATCCGCAATAAATTCTTTTTGATTTGTGGAGACCGGCAGGAAAAACACGATAGAGGGAGCCAGCCATCCGCTGAACAGCTGAAGTGAGATTAAAGCTATTGATAGACCAGTCGAATAGTAGAAATAACCCTCACTCGGAAGGCTCCGAATTAGGTACAGTGCCAGGGTGAAGATGCTCACCGCTGGTAATACTTTTATTGGAACATATGCAACGATGTCACGCAGAAATACCCTCGCACTAATCACAGTCTGACTTACTCCATCGTCACCGCTTACACCATAATCGTCGAACTATCCAATTCCATCCCCGCTTGGCAGTACATCACGTAACATCGACGATTCCCGCCCCAGCCGCAAGGCCGCGCATATTGAAACCTACGGACCTTACTAATGACTCATGGTGGGTTACACAAAATACGGTGAGACCTTGGTCGGAGCAACAGATAATCATTCCCATTTGGCTACGCACGCTCGCCGAGCGATTCACTCGCGACGAGAATACGGACCCGACAACGTCGCGCCGCCTATTCGCCCCGACCGGACTCGTACGGTGCAACTCAAACAGGCCGCATCCCTTTCGACAACGATTGGCCATCTCGAACGCACAGACACGGGAAACTTTGTCCTGCATAAATCTTGGGATTATCGCACCGCAACACGCACTCGGGATACTGCACGAAAGTAATAGAACGTGAAGTACTCACATTCCGTGGTATGCGCGATACCATCTCACAAACCGCCATACTCCGTCCCGCACGCTCGTTGCGGGCACGAAACCGGTGCACGCGTTGAGCTCGGCCGTATCTGCGTACGTGGCAGGAACATCGCCGTCCTGCATCGGCAGAAAGTTCTTCTCGGCCCTTGCGCCGACAGCGTCCTCGATCGCTTCGATGAAGCTCATGAGCTCGACGGGATCGTGATTGCCAATATTGAAGACCCGGTACGGGGCCGAGCTACGGCCCGGGTCGGGCTGGAGGGGATTGAACGCGGGATCCGGTTCGGCTGTGCGGTCAAGGGTGCGAATGACGCCCTGAACGATGTCGTCGATGTAGGTGAAGTCGCGCTTCATCTTGCCGTGGTTAAAGACGTCGATCGGGCGCCCTTCGAGGATGGCCTTCGTGAAGAGAAATAGGGCCATGTCCGGGCGCCCCCAGGGGCCATACACCGTGAAGAAGCGCAGGCCGGTGGTGGGCAGGCCGTAGAGGTGGCTGTAGGTGTGGGCCATCAGCTCGTTGGCCTTCTTGGTGGCGGCGTAGAGGCTTACGGGGTGGTCGACGCTGTCGTGTTCTGAGAAGGGCATCTTGGCGTTGCCGCCGTAGACGCTGGAGCTGCTGGCGTAGACGAGGTGCTGGACCTTGTTGTGGCGGCAGCCTTCGAGGATGTTGATGAAGCCGACGAGGTTGCTGTCGACGTAGGCGTGCGGGTTCTGCAGTGAGTAGCGCACGCCGGCCTGGGCGGCGAGGTGGATGACGCGGTCGAAACTTTCCTCGGCGAAGAGGCGCTCCATGCCGGCGCGGTCGGCGACGTCGAGCTTGACGAAGCGAAAGGCAGGATGCTGAGTGAGGCGCGCAAGGCGGTCGTGTTTGAGCTGCGGGTCGTAGTAGTCATTGAGGTTGTCGAGGCCGACGACTTCGTCGCCGCGTGCGAGGAGCACCTCGCTGGTATGCATGCCGATGAATCCGGCGGCGCCGGTTACGAGGATTTTCATACGGAGTACGACCGTTTGTGGGAATTTTGACCGCGAATTATCGCATGCGCGGAGGGCACCTTCGTTACAGAAAGTTAGGGTTCGCCCTGATCGACATGCAGCGGGAATGGATGGGGTGCGTGGTTGCCCCTCGTTCAGTAGCCGGGCGGTCCTGCCGTGCGGCGGGCGATATACTTCCGGGTCCGTCCGAACCCGACCTTCGATGCTTGTCCGACTGCCTTATACCCTGCTTTGGCTGTGCGCCCTGCCCTTCGTCCTGTTGCGCCTCGTGTGGCGCGCGCGGCGGCAGCCGGCCTACCTGAGACATCTGGGCGAGCGCTTCGGACGTTATGCGGGCCGGGCGCCGCTGCCGGTGATCTGGGTGCATGCGGTGTCCGTGGGGGAAACGCGGGCGGCGGAGCCGCTGGTGCGCGCACTGCTCGCACGCTGGCCGGATCAACGGGTGCTGCTGACGCACATGACGCCGACGGGGCGCGAAACCTCCGAGAGGCTGTTCGGGGGGGAAGCCGGTGTGCTGCGATGTTACCTGCCGTACGACCTGGGGCTGCCGTGCCGGCGCTTCCTCGCGCACTTCCGCCCGCGCGTCGGTATCGTGATGGAGACCGAGCTGTGGCCGACGCTGCTCGCGAGCTGTCGCGCAGTCGGAGTGCCAGTGCTGCTCGCGAATGCGCGGCTTTCGGAGCGTTCTGCGCGGCGCTATGCGCGCTGGCCCACCCTGACGCGCATGACGCTGGGAGCGCTGGCGGCCATCGGCGCGCAGACGGAAGCGGATGCGCGGCGGCTCGGCGAGTTGGGAGCCGAGGGAGTTAGGGTGACGGGCAACATCAAGTTCGACATTGCGCCGCCGGATGCGCTGCTCGCGCTTGGGGCGAGGTTCCGCGAGCGCTTCGGCGGGCGCCGGGTACTTCTCGCGGCAAGCACGCGGGAGGGCGAGGAGGCGATGATGCTCGAGGCGTTCCGGGCGCAGGCGCCGGATGATGCGCTACTCGCTATCGTCCCGCGGCACCCGCAGCGTTTCGACGAGGTCGCGCGGCTTGTGGCGGCGAGCGGGCTCAAGCTGCAACGGCGCTCGGACGAGGCCGCCGTTGCTGCGGACACGCGCGTGTGGCTGGGCGATTCGATGGGCGAAATGTTTGCGTATTACGCGGCAGCGGACGTCGCACTGATTGGTGGCAGCTGGCTGCCTTTCGGGGGACAGAACCTGATCGAGGCGTGCGCGGTGGGTACGCCGGTGGTGCTGGGGCCGCATACGTTCAACTTTGCCCAGATTGCCGATCTGGCGATCGCCGCGGGCGCGGCGCGTCGGGCCGGTGACATCGATGAGGGAATGCGAACGGCGGTCGGGCTGCTGGGAGACGCGGTGGCACGCGAGGCGGTCGGTGCGGCCGGAAAGCGGTTTGCGACCGCTCATCGCGGGGCGACGGCGCGGACGATGGAGATCGTGGAGAGGCTGAACCGGGGGTGATGGTAACCTGGTCACAAGCTACCGTTCGGGCTGAGCCTCGCAAGTCCGCAGTTGAAGACATAGGCGGCATATTTGTCTCGTGCGTGACAGACGATAATCGCACGACAGGGCGTTTTTTTGATTAGGAGATTCAGGACAGCGAAGAGGTCAATTGTTCCACGGTAGTCTTGCTGATGCCGTTTTGGGCATCCTCGCCGATTGTCGCGCCGTGCTTCCAAAGGCAGCGCGGCAGCTTAAGACCCCTCTTCAGGATGCGAAAGCCGCCCTCGATGTCGGCAGCATTCGCTTTCCATCGAAGCGTTCAGCCCAATCTATCGCGGCCTCGTCGACGCAGTAGCTGAAGCGCTCGGCCTGATGGTCGGCCAAGATGAAGCGGATGAGGGCGACCCAGCGACCCCCAAAATCACTGGCGGCCTGAGAAACTTGGGCGGTCGCGAACGCGCAAGTCCAGGTGCAACCGGGTCGACTTCGCTTTGTTCGTTGAGCGACGACTGGACTTGCCATCGATGGCTACGAGCTGATCGCTGCCTGCGCCGGAATCACCATGCCGACCCAAGGCCGAAATTCCGCTTCGAACTCGCGTGGATCGGGCATGGCAGTCACGCACGCGAAAGTAACGTGCGACGGGATGCCGTTCTCGACCACTCAGCGCTCACTGCAAATGATAGTATTTAATATATCTCAATGCACCTCCAATACTATGCAAAATATGTCAGATAGAATCTTATTCGCCCATCTCCTCCGGGGAGTGGGGGCAATTCTTGTACTCATATCGCACTACATCGGCATATTTTGGATTATGCACCCCGATATTTCTAGCCTACTGGGCGCTCCGGTTATAGTAAACTTTCCGAAGTTGCATTTGCCTCTTCGTTTAATTGCGGATTATTGCATTGTTTTCGGCCAACTTGGAGTGGGAGTTTTCTTTATATTGAGCGGATTCGTTATTCCGTTTTCGCTGGAAAACTCAAGCAAGGGAACCTTTCTCGTCCGGCGCGCCATTCGTATATATCCAGTATACATAGTTGGATTTTGTCTCGTTATTTTATCGATCCTTACACTTTCGCATTTCACCGATTCTTTATTCAAATATTCCATTAAAGACATTGTTGCACATTTTGGCGTAATTACGAGAGGCCCGCTTGGAGTTGGACGCATTGACGGGATTAGCTGGACGCTTGAAGTGGAGTTATACTTTTATATTTCGATGGCTATTTTCGGCTCATTGATTTTGAGTTTTGATGCCAAAAAATTCTCAGGATTGGCATGTTTAATTGCACTTTCTTGCTCATTCTATCTGGCTAGCGACAATTATCTTATTGGAGTACAAATTGCATCTGGATTGTTATTAGTACTAGGCATTGCGTACTTTTCTTTTCTAAAAGAACGCATCTCGATAAAAGAGATCTTTGTCATCGAAGTTGTAGTTTTTCTATTAATTTTTGTTCTTTGGGTTTTTGTTGCAAAAACCGCAAATTATACGATGCAGTGGATGACGGGCTATTTGTTGGCAATCGCTGTTTTTCATACTTGCTTTGCCTTGCGAGAGAAGATAGGAAAGAATGCCCTGATATCTCATTTCTCAGACATTAGCTACCCGCTCTATGTGGTTCACGCCTTGTTTGGCTATGCCATAATGTACATTTTGGTGGACATTGGATCGGGAGCTTATCTCGCGATCATCTTGGCATCAATATCAGCGTACATTGCTGCACTTGCTATTCATGCGTTTGTGGAAAAACCAACAATGCGACTGGCAAAAGCAGGGGGGTGGCGCAATTTGGCCGCCTCAAAAACGTAGCTTATTAGAACTGAGCACCTCGAATAACCCAAGGTTTTCAGTGAACCCTGCCGAGAAATGGTGACTGCGACCGAATTCGGTTCAATTTCTCTGGCAAATCACCGCCATTGCCGGCGGTGTTGCCTCGTTTTTACCTCGAATCGCCCCGGACATCGGCGATTCGGCCTATTTCGGGCGTCAGAAGGCCTCGATTCCGGCCTCCATGCAATAGACCAGCCGCTTCAGGTTGTAGCAGGCTGCCATCATCGTCATCGCAAAGTTGGCCCGCGCATGACCGATGGTGCGTAGCAGCTTGCCGCCCATCTGCTCGATGGCTCCGAACACATGCTCGAGCCGCGTACACGTCTTGGCGATACGTTTGTTGCGTCGCTGCTGGCACTCGCACAGCGGCTTATTGCGTTTGCCCTTCCGCTGAATCTGGTTTCGGAAGCCGTTCTCCTTCAGTCAGACTTCGCGCTCCTCCGACGGGTAGCCCAATCGGCATAGACATCACGGCTCGTGTTGCTTGTGTCGAAGAGTTGTCAAAGTGCTGGCTGTCGTGCGTGGAGGCGGTGTCGGTCTCGATCCGGCGGATGATCTTGTACTTCTTGTCGACATTGCTCGACAGCTTGTAGCCGAACTGACTTTTGCCGTCCTTCGTCGTCCAGGTCGCGTCGGCTTCCTTCTGGCGCCGCTACGCTGGCTTCCAATCGGTGGGCATCGCGCCTTGCTCGATCAGTTCTTTCTCGCCGCGCCTGTTGTGCTGCTTGGGCGCGGGAACCCGCGTGGCGTCGATAATCTGGCCGCCGCGCGCGATGAACCCCTTCTGGAGCAACTGGGCCGAGACGCCCCTCGAACAGAGCCTTCGCGCCTGCTTCACCGATCCGGTTCTCGAAGGTCCACACGGTGGTGCAGTCGGGGACGTTCGTCGCGTTCGTCAGTCCGCAGAGGCGCTTGTAGCTCAAGCGGTCGAGCAACTGGTACTCCATCTGCTCATCCGAGAGGTTGTACAGACGCTTCAACAGCAGAATGCGCACCATCGTCTCGGTCGGGTACGGCGCACGTCCGCCCTGCGGACTCATCGGACGAGGCGCCACCCGATCAACCTCCGCCGCCAAGGCAGCAAAGTCGATGTGCGGCTCGATCTCGACCAGTGGGTCGCTCAGCGAGTCGATCATCTTGCGGCGGTGTTCGTCAGCGAACAGGTCGGTCTTCACGGCGCTACGCGGATTAATATGGATCAAACATGGAAAAGATCGGCGCCCGGAAGCTTGAGGTGCTGCCATTTCTTGCTGATTCTTTCGTTCGATCCAGTTCTGCAGGAACGTAGTCGGTGAAAAATATCCCAAGGCGGAGTGGCGGCGATTCCGGTTGTAGAACACGGCGATGTATTGGAACAGATCGCTCGTAACCTCGTTACGAGTCGCGTAGCACACGCCATGAACCCGCTCATTCTTGAGACTGTTGAAGAAACTCTCGGTCGGGGCGTTGTCCCAGCAGCTGCCCTTGCGCGACAGCGATCCGCACATGCCGTATGTGGCCAAGCGGGCCTGGCAAGCATGACGGGAATACCGGCTTCCTCGATCGGAATGAAACAGCCCCCCCCTGGTTCGGAAGATGGCGGAACCACGCCATTGACAGTGCATCGAGGACCAAGTCGGTCGTCATCCGCGGCTTGATCGACCAGCCGACCACCTCGCGGTTGAACACATCGATCACGACTATCAGATACAGCCAGCCCTCGGCGGTGGCGATGTAGGTGATATCGCCCGTCCACACACTATTCAAGACGTCAGGCGCGAAATGGCAATTCCGCACATTCGGTGCCACGGACCGTCTGTGCTTGGAGTCCGGAGTCGCCTTTTAACGCCGCTTGTGCCGCGCCCGGTCCGTTTACTCCTGCTTCGGGATGCGTTTCACGTCGTTCTTCTTGTAGTTGCGTCGATCATACGACGACTGCGTTGGAAGACGAAATTCATAGGGAAGCTCAATTTCCCGAATCACTTCGCCAGCAGCGTGTCGATGAGCTGGACGTCTTCTTCGCCGAGAGTGCCGGCGGCAGCCTTCAGGCGCAGTTGGGCGAGGATGGTGTCGTAGCGGGCGCGGGCGAGCTGGCGTTGGGTGTCGGCGAGTTGGGACTGGGCGTTGAGGACGTCGATGTTGATGCGCACGCCGACTTCGTAGCCGAGCCGGTTGGCTTCGAGGGCGGAGGTCGATGAGACCTGGGCGGCTTCGAGGGCTTTGACCTGCGCCATGCCGCTGGTTACGCCGAGGTAGGCTTGGCGCGCTGCGAGCGCAGCGGAACGGCGGGCGTCGTCGAGGTCGGCGTCGGCCTTGAGCTTGAGGGCCGCAGCTTCGCGTTCGCGCGAGGAGACGGCACCACCGGCGAAGATCGGGACGTTGAGCTGCAGGCCGACGGTGTTGGCGTCGGTGCGCGTCGAGCCGCCTGCGGCGGCGCTGGAGCTGAAGCCTGCGCTGCTGTGGCTGCGGGCGGCGACGACGTCGAGGGTGGGGTAGTGGCCGGCGCGGTTGCGCTCGACTTCGCGCGCGGCGATTTCACGCGCGAGCTGCTGCGCCTGCACTGCGTAGCTGCCCTGCTCTGCGGCTGCCGCCCATTCTGCGATGTCGTCGGGCTGCGGGCGGGACAGGGAAAGGCCCTGCCGCAGACCGGCGAGCGGCGACGGGTCCTTGCCGACGATCTGGACGAGCGTCTGGCGGCGTACATCCAGTTCGTTTTGCGCGGCGATTTCCTGCGCCGAGGCGAGGTCGAAGCGCGACTGGGCTTCATGCACGTCGGTGATCGTGACGGTGCCGACTTCGAAGCTGGCCTTGCCGAGCTCGAGCTGCTCGGCGGCCGCCTTTTTCAGTTGGGACTGCGCGGCGAGGGCGTCCTGGGCGTTGAGGACGTCGAAATAGGCTTGCGCGACGCGCAGGATCAGGTCGTGGCGCGCCTGTCCGAGCTGAACTTCGGCAAGCGCGGTCTGCAGTTCGCCCTGCTTGTACTGGATCCAGTTCTGCCAGCGGAACAACGGCTGCGTGAGTTGCACGCCGTAGCCGTTGCTGTTGTATTCGCGCGTACCGAAGACCCGGGTATGCGTGTCGACGTCATTCCAGGTGGTGTTCGCATTGGCGCCGATGGTCGGCAGGAGCCCGGCCCGACCCTGTACGACACGTTCCTGGCCCGCTTCGTACTGGGCACGGGCGGCGGCGAAGCGCGCGTCGTTGGCGAGCGCGTCGCGATAGACCTGCAGGAGGTCGGTCGACCAGGCGCTGGCCGAAAAAAGGGTTGCAAGACTCAGGGCGATTGCGCGCTTCATCGGCTTCTCCGGGGGCAATTCGCTGTGGTGTCAGTACTGCGGCATGGTCGGGTCGACCTGGGTAGCCCAGGCGGCGACCCCGCCGGCAAGGTTGATGACCTTGGAGAAGCCCTGGCGCTCGAGGAACATGCACACCTGCGCGCTGCGGCCGCCGTGATGGCAGATGACGACGATCTCATCGTCGGGATCGAGCTCGGTCTGGCGCGCCGGCACCGTGGCCATCGGCATCAGCAGCGAGCCTTCGATGCGACAGATCGCGAATTCGCCCGGCTCGCGCACGTCGAGCAGGAGGGGCTGGTCGCCCTGGGGGGCGGCAAGGCGTTCGGC
This sequence comes from Aromatoleum toluolicum, assembly GCF_012911005.2. Lineage (GTDB taxonomy): Bacteria > Pseudomonadota > Gammaproteobacteria > Burkholderiales > Rhodocyclaceae > Aromatoleum > Aromatoleum toluolicum. Next base: position 71,806 of record NZ_WTVS01000017.1, on the reverse strand, counting down.
GAGTTCGGTGGCGGTGATCTGTCGCATGCAGGGGCTCCTCAGAAGCGGAATTCGTCCCCGCGCTGTACGTTCTTCAGCAGCGGGACGACGGTTTCGAGCACGTCTTCGGTCTGGTACTGGTCTTCCGAGACGCGCGTGATCAGGCGCGCTTCCATGACCGGCGCCGCGCCGACGAAGGCGAACATGCGGCCGCCGACCTTGAGCTGGTCGAGCAGGCTTTGCGGCACGACCGGCAGACCGCCCGAGACGACGATGACGTCGTAGGGGGCACGGCTGCTCCAGCCGCGGGCGGCGTCGCCTTCCTCGACGATGACGTTCTCGACGCCCGCGCGATTCAGGTTGTCCGTCGCGAACTTGACGAGTTCGGGCTCGATCTCGACCGAGCGGACCCAGTCGGTGCGCGCGGCGAGCAGTGCGGCGAAGTAGCCGGAGCCGGTGCCGATCTCGAGCACCGAGTCCGAACGCTTGAGCGGCAGCGCCTGCAGGATGCGGCCCTCGATGACGGGCTTGAGCATGATCTGGCCGTAGCCGATGGGAATCTCGACGTCCGCGAAGGCAAGCGTCTTGTGGGCGGGAGGAACGAATTCCTCGCGCTTGACCGTCATCAGGAGGTCGAGGACGTCCATATCCAGCACATCCCAGGGGCGGATCTGCTGCTCGACCATGTTGAAGCGGGCGCGTTCGAAGTTCATGGCATTGGCTTCCTGTGCAAATATTAGCACACGCTAATTTAGTGCGCGATAAGTAAACTTTTGCATTTTAGCGCACTTGCTGCACTGCAGGCGGCCCGTCTTCCCCGGTTTTCTGGGGTTCGCGGCGCACGCGGTACCACGCGGCATACAGCGCGGGCAGGAAGATCAGGGTGAGGACGGTGGCGACGGTGAGGCCGCCCATGATGGCGACCGCCATCGGCCCGAAGAAGGCGCTGCGCGACAGCGGGATCATCGCGAGGATCGCGGCGGCGGCCGTGAGCATGATGGGGCGGAAGCGGCGCACGGTCGATTCGACGATGGCATCCCACGCGCTGCGGCCGTGCTCGCGGTCCTGGCGGATCTGGTCGACGAGGATCACCGAGTTGCGCATGATCATGCCGGAGAGCGCGATCGTGCCGAGCATGGCGACGAAGCCGAAGGGTTTGCCGAAGGCGAGGAGGAAGACGGTGACGCCGATCATCCCGAGGGGCGCGGTGAGGAGCACCATCGCGACGAGCGAGAAGCTCTGCAGCTGCAGCATGAGCACAGTGAGCACCGCGATGAGGAACAACGGCAGGCCCGCCGCGACCGACTTGCCGCCCTTGGCGCTCTCTTCGACCGAGCCGCCCACCTCGACGCGGTAGCCCAGCGGCAGCCCGGCTTCGATCGACGCGATCTGCGGGGCGAGGTCTGCGACGACGACGGCCGGTTGCACGCCGCCGTACAGGTTCGCGCGGACAGTGACCGTTGGGATGCGGTTGCGGCGCCAGACGACGCCCTGCTCGAACCCGTATTCGGCCGTCGCGACCTGGGCGAGCGAGACGCTGCGGCCGCCACCGACCGGGATCGCGAGGTCCGGCAACAGGCCCAGATGCACGCGCTCGGCTTCGGCGCCGCGCAGCATCACGTCGATCGTCTCGGGACCTTCACGGAACTGCGTGACGGCGAAGCCCTGCACGGAGGTGTTGAGCAGGGTCGCAATGTCCTGTGTCGTCAGGCCGAGGAGCCGCGCCTTATCCTGGTCGATCTTGAGGCGTACGCGCTTGGAGGGCTCCTCCCAGTCGAGATGCACGTTGGAGAGCTGGGGGTGGGTGCGCAGCTTCGCCGCGACCTCGTGCGCGATGCGGCGCAGTTCGTCGAGATCCTGGCCGCTGACGCGATACTGCACCGGAAAGCCAACCGGCGGGCCGTTCTCCAGCCGGTTGACGACGCCGATGAGTTCGGCCGGGGCCTCGTCGAAAAGCGCGATCAGCCGCGTGCGCAAGGCCTCGCGCGCCGCCGGGCCGTCGGTGAGGATCACGAACTGAGCGAAGCTCGTCTGCGGGAGCTGCTGGTCGAGCGGCAGGTAGAAACGCGGACTGCCGCCGCCGACCCATGCGACGTAGTTCTCGATACCCTGCTGCTGATCCAGAAAGGTTTCCAGTCGTCGGACTGCGCGCTCGGAGGCCTGATGCGAGGCGCCCTCGGGCAGGCGCAGATCGACGAGCAGTTCGGGGCGGGTCGAATCCGGAAAGAACTGCTGTGGCACGAAGCGCCCGAACGCGACGAGCGACGCGGCAAAGACGAACAGGGTCAGCGCGATGACGATCCAGCGGTGCGCGACGCAGGCGTCGACCAGCGCGCGCAGGCGCGTGTAGAAGCGGGTGTGGTAGATCGCGTATTCGTCGTGCAGTTCATGCGCATGGGTGGCGCGTTCGGCGAGGCGCGCCCCGAGTCGCGGCGAGAGGCGGCCGACGAGACGCGCGAGCACCGAGGGCTTGCCGCGCTGGGCGTGGAAGTCCGGCAGGAGGTGGTATCCGAGCCAGGGAACGAAGAGCACCGCCGCGACCCAGGACACGAGCAGCGCGATAACCGTGACCTGGAAGATCGAGCGCGTGTATTCGCCGGTCGACGACGCGGCGGTCGCGATCGGCAGGAAGCCCGCCGCGGTCACGAGCGTCCCGGAGAGCATCGGCATCGCCGTCGTGACGTAGGCGGCGCTCGCGGCCTTCGCACGTTCCCAGCCCTGCTCCATCTTCGTCGCCATCATCTCCACGGCGATGATCGCGTCGTCGACGAGCAGGCCTAGCGCGAGGATCAGCGCGCCGAGCGAGATCTTGTGCAGGCCGATGGCCAGGATGTTCATGAACAGGAAGGTGATCGCGAGCACGACCGGAATGATCACGAGCACGACGACGCCGGTTCGCAGGCCGAGCGAGAGCAGGCTCACCGCCATGACGATGACAACGGCTTCGACGAGCACCTGGACGAATTCGCCGACGGAGCGGGTCACCGCGCGCGGCTGGTCGGCGACACGCTCGAGGCGCACGCCGACCGGCAGTTGCGCATCGATCCGCGCGATGACCGCATCGAGATGGCGGCCGAGCGCGATGATGTCGCCGCCTGCGCGCATCGACACGCCGATACCGAGCGCGTCCTCGCCCTTGAAGCGCAGGCGTTCGCGCGGCGGGTCGGCGAAGCCGCGACGCACCTCGGCCACGTCGCCGAGGCGGAAGCTGCGGCCCTGTGCGCGGATGACGGTGTCGCGGATGGCGTCGAGGTCCTCGAACGCGCCGCTCGGGCGCAGCCACACGCGTTCGTCGCGGGTGTCGAAGAATCCGGCGCCGGCAGTGGCGTTCTGCCCCGCGAGCGCACCGGCGATGTCGCGCACCGAGAGGCCGAAGGTCGCGAGCTTGGTGTTCGAGAGTTCGATATACACGCGTTCGGGTTGCTCGCCGAAAAGGCTGACCTTGGCGACGTCCGGCACGTGCAGGAGTTCGCTGCGGATCGCCTCGGCATAGCGCTTGAGCGCGGCGTAGTCGAGGCCTTCTCCGACCAGCGCGAAGATGTTGCCGTAGGTGTCGCCGAATTCATCATTGAAGAACGGGCCGGCTGTGCCCTGCGGCAGGGTATGACGGATGTCGCCGATCTTCTTGCGCACCTGGTACCACACTTCGGGCATGTCGCGCGCCGGAGTGGAGTCCTTCACGATGAAGAACACCATCGACTCTCCAGGGCGCGAGAAGCTGCGCAGCACGTCGACCTGGGCGACCTCCTGCAGCTTCTTCTCGATCTTGTCGGTGACCTGGCGTGCGACCTCCTCGGCGGCGGAGCCGGGCCACTCGGTGCGGATCACCATCACCTTGAACGTGAAGGGCGGGTCCTCCGACTGGCCGAGCCGGGAATAGGAATACAGGCCGATGATGGCAAGCACGGCCATGAAGTAGAGCACCAGAGTCTGGTGTCGCAGCCCCCAGGCGGAGATGTTGAAGCGCCCTTCGTCGGACTCGCGCGGGGTCGTCATTTGCGTGCATCCAGCGCCACCGGGGCGACTTCATCGACCGCGCGCACGGTTTCCCCGGCGACGAGGCGATGCACGCCCGTCACCACGACGCGCGAGCCCGCCGGCAGCCCGCCGACGACCACGACGCCGTCCTCGCGGAATGCCGCCGTGTCCACCGCGAGCGGCGCGAGGCGCGAGGCCTCGTCGACGACCCAGACGGTCGCGCGGCCATCGACGCGGGTCACTGCGGCGAGGGGCAGGACCGTGTGCGCCGCATCGCCGGATTCCGTAAACGCGACGCTCGCCGTGGCGCCGAGCGGCAACGCGTCATCGGCATCCGCAACGCTCACTCGCACGGCGTAGGAACGGGTCGCGGCATCGGCCGCGGGGGCGATTTCGCGCACCGCCGCGACGTAGGTGCGTGCCGGATGCGCCCACGCACGCACGGCAGCGGGCGAACCCGTCTTCAGATCGGCGAGGCGGCTTTCCGGTACGTGGATCAGCACCTCGCACTGGTCGGGGCGTGCCACGCGCAGCACCGGCTGGCCGGCCGCGACGACCTGCCCGACTTCGGCGGGAGCGGCCGTGACCACGCCCTCATCGGCAACGGTCAGGGCCGCGTAGCCGGCCTGGTTGCCGGCCGTGGCGCGCTGCGCGCGGGCCTGGCGCAGCCGCGCTTCGGCCGCCTGCAGGGCGGTACGCCGGCCGTCCAGCGCCGAGGCGCTGACGAAATTGCGTGCGTGCAGATTCTGCACCCGCTCGAATTCCACCCGCGCCAGCGCCACATCGGCCTCCGCCGCCGACACCTGTGCCGCGGCCGCCTGCTCGGCGAGCTTCACATCCTGCGGGTCGAGGCGCGCGAGCACCGCCCCCGGCCGCACGCGCGCGCCGACGTCCACGTTGCGCTCGACGAGCTTGCCGGCGATGCGGAATCCGATGTCGGCCTCGTGGCGCGCACGCACCTCACCGGTGTATACGCGCAGCTGAGGCTCCGCGGCACCGCTGCCAATGGTGCGCACCAGCACCGCCCGCGGAGGCTTCTCGACCGGCGCAGGGCCGGAACATCCGGCAAGCAGGGCGGTCAGGACGACGCCTGCAAGTGTTGTCTTCATTGCGCATCTCCGCCTGGCGCCGGGGCCAGCAAGCCGTTCAGGACCAGATCGAAATAGGTGTGCAGGTACTGCGCCACGTCGGTTTCCTGGCCGCAGCAGGGGCCGAAGGAGTGCCGCCACATCGCCCGATAGACGAGCGGAGCGATCAGGACGCTGCAGATCGCTTCGGGATCGACTTTGCGAAAGACGCCGCGCTCGATGCCGCGCGCGACCGCCTTGCGCAGGAGCGCGGTGCCGCGCTGTATGACTTCCTGCTGGTAATAGACGGCAACATCGGGGAAGTTGCGCGCTTCGGACATCATCAGCTTCGGGATGCCGCCCAGCTCGGTGCTGCCGATGCGCTCCCACCAGCCCAGCAGGATCGCGCGCAGCAGCGCCAGCGGATCATCGTACTCGTCGAGAAGCACTTCGCCCGCGTGCAGCGCCGGGACGATGCCTTCCTGGATGACGGCCTTGAACAGCGCGTCCTTGCTGTCGAAATAGAGGTACAGCGTGCCCTTGGAAACACCGGCGCGTTCGGCGATGTCATCGAGCCGTGTCGCGGCGAAGCCCTTCTCGACGAAGAGCGACAGCGCGGCGGCGGTCAGTTCCTGGGGACGGGCTTCCTTGCGGCGTCGGCGCGGCGCGGGGCGAGTCTCGGCCATCTTCCTTCCATCGGTCGAGCCGGGATCGACCTGCGAACCACGCAGCGCGCGGCGGGACGACCGGCTATTTAATTACTGACTGGTCAGTAATTTAGACGTCAAAACCCCGAAGCGCAAGACAGGAAAGGAGGGAGTGGGTACAGGCCGCAGGCGCGGGAGGGCCGTGCAGCGGACGGGAGGGGCTGGCAGCGTGCTCAGCGCGACTCGAGGATCAGCCGGCCGTTGTGCGGCTGGATCGGGCGGCCGTTGCGGGCGTAGAGGCGGGCGAAGATCGCGAGTTGTTCGGACGAGAGGTGGAGTGGCTCCTTCATTACCGCCCACAGCACGCCTTCGGTGCACGGCGGGGATTCGAGCGAGCCCATGAAGAGGTAGTGCGCCGACGACGCGGGCAACAGGCCCGCCGGGTCTATCGTTACCGTGGGCGTGTAGTCCGTGCCGCGCTCCAGCGGCAGGTTGTTCCACAGGGTCTGGATCAGCGAGTGCGGACGGTCGCCACTTTCGAGCAGCACGGCGACGACCGCGATGTTGCCGGCGGCGGCGCGGTGGTGGAAATGCACGACCATGTCGGACGCCTGGCCGCCGACGCGCTCGACCGAGGGACGGTGGAATTCGAAGAACTCGAGCTCGTAGCGCTGGCCGCGCAGCACGACGCCCAGGCCTGCCCCCACGTGCACGCGCAGCGTGCGGCCGGTATCGGCGATGCGGAAGCCGGTTTCGCGGTAGTCGAAGCGCGGCGCTTCGAGGTCGACCGCGATGCCATTGCGCAAGTCTATCGGCGACTGGCGCTTGCCCTGGGCGCAGACGGCCCATTCCGGGCGCAGCGAGGCCCACTTGTCGGGCCCCGTGTCGCCTTCATAACTCCACTCCGGACGCCGCCACGCGAAGTCGGGGACGGACGGCACGCGGGACGGCGTGGACGCGAGCGAGGCGACCGTCTCGCTGGCAGTAGCCGAACCGCGGCGCGGCGACGGCGCTCTCTTCCCGGACGGCGAGGATTCCGCGGGTGCGGATTGCGCCCCGGGTGCCGGTGCGCTGCTCCGCGCATGGCGCGCGATGCGCTCGGTCTCGCGTGCCGGGGCATCGGTCGGCACGGCGGCCGAACGGCTCAACGGGACCAGCGGGGTGATGCCGGCATCGGCGTTCATCGCCTCGGCGATCGCCGTCACGTCGCGCGCAATCTTCTTCAGATCGGAGACCGAGGGGGGTTTGCACACTTCCTGCCACAGGCGTTCGTCCACGCTGTTGCGTGCCGCCAGCACCGGACTCTCGTCGAGGCCGCCCTCCTCGCGCAGGACGACGTGGCGCTCGTCCATGTACACGCGCTTGAGCGTGAAGAAGCTGCGGTTGTAGCAGTCGTAGCGGTTCATCGCCTTCACCGACGCATAGCCCTCGATCGCGGCACGTTCGGGCGAGAGCACGATGCGCGCCCACGCGACCTTCTGCCCGCCGTCGGACTGGATCACGCTGGAACGGTCGATCTCGACCGTGCGCTCGCGGTCGCGCACGACCATATCCCAGGTCTGCTCGGCCGAGACGACACCCGGCAGCAGCAGGGCTGCGAGCAGTGCGCAACGGACGGGAAAGCGAGCAGTCATGGCGGACGGGAAGACAGGTAAGACGATGCTGACCGGACCCGGCCACGGCCGGATCCTCCATACGGAAGTCTTCGGCAGCAATCCGCGAATCTTTAGCCTCATCTGCGCGCAATCCTTCCCATCACCGCCGGCGTGCGGTTACAATCCGCGCCGTCATTAGGGAGTAGCCGCCTCCGATCCCCTCGGAGGGACCACGTCAACAAACTTGCCCATCCGGGCATGGCGTGTTCAGTCCTCGGACCTGGCGAGACTTTTGACCGCATGCTCTCCGTTTGTTCGGGCCGGGGAGGCGTGCGGTCATCGGTCATGCGCCGGCCCGGAGAACCTGATGAACCTGCCTCTCGAAGCATTTTCCGTTGCCACCGGCATCGTCGCGCTCGCCGAAATCGGCGACAAGACGCAACTGCTCGCCTTCATGCTCGCCGCGCGCTTCCGCCGTCCATGGCCGATCATCGCCGGCATCCTGGTCGCGACGATCGCGAACCATGCCTTCGCCGGCGCGGTCGGCACCTGGGTCACGACGGTGCTCGGACCGGACGTGCTGCGCTGGGTGTTGGGCCTCTCGTTCATCGCGATGGCGGTGTGGATGATGATCCCCGACAAGCTCGACGAGGACGAGATCACGGTGCCGAAGTTCGGCGTGTTCGCGACGACCGTCGTGGCCTTCTTCCTCGCCGAGATGGGCGACAAGACGCAGATCGCGACCGTCGCGCTGGCCGCGCAGTACGGCGCCTTCGTCGCAGTCGTCGCCGGCACGACCCTGGGCATGATGATCGCGAACGTGCCGGCGGTGCTCGTCGGCAATGGCATCGCCCAGCGCCTGCCGGTGCGGCTGATCCACGGTGTCGCGGCGTCGATCTTCGCGGTGCTCGGCGTCGCGGCGCTGCTGGGTTTCGGGCTCGACTGAGGCCGGAGCGGGCGGAAGCGGGGCGTGGCGGGCGGCTCAGCCCCCGCCCCCGTCGGCGCGCCCGATGAGGCCGCTCGTCGGCGAACTCGGCGACGCCCCGTAGAACTTGCGCGGCATGCGCCCGGCAAGGAAGGCCTCGCGCCCGGCCACGACGGCCTTGCCCATCGCGTCGGCCATCCTGACCGGATCGCCCGCCGCGGCGATCGCGGTGTTCATCAGCACGCCGTCGCAGCCGAGTTCCATCGCGATCGCGGCGTCCGAGGCGGTGCCGACGCCGGCATCGACGATCACCGGCACTTTCGCGCGGTCGATGATGAGGCCCAGGTTCCACGGATTGAGGATGCCCATGCCCGAGCCGATCAGGCTCGCGAGCGGCATGATCGCGACGCAGCCGAGATCTTCGAGGATGCGCGCCTGCACCGGGTCGTCGGCGCAGTAGACCATCACGCGGAAGCCGTCCTTCACGAGGCGTTCGGCGGCGCGCAGCGTCTCGGGCATGTTCGGATACAGCGTGTCGCGGTCGCCGAGCACTTCGAGCTTCACGAGGTCGTGGCCGTCGAGGAGTTCGCGGGCGAGGCGCAGCGTGCGGACGGCGTCGTCCGCCGTGTAGCAGCCGGCCGTGTTGGGCAGGATCGTGAAGCGCGTCGGCGGCAGCACGTCGAGCAGGTTGGGCTCGCCGGGGTGCTGACCGAGATTGGTGCGGCGGATCGCGATGGTGACGATCTCGGCGCCGCTGGCGTCGATCGCCGCGCGCGTGTGCGCGAAGTCGCGGTACTTGCCGGTGCCGACCAGCAGGCGCGAGCGGTAGGCCCGGCCGCCGATCACGAGCGGGGCATCTCCCGCGGATTGCGCGTGCATTCCGCGTGCTTCCATCCTGTGCTCCATGCTTCAGCCTCCCCCGACGGCGATGACGATTTCGATGCGGTCGCCCGCGTTGAGCGCGACTTCGCGGTAGCGCCCGCGCGGGACGATGTCGCCGTTGAGCTCGACGGCGATGCGCTTCCCGCTATGGCCGAGCGCCTCGACGAGGTCGGCGATGCAGCCGCTGCCCGGGATCGGCATCGGGCGGCCATTGACGACGATCGCGCTCATGCCGGCACCCTCGTTGCGGCGCGCGCGACTTCGTCCGCGCGATAGGACGAACGCACCAGCGGCCCCGCAGCGACTTCCGCGAAACCCAGCGCAAGCACCTGCTCGCGCAGGTGCACGAACTGCGTGGGCGAGACGTAGCGGTCCACTGGCAGGTGCGCGCTCGACGGGCGCAGGTACTGCCCGAGCGTCACGATGTCGCAGCCGTGCGCACGCAGGTCGCGCAGCGTCGCGAGCACTTCGTCGTCGGTCTCGCCCAGGCCCAGCATCAGGCCGGACTTGGTCGGCACGTCCGGCAAGCGGCGCTTCACCGCTTCGATCAGCGCGAGCGAGCCGGCGTAGTCGCCGCCGGGACGCGCGGCGCGGTAGAGGCGCGGCACGGTCTCGATGTTGTGGTTGAAGACGTCGGGCGGCGCGGCGGCGAGAAGGTCGAGCGCGCGGGCCTCGCGGCCGCGGAAGTCCGGCGTCAGCACTTCGATGCGGATGGCGGGCACGGCCTCCCGGACGGCGGTGATGCAGTCGGCGAAATGACCGGCGCCGCCGTCGCGCAGGTCGTCGCGGTCGACCGAGGTGATTACGACGTAGCGCAGGCGCATCGCGGCGATCACCGCGGCAAGTTCGCGCGGCTCATCCGGGTCGGGCGGCAGCGGGCGGCCGTGCGCGACGTCGCAGTAGGGGCAGCGGCGCGTGCAGATGCTGCCGAGGATCATGAAGGTCGCCGTGCCGCTGCCGAAGCACTCGCCGATGTTCGGGCAGGCGGCCTCTTCGCAGACGGTGTGGAGATTGTGCTCGCGCAGCACGGATTGGAGGCGCAGCACTTCGGGCGTGCCGGGGTCCCGTGCGCGCAGCCAAGCAGGACGAGGGGCGGACGCGAGGGCCGGGTCGATGCGGACCGGAATGCGGGCGAGCTTTTCCGCGCCGCGCGCGCCGGTGCCGGGAAGTGGGGAATGCATGACGTGTTTTCCGTGTGGGCAGACTGGGCAGGCTTGAGTGCCCCGGGAATCTGATCGGGCACCGTGTTCATCCCCCTTCAAGGGGGCGAAACAGGGGTTTCGGCGAGCACTGCTCGCCGCCAGTGAAGCGGCGAGGCGCAGCCGAGACTCCTGGTTAGGAGGGGGATGGGTTTCCGTCGGGATTAACCGGTGCGTGCACCATCTCGTCCGAAACCCATCCCCACCCCAGCCCTCCCCTTGAAGGGGAGGGAGTGTCCGTGCTGAACTCAACCGGACGGCACGTAACTCAGTGCCGATCGATTACCCCAGGAACCGCGCAATCAGCCGATTCACCTCGTTCGCTGCCTCCATCTGCACCATGTGCCCCTGCCCCGTCAGTACCTCAACGAGCGCATCCTTGCCGGCGGCGCGTGCATGGGCGACCGGGATGATCTGGTCGTTCTCGCCCCAAATCACCAGCACCGGCTTGCCCAGGCCGGCCGCAACCGGCGCGAGGCGGGTCGCCTGGCGGCCGTGCTCGAAGAGCGTGTCGCTGATCGTGCGCAGCGCCGCATCGACGCCTTCGAGGCGCTTGTACTTCAGCATGTCGTCGATGAGCTGGCGCGTGACGAGGCCGGCGTCGGAGAAGAGCTGGCTCAGCACGGGCTTCAGGGCCCGACGGTCGTTGGCGCCGACGAAGCCGTCGATGTAGGCGCCGTTGATCTCGTCACCGAGCGCGGCGCTTGCGATCAGCGTCAGCGAGCGCACGCGCGCCGGCGCTGCCTGCGCGACCGCCATCGACACCGCGCCGCCCATCGAGTGGCCGACGAGATGCGCGGCGTCGAGCCCGACGGCGTCCATGAAGCCGACCACCGCCGCGGCGAGGCTCGCGAGCGAGCCGTCGCCGACGTCCTTCGCCGATTCACCGTGGCCCGGCAGATCGAGCGCGTACACCGTGCGATCGGCCGCGAGCGCCTCGTGGTTGAAGAGCCAGTTGTTGAGGTCGCCGCCGAAGCCGTGGATCAGGATCATCGGCTCGCCACCCTCCCCCCGCTTCAAGTAGCGCAGCTTGCGGCCGCCGACCTCGATCTTTTCCGGCTTCGGCCCGGCGTCTTCCTCGTCGCCGGTATCCGGGGTGAAGTTGGCGAGGAAGTCCGCGATCGCGGCGTCGATGTCGGCATCCGGCACTTCGGCATCGGCGACGATGCCCAAGAGGCCGCCCACCGGGAGCACGTCCTCGGCCGAGGCGATCTGGCGCCGCAGCACGCCGGCGACCGAGGCCTCGACCGCACCGGCGATCTTCTCGCTCTCGACCTCGACGATCTCCTCGCCCACGGCGATGCTCTCACCGATCTCCTTCAACCAGCCATTCACCTTCCCCTCCTGCATCGAGAGGCCCCACTTGGGCATGGTGAGCTTATGAATCGCAGACATCAGCGGTACTCCTTGACTCGGGTGACGGCCGCTTCGATGCGGGCCGGACTCGGAACGTAAAGATCTTCCAGCGCGTCGCTGAAGGGCACGGGGACGTGCGGTGCGGTGACCTGCTCGATCGGCGCTTTCAGCGCGCCGAAGGCCTTCTGCGCGACGATGCCGGCGATGTCGGACGCCATGCTGCAGCGGGGCGTCGACTCGTCGACGATCACCAGCCGCCCGGTCTTCTCGACGCTTTCGAGGATCGTGTCCTCGTCGAGCGGCGAGGTCGTGCGCGGGTCGATCACCTCGCAGTGGATGCCCTGCTTCTGCAGCGCGGCGGCGGCGGTCAGCGCCTGATTCACCATGCGACCGAAGGCGACGATCGTCACGTCGTCGCCCTCGCGCGCGACGTTGGCCTCGCCGAAGGGCACGGTGTAGCTCTCCTCCGGCACCTCGCCTTCCATCGTGTACAGCACCTTGTGCTCGAGGAAGATAACCGGGTCGTTGTCGCGGATAGCCTGGATCAGCAGGCCCTTCGCGTCATACGGATTCGACGGCACGACGACCTTGAGGCCCGGGATGTGCGTAAACATGTTGTACAGGCACTGCGAGTGCTGCGCCGCGGCCCGGAAGCCCGCGCCGTACATCGCGCGGATCACGACCGGCGTCTCGGCCTTGCCGCCGAACATGTAGCGGAATTTCGCGGCCTGGTTGTAGATCTGGTCGAAGCACACGCCGATGAAGTCGACGAACATCAGCTCGGCGACCGGGCGCAGGCCGTTGCACGCTGCCCCGACCGCGGCGCCGACGTAGCCGGATTCGGAGATCGGCGTGTCGAGCACGCGGCCCGGGTACTTGTGGAAGAGGCCCTTGGTGACACCGAGCACGCCGCCCCACGCGTCCTCCTCGCCGGGCGCACCGGCGCCCCCGGCGTTGTCCTCGCCCATGATGATGACGCGCGGGTCGCGCGCCATTTCCTGGTCCAGCGCCTCGTTGATGGCCTGCTGGTAGGTGATCTTTCTTGCCATTTGAATGTCTCCTTCGGATTCTTCGAGGCTCAGTACGATACGTAGACGTCGGTCAGCAGCTCGGCCGGCGCGGGCTTCGGATCGGCCTTGGCGCGCACCACCGAGTCGTCGATCAGCGTCTTCACCTCGCCGTCGATCGCGTCGAGCTGCGCGTCCGTGATCTCGCCGTCGGCGGTCACGCGGCGGCGGAACTGCATCAGGCAGTCCTTGGTTTCGCGCAGCGTCTGCACCTCACCCGGCGCGCGGTAGGTCTGCTGGTCGCCCTCGAAGTGGCCGTAGTAGCGCGAGAGCTTCACTTCCAGCAGCGTCGGACCGCCGCCTTCGCGTGCACGCTTGATCGCCTCGCCCGCCGCCTTGTGCACGGCGAAGAAGTCGAAGCCGTCGACGATCACGCCCGGCATGCCGAAGGCCGGCGCGCGGTCGGCGATGTGCTCGCAGGGCACCGAGTACTTCGACGAGGTCGCCTCGGCGTAGCCGTTGTTCTCGGCGACGAAGATCGCCGGCAGCTTCCACACCGCGGCGAGGTTCATCGCCTCGAAGATCGTCCCCTGATTCGACGCGCCGTCGCCGAAGAAGCACACACCGACGTCCTTCGTGCCGCGAATCTTCGCCGCCAGCGCCGTGCCGCAGATCAGCGGACCGCCGCCGCCGACGATGCCGTTGGCGCCGAGCATGCCGACCGACAGGTCCGCGATGTGCATCGAGCCGCCCTTGCCCTTGCAGGTACCGGTCGCCTTGCCCCAGATCTCCGCCATCATCCCGACCGGATCCACGCCTTTCGCGATGCAGTGGCCGTGGCCGCGGTGGGTGCTGGCGATGTAGTCGGCGCCGGTCAGGTGCATGCACACGCCGGTCGCCGAGGCTTCCTCGCCGGCATACAGATGCACGAAGCCGGGGATCTCGCCGGTGGCGAAATCGGTATGCACGCGCTCTTCGAACTCGCGGATCGTGCGCATGATCCGGTAGGCCTTGAGCAGGCCCTCGCGGTTCAGTGTCTCGCTCATCATTGCTCCTCGCTTGATTTGAAGGGTTTCGAGTCCCGCAGCGGCTGCAGCGAATGCCGCGGACCTGGGCTCCCTTCTGCACGGCGCGTGCCAACCCCGGGCCGAAACGCCGCCTCACCCGTCCGACGATTCGCGCAAGCAGCTGAAAAGACTGATGAAAACGCGGACACGGAGCCGTGCCCGATCCCTGCCATCGCTTTGGCGCCGGCCGCTCGTTCGGGTCGCCCGGGACATCCGCTGAGACACCCGGCCCGCAATTGCCGTGACAGCCGTCTCAATGAAGTGAGACACCTGTCCGCATTGATTTCCCTACGGGCCGGGAATACGCTGAAACCAAAGGAAAAAGCACTTCTGTCCAATACATCCGGCGCGGGACGCCGGAGACGAGAGGAAGGCAATGAGGAGACCTCAGGAGATCGTCCAGCACGTCGGACGCGTGATCGACGTCGTCGAGCGCGGCCTGCCGCTCGGGCGCGACAGTAGTTTCGAGCGCCTTGCGCGCTCGTGGCGGCGGTCGCTCAGCACCCACCAGGTCGATCCGGCGCTCGCGACCACCCCGCGCGTTGTCACCGCGCAGGAGCTGCGCGAACACCGCGACCGCATCGACGCCTTCATGCGCATCGCGCGCGAAGGCATGGATCGCCTGCACACACAGCTGCGGGCGGTGAATTACTGCGTGCTGCTCACCGACGCGGAGGGCGTGACCGTCGACTTTCGCACCGTCCCCGAACTGGACAAGGAATTCAAGGCGGAAGGCTTCCGCGTCGGCACCTGCTGGTCCGAGGCGCTCGAAGGCACCTGCGGCGTCGGCACCGCGCTGATCGACGGCCAGCCGATGCTGGTCCATCGCGACGAGCATTTCCGCTCGCACAACATCGCGTTCAGTTGCAGCTCGGTGCCGATCTTCGGCCCGGACGACCATCCGGTCGCAGTGCTCGACGCCACCGCCTTGCACGCGCCCGCGCAGCGCGAAAGCCAGCTCCTCGTCTATCGCCTCGTGCTCGACCGCGCGCAGCAGATCGAGAACGCCTTCGCGTGGTACAACCTGCGTCCCTACTGGGTTCTGCAGCTCGGGCGCCTTGCCGAATACCTCAGCGTGCAGACCGACTACCTCGTCGCCTTCGACGACAGCGGCCGCCTCGTCGGCGGCAACCGTCGTGCGCGGCTGGAACTGCTCGATGGCGGCGATGGCCCCGCGCCGGCCTTCATCCACGAGCTCTTCGAGTGCACGACGAACGAGATCCTCGCCACCGCGCACGCGCAGCCCGGACAGGCCTTCCCGCTGCGCCTCACGGCGAATGGCGAGCGCCTGTTCGCGATCCTGCGCGCCCCGGCACCGCGCTCGCGCAGCGGGCTCGCACTGCCGCAAGCCGCGTGTGACGCGGCCGAGGACGGCGCCTGCGCGAACATCCCCGGTTTCTCGCACCTCGCGCTCGACGACGCCCGCCTGCGCGGCAACGTCGAACGCGCGCTGAAGGTCGCCAACCGCGACATCCCGGTGATGCTGCTCGGCGAGACCGGCACCGGCAAGGAAGCGTTTGCGCGCGCGATCCACGACTACAGCGATCGCCGCGCCAAGCCCTTCGTTGCGCTCAACTGCGCGGCGATCCCCGAGACGCTGATCGAGAGCGAGCTCTTCGGCTATCGCGACGGCGCCTTCACCGGCGCACGCAGCAAGGGCGTGCGCGGCAAGATCCTGCAGTCGGACGGCGGCACGCTCTTCCTCGACGAGATCGGCGACATGCCGCTGCAACTGCAGAGCCGCCTGCTGCGCGTACTCGCCGAAGGCGAAGTGCTGCCACTGGGCGCGGAAACGCCGACCCCGGTGCGCCTGCACGTCGTCTGCGCGACCCACCAGGACCTGCCGGAACTCGTGCAGCAGGGTCGCTTCCGCGAGGACCTGTATTACCGCCTCAACGGTGCCGTCTTCCTGCTGCCGCCGCTGCGCGAACGCGAGGACATCCGCGGCGTGATCGACAAAGTGACGCGCGAGGAAGCGACAACGATGGATCGCCCGGATCTCCACCTCGCCGCCGCAACGCTCGACGCCCTCGCCCGCCACGACTGGCCCGGCAACATCCGCCAGCTGCGCCACGCGATGCGCTACGCGTGCGCGATCGCCGACGGCGACGCGATCGAGCTCGAACACCTGCCACCGGACCTCTTCCGCGCGCGGCCCGGCGGCCACGCGGCGACGGCGCGCGTCGACGCCTTCGAAGACGCCCCGCCGCTGCGCCTGCCGTTCCACGCGGACGCGCCCCGCCGCGCACTGTCCAATACCGAAGCGGAACTGCGCGCCCAGATGCTCGCCGCGCTGCGCCGCCATCACTGGCAGGTCACGGTCACCGCACGCGAACTCGGCATGTCGCGCGCGACCTTCTACCGCAAGATGGCGCGACTGCAGATCGTCAGTCCCAACCGCCGCGAGTTCGACGCATGAGGCGACGCATGAGGCGACGCATGAGGTCGGGGCGCGGCGCCCAGCCGCGCCCCGACAGGCCATCGCGGGAATTCGTCCCGCCCTACTGCGTCCCGAGGTACTGCAGGTAGGCCACCAGCTCCCAGATCTGCTCTGCGCTGAAGGCCGTGCCCCACGGTGGCATCACGTCCGCGCCGACGCGCCCTTGCGTGATCGTCTCGAACATCACCTGCACAGGCAGGTCCTTGCGGCCCTTGAAATCCGGCGCGCGCCCGCCGACCCCCTCGAAACCGTGGCAGTAGCCCGCGCAGGTCTTATTGAAGCGCTTGCGCCCCACCTCGATGCGCGCGGGATCGGCGAGGTCGAAAGGTGCGGCGAGCGAACCTCCCGAGGGGGCGGCCTCGCGCGCCGCATCCGTTGCCGCGGGTCCGACCGCCACGCAGGTGAAGGACAAGCCGGCAAGGAGGCTCAACAACAATAGCCGGCGCACTGGCGGCACGACCGTGAGGAAAGTCGACGCAGACATGATCGATTCATCCATGGCAATGCAAAGTCGGAAAAAACGGGGCGGCGATCGCCGCCGCCCCGCAACAAGAGCGGGAGGCAAACCCGCTCAAGGAGGAAGGAGGAGTCGCGCTCAATCCACGGTGAACGCGATCAGCGCCGCGCCGCCCGGCAGGTCCTTGATCTGCGGATAGGCCCCGGCGAGGAAGCCCGGCGCGTGCGAACCGAGTCCCGTCGGCACGACGATGTACTGGCGCCCGCCCGCCGCGTAGCTCACCGGTCCACCGCGCAGCCCCGAACCGGCGCTGAAGCGCCACAGCTCCTTGCCGTCGTCGGCGTCGTAGGCGTAGATGCGCCCTTCCATGTCACCGGTAAACACCAGCCCACCGGCCGTCGTCAGCACGCTGGAGAGCGGCGGCATGTCGTAGCGGATGCTCCACTTGACCTTGCCGGTCAGCGGATCGCGCGCATCGAGCCGGCCATGCGGCTTGTCCGCGGGCGGCGGCACGAGTTTGATCTCGTCGATGCCGAGCGACAGCGACGAGATCGCCGTGAGGTTGGCCGGATCGTCACGCCCGGCGACGACCTCGTTGCATACCTCCATCGCATGCGAGTACCACAGGCCGGTGCCGGGGTTGTAGGCGCCGTGGTTCCAGCTGCGCGCACCCAGGAGGTTCGGGCAGAACAGCTTCTTCTTGCCCTCCTCCGGATAGATCGGATCGATCAGCCGGCCGGTCTTCGGGTCGATGCCCTTGACCCAGTTCACGTGCTGCGCGAACTGCCACACGTTCTCGAGCTTGCCGTCGTCCTTGTCCATCACGAACACGAAGCCGCTCTTGTTCAGATGCACGATCACGTCCTCGCCGTCCGCCCCCTTCACCATCAGCGCCTCGTAGGCCGAGTCGAAATCCCACGAGTCGTGCGGGATCTCCTGCCGCGCCCACTTCAGCTTGCCGCTCTTCGGGTCGAGCGCGAGCAGGCTCGCCGTGTACTTGTTGTCGCCCTTGCGGTCGGCGTTGAAGTAGTCCGGCGCGGCGTTCGAGGTGCCGATGTAGATCGTGTCGCTGCGTGGATCGTAGGTTCCGGGCATCCACGCGCTGCCGCCGCCGCGCTTGCGGCTGTCGCCCGGCCAGCTCTCGGGGTCGTCGCGCAGGATCTCGAAGGTCCACGCGGGCTTGCCGGTGTCGGCATTGACCGCGTAGATCTTGCCGCTGATCGGCTGATCGCCCCCGGTCGTGCCGCCGAAGAGCACGTCGCCCGCGAGCTGCGGCGGCGCCGAGAAGAGCGCGCCATATTGCGTCTTCAGGTCGGTGAGCTGCGTCGCCCACAGCTCCTTGCCGGTCTTCTGGTCGAGCGCGACGAAGCGCCCGTCGAGCGTGCCGAGATACACCTTGCCGCGCCCGACCGTCACGCCGCGGCTCGCCGCGGCATAGAAAGTCTGCTTCGCCAGCGGGTCGAGCTTCGCCTCGTAGCGCCACAGCGTGCGGCCGCTGGCGGCATCCACCGCCCACACGTTGTTGTTCGCCGATACGTAGTACAGCACCCCGTCGATCACGATCGGTGTCGCCTGGATGCCATGCGTGATATTGCCGGGCTGGTGGATCCACGCGACCTTCAGCCGCCCGACGTTGTCGCGGTTGATGGCTTGTAGCGGGCTGAAGCGCCACGCGTTGAAGCTGCGGTGGTACTGCGGCCAGTTGTCCGGGTCGTCGAAACCCGGCCCGCTCGCGGCCCACGCCGCACCCGACAATGCCCCCGCGCACGTGAGCGTGACGATCACTTTCTTGGTCTTCATGCCGTTCTCCTCCGGAATCGGGTGCGCGCCTACCAGGCGTAGGCGTACTTCAGGTTGAGGCTGTCCGTCGCCCCATGGCTTTCGCCGTCGATGCCGCGCGAGTAGCGCACGGTGATCGACTGGTTGCCGTAGTACTTGAACATCACGCCGATGCCGGCGGTCGTTTCGTGGCTCTCGGGCAGCTTCACGCCCGCGGCGCGGTTCTTCCAGCCTTGCTGGCGTTCGTAATCGAGTGCGATGAAGGGCTCGATCGCGTCGTCGATCTGGTAGCCCAGCCGGTGATTGGTGTGGAACAGCGTCCCCGGCGTCGCGTCCGCCGCGGTCGATTCGCCGAAGAACACGAAACCCGCGTCCGCCGTGTAGGTCAGCTTGCCGAACTGCACGTCCCAGAAGACGCTCGACAGGTTCTTCCACACGTCGCCGCCGCCGATGTCCTGGTCGCCGACCGGCACCTGCATGAAGGTCTGGAAGCCCAGGGTGGAGTTCGCGCTCGGCTTGTACCAGGCCGCGAAGCCGGTGATCGGGTCGCCGATGCCGCTCGCCGAGCTGCGCGTGTCCGAGTTCCGCACGCCGACTTCCGGGACGATGATCTCGTACGCGAGCCCGATCTTCGGGTTCGATTCCGGCGTCCAGAAGCGCACGTACTTCGACAGGCCGACGATCGTGCGCGTCCTGGCCGCGCGCCGCCGGTCGCCATCGCCGTCCCACTGGCGATCGCCGTCCTGGAAGGTGGCGTACTGCACGAAGACGTTGAAGGGCTTGAAGTCGACCGGCAGGTCGTACTCGTGCGGCCCGATCACGTCGAGCGTGACTTGCGCCTGGACCGGCGCCACCGCACCGAGGGCGGCGGCGACGAGAGCCACCCGCCAGGGCCGCGGCGGGACGACGGCGCGACGGCGGCCGGACTGTTTCTTGTGCATTGAATGTCTCCTCGTTGTGTGTTGCTTGCACTGCGAGCGGACGGCACCGATCGCTGCCCGCCCGGCACACCCCTCGCGAATCGCGTGCCAAACACACTTTCTTTTTATTTCAACGATTTGCACAACACGCCACCGACAGAGCGAGACACACGTCTCGATACGCCGGTGAGACGCGCGAAACAGCTGTCTCAGCCCGCAGGGCTTGGAGCAACCGTTCGGCGGAGGGACGTGGATGGCTCTACGGGAGTTCGCGATTGCCCCGACGGCTTGCCACGGCGGGGACGTTTCGGTAGCGTCGCCCGCCTGCTCTCCCGTTTCGAGGTAAGACCGTGCAGCGCCAGATTCCCAACGTCGTCAGCATCGCCGGCGTCGACCCCAGCGGCGGGGCCGGCGTGTTCGCCGACATCAAGACCTTCTCCGCGCTCGGCGCCTACGGCTGCGGCGTCGTCGCCGCGCTGACGGCGCAGAACACGCAGGCGGTGACCGGCGTGCATACCCCGCCGACCGATTTCCTGCGCCTGCAGATCGACACGCTGTTCGCCGACGTCGCGATCCACGCGGTGAAGCTCGGCATGCTCGGCAGTGCGGAGATCGTCGCGACGGTCGCCGACCGGCTCGCGCATTTCGACGCGCCCTTCGTCGTGTGCGACCCGGTGATGGTCGCGAAGAGCGGCGACCACCTGCTCGCACGCAACGCCGTCGCGATGCTGATCGAGGCGCTGCTGCCGCGCAGCTTCATGATCACGCCCAACCTGCCGGAGGCCGGCGTGCTCCTCGAACAGCGCCCGCCCGAGACAGTGAAGGAGATGTACCGCGCTGCCGAACGGCTGCGCGAGATGCTGCCGCTGTCGTCCGAGCGCTGGGTGCTGTTGAAGGGCGGTCACCTCCCCGGCAGCGAGGTCGTGGACCTGCTGTTCGACGGCGACCGCATGATCGAGCTGCCGTCGCCGCGCATCGAGACGAAGAACACGCACGGCACCGGCTGCACCCTGTCGTCGGCGATCGCCGCGTTGCTCCCACAGCACGCCGGAGGCTTCCGTCCGGTCGAAGCGGCGGTACGCGACGCGCGCGACTACCTGCTGCGCGCGATCGCGGCTTCCGGCGCACTGTCGGTCGGCAAGGGGCACGGCCCCGTGCATCACTTTCACCGCTGGTGGCCGGGGGCCTGATGTGCCCCGCCCGCCTCCGCGGGAAGTTGCGACGGCCCCCTTGCGACCGCAATCACGGCCCGGCGCCGCTTTCCGACGAATATCGCAGTAATAGAACGTCACGTCCCGATTTTTGGTGATTTACACGCACCAAGCTTTGGCGTAACGTGTCGCAACTTACCTAGGGGTCCTTGCATCCGCCTTCGCGGCGGCTGCAGGGTGAGAAAAACCCTTTGAACCTGATCCGGGTAATTCCGGCGAAGGGAAGCGTAGGTGCAATCATGCGCCTCCTCCTTCCGGTCGTCCGCCCGGCCCTGCCCCACCGAGGAGAACGCATGAACGCCACCGAAAAATTCATCGCCGCGAAGGCCCACGTCGACGAGGCGGCGATCGCGCCGCTGCCCAATTCCCGCAAGATCTACGTCGAGGGCTCGCGCCCGGACATCCGCGTGCCGATGCGCGAGATCTCGCAGGCCGACACGCCGACCGCCTTCGGCGGCGAGAAGAACCCGCCGATCTTCGTGTACGACACGTCCGGCCCCTACACCGACCCGACTGCCAAGATCGACATCCGCTCGGGCCTGCCGGCGCTACGCCAGCAGTGGATCGAGGAGCGCGGCGACACCGAAATCCTCGCCGACCTGTCGTCCGAGTTCGGCCGCCAGCGCGCCGGCGACAAGAGCCTCGACGAGCTGCGCTTCCCCGACCTGCACCGCCATCCGCGCCGCGCCAAGGCGGGGATGAACGTGTCGCAGATGCACTACGCGCGCAAGGGCATCATCACGCCCGAGATGGAATACGTCGCGATCCGCGAGAACATGAATCGCCGCGCCTACGTCGAGACGCTGCGCGGCACGGGCCCCACCGGCGAAAAGATGGCGAAGCTCCTGACCCGCCAGCATCCGGGCCAGCACTTCGGCGCATCGATTCCTGAAGAGATCACGCCCGAGTTCGTTCGCAGCGAGGTCGCTCGCGGCCGCGCGATCATCCCGAACAACATCAACCATCCGGAAAGCGAGCCGATGATCATCGGCCGCAACTTCCTCGTGAAGATCAACGCCAACATCGGCAACTCGGCGCTCGGCTCGTCGATCTCGGAAGAGGTCGACAAGATGACCTGGTCGATCCGCTGGGGCGGCGACACGGTGATGGATCTCTCCACCGGCAAGAACATCCACGAGACGCGCGAGTGGATCATCCGCAACTCGCCGGTGCCGATCGGCACGGTGCCGATCTACCAGGCGCTCGAGAAGGTGAACGGCAAGGCCGAGGACCTCACCTGGGAGATCTTCCGCGACACGCTGATCGAGCAGGCCGAACAGGGCGTCGACTACTTCACGATCCACGCGGGCGTGCTGCTGCGCTACGTGCCGATGACGGCGAATCGCATGACCGGCATCGTCTCGCGCGGCGGCTCGATCATGGCGAAGTGGTGCCTCGCGCACCACAAGGAGAGCTTCCTCTACACGCATTTCGAGGACATCTGCGAGATCATGAAGGCCTACGACGTGGCCTTCTCGCTCGGCGACGGCCTGCGTCCGGGCTCGATCTACGACGCCAACGACGACGCGCAGCTGGGTGAATTGAAAACCCTCGGCGAGCTCACCGACATCGCGTGGAAGCACGACGTGCAGACCATCATCGAAGGTCCGGGCCACGTGCCGATGCACCTCATCAAGGAGAACATGGATCTCCAGCTCGAGTACTGCAAGGAAGCGCCCTTCTACACGCTGGGACCGCTGACGACCGACATCGCCCCGGGCTACGACCACATCACCAGCGGCATCGGCGCCGCGCAGATCGGCTGGTACGGCACCGCGATGCTGTGCTACGTGACGCCAAAGGAGCACCTGGGCCTGCCGGACAAGAACGACGTCAAGGAAGGCATCATCACCTACAAGCTCGCCGCGCACGCCGCCGACCTCGCCAAGGGCCACCCCGGCGCGCAGATCCGCGACAACGCGCTCTCCAAGGCGCGCTTCGAGTTCCGCTGGGAAGACCAGTTCAACCTCGGCCTCGACCCGGACAAGGCGAAGAGCTTCCACGACGAGACCCTGCCGAAGGAGTCCGCCAAGGTCGCGCACTTCTGCTCGATGTGCGGCCCGCACTTCTGCTCGATGAAGATAACGCAGGATGTGCGCGACTTCGCCGCGAAAGAAGGGCTGAAGGAAGAGGAAGCCCTCGCCAAAGGCATGGAGGTGAAGTCGGTCGAGTTCGTGAAGGCCGGCGCCGAGGTGTACAAGAAGATCTGACGCTGCCGCGCGAAGCAGGCATCGAAGACGGGCCGCCCAGTGCGGCCCGTATTTTTTCGGGCGGGGCCGCGTGGTCGCCGGCCGCGATCCGCAACGTCAGCGTTAATGCCGCCATCACGCAATTTCGCCATCCATCGCGGTAAACCCCGAGCCCAAACCGGGCAACCTTGAGGACTGAACTGTTGCACCTTGGGAAGGGAATCGATAGAGTTTATATATAAGCATTTAATAATTTTCTGACAATTACGGAGAGAGAAATTCATGAAAGCACGTATCGTCGCGTCCAGCCTCGGGTTGCTGCTTGCGGCGACGCCCGCGCTCGCCCAGGAAGCCCCGACGCTCAGCCTGATCGACCGTCCCGCCCCCTCGCTGGACAAGCTGCCGAAGGACGCCTACGGCGACCTCGTGCGCTACGGCCACGAACTCACGACCCGCACGTTCGCCGTCATCGGACCGGAAGTGCAGGAGCGCAGCATGCGCTTCGCCGGCAACAACCTCGCCTGCACGTCCTGCCACCAGAACGAAGCCACCAAGCCCTACGCGATGCCCTGGGTCGGCGTTTCCGCGACCTTCCCGCAGTACCGCGCACGTGAAGACGCCATCAGCTCGGTCGAGGAACGCGTGAACGGCTGCATGGAGCGCAGCATGAACGGCAAGGCGCTGCCACTCGAGTCGCGCGAGATGAAGGCCTTTGCCGCTTACATCCATTACATGTCCCGCGGCGTACCGGTCGGCGCGAAGGTCGAGGGCGCCGGGGCGAAGCAGATCAAGGTGCCCGACCGCCGCGCCGACCTCGTCGCCGGCGAGGCGGTGTATGCCAGGAATTGCGCCGCCTGCCACGGCGTGGACGGCCAGGGCCAGCGCCGCGGCAAGGTCGGCGACGCCGAGGGTTATGTATTCCCGCCGCTGTGGGGCAAGGACACCTTCAACAACGGCGCCGGCATGAACCGCATGCTGACCGCGGCCGCCTTCATCAGGCACAACATGCCGCAGGGCACCACCCACGTGGCCCCGGTCCTGAGCGACGACGAAGCCTTCGACGTCGCCGGCTATGTGCTGTCGAAGTCGCGCCCGATCAAGGCCGGCCTCGAGAACGACTTCCCGGCGCGCTGGAACAAGCCCGTGGATGCCGCCTTCCCGCCCTACGTCGACGGCGCCTCGGCCGACCAGCACCGCTACGGCCCCTATCCGCCGCTGATGGATCTGGCCAGGCAGCGTGCCGCGGCCCTCAAGGCCGCCCGCGACGCCGCCGCGATGCGCTGACCGGGTCGGCCAGCAGCGTCCGCCGCGGTCGAACTTCGCCCCCATCGCCCCCTCCAACAGCTACGTTCCGCCAGCACCGTCCGCACCAGCGGCGGGCCGGCGGAACGATCGATGGAGGATCCCGCGATGCAAAGAGTGCTGACAGCCCTGCTCACGGCGCTCGTCACGGCCCTTCTCGCAACCGGCACCGGTTGTGCGACGACCGCGAAGGACGGCACGCAGTCATCGGCCCCGGCCCGCGACAGCATGCGCGGTGGCGGCGGAGGCTACTGACGTAGGCCCCGCAAGGGGCCGCCACGTCACCCGCTTCGTCCAAACGTCACGCAGTGCGACAATGGCGGATTACCCACGCGTGCCTCCGCCATGACCACCGACCAGCCCCTGCCGATCGCCGCCATCGTCTACCGCCCCACCGATCACATCGAGCCGGTGCTCCTGGAGGCGGCGCAAGCGCTGGCCGGCCTTGGCGTGCGGCTCGGCGGCATCCTGCAGCACGACATTCCGACGACCATCAATGATCCCTGCGGCATGGAACTGGAGGATCTCGCATCCGGCGAGCGCTTCGCCCTGTCGCAGGATCTGGGCAGCGGGTCGGAAGCCTGCCGGCTCGATCCGGATGCGCTCGCGCATGCCGCGGTCGCGGTGCGCGGGGCGCTCGA
Source organism: Aromatoleum toluolicum (assembly GCF_012911005.2). Taxonomy (GTDB): domain Bacteria; phylum Pseudomonadota; class Gammaproteobacteria; order Burkholderiales; family Rhodocyclaceae; genus Aromatoleum; species Aromatoleum toluolicum. The sequence continues at coordinate 47,165 of NZ_WTVS01000017.1, read as the reverse complement.
ACGCGGCGCGGAACTCGTCTTCATCAACAAGTTCGGCGCGCAGGAAGTGAGCGGAGCGGGTCTGCGCACCGAGATGGCGATGGCGGTGACGAGCGGCGTGCCGGTCATCACGGCGGTCGGGGAGCGCTTCCTCGCCGAATGGCAGCACTTCACCGGCGGCCACTCGACGCTCCTCGAACCGAAGGTCGCCGACATCCTCGCGTGGTGGCGCGCCCTGCCCGCGCACACCTGAACGATGGAGTGCCGCCCGGCCTGCGCCGCCTGCTGCATCGCACCGTCCATCTCCAGCCCCATCCCCGGCATGGAGGGCGGCAAGCCCGCCGGTGTGCGCTGCGTCCAACTCGATGAAACCGACCGCTGCCGCCTCTTCGGCGACCCGCGTCGCCCCGCGGTTTGCGGCAGCCTCGCGCCCAGTCCGCAGATGTGCGGCGCGCAGCGCGAGGCGGCGATACGGTGGCTGGCCGACTTGGAAACGCTCACCGCGCCGGCCTGACGCTTACTTTCCGTTGCGACTGAGGGGCGATTTGTGCGGCCCTGCAACATGACGAGGGGTATCATCGCGCCTTTCGTTCATCATCGCCCCGGCGCAAGCCGCCCCGCCTCATGGATCTCGCCCAGCTGTTCGTCGCCCTGCTTCTCGGCATCATAGAAGGCCTCACCGAATTCCTGCCGGTTTCCTCGACCGGCCACCTGATCATCTTCGGCGACCTGCTCGGCTACAACGACGAGGCCAGCAAGGTGTTCAAGATCGTGATCCAGCTCGCGGCGATCCTCGCCGTGTGCTGGGATTACCGCGAGCGCCTCGTGCACGTCGCGACCGGCGTCGCCAGCGATCCTGCCGCGCAGCGCTTCGTCGGACTGCTGATCGTCGGCTTTCTGCCCGCGGCCGTGCTGGGCGTGATGTTCCATTCGAAGATCAAGGCGCTGCTCTTCAACCCGCTCACCGTCGCCACCGCGCTGATCGTCGGCGGCTTCGTGATCCTGTGGCTGGAAAAGCGCAGCTACCATCCGCGCATCAATGCCGTCGACGAGATGCGCTGGCCGGACGCGCTCAAGGTCGGCTTCGCGCAGGCGCTGGCGATGATTCCCGGCACCTCGCGCTCGGGCGCGACCATCATGGGCGGGCTGGTGTTCGGCCTGTCGCGCAAGACGGCGGCGGAGTTCTCCTTCTTCCTCGCGATCCCGACGATGTTCGCGGCGACCGCGTACGACCTGTACAAGGCGCGCGACATGCTCCACGCCGGCGACCTGCCGGTGTTCGCGGTCGGTTTCGTCGCCTCCTTCGTCGCCGCGATGTGGGCGGTGAAGACCTTCATCCGCTTCGTCTCCAACCACACCTTCATCGTCTTCGCGTGGTACCGCATCGTCTTCGGCATCATCGTGCTGGCGACGTGGAAGTTCGGCCTCGTCGCATGGAGCGAGGTCTGAGCGCCCGAAAATCCGCCGCACGTGGTTAAACTAGGGGCTTCGCCACAGCCCCTGCATACGCAATGATCATCTACCTGCATGGTTTCCGCTCGGCTCCGGCGTCGATCAAGGCGCAGGCGCTGCAGCGCCACATGGCGGCGAAGGGGCTGGGCGAGGAATTCTGGTGCGAGCTGCTGCCGCCCGAACCGGACGCCGCCATCGCGCTGGTCGAGCGCCAGATCGCGCGCTGCCGCAGCGCGCGCCCCGCCCTCGCGCCGACGCTGGTCGGCAGTTCGCTGGGCGGCTACTACGCGACGCATCTGGCCGAGAAGCACGCCCTCAAGGCCGTGCTCGTGAATCCGGCCGTCGTCGCACCGCTGTCGCTGGAAGCCTACGTCGGCGAGCAGACCAACCTGTACACGGGCGAAACCTTCGACTTCAAGGAAGCCTACATTGGCCAGCTGCGCGCGATGGACGTCGCGACGCTCGCCCGCCCGCAGGATTTCTGGCTGATGGTCGAGACCGGCGACGAGGTGCTGGACTACCGCGATGCGGTCGCGAAATACGCCGGCGCGCGCCAGACCGTGCTCGAAGGCGGCGACCACGGCTTCTCGCGCTGGACCGACTACCTCGACGAGGTGATCGCCTTCGCCGGGCTCGCGGCACGATGAGCACGCCCGCAGGCTTCGACGCCCGCCGCCTCAAGGCGCAGGAGCGCGCCGGCTTCAACCGCATCGCCGCACGCTACGCGGAAGGGGCCCACCTGCGCGCCGACCTCGCCACGGCGCTGCTCGACGCGGCCGATCTCGCACCGGGACAGACCGTGCTCGACCTCGCAAGCGGTCCCGGACTCCTCGCCCGCGACGCCGCCGCGCGCATCGCGCCGGGTGGCTGGGTGCTCGCGAGCGACATCGCCGACGGCATGCTCGCCGAAGGCGCGCGACGCACGGCCGCCGAGGGCAAGAGCGACGCCCTCGGCTTCGCCGCCGCCGACGCCGAACACCTGTGCCTGCCCGACGCGAGCTTCGACCGCGTGCTCGCCGGCCTCGCGCTCTTCATGTTCCCGCACCCGCAGCAGGCGCTCGCGGAGATGCGCCGCGTGCTGCGCCCCGGCGGACGCGTCGCACTCTCGGTGTGGGGCCCGCGCGAGGCCGTTCCGCTGATTGCGCGCGCGCAGGACTGCATCGCCCGCCAGCTCCCGCCCCCCAAGGTTGCCCGTCCCTCGGTGTTCCGCTTCGGCGACGCGGCCGCGCTGACGACCGCGCTGACCGACGCCGGCTTCGCCGACGTACGCATCGCACCCTGCCCCTTCCGCTGCCACTTTCCCGACGCGGAAAGCTACTGGCAGGCCTTTCTCGATCTCGCCGGCGGTGCGGCCGAGGCCCTCTCGCGCCTGCCCGAAGCCACCCAGGCCACCCTGCGCGCCGCAGTCGAAGCCGACCTCGCAAGCCACCGCACCGAGGACGGCGGCTACACCGTCGAGGCCCTCGCGCTGGTCGCGACCGCCCGTTCATGACGGCGGCAGCAAGCGATTCGCAGCGACGCCGCCAAGGCGTCATCGCGACGCTGATCGCGTTCACGATGTGGGGGCTGATGCCGCTCTACTTCAAGGCGGTCGGCAGCGTGTCGCCGGGCGAAATCGTCGCGCACCGCGTGCTGTGGTCGGTCGTCTTCCTCCTCGCGCTGCTCGCGTTCTGGCGCGGCTTCGACGGGCTGCGCCGCCTGGTGGCGCAGCCGCGCCTGATCGGCCTGCTCGCGCTGTCGGCCTCGCTCACCGGCAGCAACTGGCTGGTCTTCGTGTGGGCGATCTCCGCCGACCGCCTGCTCGAAGCCAGCCTCGGCTACTTCATCAATCCGCTGGTGAGCATCCTGCTCGGCCGCCTCGTGCTCGGAGAACGCATGCGTCCGCTGCAGCAGGCAGCGGTCGCGCTCGCCTGCGCCGGCGTCGCGTGGCGCGTGTGGCAGGTCGGCACGCTGCCGTGGATCGCACTCTTTCTCGCGATCACCTTCGGCGTGTACGGCCTGCTGCGCAAGCGCGCGCCGGTCGATGCGATCAACGGCCTGTTCGTCGAAACCCTGGTCACCGCGCCGCTCGCGATCGGCTGGCTGGCCTGGCTCGCCAGCCGTGGCAGCCTGCAATTCGGCCAGGACCTCGCCACCGACGCGCTGCTGCCGCTCGCCGGCGTGCTCACCGCCGTGCCGCTGATGCTGTTCGCGCTCGGCGCGCAGCGCCTGCCGCTATCCACGGTCGGCTTCGTGCAGTACCTCGCGCCCAGCATCAATTTCCTGCTCGCGGTGTTCGTCTTCCGCGAACCCTTCGACGCCGGCCAGCTCGCCGGCTTCGCGCTGATCTGGGCAGCACTCGCCGTCTATTCGGTCGACATGCTGCGGGCGAACCGCGCGGCACGGTAGTCGTCGGCCACACTCTGCGCCCGGCGGTCGAATCCTTTAAACTGTCGGGCTTGCTCAAGTATGGCGGTTCCGATGTTCGTGCTGTTCGAAGAGGATGGGGCCTTCAAGGCCGGGACCATCCTCGCTGATAACGATTCCTCGCTGCAGGTCGAGACGTCCCACGGCAAGCGCGTGAAGCTGAAAAGCAACCACGTGCTGATGCGCTTCCGCGAGCCGTCGCCGGGCGACCTGCTCAGCCGCGCCGAAGCGGGCGCCGAAGAACTGGACACTGCCTTCCTGTGGGAAGTGAGCGGCGACGACGAGTTCGCTTTCGACGAGTTCGCCGCCGAATACCACGGCCACGCGCCGAACGCCGTCGAGTCCGCGAGCATCCTGCTGCGCCTGCACTCGGCGCCGATGTACTTCCACCGCAAGGGCCGCGGCCGCTTCCGCAAGGCCCCCGCCGACATCCTGCAGGCCGCGCTCGCCGGGCTGGAGAAGAAGCGCCAGCAGGCCGAGGCGATCGAGCGCATGCGCGCCGAGCTGGTCGCAGGCCGGATGCCGGCCGAGATCGCCGGCATGCTGCCGCAACTCCTCTACCGCCCCGACCGCAACCGCGTCGAGACCAAGGCTTTCGAGGCCGCCTGCGTGGACGCCGGGCTGTCGGCCCCGCGCCTGCTGCTGCAATGCGGCGCGCTGGAGTCGAGCTACGACTTCCACTACAACCGCTTCCTGTTCGAATACTTCGCCGAAGGCACCGCCTTCCCGGCCTTCGAAGCCCCGGCCGACCCGGCCGATCTCCCGCTCGCACAGGTCGCCGCATTCTCGATCGACGACGCCACCACCACCGAGATCGACGACGCCTTCTCGGTGACGCCGCGCGAAGGCGGCGGCTGGCGCATCGGCATCCACATCGCCGCACCCGCGCTCGGCTTCGCGCGCGGCTCCTCGCTCGACGCGATCGCGCGCCGGCGCCTGTCCACGGTGTACATGCCGGGCAACAAGATCACGATGCTGCCCGACGTGGTCGTCGAGACCTTCACGCTCGCCGCCGGCCGCGACTGCCCCGCCGTGTCGCTGTACCTCGACGTCACCGCGGCGCTCGCCGTCCAGCGTCATGAGACGGTCGTCGAACGCGTGCCCATCGTCGCGAACCTGCGCCACCACGACATCGAGCCGCTCTTCAACGAGCAGGTGCTGCACGACCACTCCGGCGGCCCCGACTTCGAATGGAAGCGCGAACTCACGCTGCTGTGGGACCTCGCCAACGTGCTCGAGGCCGGCCGCGGCAAGGCCGAGGACAACCGCAACCAGGTCGACTTCAACTTCTACGTCGACTGGCAAACGCACACCGCCGACGGCCCCGGCTACGTCACGATCTCGCAGAGGAAGCGCGGCTCGCCGCTCGACAAGCTGGTGGCCGAGATGATGATTCTCGCCAACTCGACCTGGGGCAAGCTCCTCGACGAGGCCGGCATCCCGGGCCTGTACCGCGTGCAGAGCGGCGGCAAGGTGCGCATGTCCACCGCCGCCGGCCCGCACGACGGCCTCGGTGTGGACTGCTACGCGTGGTCGAGCTCGCCGCTGCGTCGCTATGTCGACATGGTCAACCAGTGGCAGATCGTCTCGGTGCTGCGCGACGAAGCGCCCGCGTTCGCACCGAAGTCCGCCGACCTGATGGCCGCGATGCGCGACTTCGACGTCACCTACGCCGCCTACGCCGACTTCCAGCGCCAGATGGAACGCTACTGGTGCCTGCGCTGGCTGCGCCAGCAGCCGGGCATCGCCGTCGACGGCAAGGTGCTGCGCGACAACCTCGTGCGCCTCGACGCGATCCCGCTGATGGTCAAGGTGCCCTCGCTGCCGGTGATGCTGCCGGGCACGCGCGTGCGCCTGACGGTCGAACACAGCGACCTGCTCGACGTCGACATCAGCGCACGCTTCGTCGAGATGCTCGCCGAGCCCGATCCCGCCGAAGCGGCCGACGCAGCACTCGAAGGCAACTGAACGCCGGACGGCATGGCTCGCAACAACGACCTTCGCACCCCGCACGCGACCGGCAGCGCGGCACGCCCGGCGACTGCCGCAGTTCGCCCCACGGGCGCCGCGGGACGTGCCGCCGGCATAGCCGCCCCCCCTCTCGCGACCCGTCGCAGCAACGACATCCTGCAGGGCGACCCGCTGCTCGCGATCGCCTTCCTCCTGTCTGTCGCGATCCACGCGCTGGCGCTGTCGATCGGCTTCACGATGGACCTCGGGCCACGGCCGCGCGAACTCGACCGCGGCCTGGAAGTGGTGCTGGTGAACGCACGCCATGCGCGCGCGCCGGAAAAGGCCGACGTGCTCGCGCAGGCCAACCTCGACGGCGGCGGCACCAGCGAAAAGAACGTGCGCCCGAAGTCGCCGCTGCCGCCCCAACCCACGCAGCGCGACGGCGACACCCTCACCGAGTCGCGCAAGCGCACCTCGGATCGCAGCGCCGCCCGCCCCGAGGTCATGACGGCACAGAAATCCGCCGCACAGACCCAGGCCGCGGTGCAGCAGCCCGATCCGGCCGCCATCGAACCGAAGCCCTCGGGCCTCGACCTCCTCGACAGCGCCGCGGCCGCCGCGCGCCTCGAGGCGGAGATCGACCGCAAGCTCGACGAGTACGCCAAGCGCCCGCGTAAAATGTTTATCGGCGCGAAGGCGAAGGAATACCGCTTCGCGCAATACCTCGAGGACTGGCGCCAGAAGATCGAGCGCGTCGGCACCCTCAACTACCCCGACGCTGCGCGCGGAAGAATTTACGGCAGCGTGCTTGTATTCGTTGCCATCAAATCTGATGGAACGCTGATCCATGCTGAAATTCAGCGATCATCGGGCGAGAAAGTACTGGATGAAGCAGCACTTCGAATTCTCAACTTGGCTGCTCCATTTGCACCTTTTTCCAATGACCTCAAGGAAAAGGCAGACATTATTGAGTTCGCCCGCACTTGGACATTTACAAACGACAGCAGCGTGACCACACGATGAACCCTAATCGCTACGCCGTCATCGGAAACCCCATCGCCCACAGCAAGTCGCCGGTGATCCATGCCGCCTTCGCCGCCCAGACCGGCCAGACGCTGACCTACGAGGCGCTGCTTGCGCCGCTCGACGGCTTCGCCGCGACGGTCGCCGGGTTCCGCGCCGCGGGCGGGCGCGGCTGCAACGTCACGGTCCCGTTCAAGCTCGAAGCCTTCGCGCTGGCCGAGCGGCGCTCGCCGCGCGCGCAGGCCGCCGGCGCGGTGAACACCCTCAAGTTCGACGCCGAAGGCATCTACGGCGACAACACCGACGGCGCGGGCCTCGTGCGCGACCTCACGCACAACCTCGACTGCCCGCTCGCCGGCCGCCGCATCCTGCTGCTCGGCGCGGGCGGCGCCGCGCGCGGCGTGATGCTGCCCCTGCTGTCCGCCGCGCCCGCCCGCCTCACGCTCGCGAACCGCACCGTGTCGCGCGCCGAAGCGCTCGTCGCCGAATTCTCGGCAGCCGCCGGCAGCACGCCGCTCACGGCCGGCAGCTTCGCCGATCTCGCCGGATCGCAGTTCGACGTCGTCATCAACGCCACCGCCGCGAGCCTTGCCGACGAGGCCCCGCCGCTGCCGCCCGGCCTGTACGCACCCGGCGCGCTGGCCTACGACATGATGTATGGCCGCGGCGACACGCCCTTCCTCGTCGCGGCCCGCGGCGACGGCGCGGCACGGCTCGCCGACGGCCTCGGCATGCTCGTCGAGCAGGCGGCAGAGAGCTTCCTGCTGTGGCGCGGCGTGCGTCCCGCGACGGCCCCGGTCCTTGCCGAGTTGCGGCGCCAGATCGAAGGCGCATGAAGACGCTCCTGCGGCGCGCGGGCTGGGTGTGCGTGGCGCTCGTCGCGCTGCTGGTGTTGTACCAGCTGTGGATCTTCCTGCTGGTGCTGTGGTGGAGCCATTTCAACCCGTCCAGCACCAGCTTCATGGACATCCGCCTCGACGAACTGCAGGAGAAGCGCCCGAAAGCAGAACTCCGCCACGAGTGGGTTCCCTACGAGCGCATTTCCGTCCATCTCAAGCGCGCCGTGATCGCCGCCGAGGACGACAGCTTCGTCGATCACGAAGGCTTCGACTGGGAGGGCATCCAGCGCGCGCTGGAGAAGAACCAGCGCAAGGGCCGTGCGGTCGCGGGCGGCTCCACGATCAGCCAGCAGCTCGCCAAGAACCTGTTCCTGTCGCCGACGCGCAGCTACTTCCGCAAGGCGCAGGAAGCGGTCATCACCGTGATGATCGAGACCGTGTGGAGCAAGCGCCGCATCCTCGAGGTGTACCTCAACGTCGTCGAGTGGGGCACCGGCATCTTCGGCTGCGAGGCGGCCGCGCGCCGCTACTACGGCGTTCCCGCCAGTCGGCTGGGCCCCGACGAGGCCGCGCGCCTCGCGGTGATGCTGCCCAATCCACGCAAGTACGAGAAGCAGTTCGGCCCGCGCCTGGCCGCCCACGCGGCACGCATCCGCGGGCGCATGGCCTACGCCCAGGTGCCCTGAACGCGGCCTCCGCAGCCACGCGCTGCGGGGCGGCTGCGGCGTTGCAACATTTTCGCCTTTCCGGGGTCGCAAGAGGACCGCGAAGTCCGTAGAATTCGCGCCTTACGACCGAACCCCCACACCCCCGGAGGCGCCGATGAGCGAGCAGGACGAACGCCACCCGGACGACGTCCAGCAGCACCTGCGTGAAGTCCAGGAGCTGCTTGCACGCCACAGGGTAGTGGAGGATCTCGTCCATCGCCAGGACATGCCCCGCCACGAGCTGGTGGAGAACCTCGTCCACAAGCAGCACGTCGCCGAACTCCAGACCAAGCTCGATTCGCTGCACCCCGCGGACATCGCCTACATCCTCGAAGCGCTGCCGCTCGAGGACCGCCTGTTCGTGTGGGACCTCGTCAAGGCCGAGCGCGACGGCGACATCCTGCTGGAAGTCTCCGACGCGGTGCGCGAGTCCCTCATCGAGACGATGGATCCGCACGAGCTCAAGGCCGCTGCGGAAACCCTCGACGCCGACGAACTCGCCGACCTCGCGCCCGACCTGCCGCCCGAGGTCATGCTGGACGTGTTCCAGTCTCTCGACAGCGAGGAACGCGAACAGCTGCGCGCGGCGATGTCCTTCCCGGAGGAATCGGTCGGCGCGCTGATGGACTTCGACATGGTGACCGTCCGCGAGGACGTCACGCTCGAGGTCGTGCTGCGCTACCTGCGCCGCTTCGACGAGCTGCCGGACCACACCGACAAGCTCTTCGTCATCGACCGCGAAGACCACCTGAAAGGCATCCTGACGCTGGAATCGCTACTCATCAACGACCCCGAGATGGTCGTCGGCGAGGTCATGCACAAGGAAAACGTCATCAGCTTCGAGCCCGAGGACGAAGCCGACGACGCCGCCCAGGCGTTCGAGCGCTACGACCTCGTGTCCGCGCCGGTGATCGACGCCGAGAAGCGCGTCATCGGCCGGCTGACCGTCGCCGACGTCGTCGATTACATCCGCGAGGAATCCGAGCACGAGATCCTCAGCCACGCCGGTCTGCGTGAAGAGGAAGACATCTTCGCCTCGGTGTGGGACTCGGTGAAGAACCGCTGGGCGTGGCTGGCGATCAACCTCGTCACCGCCTTCATCGCCTCGCGCGTGATCGGCGCCTTCGAGGGCTCGATCGAGAAACTCGTCGCGCTGGCCGCGCTGATGCCCATCGTCGCCGGCATCGGCGGCAACTCGGGGAACCAGACCGTCACGATGATCGTGCGCGCGATCGCGATGGGCCAGGTCGAACAGACCGCAATGCAGCGCCTGATGCGCAAGGAGATGGGCGTCGCCGTCGTCAACGGCCTGGTGTGGGGCGGGCTGCTGGGGCTCCTCGCCTGGGCACTCTACGGCAGCGCCTCGCTCGGCGCGGTGATGACCGCGGCGATGACGCTGAACCTGCTGCTCGCCGCCTGCGCCGGCGTGCTGATCCCGATGGTGCGGCTACGCTTCGGCGCCGACCCGGCCATGGGTGGCTCGGTGATGATCACCGCGCTCACCGACTCGGGCGGCTTCTTCATCTTCCTCGGACTCGCGACGCTGATCCTGCTGTAGCGCGCCAGCCCCTTCGCGGGAGCGGCTGCGGCCGCGAAGGGGCTGATTTTCCGGTGGGAGCGGCTGCTCCCACCGCGCAGGCTATCGCCTGCGCACCTCAGCCCAGCTGTCCGAATACCTTGCGAGCAGCTGCCACGGTCGCATCGATGTCCGCCGCCGTGTGTGCCGCCGACACGAAGCCCGCCTCGAAGGCCGACGGCGCGAAGTAGTGCCCGGCATCCAGCATCGCGTGGAAGAAGCGGTTGAAGGTGTCGCGGTCCGAGGCCATCACCTCGGTGTAGGAGCGTGGCACGCCCTGCGCGAAGTACAGGCCGAACATGCCGCCGACCGAATCGGCGCAGAAGGTCACGCCCGCCTCGCGCGCCGCCGCCGACAGCCCGTCCACCAGCTGCGTCGCACGCGCCGCGAGCGTGTCGTAGAAGCCCGGCTCGCGCACGAGCTTCAGCGACGCCAGGCCCGCCGCAACCGCGACCGGACTGCCCGACAGCGTGCCGGCCTGATACACCGAACCCAACGGCGCGATGTGGTTCATGATGTCGCGCCGGCCACCGAAGGCGCCCACCGGCATGCCACCGCCGATCACCTTGCCCAGCGTCGTCAGGTCCGGCGTGATGCCGTAGAGGCCCTGCACGCCCTGCGCTCCGACGCGGAAGCCGGTCATGACCTCGTCGAAGATCAACACGGCGCCGTACTTCGTGCACAGCTCGCGCAGCCCCTCGAGGAAGCCCGGCAGCGGCTTGATCAGGTTCATGTTGCCGGCGACCGCCTCGACGATCACCGCGGCGACCTCGTTGCCGCGCGCCTTGAAGACATCCTCGACCTGCCCCAGGTCGTTGTAGTCGAGCACGATCGTGTGCTTCGCGAAGTCCGCCGGCACGCCGCCCGAGGACGGATTGCCGAAGGTCAGCAGGCCCGAGCCCGCCTTCACCAGCAGGCTGTCGGCGTGGCCGTGGTAGCAGCCCTCGAACTTGATGATCCCGTCACGTCCGGTGAAGCCGCGTGCGAGTCGGATCGCGCTCATCGTCGCCTCGGTGCCCGAGCTCACCAGCCGCACCATGTCGATCGACGGCATCAGTTCGCAGATCAGTTCGGCCATCTCGACCTCGCCTTCGGTCGGCGCGCCGAAGGACAGCCCGCGCAGCGCCGCCTCGCGCACCGCCTCGACGATGGCCGGATGGGCGTGACCGGTGATCGCCGGCCCCCACGAACCGACGTAGTCGATGTAGTCCTTGCCGTCCGCATCCCATACGCGCGCCCCTTGCGCACGCTCGATGAAGCGCGGCGAACCGCCGACCGAGCGGAAGGCCCGCACGGGCGAATTCACACCGCCGGGGATGGTTTTCTGGGCACGCTGGAAGAGGACTTCGTTCTTGCTCGTCATGTCGGTTCGCACTCGTCGATTGGCAAAGAGGAAATGGATCGAAAAAGGAAACTGCGGGAAGGGCGGAAGGCAGCGCCGCGGACTCAGCCGGACAGCCCGAAGGCGGCACGATACGCCGCCGCACGCCCCCGCGGATCAGGATCGTCGAAGACGTCGGAAATCACCGCCAGCAGATCGGCTCCCGCCGTGATCGCCAGCGGCGCGTTGTCGAGCGTGATGCCGCCGATCGCCGCGACCGGCAGCTTCAGCTCGCGGCGCGCGCGAGTCAGAAGATCCAGCGGCGCATGCACGGCGGCGGGCTTGGTCGGGGACGCGAACACCGCGCCGAAGGCGACGTAGTCGGCTCCCGCGGCGGCCCCCTCCTCCGCCCGCGCCCAGTCGTTGTAGCAGGTCACCCCGAGGATGCGCTCCGGCCCCAGCGCCGCGCGCGCCGCGCCCAGGTCGCCGTCGTCGCGTCCGAGGTGCACGCCATCGGCCCCTACCGCGAGCGCGAGTTCGAGGCTGTCATTGACGATGAAGGGCACGCCGGCCTCGCGGCACAGCGCCGCGATCGCTGCGGCCTGCTCCCGTCGCAGCCCCCCGTCGGCGTGCTTGCTGCGGTACTGCAGCAGCGCCGGGCGCCCGGCGAGCGCGCTGCGGACACCGGCCAGCAGCGCCGCGCTGTCCGCGGTGTCGGGGGTGATCAGATACAGCCCGCGCAAGGCGTGCTCACGCTTTGCCATCGTCATCCTCGTTCGCCCTCGCCCAGAAGAAACGGTCGGGAACGGCCATGCCCATGCCGGGCCGATAGGCGCTGGACAGCGCCTGCCAGGTGAATTCCTGCGCCTCGCGCATCGCCTCGGCCACCGTCATGCCATGCGCCAGCGCCCCCACGAGCGCTGCGGCCAGCGTCGCACCGGCGCCAAGGAAGCGGCCCGGCAGGCGCTCCCACGCATCCGTGCGCACGACGCCCTCGCGCCCGACCAGCACGTTGATGAGCTGCGGCCCGGGCTCGCCGGCACCGGTCAGCAGCACGTACCCAACGCCACGCCCGAGCACGCGCGCGATCGCATCCGCAAGCGACAGAGCATCGTCGTCCTCGTCCGCGTCGTCCTCATCCCCGTCGTCATCTCCTTCCATTGCGCCGGGCGCAAAAAGCTCGCCGAGCTCGTCGAACTCGTCGGCGTCGACGGCCTCATCGCTCTCGTCGTCGCCGTCGCCCGGAGGCGTCAGCGCGGCCAGCTGCAGCACCTCGCTGCGACTCGCGACCAGCACCGTCACCTGCGGCAGCACCAGCTCCGCAAGCGCCGCCAGCATGTCCTCGCCCGCGGCCTCCTCGCCATCCACGATGGACAACGCCGGCTCGAGCACCAGCGGGATGTCGGGATAATCGGAGAGAATCTCGGCGATCGCCGCGACATTCTCGACGCTGCCGACCATGCCCAGCTTGAAGGCCTGCACCGGGATATCCTCGAGCAAGGCCCGCGCCTGCGCATCGACAGCCTCGGAATCCAGCGCCAGCAACTCCTCGACGCCGCGCGTGTCGCGCACCGAGATCGCCGCGACGACCGACAGGGGATGACATCCCATGCTCGCGAGCGTCAGCACATCCGACTGGAGGCCGGAGCCGGCAGTCGCGTCGCTGGTCGCAAAGCACAGCACGACAGGGGGAACAGCGGTGAATCCGAGGGGCATGAAGGAATCTGCCGTCTATACCAGACGGCTGATCTGGCACGGCATGAAAAATGCGGTAAGATGCGGCGGATTTTACAGCCAATTTGCCCGGAGCATGCTTATAGATGGCCACTACGCGCCCCCATACCGGAAGCATCCGGCGCGCGTGCTCATCGGCCACCCTGACGGGTGCAATTGTGCCTGCGGCAAGGCTTGGCGCCTCCGCAAGCGCACCCCGGCAGCCGGACGGGCAGCGGCCTGCCGGCCGCTCCACGCCGCACCTCCGCAGCATGCCCCGAACGACACGCGGATATGCCGCCGCACTGGACCAGGCGGCATGTCGCAGCACCCGCGCGATGCACGCACGCGCGCGCTGCGACCACCCCGGGCCCGCCAGCAAGGATTGAAGCCATGGATCTGACCGGACTCAAGGTGATGGTGATCGACGACAGCAACACCATCCGCCGCAGCGCCGAGATATTTCTCACCAACTCCGGCTGCCAGGTGCTGCTGGCCGAGGACGGCTTCGACGCGCTGGCGAAGATCGCCGACCATCATCCCGACGTGATCTTCGTCGACATCATGATGCCGCGCCTCGACGGCTACCAGACCTGCGCGCTGATCAAGAAGAACGCGCAGCTCGCCGCGACGCCCGTGATCATGCTGTCGTCCAAGGACGGCCTGTTCGACCGCGCCCGCGGCCGCATGGTCGGGTCCGACGAATACCTCACCAAGCCCTTCACCAAGGACAGCCTCCTCAAGGCGGTCGCCACCCATGCCGCGCGCAAGTCCGGCACGGATCATTGACTGGAGACCCATCGCAATGCCAATCAAGAAGATACTGGTTGTCGACGATTCCCCGACCGAACGCCTCGCGCTGACCGAACTCCTGACTGCCAAGGGCTACCAGGTCGTCACCGCCGAGAGCGGCGAGGATGCCATCGTGCGCAGCAAGAGCGAAAAGCCCGACCTCATCCTGATGGACGTCGTCATGCCCGGCATGAACGGCTACCAGGCCACGCGCACCATCTCGCGCGACGAGGCGACGAGTGGCATCCCGATCATCATGTGCACCAGCAAGGGGCTGGAGACCGACCGCATCTGGGGCATGCGCCAGGGCGCGCACGACTACCTCGTCAAGCCCGTCAATCCGGCCGATCTCCTCGCACGCATCCAGGCGCTGGGCTGACGCTCGATGACCAAGCGACTCAGCCTGCGCGAATTCCAGGAAGACCTGGTGCGGCGCTTTGCCGAAGCGCAGAGCGGCAACCGCCGCGCACTGCTGGGCGTGCGGGCGGGACGCGAAAACTGGCTCATCAACCTCACCGACAGCGGCGAGATCCTGCCCGCTCCGCCACTGGCGTCCGTACCGCTCACGCACGAGTGGTTTCGCGGCCTCGCGAACGTGCGCGGCACGCTGTTCAGCGTCGTCGACTTCTCCGCCTTCCACAACGGTCCACTCACCGTTCCCGGCGGACCGGCACGCCTGCTGCTGGTCGGCGCACGCCACGGCACGAACTGCGCGCTGCTGATTTCGAACGCCCTCGGACTGCGCAACCCGGACGATTTCCATACCGATCCCGACGGCAGCGCAGACGAGCGACCCTGGGTCGCCGAGCGCCTGCTCGACGCCCGCGACCAGCACTGGCTGCGGCTCGACGTGCCAACGCTGCTTGCGCACCGCGGCTTCCTGCAGGCCGGACTCGAGTGAGCCCCCACGCGGCCCGTTCCTCCAACCATTACGGCAACCCATCATCCGATCTCGCGGAGCACACACCATGGCCCTCAAGCTTCCGACGCTGAACTTCACGAAAAAGAAGAAGGCCGACCCGGAAGGCGCGCCACTCGCCACCACGATCATGGAGGCGGCCCCGCCTCGGCGCAGTCCGGAACCGGCGGCCGCGAAGAGCGGCGCGAAGCGGAGTGGCAACGCCGCCAACCGCTTCGGCATGCTCGCCACGGTCTTCGCCGCGGCGTCCATCGCCGGCCTGGGTCTGCTGTACTACCAGTACCGCCAATCGGGCAACGCCACCGCTTACATCGCGGCGGCGGGCGAAATGGAAACCACCTCGCAGCGCATCGCCAAGGCCGCCCAGCTCGCCCTGCAGGGCAACGCACAGGCCTTCGCCGAACTGCGCACGAGCACGAACCGCTTCACCGGCCTGCTGGAGGCGCTCGCCAACGGCGGCAACATCGAAGGCCGCGACCTGCCGGCCGCGCCCGCGGGCGCGCAGCCGCAGGTGGAGAACCTCGCGGCGAAATGGCGCCCGACTGCCGAACTCGCGAATCAGCTGATCGCGCAGGAAAAGAATCTCCTCGTGCTCAACCAGTCGGTGGCCACGATCAACCAGCAGAACGAGGCGCTGTACGAGCAGGCACGGCAGATCGTGCAGGCGCGCATCGGAAGCAACGCACGCGATGTCACGGCGGCCACCAACAGCGTCGTGCTGACGCAGCGCATCGCGAAGAACGCGAACGCGCTGCTGGTCGCGAACGCGATCGATCCGGAAACCGCGTTCGCGCTCGGCAAGGATGCCAAGGCGCTCACCGAAGTGATCAACGAGTTGCGCGCGACGACCACCGACCCCGAAGGGCGGCGACGCGTCAATGAATTCGCCACCGGCGCGACCGAAACCCTCGATGCCGTCGACGACATCCTGCAGCACATCCAGACCCTCGTGCAGGCGAAGAAGGCCGGCAGCGACATCTTCGGCGCTTCCGAGCCGCTGTCAGCGAGTGCGCGCGAACTCTCCACCGCGCTGTCCTCGGCGAGCGGCGGCCTGTCGCCGGCCACCCTGGGCATCGCGCTCGCCGCGATCATCGGCCTCATCGCCCTGAGCCGCATGGCACAGGTGAACACGCGCGAACTCGCCGCGCGCCAGCACGAGGCGGAGCAGCATCAGCGCGCCGCGGAAAACGAACGCAACGTCGCGCAGCAGGCGATCCTGCGCCTGATGAACGAGATGGGCGACCTCGCCGACGGCGATCTCACCGTGCGCACCACCGTTTCGGAAGACATCACCGGCGCGATCGCGGACTCGGTCAACTACACCATCGAGGAACTGTCGGTGCTCGTGCGGCGGATCAACGACGCCGCGACGCGCGTCACGCAGGCGACCGAATCCGCGCAGAAGACCTCCAGCGAACTCCTCGGCGCGACCGAACGACAGTCGCGCGAGATCGAGGAAGTCGGCACCACCGTCGAACAGATGGCCAAGACCATGACGGAATCGTCCGAACGCGCCCTGCGCTCCGCCCAGGTCGCGCGCCGCTCGCTGGAATCCGCGCGCAAGGGCGCGGGTGCGGTGGAAAACACCATCAAGGGCATGAACGGCATCCGCGAGCAGATCCAGGAAACCTCCAAGCGGATCAAGCGCCTCGGCGAATCCTCGCAGGAGATCGGCGAGATCGTCGAACTGATCTCCGACATTACCGAGCAGACCAACGTCCTCGCGCTGAACGCCGCCATTCAGGCGGCGTCCGCCGGCGAAGCGGGTCGCGGCTTCACCGTCGTTGCGGAAGAAGTGCAGCGCCTCGCGGAACGCTCCGCCGAGGCGACCAAGCAGATCGCGGCGATCGTGAAGACGATTCAGACCGACACCAAGGACGCCGTGGGCTCGATGGAGAACGCCACCCGCGACGTGGTCGAGGGCGCCCAGCTGTCCGACGCCGCCGGCCAGGCGCTGGCCGAGATCGGCGAGGTCTCGACCGAGGCCGCGCGCCTCATCGAACAGATTTCCAGCGACACGCAGCACCAGGCAGCCACGGCGACGCGCGTCGCGGCAACCATGAAGGAAATTCTCGCGATCACCGAACAGACCGCGACCGGCACGCGCCAGACCGCGGTGTCGGTCGGCCAGCTCGCCGACCTCGCTGTCGAACTCAAGGGCTCGGTGTCGGGCTTCAAGGTCTGACGCACTCGCCCTCGCTCGGGAACCGTCCATGACGCACCCTTCTGAACTGGATCTGGGCCCACTCACCTGGGTCAAGAACGAAATCGACCTCGCCCTCGCGCGGGCCGACGAGTCGCTCGAACAGGCGCTGTCCGCGTCCGACGCCGCGGGCCGCGTACAGTTCGCGCAGACCCACCTGCACCAGGTGCGCGGAGCACTCTCGATCGTTGGCCTGGACGGCCTCACCCAGTTCGCGTCCTCGCTCGACCAGTCCCTCGGGTTGTTTGCCCGCGGCGAACGCCCGCTCGACGCCACGACCATCGCCCTGGCGCGGCGCGCGCTCGCGACGATGGGCAACTATCTCGAAGAGCTCGTGCATGGCACGCCCGACCAGCCGCTGCGCCTGCTGCCGCTGTACCGGGAAATCAGCGCCATCCGCAGCGCGGACCCGGTCTCGCCGGCGGAACTGTTCTTCCCCGACCTCACGCAACGTCCGCCACGCCGCCAGATCGCCAGTATTACGCTGTCCGATGACGCCCGTCAGGCGCAACTGCGGGCGCAGCGCGCACTGTTCCAGCGCGGTCTGCTGCAGTGGCTGCGCACGCCGAACGACCCGGCCGGCCCCACGGCCATGCTCGACGCGGTCAAGGGCATGGAGGTGCTGCATACCGGCACCCCCGTCACCAACCTGTGGTACGCGGCGCAGGCCTTCCTCGAGGCTCTGGTGAACGGCGACCTGCCGGCCCAGCCGGAAGTCAAGCGCCTGTGCTCGCAGCTCGACGCGCAGCTCAAGCGACTGGCCGAGGTGCCGGTCGCAATACCGGACCGCTTCATCCGCGAACTGCTGTACTGGACCGCGCAAGTCCCGGCACGCACCGCGCAGCAGCAGGCCGTGCGCGACACCTGGCAACCCCACGCCCTGATCCCCGAGGCGGGCTCGACCGTCAGCGTCACGCCGCTCGCGCCACTGCTCAAGTCGCTGCAGGGCTCGATGGCCGCCACCAAGCACGCCTGGGACGAGTTCTCCGAAGGCCACGCCGCCGCCCTGCCGCGCTTCGCCAGCAACCTCGCCGACCTTGCCGCGCAGGCACCGCAGCTCGGCCGCCCGGCGCTCGACCGCCTGCTCGAAGCCCTGATCGAGTTCGTCCGGTGGCTGCGCAAGGATCCCCTGCAGAACACCGACAAGGTCGCCATCGAGGTCGCCACCGCCCTGCTGCTCGTCGAAGGGGCGCTTGACCGTGTCGTGCCCGACGCCGGCTTCTCCACCCAGGTTGCCGACACCGTCGGCCGCCTGAGCGCGGTGACCCGCGGCGAGACGGTCGAGCCGGCCGAGCATTCGCCGACGGTAGAGACGGCGCGCCGGCTGCACGAACGCGAGGCGGTCGGCCAGCTTGCGCGGGAAATCCTCTCGAGCCTCGCGCAGGTCGAACAGATCCTCGACGATTTCTTCCGCAACCAGCAGAAGCGCGCGCCGCTCGCGAACCTCGCGACCCCGCTCAAACAGGTCGAAGGGGCGCTGACCCTGATCGGCGACCCCGATGCGATCGCGCTCGTGCACGACGCGGCAACCACCGTCGCGAGGCTCGCGGCGTCCGACGCCGAACCCGAAGCCGGCCAGTTCGAAGGACTCGCGCAGCGGCTGTCGGCCCTCGGCTTCTACGTCCAGACGCTGCAGCACGGCCCGGCGAATCTCCAGGCCTTCCTCGATCCCGCCGCCCGCCGCGAGCGGGCCGGCGCCGAGACGCCTGCCCTCGAGATCGACCTGCCGCGTTTCGCCGAAGTGGTTCCGCCGGCGAAGGCCGCCCCGCCTGCAGCGCCCGTCGAGCCGGCCCGCGCGGCACCGGAGCCGGCCGTCGAAGCGCCGGCGCCTGCTGCGCCCGAAACGCCCGCCCCCGAGGTCCTGGCCGCGGAGGAGGCGGAGATCGAGCCCCCCGTGGCGATCGAGGAGGTCGAAACCGACCTCAACTTCCAGCCGCCGCTCGAACCCGCCGAACCGCCCCCGCCCGAGATCCGCATCGATTTCGCGCCGATCGAGTTGCCGCCCGAAATACCGGCGCCGGCGCCAACGGCTCCGCCGGCAGCACCCGCTGCAGCGCCGGCCGCCCCGGCGCCGAGCGCCGCCGAGATCGACGCGGAACTGCTCGAGATCTTCATCGAGGAAGCCCACGAAGTCCTCGCCAACGTCGCCGAACAACTCGAACTGTCGCGCACATCACCGGCCAACGCCGAGCACCTTACGTCGATCCGGCGCGGCTTTCACACCCTCAAGGGGAGCGGCCGCATGGTCGGCCTGCGCGATCTCGGCGAAGCCGCATGGGCCATCGAACAGACGCTCAACCGCTGGCTCCAGCTCGAGTGGTCGCCGACACCGGCGCTCCACCACCTCCTCGGGGACGCCTGCCAAACCTTCTCCGAATGGGTTTCGGAGCTGGAAGCCGGAGGCAGCCAGGCACGCGACGTCACCGCGCTGATGGCGGAGGCCGAACGCCTGCGCAGCAGCGACACGCCGATCAGCGAACCGGCGCCCCGCGCGATGGCCGCGTCCGCGGCCGAACCGGCGGCAGCAGAAGAAGCCGCCCTCGGGTTCGCAGCGCTCGAACTGGCGGAGAGCGGCGAAATCCTGCCCGTCACGGCGCCCGCGGCCGAGGAGGAGGGCGTCGTCGCAGAAGCGTTCGATGCACTCGAACTCGAGGCGCCGGGCGAAGAACTCGCGCCCGCGGAGGCGGGAACCGAAGAAGCCTTCGAACCGGCGATCGCGAGCGAGTACGTTCCCGAGGCAAGCCCGCTGGCCGAAGACGAGACGAACGGCGAAATCGCCCTGCCGGAAGAGACTGCGACATTCGAGGAATTGTCCCTCGAGCCTACACTGGAAGACTTTACCGCAGCGCCCGAGGAAACGATCACCCTAGAGGCCCTGCCCGGCTTCGAGCTCCCTCCGGCAGCCGAGGAGCTTCCCGCGTTCGACGCCTCCGTCGCTCTGGAGCGGACGGCCGGGATAGCCGCGCCCATCGAACCGGTGGAAACGACGGAGGCCGCGGAAACCGAGAAACTCGAGGACCTGGCCGAACTCGAGGAGGTGGTCGATCTCGAGGATACGATCGAGCTCGAGGAAGCCGTCGAACTGGAGCCCCCCGCCGGGGAGGAAGCGCCCGCCACATCCGAGACCGTCGAGCCCGACAAGGCAGGCGCGCCCGAAGCACCCCTCGCCGAGGAAATTCGCGCTGCAGCCGCAGCGCCCGCCGCCGTATCGGAGGAACTCGAGGAAGCGACCGTCGACCTCGAGGAAATCGAGACGCCGATCGAGCGTGACGTCGTCTTCGTCGGCGACAACGAGATCAGCCGGCCCCTCTACGACCTGTATCTCGGCGAAGCGCGGCACCACATGGGCACCCTGCGCGACGAGCTCGTCCGCCTTGCTGCCAACCCGATGCTGGTCCCCACCGAGGCCGCCTTGCGCGCCGCGCACACGCTCGCCGGCATCTCGGGCACCACACGCCTGATGAGCGTGCAGGCGCTTGCCCGCGCGCTCGAACATGCGATCGAGCGTCTGCGCGAGGGCGCCCACCCGCCGACCGCGGAACAGTCGGCGGTCATGAAGAGTTCCAACGACACCCTCGAGGCGATGGTCGCCCAGATCGCGCTGCGCCAGATGCCGCTCGAGGTGCCCGAACTGACCGAGCAGCTCGACGGCATCGGCCGCACGATTGCGCTCGACTCCGGCTTCGAGGCCGAAGGCGTGGCCGTCGAGGAAGAAGCCCCCGAACGGCCGGCGGCCGCAACCGAAGCCGCCGAGGGCGACGCCCGCGCGGCGACCGTCGCCGATGACCTCGACGAGCAGCTCCTGCCGGTCTTCCTCGAGGAAGGCGCGGAGCTGCTTGCAGACCTGCACGCGACGCTGCGGCGCTGGAGAAGTGGCGACGCCTCGGCCGATCACGCCAAGGCGACGGCCCGGCTGCTGCACACATTGAAGGGCAGCGCGCGCATGGCCGGCGCGATGAGCCTCGGCGAACACGTGCACCAGCTCGAATCGCAACTCGAGGCAGGCCGCGAAGCCGGGCGCGACGCCGCCGGGATGATCGAAGAACTGGTCGGTGGCCTGGACCGCACCGAGCAGTTGATGGGCGCGCTCACCGGCGCCCCTGCCCCGGCAGCCGCAACCACCGGCGCGGCGACCGAAGTCGCGGTCTCCGTCATCACGCCCGAAACGCCGACGACCGAAGGCGAAGGCAGCGCAACGGCCACGTTGCGCGTGCGCGCCGACACCGTCGACCGCTTCGTCAACGAGGCCGGCGAGATCGGCATCGCGCGCACCCGCATCGCGGGCGAGCTGCGCACGCTGCGCCGCTCGCTGCTGGACCTGACCGAAAACGTCATCCGCCTGCGCAACCAGTTGCGCGAGGTCGAGATCCAGGCCGACGTGCAGATGCAGTCGCGCATCGCCCACACCGGCACGCACGAAGGCGAATTCGACCCGCTGGAGATGGACCGCTACACCCGCCTGCAGGAACTCACGCGGATGATGGCGGAGAGCGTCGGCGACGTCACGACGGTGCAGCAGAGCCTGCTGCGCAACCTCGACGGCGCCGAACTCGCGCTAAACAGCCAGGCACGGCTGTCGCGCGACCTGCAGCAGGCGCTGATGCAGGTGCGCATGGTGCCCTTCGACAGCCTCGCCGACCGCCTCTACCGCGTGACGCGCCAGACGGCGAAGGACCTCGGCAAGCGCGCGAACCTCGACCTGCGCGGCGGGCGCATCGAAATCGACCGCAGCGTGCTGGAGCACATCACCGCGCCGCTCGAGCACCTGCTGCGCAACGCGATCGCGCACGGCCTCGAGGATCCCGAGGCCCGCCGCGCCAGCGGCAAGAACGAGATCGGCCAGATCACGCTGCGCGTCAGCCAGGAAGGCAACGAAATCGCGATCAGCCTCGCCGACGATGGTGCGGGCCTCGACTACGAGCGGATCGCCGAACGGGCACGCGCACAAGGCCTGCTCGGTCCGACCGAGATCGCCGACGAGCGCCGCCTGACGAACCTGATCTTCCTGCCCGGCTTCTCGACCGCCAGCAACGTGTCGACGGTGTCCGGGCGCGGCGTCGGCATGGACGTCGTGAAATCCGAGACCGCGGCGGTCGGCGGACGCATCGACATCCGCTCGACGCGCGGCGCCGGTACGGAATTCCGCATCTACCTGCCGCTCACGCTCGCCGTGACGCAGGCCCTGCTGGTCAGCGCGGGCGGCCGCACCTTCGCGATTCCGTCGAGCATGGTCGCCCAGGTGATGGAGCTGAAGACGGGCGCGCTGCAGGAACTGCGCGCCGCCGGCGGCACCGACTGGCAGGACATGCACTTCAACTACCGCTACCTGCCGCGCCTGCTTGGCGACCCGGCCAGCCAGCCCGAGGAACAGCGCTTCAACTGGGTGCTGCTGCTGCGCGCCGGTGCCCAGACGCTGGCGCTGCACGTCGATGCGCTGCGCGGCAACCAGGAAATCGTCGTCAAGAACGCCGGCCCGCAGTTGGCGCGCGTTGTCGGCATCTCCGGCGCGACGGTGCTGGGCGATGGCGAGATCGTGCTGATCCTCAACCCCGTCGCGCTCGCCAGCCGCAGCCTCGCGGAGACCACGGCGGAAGGCACCGCGGAAGCGGGCACCGCCGCATGGCTCGAGCCGGCGCAGGCCGTCCAGCCGACCGTGATGGTCGTCGACGACTCGCTGACGGTGCGCAAGATCACCGGCCGCCTGCTCGAGCGCGAAGGCTATCGCGTGATCACGGCCAAAGACGGCGTCGAGGCGCTGGAGCGCCTGATCGAGTCGGTACCCGACGTGATCCTGTCGGACATCGAGATGCCGCGCATGGACGGCTTCGACCTGCTGCGCAACATCCGCGCCGATGCGCGCACCCACGACGTGCCGGTGATCATGATCACCTCGCGCCTGGCGGACAAGCACCGCCAGTTCGCCGAGAAGATCGGCGCCAGCGAGTACCTCGGCAAACCCTACGAGGAAGGCGAGCTGCTGGCCCTGCTGCAGCACTACACCGCGAAGGCGCGCGCGGAGGCCTGACGCCGGCGGCGGAGCAGCACCGGCGTCAGCTCCGCACGACGGCGAAGCGCGCGAGCGTGCGCTCGCGCGCCAAGGCGTGATCGACGACCGGCGCCGGATAATCCCGGCCGAGGCGCACGCCCGCAGCCGCCTGCTCGGCCGCCCCCATCTTCCACGGCGCATGGATGTGCTTGTCCGGCACGCGTGCGAGTTCCGGCACGTAGCGGCGGATGAAGCGCCCCTCCGCATCGAAGCGCGCCGACTGAGTCACCGGATTGAAAATGCGGAAATACGGCTGCGCGTCGCAGCCCGTCGACGCCGCCCACTGCCATCCGCCGTTGTTCGCCGCGAGGTCGTAATCGAGCAGGTGGTCGGCGAAATGACGCTCGCCGCAGCGCCAGTCGATGCCCAAGTCCTTGGTGAGGAAGGACGAAACGACCATGCGCAGGCGGTTGTGCATGTAGCCCGTGGAGTGGAGCTGGCGCATCGCCGCGTCGACGAGCGGATAACCCGTGCGCCCCTCGCACCACGCCGCGAACAGTTCCGGCGCCGCGTCCCACGCGATGCGCTCGTACTCGGGCCGAAAGCACCCCGTCACGACGCGTGGGTGGTGCCACAGGATCATGTGGTAGAAGTCGCGCCACACCAGCTCGCCGAGCCAGCATTCCGCCCCTGCCCCGCCGTCGGCCCAAGCGAACGCGGCCAGTTCGCGGATCGACACGGTGCCGAAGCGCAGGTGCGCGGAAAGATAGGACACGCCCTTCACCGCCGGATAATCGCGCGCCTCGCGGTAGCGCCCGATACGGCCGGTGAAGTCGCCGAACAACGCGCGGCCGCCGGACATGCCCGTGGGCAGGCGCAGCTCGGCGAGGTTCGTCGCCGTGAAGCCGAGCTCATCGAGGCCCGGCACGCGCTCGCCGTGCGCCTTCGGTGCCAGCTGCGCGGCGTAGCGCTCGACCGGATAGGCCTGCACGTAGAAGCCGTCGAGCTTCTTCAGCCACGCGTTCCGGTAGGGCGTGAACACGCTGTAGGGTTGTCCGCCCTGCGTGAGGATCTCGTCGCGCTCGAAGATCACCTGATCCTTGAAATCCTCGAAACCGATCCCTGCCGCGGCGAGCCCCTCTGCCACACGCCGGTCGCGCGCGATCGCGGCAGGCTCGTAATCGCGATTGGTCAGCACCGCCGTCACGCCCAGCTGCGCCGCGAGCGCCGGGATCAGCGCGTCGGCGCGCCCGTGCCGCACGACGATGCCCGCCCCGCCGCCGCCCGCCCGGCGCGACAGCGCGTCGAGCGCGGTATCGAGCTCCTGCAGGCTGCGCCAGATGAACTCGACGCGCCGGTCGCAGCGGCTCGGCAACGCATCGAGGATCTCCGTGTCGAAGACGAACGCGCAGTGCACGCGATCGAAGCGGCGCAGCGCGTGATACAGCGCGGCGTGATCGTGGCTGCGCAGGTCGCGACGGAACCAGACGAGGGCGGAGCGCATCAGGGGGAATCGGCGAAAGTGAAAAGTCGCATTGTGACGCGATCATGCCGCACAGGTTCCTGCTCAATGCTCCGCGCGAGAGGCTAAAATGCAGCCATGAGCGAAATCATGTCGAACCTCACGCACCATTTTCTGATCGCCATGCCCAGCATGGCCGATCCGAATTTCTCGCGTACGCTGACCTACATCGCCGAACACAACGAGCAGGGCGCGCTCGGGATCATCGTCAACCGCCCGATCGACATGACGCTCGGCACCCTCTTCGAACGCGTCGAGCTGCCGCTCGATGCCGCCGGGTTCGCCGAACAGCCGGTTTATTTCGGCGGCCCGGTGCAGACCGATCGCGGCTTCGTGCTGCACCGGCCGGCAGGCGAGTGGCACTCGACCCTGAACGTCAATGACGAGGCCGGCCTGACCAGCTCGCGCGACATCCTGCAGGCGATCGGCAGCACCGGCCAGCCGTCGGAAGTGCTCGTGACGCTCGGCTACGCCGGCTGGACCGCCGGCCAGCTCGAGCAGGAGATCGCCGACAACGCGTGGCTCACCGTGCGCGCCGATCTCTCCATCGTCTTCGATCTGCCGCCCGAAGAGCGCCTCGCCGCCGCCATGCAGAAACTCGGTATCGACTTCACGAACCTCAGCGAGACGGCCGGGCATGCCTGAGGCGGCCACGCCCGAACCCCGGCCAGCCTCGGACCTCCCTGCGCGCGGCACCCTGCTCGGCTTCGACTTCGGCCTCGTGCGCCTCGGCGTCGCCATCGGCGAGCTCGAAACCGGCCAGACCAGTGCCCTCACGACCATCAGCGGCGAGGCCAATGCACCACGCTTTGTCGCGATCGCAGCGCTCATAGCGGAGTGGCGCCCGGCCGGCCTCGTCGTCGGCATTCCCACGCACCTCGACGGCACCCCGCACGAGATGACCGCGCGCTGCCGCCGCTTCGCGAACCAGCTGCGCGGCCGTTACGGGCTTCCCGTCATGGAAAGCGACGAACGCCTGTCCTCCGCCGCGGCCGAAGCCGCGTTGGAGGAAGCGGGGCAGCGCAGCTGGCGCGCACGCAAGCCGGTACTCGACGCCGTCGCCGCCCAGATCATCCTGCAACACTTCCTGGACACCATCCAACATGCAAAAGCTTGATGCCGAAGCGCTCTTCCAGACCCTGGTCGAGCAGATGCGGCCGCACGTGACGCCCGACACCGCACTGGTCGGCATCCACACGGGCGGCGTCTGGCTGGCCGAACGCCTGCACCCGGCCCTGGGACTGAAGCAGCCGCCGGGCTCGATCGACGTGTCCTTCTACCGCGACGACTTCGGCTCCAAGGGCCTGCACCCTCAGCCCAAGCGCACCGACATCCCGTTCGACGTCGAAGGCGCGCACGTCATCATCGTGGACGATGTCCTGTACACCGGCCGCACGACGCGCGCCGCGATCAACGAGCTGTTCGACTTCGGCCGCCCCGCGCGCGTCGATCTCGCGGTGCTGGTCGACCGCGGCGGCCGCGAACTGCCGATCGCCGCGCGCTACTGCGCCCTCACCCTGCCCCAACCCCTGCCCGCAAGCCAGAACCTGCAGCTCGAAACCGACGCTGCCGGCGCGCTCACCCTGAGGCTGATCGATGCATAACCCCCAGCTCAACAAACACGGCGAACTGCAGCACCTGCTGACGATCGACGGCCTGCCGCGCGACGTCATCACCGCAATCCTCGATACCGCCGCCCCCTTCACCGAAGTCGCCGAGCGCGAAGTGAAGAAGCTGCCGCTGCTGCGCGGCAAGAGCATTTTCAACCTGTTCTTCGAGAACTCCACGCGCACGCGCACCACCTTCGAGATCGCCGCGAAGCGCCTGTCGGCCGACGTCGTGAACCTCAACGTATCGACGAGTTCCACCGCCAAGGGCGAGAGCCTGCTCGACACCGTCGACAACCTGTGCGCGATGCAGGCCGACATGTTCGTCGTGCGCCACGCCGCCAGCGGCGCGCCCTTCCTGATCGCGCAGCACCTGCTGGCGACCGGGCGCGACCACATCCACGTCGTCAATGCCGGCGACGGCCGCCACGCCCACCCGACGCAGGGCCTGCTGGACATGTACACGATCCGGCATTACAAGCGCGATTTCACCAACCTCACCGTCGCGATTGTCGGCGACGTGCTGCACTCGCGCGTCGCGCGCTCGCAGATCAGCGCGCTGACGACCCTGGGCGTGCCCGAAGTGCGCGTGATCGGCCCCAAGACGCTGCTGCCGACCGAGGTCGAGCGCATGGGCGTGCGCGTCTTCCACGACATCCGCGAAGGCCTCAAGGGTGTCGACGTCGTCATGATGCTGCGCCTGCAGAACGAGCGCATGAACGGCGCGCTGCTGCCGACCCCGCAGGAATACTACAAGGTGTGGGGCCTCACCGCCGAGAAGCTGGCACTGGCCAAGCCCGACGCCATCGTCATGCACCCGGGACCGATGAACCGCGGCGTCGAGATCGATTCCTCCGTGGCCGACGGGGCGCAGGCCGTGATCCTGCCCCAGGTCACCTTCGGCATCGCGGTACGGATGGCCGTCATGAGCATGCTGGCCGGCCAGCAAGGGAGCAACAAGTAATGAAGATCCGCATCACCAACGGCCGCCTCATCGACCCCGCGAACGGCCTCGACGACAAGCGCGACCTGTATCTCGCCGACGGCAAGATCGTCGCAAGCGGCCAGGCACCGGACGGCTTCGCCGCCGAGCGCACGATCGACGCTGCCAATCTCGTCGTCGCGCCGGGGCTCATCGATCTGGCCGCGCGCCTGCGCGAACCCGGCTTCGAATACCGCGCCACGCTCGAATCCGAAATGGACGCGGCGATGGCCGGCGGCGTCACCAGCCTCGCGATCCCGCCCGACACCGATCCCGCACTGGACGAGCCGGGCCTGGTCGAAATGCTGTGCTACCGCGCGAAGCGGCTCAACCGCGCCCACGTCTACCCGGTCGGCGCGCTCACCATCGGCCTCAAGGGCGAACGCCTGTCCGAAATGGCCGAACTGGTCGAAGCCGGCTGCGTCGCCTTTAGCCAGGCCAATGTACCGATCATCGACAACAACGTGCTGATGCGCGCGCTGCAGTACGCCGCGACCTTCGATTTCCGCGTGTGGCTGCAGCCGCTCGCCCCCTTCCTGGCGCGCACCGGCGTCGCACACGACGGCGAAGTCGCTACGCGGCTGGGCCTGCCGGGCATTCCCGTCGCGGCCGAGACGATCGCGCTGTACACCTACATCCAGCTCGCCCGCACGACCGGAGCGCGCCTGCACGTCACGCGCCTGTCGAGCGCCGCGGGCCTCGCGCTGGTCGAACAGGCCCGCGCCGAAGGCATGGACATCACCTGCGACGTGTCGATCAACCACCTGCACCTGTCCGACATGGACATCGGCTACTTCAACAGCAACTGCCACCTCGTGCCGCCGCTGCGCAGCCAGCGCGACCGCGAGGCGCTGCGCGCGGGCCTCGCCGACGGCCGCATCAACGCGCTGTGTTCGGACCACACGCCGGTCGACGACGACGGCAAGCTCACCCCCTTCAGCGAATCCGAACCGGGCGCGACCGGTCTCGAACTGCTGCTGCCGCTCACCCTCAAGTGGGCGCAGGAAGCGGGCCTGCCGCTGGTGAAGGCGCTCGCGCGCGTAACCTCGGACGCTGCGCGCATCGTCGGCATCACCAAGGCCGGCCACCTGACGCCGGGCGCACGCGCCGACCTGTGCCTGTTCGACCCGGCCGCACATGTCACCGTGAGCCGCGAGCAGCTGCGCAGCCAGGGCAAGAACACCCCCTTCCTGGGCCTGGAGCTGCCGGGCCGCGTGCACTACACCCTGGTCGAAGGCCAGGTCATGCACGAACTGGCCTGAGAGCGGCTGCGCGGGCGGCCGGCGTCAGCCGAGCGCCCGCAGCCGCGCGAGCGCCCCGGCGCTCGCGCCGTCTATCCGCACCCGCTTGGCGCGCGAGGTCTCGCCGCTGAGCAGCGTCACCGCCACTTTCGGAACATCGCAAAAATCCGCGAGAAAGGCGCACAGCGCCGCGTTCGCCTTGCCATCCACCGGCGGCGCGGCGAGCCGGATCTTCATCGCCTCGCCGTGCAGCCCGACGAATTCGGTCTTCTTCGCCCCCGGCTGGATGTGCAGCGTCAGCACGAGGCCGCCGTCGGCCGCCGCGCGCAGCCAGACGGCTGCCGTCATCCCACCAGCAGCGAAGCGAAGCTGCCGCGCAGGCTGCCCAGCACCATCAGCACGATCTGCAGCACCAGCAGCAGGACCAGCGGTGACAGGTCGACGTTCGCGATCGGCGGCAGGATGCGCCGGAACGGGCGCAGGAAAGGGTCGGCGAGGTTATGGAGGATCGGCGCGGCCGGCGCATGCGGGCTCACCCACGACAGGATCGCCGACATCAGCACGACGCCGAACACCAGATAGATCGCCATGCGGGCGACTTCCAGCAGGCCCAGCCCCCACAGACCGAAGATCAGGCCGCCGGGATTGCCGCCCAGCGATGCCCCGCGCAGCTGCAGCTCGATGAACACGAACAGCGTCTGGAACACCCACGCCGGCAGCAGGCTGGCGAGGTCCAGTCCGAACACGCCCGGAATCACGCGGCGCAGCGGCCGCACGATCCAGTCGGTGGTCGCAACGACGAAGGCCCCGACCTGGTTGCGGAAGGATACGCGTTGCCACTGCATGAAAAAGCGCGCCAGCAGCATCAGCGTGATGAAGCCGAAGGCCGTGTCGAGGATCAGGAGCAGTACATTGCCCAGCATTGCGCTCAGTCCTTGCCGAGTTGGTCACCCAGTTCGCGCCCGCGCACCTCGGCAGCCTTCACCGCGGTCACGATCGCGTCGAAAAAGCCCGACGCCTTCATGCTCGCGAGCGCCGCCTCGGTCGTGCCCCCCTTCGAGGTGACCCGCTCGCGCAGCACGCCCGGCGCCTCGTCAGAGCCTGCCGCGAGCTTCGCCGCGCCGAGCACCGTGTCGATCGCCAGCTTCCGCGCGGTCGCCGCATCGAAGCCGAGCGACGCACCAGCCGCCTCCAGCGCCTCAATGAAGTGGAAGACGTAGGCCGGACCGCTGCCCGATACCGCCGTGACCGCGTCCATCTGCGCCTCGTCGGCGATCCACGCCGTGCTGCCGACCGCAGCGAGCACGCGCTCGGCCGCGGCACGTCCCGCGGCATCCACCGACGGATCCGCATACAGGCCCGACACGCCCGCACCGATCAGCGCCGGCGTGTTCGGCATCACGCGCACGAGACCGGCATAGCCCCCGAGCCAGCGTCCGATGTCGGCCAGGCGCAGTCCCGCCGCGATGCTCACGACCACCTGGCGCGCCAGCCGGCCCGCCAGCGGCGCGAGCGCCGCCTTCATCTGCTGCGGCTTCACCGCCAGCACCAGCACGTCGCAGTCCAGCAGCGCGTCGTCGACCGCGCCCACCGCACGCACGCCGAAGCGCTCCGCCAGATGCTTGCGCCCCGCTTCCTGCAGTTCCACCACCTGGATGTCGGCCGCGGCGAACCCGCGCTCGAGCATGCCGCCGATCAACGCCGACGCCATGTTCCCGCCCCCCAGGAAACTGATCCTGATCCGTTCCGTCATGTCTGTTCCTCACGCAGCTTGCGTGTTCCGAAAATCGCGGTACCCACCCGCACCATGGTCGCCCCTTCGGCGATCGCCAGTTCGAGGTCGTGCGACATCCCCATCGACAGCGTGTCGAGCGCGAAGCCGGCGGCGTTGAGTTCGTCGCGCAACCGGCGCACGGTCGCGAAGCGGCTGCGCAGCAGCCCTTCGTCCCCATCGGGCTCGGGAATCGCCATCAGTCCCCGCAGGCGCAGCCGCGGCAGGGCCGCCACCTGCCGCGCCAGCCCGGGCACCTCTTCCGGCGCAACCCCGCTCTTGCTCGCCTCGCCGCTCACGTTCACCTGGATGCACAGGTTGAGCGGCGGCAATTCCACGTCCCGCTGCTCCGACAGGCGCTCGGCGAGCTTCAGGCGATCGACCGAATGCACCCAGTCGAAGTGGGCTGCGACGGGCCGCGTCTTGTTGCTCTGGAGCGGACCGATAAAATGCCATTCGAGTGCACGCGCCCTCAACTCGGCAATCTTCGCGACGCCTTCCTGCACGTAGTTCTCACCGAACAGCCGCTGCCCGGCATCGGCCGCCGCGGCCACGCAATATGCCGGCCAGGTCTTGCTGACGGCCAGCAGGACGACGTCCTCGGGCCTGCGCCCTGCGGCGATCGCGGCACTGGCGACGCGCTCGCGCACGGCTTGCAAGTTGGCGGCGATTGTTGTCATATAGCGGCGGCACTGGTCTCGAAAATCGGGCCCGGGCGAGTATAGCACCGCGCACCGGCCGGCCTTTCCGCACGCTCCTTTCCGAACACCGTCGAAGAATCCATGGACATCACCGAACTGCTGGCCTTTGCGGTCAAGAACAAGGCCTCCGACCTCCATCTCTCGTCCGGCCTGCCGCCCATGATCCGCGTGCATGGCGACGTGCGGCGCATCAACCTGCCGCCGATGGAGCACAAGGACGTGCACTCCATGGTGTATGACATCATGAACGACCAACAGCGCAAACAGTACGAAGAAATACTGGAGTGCGACTTCTCGTTCGCGGTGCCCAACCTCGCGCGTTTCCGCGTCAACGCCTTCAACCAGAACCGCGGCGCGGCCGCCGTGTTCCGGACCATTCCGTCGAAGGTGCTGAGCCTCGAAGAGCTCAATTGTCCGAAGATCTTCAAGGACATCTCCAACCAGCCGCGCGGCATCGTGCTCGTCACCGGCCCGACGGGCTCGGGCAAGTCGACGACGCTAGCGGCGATGGTCGACCACATCAACGACAACGAATACGGCCACATCCTCACGATCGAGGACCCGATCGAATTCGTGCATGAGTCGAAGCGCTGCCTGATCAACCAGCGCGAGGTCGCGCGCGACACGCTGTCGTTCAACAACGCGCTGCGTTCGGCACTGCGCGAAGACCCGGACGTGATCCTCGTCGGCGAATTGCGCGACCTCGAAACCATCCGGCTCGCGCTGACCGGCGCCGAGACCGGCCACCTCGTGTTCGGCACCCTGCACACCTCCTCGGCTGCCAAGACCATCGACCGTATCGTCGACGTGTTCCCGGCCGCCGAAAAGGAGATGGTGCGCTCGATGCTGTCCGAATCGCTGCGCGCGGTCATCTCGCAGACCCTGCTGAAGACCAAGGACGGCCAGGGCCGCGTCGCCGCGCACGAGATCATGATCGGCACCCCCGCCATCCGCAACCTGATCCGCGAGAACAAGATCGCGCAGATGTACTCGTCGATCCAGACCGGCCAGAACGTAGGCATGCAGACGCTGGACCAGTGCCTGCTCGACCTCGTGCGCCGCAATATCGTCTCCCCCGCGGAAGCCAAGCTCAAGGCGGCGAACAAGGACAACTTCGGCTGACCGCCGCGCCACGGAACGGCCACTCCGTCACGTCCGCCGGCGCATTCCGCCCGCCGCGCCGTTCACGCGGGCGCGCGCGAGGAACATAATTCGAATTTGCAGCCCCCCGAAACTCCGCTGGAGCGCAACACATGGAACGCGATCAGGCCCTCAAGTTCATGCACGATCTGCTCAGGCTGATGGTGCAGAAGAACGGCTCCGACCTCTTCATCACCGGGGGCTTTCCGCCCGCGATCAAGGTCGACGGACGCGTCATCCCGCAGTCGAACCAGTCGCTCACCCAGCAGCACACCGCCGAGCTCGCGCGCGCGGTCATGAACGACCGCCAGGCCGCCGAATTCGAGTCCACCAAGGAATGCAACTTCGCGATCTCGCCGGCGGGCATCGGCCGCTTCCGAGCCAACGCCTTCATCCAGCAGGGCAAGGTCGGCCTCGTGCTGCGCACGATCGCGCAGAAGATCCCGACCTTCGACGATCTGGGCATGCCCACGGTGCTGCGCGACGTCGCGATGGCCAAGCGCGGTCTCGTGATCTTCGTCGGCGGCACCGGCACCGGCAAGACGACCTCGCTCGCGGCGATGGTGGACTTCCGTAACGAACACTCCTACGGCCACATCATCACGGTCGAGGACCCGATCGAATACGTGCATCTGCACAAGAACTGCATCGTCACGCAGCGCGAGATCGGCATCGACACCGACAGCTGGGAAGCGGCGCTGAAGAACACCCTGCGCCAGGCCCCGGACGTGATCCTGATGGGTGAAATCCGCGACCGCGAAACCATGGACTACGCGATCGCATTCGCCGAGACCGGTCACCTGTGCCTCGCGACGCTGCACGCGAACAGCGCGAACCAGGCGCTCGACCGCATCATCAACTTCTTCCCGGAAGATCGCCGCCAGCAGCTGCTGATGGACCTTTCGCTCAACTTGCGCGCGCTGATCTCGCAGCGCCTGCTCCCCAAGAAGGGTGAGAAAGGGCGCGTGCCGGCCGTTGAAGTGCTGCTCAACTCGCCGCTGATCTCGGACCTGATCTTCAAGGGCGAGGTGCCGGGCATCAAGGAAGTGATGAAGCGCTCGCGCGAACTGGGGATGCAGACCTTCGACCAGGCGCTCTTCGACCTGTACGAGGAGGAGCGGATTTCCTACGAGGATGCGCTGCGCAACGCCGACTCGGTGAACGACCTGCGCCTGCAGATCAAGCTCAACAGCAAGCTCGGCGAGAAGGATCTCGTGTCCGGGATCCAGCACCTCGACATCGTCTGAGTTTGCGAATAAATCTACTGCGCGACGCGATTCCGCTCCTGTGATGCTCGCCGTACCACTTGTACGGCTACGCTTCTCGGAACGGACTCGGGCCGCTCGCTACGATTTCTTCACAAACTCCAAGACAGGAAATGTATCCGTGGCCGCTGCGGGAGAAGGTCTCAGCCGCGGACTGCGCCGTCAGGCATCTTCGGCCGGTTTGCGCCGGTTGCTGCCCGCGATCACTTTGTATTCGAACACACGGCACTCGAGCGCGCCGTTGAAGAGCGGCGTGCGCTTGCTCGCCTTCAGCCCGATCAGCTTGGGCAGTGCCGGGTCCGCCGACAGGAAGTAGCAGCGCCAGCCGCTCCAGCGCTTTTTCAGCGCGTCGCCGAACTGCGGATACAGCGCCGCCAGTTCCTCCACCTCGCCGATGCGCACGCCGTAGGGCGGATTGGTCACCATCACCCCTTCCGCCGCCGGCGCCTCCCGCGCGAGGAAGTCCGCGCGATCGAGCGTCACGCAGTCCGCGAGCCCCGCCGCCTGCAGGTTCACGCGCGAGCGCCGCACCTGCTCGCCGACCACGTCGGAGCCGTAGATGCGCAAGGGGCGCGGCGACTTGCGCCGCACCTCCGCAGCCTTGCGGATGGTCGCCCAGGCGGCACGGTCGAAATGGCGGAAGCGCTCGAAGGCGAAACTGCGACCGAGGCCCGGCGCGATGTCGAGCGCGATCTGCGCGGCTTCGATCAGGAAGGTGCCGCTGCCGCACATCGGATCGATGAGCGCCTCGCCCGGCTGCCAGCCGCTGATGCGCAGGATGCCCGCGGCGAGGTTCTCCTTCAGCGGCGCCTCGACGGCAGCGGGCTTGTAGCCGCGCTTGTACAGGGGCTCGCCCGAGGTGTCGAGATAGAGCGTGACGCGGTCGCGCGTCAGGAAGGCGTGGATGCGTACCGCAGGGTTCGCGGTGTCGACGCTGGGGCGCTTGCCGGTCACGGTGCGGAAGTGGTCGCACACGGCATCCTTGATCTTCAGCGTGACGAATTCGAGACTGCGCAGGGGCGACTGCTTCGCGGTCACGTAGATGCGGATCGTGTCGTCGACGGTGAACCATTTCGCCCAGGTCGCGCCATAGGCGAGCCGATAGATGTCCTCCTCGGACTGGTAGCGCCCCTGCGCGAGGCGCCACATCACGCGCGTGGCGATCCGGCTCTCGAGGTTGGCGCGGTAGCAGGTCTGCCAGTCGCCGGAGAAACCGACGCCGCCGTGGGTCGCCTCGACGTCCCGCGCACCGAGCGCGGTAAGTTCCTCGGCGAGCATCGGCTCGAGACCGCGCGGACAGGGGGAAAAGAAGGATTCGGACATGAGGGACGAAGTAAATTGAAGGCGGACGGGATTGGAAACGGCCGACGCCCGCGCGGAAAAGGATCCGGCGCGGGCGGTGCCGCTCAGAAGGGCTTCAGCACGACAAGGAACACGACCGTGAACAGCACCAGCACCGGAACCTCGTTGAACACGCGATACCACTTGTGGCTGCGGGTGTTGCGCCCTGCGGCGAAATCGCGCATGAGCCTACCGCAGTACAGGTGATAGACGATCAGGAAGCTCACGAGCGCGGTCTTCGCGTGCAGCCAGCCGCCAATCGCGAACATGTCGCCGTAACCGAACCACAGCCAGAAGCCGAGCACGACGGCGAGGATTCCCAGCGGCGTCATGAAGCGGTAGAGCTTGTGCTCCATCAGCGCGAGCCGCTCGCGCGTCGCCGCATCATCCACCATCGCATGGTTCACGAACAGGCGCGGCAGGTAGAACAGGCCGGCGAACCAGGCCACGACAAACGAAATGTGCAGGGCTTTCACTACCAGCATCAATTACTCCTAGCTTGATTGTTTCCGGTTGAGCGCCGCGGCGAAGCCTTCGCGCACGGTCGGGTACAGCAGCCGCGCCCGCAGCTCCCGCCGGATGCGGCGATTGTCCAGCTGCCGCGACTCGCTCATGAATGACAGGGCCATCGGCGAAATCCGTGTCGCGAGCTCCGCACGCGACAGGCGCTGCGGCCGCGGCAGACCGAAGGTGTCGGCGGCGAGGTCGAAATAGTCGCCCATCTTCATGCCCGTATCATCAACGGCATTGTAGACGCGTCCCGCGCCGCCACGGAAAAGCGCGAGGCACGCGAAGCGCGCGAGATCCTCGGCGTGGATGTGGTTGGTAAAGACATCCTCATCCGCCCGCAGCACCGGTTCGCCGCGCTCCAGCCTCGCCACCGGCAGGCGGTCGCCCGCGTAGATGCCCGGCGCACGCAGGACGCACACCCGCAGCCCGCGGCGCGCCCCGAAGCGCCGCAGGCGGCCTTCGGCATCGACGCGGCGCTGCGCCCGCGCAGTCTGCGGGCGGCATGGATGGCTTTCGTCGATATGCCGACCGCCGCAATCGCCATACACGCCCGTCGTACTTATATAGACGAGGCGCTGTGGTAGACTCGGTGCGCACGCGAGTGCCGCCAGCAGGCTCGCCGTACGTGTATCCCGCGTGCCGCGGTCGGGGGGAGGCGCGAAATGCAGGACCGCATCCGCGATCCCGGCCAGGCGCCGCAGGCTGCGCCGGTCGTCGAGGTCGGCGAACACCGGCGTTGCGCCGAGCCCCCGCAGTCCGGCGAGCCCCTCTGCACTGCGCACCAGGGCGAACACCCTGAAGCGCCGCACGAGCCACGGAATCGCGCGCCGGGCCACGTCGCCGCTACCGACGATCAATATTCTTTTCATCGACGGATTATCTCACGCCCGATGTCGTTCCAGATTTCACTCGAACCAGGCGGTCAACAGTTCCCGGCCGATACCAACCAGACCATCCTCGAGGCGGCCCTCGCCGCGGGCCTCGTGCTGCCCTACGGTTGCCGCGACGGCGCTTGTGGCGCCTGCAAGGGCAAGGTCATCCGGGGCGAGGTCACGCTCGCCGGGTCGGCCACCGCGCTCAGCGATGCGGACCGCGCGGCCGGCATGACGCTCTTCTGCAGCGCCCATGCGCGTTCGGACCTGGTCCTCGAGGCACGCAACGTGAGCCGCGCCGGCGACATCCCGATCAAGAAGCTCCCGTGCCGGGTGCAGCGCCTGACGCGCGCCGCGCCCGACGTGATGGTGATCGAGCTGAAACTCCCCGCGAGCGAGCCGTTCCGCTTCCGCGCCGGCCAGTACGTCGATTTCCTGCTCGCCGACGGCCGGCGCCGCAGCTTCTCGATCGCGAATGCGCCCCACCGCGAGGACGCCATGGAGTTGCACGTGCGCCTCGTGCCCGGCGGCGATTTCACCGAACACGTGTTCAACGGCATGAAGGAGCGCGACATCCTGCGCTTCGAGGGGCCGCTGGGCAGCTTCGGGCTGCACGAGGAGTCGCAGGCGCCGATCGTGCTGCTCGCGGGCGGCACCGGCTTCGCACCGATCAAGAGCATCGTCGAGCACGCGATCCAATCCGGCAGTGCACGGCCGATGACCCTGTACTGGGGTTCGCGCAGCCGTGCAGGCCTTTACATGGACGAACTCGCGCGCTCGTGGGAGAAGATCCTTCCCGGATTCCGCTACGTTCCGGTATTGTCCGAAGCGGGAGCCGAAGACGACTGGCACGGGCGAACCGGACTTGTGCATCGAGCCGTCATCGAGGACCTTCCCGACCTGTCCGCACATGAAGTCTATGCGTGCGGATCACCGGCCATGATCGACGCTGCGCGCAGCGAATTGACTGCACAGTGCGGCCTGCCAAAGGAGGCGTTCTTCGCGGACGCCTTCACCTTCGCCACCGACGCACGCTGAAGTTATGACCCAGACCACGATCCTTACCCGCGAACCCGTCGTCAACCGGAACCGCGCGATCACGGCCAACCGGCTCATCGCCCACGGGCCGAATATTGGCGCGGTGGTCGAGACGCTGAACGGCCTCGCCGACATCTGGCCGACGCATCACACGGTGTTCGTCTGCCTGGGACGGCTCGTTCCGACACCCGAGCTGATGAACTGGCAGGCACCTCCCAACGCGATGGTGGAAATTCCGTCGCAGGCGCTCGCGCACCCGCAGACGCAGGCGCTGCTGCCGCAACTGCGCGACGCGGGGATCAGCATGTGCCTGAGCTGGTTCGCCCCGGGGACCGCCCTGCCGCCCGACGCCGACTGGCGCTTCGTGCTGATGGACCGCCGCCGCCACGCCACGCCGGCCGGTTCGCCCGGCATCACCCTCGCGTGGGGCCTGCCCAACGTCAATGCCTTCCAGGAAGCCGTACAGGCGGGTTTCGACGGTGCCTCGGGCTGGTTCTTCCTGTATGGCAATCCGGCGGCAAGAGAGTTGTCACCCGCACACGCGCAGATCGTGCGGCTCCTCAACCTCGTGCGCAACAATGCCGACATCAAGGAGATCGAGGCGGTGCTGCGCCAGGACGTCGCGGTGTCGTACAAGCTGCTGCGCTACATCAACTCGGCGGGCTTCGGCCTGAGCTGCGAGATCCAATCCTTCCGCCACGCGGTGACCATCCTTGGCTACGCCAACCTGAACAAGTGGCTGTCGCTGTTGCTGGTCAGCGCGAGCCGCGACCCGGGCGCGCCGGCGATGATGCAGACCTCGATCGCACGCGGACGCTTCATGGAACAGATCGGCGCATCCTTCTTCGACAAGTCGGAGCTCGACAACCTGTTCATCACCGGCGCCTTCTCGCTGCTCAACGCACTGCTGGGCACATCGATGCAGAGCGTGCTGGAGGAGATGCACCTGCCCTCGGCGATCACCGACGCGCTGCTGTTCGAGCAGGGCCCCTACGCCCCCTTCCTCAAGCTGGCCTGTCTGTGCGAATCCTTCGATGCAACCGAACTGCAGAAGCAGGCGACCGAGCTGCAGCTCGCGCCCGAGCAGATCAACCGCGCAATCGTCGGCGCGCTGGGCTTCGCCGACAGCCTGCAGTCCTGACCGGCCGGCGGCGGGCAACAAAAAAAAAGCCAGCCCGCGGGCTGGCTTTTTTTGCATCGACCGGAGCCGATTACTTCTGCGACAGAACCCAGGTAGCGAGGGTCTTGGCTTCTTCGGCGTTGACCTGCGGGTTGGCCGGCATCGGCATCGTGCCCCAGACACCCGAACCACCCTTCTGGATCTTCTCGGCCAGCTTGGCAACCGCGCCCGCGTCGCCAGCGTACTTCTTGGCCACTTCCTGGTAGGCCGGGCCGACCAGCTTCTTGTCTACGGCGTGACAGGCGAGGCAGTTCTTGGCCTTGGCCAGGTCAGCGGAAGCGAAAGCCGGAGCGGCGGAGAGAAGGCCCGCGGCAACCGCGGCAGCAACGAAAACTTTCATGCTCTTTTCCTTTAGATGGTGGTGTGAAACCGGCCGGATATTAAACCAAGCTTCCCCGCCTTGACTACCCGGAAAACGCCTTTTGCACTCTGGCATCCCGGGCTGCCTCGCCGGATCGTCCGACCCAAGCATTCAACGCCCTTGCCCGGGCCGACGTTGACACGACCGAACCCGGGCCCCAGTGGGTCAGAATTCCCAGGCGACGCCAACGTTCGCGATGGTTCGATCGCTACCACGCCCCACAGCCCCCGACACCTTGACGCCTTCCACGATCTCGTAGCGCAAGCCGACCTGCCGGTCCGGCCGGCCGTCGTCGGCACCGAACACTTCGGCGGCAATGGTGAAATCGTCCGTGAGCGGCTGCTCGAAACCGACCCCCCAGGTGTTCGCGGTATGCGTATCACCCGCCGCACGCACCCATTCGCGCCCCAGATTCAGATGCACGCGCGACCCCGACGCGAAGGCCCAGGTTGCGAGACCGGTGACGGAACTGGCTCGCGCGATCTCGTCCGACTCGCCCCCACGCAGATCGACGCGCTCGCGCGCGTATTCAACCTTCAGGCCAGCCGACAACCCGGTCTCGGCCTGCAGTGGAGCCCATTTCACTGCGCCACCGACACCATGCGCCCAGAGTGACGGGTGAGGCTCGTGGTCGCGCGCGCGCGAGTAGGCGATCTCCACCTCGAGGTTCTCGATTGGCCCGTAACCGGCCGCCGCGTCGAAACCACGCGACTGGTCATCACGCATCCAACCGAATTCGAGCTTCGCGCCCCCCTTGTCCAGCGTTCCGGCATCATCGACCACCATGGGTCGCTCCGCATGAGCCAACGGGGAAAGCGCGACACACGAGGCGGCCCCGAGGGCAAGCACCAGTGACCGCGCAATTCGACGATCTCGAACCGACAGTTTTCGAACCATAGTCCTCTCCATGAAAACCGAAGATGTTAACGCAAT
This sequence comes from Aromatoleum toluolicum, assembly GCF_012911005.2. GTDB lineage: Bacteria > Pseudomonadota > Gammaproteobacteria > Burkholderiales > Rhodocyclaceae > Aromatoleum > Aromatoleum toluolicum. The sequence continues at coordinate 7,832 of NZ_WTVS01000017.1, read as the reverse complement.
CGAGCCTGGAACGCACGTGCTAGAGACCCGACATCTCGTTGGATTCGCCGTATCGACTTACTGGCGTATTTCGGCTCGATTGTCGGGAGCCCGGAGCTGGCCCGTCGAGCGGAAGGGATTGATGTCTAGCCCGCCGCGCCGCGTGTAGCGCGCCCACACCGCGAGCTGCCGCGGCCTGCAACGCTGCAGGATGTCGCAAAAGACGCGCTCGACGCATTGCTCGTGGAACTCGTTGTGCTTGCGGAACGAGACGATGTACCGCAACAGGCCGGCACGGTCGATCGCAGGCCCGGTATAGCGCACGACGATGCAGCCCCAGTCCGGCTGGCCGGTCACGAGGCAATTGGACTTGAGCAGATGGGAATGCAGGGTTTCGCTGACCTCGTCTCCGCCGCCGGCGGCCGACAGGAAATCCGGGCACGGCTGGTAGGTGTCGATGTCGATGTCGAGTTCGTCGAGCGACTCGCCCGGCGGCGGCGCGATCACGCGCACCGGGCCGGCGCCCAGCGGCTGGATCTCGACGGCGACGTCAGCGCCCGCTGCCACGGAGAGATCGTGCGCGAAGGTCGCCCTGACTGCGTCGACGCTGTCGAAGCGCGTCTGATTGCAGGAGTTGAGGTAGAGCTTGAGCGATTTCGACTCGATCAGGCGCGGCGAATCGGCCGGGACGCGGAAGGTGGCGAGCGCGACGACGGGCTTGCCGCGCGGGTTGAGCCAGGACAGTTCGTACGCGTTCCACAGGTCCTCGCCGACGAAGGGCAGCTTGCCGGGGACGATGCCGATCTCGTCGCGCTTGATCTGGCGCGCGATCGGGAACAGGAGACCGGGGGTATAGGTGTCGCAGTAGTCGGCCGGCTTGCCCAGCGGCGAGGACTCGGCACCATGCGCGAGGGAAACGGAAGGGTTCATGCGGCGGATTGTACGGGATCGCGCCCGATCGACCGAGGTGCGGAAGATCGTTCCGGTGCGCCGGATGCGGCTGCCGGATACAGAACCGCCGGCCTCCGTGAGGAGGCCGGCGGCAAGGTGACACTACCGGGCCCTTACCTGCTTGCTTACTTGCCCGTGGTGCCGGCCGGAGGCACCGAACCCGTAGCCTTCATCGCTTCCGCCAGCAGCGCGGCCTTGTCGATGTTCATCGGCACCGGCGAGTCGGGCGGACACACCGTCTCGGGATCGATGCCGCTGCGGTCCTGGCCGAGATCGGCCGGCGTCGGCAGATCCTCGCGTGCGACGCCCAGCGTTCCCATCAGCTGCCCCATCCCGGAGAGCGCGCGCGCCTGGGCGATGACCTGGTCGTAACCCGCATTGACGTAGGCGCGCCGCGCCTGGAAGTACTCGTTCTCGGTGTCCAGCAGGTCGAGCAGCGTGCGCTGTCCGATATCGAACTGGCGGCGGTAGGCTTCGCGGGCCTTTTCGATCGACAGTTGATGCTGGTCGAGGTAGCGCATCTGTTCCTGTAGCCGTTGCACGTCGTTATAGGCGATCGCCAGCGTCTGACGCAGGTCGCGGCAGGCTTTCTCTCGCAGGTCCTTGGCCTGGTTGCTCAGATCGCCGGCCTGGCGCAGCCGGGCGCTGTCGGCGCCGCCGCGGAAGATGTTGTAGCTGAGCACCAGCTCGACGACCCCTTCGCGCGAATTCCCGTCGAAGCCGTCGAGGTTGTGGTCGACGGCCTGACGCGCACGCAGGTCGAGGCGCGGATGGAAGGCGGCACGGCGGGAGTCGATGAGCGCCTGGCTGGCGCGCACGTTCTCGATGGCCGCATTGAGGCCGGGGCTCGTGTTGAACGCGGTGCGCAGCGCGTCCTTAGCGGTCGGCGGGATCTGCCCGAGGGCCGTGCCGGCGGGCAGGCCGGGCATGCCCTCCTGCGGAAGCTCGCCGACGATGCGCTGGTAGCGCGCGCTGACGTCGTGCAGGTTCGACACCTCGGTGAGCAGGTTGGATTCGGCCAGCGCCAGACGCCCGGTCGCCTGCTCGAGGTCGACACGGCGGCCGACCCCGGCGCCGGCACGCTCGGAGATCTGGTCATAGATCTGCTTGTGCTGCACGTAGTTCGCCTGCGCATGCCGGGTGAGCTCGCGATAGCGCATTACGTCGCCATAGGCGCGCACCGCTTCGAGCGCGGCGCCTTCGGAGGCGTCGACGAGTTCATAGTAGCGCGTCAGCTTGGCATAGCCGAAGCGGGCGACCTCGCTGCGAGTGAAGAACCCGTCATACACCATCTGATTGAGCGACAGCGTCAGGTTGCGATGGGTAAAGGTGTCGGTCGACTGCCCGGAACGCCGCAACTCCTCACGGCCGACACTCGCGACGGCATCAACCTGAGGCAGATAACCGGCACGTGCGACCTCCTGGTCTTCGCGGGCGGCACGGAACGCATTCCAAGTTGCCTGCACTTCGGGATTGGCCACGACGGCCTTGCGCGCCGCATCGCGCAGGGCTTCCGGTCCCGCCCCCGTTGCAACGAACGGTAGCGCGGTCAGAACAGCCATCGCAATCACGGATCGACACGTTTTCATATTTTCTCCAGTCTGGGGGATATGTATGTCAATTGAATATACCGAATTCTCTCGCCATCCTGTGCGGCGTCAACTGCATAATCAATCTTGTAAGCGAATATTACCGCCCGCTGGCAGCCCGAGAACGCCAACTACGCAACACTGGCGAGGCGAAAAATGTTGAAACCGGTCGCGGGACGAACCGCCCGACGACGTTGGTGGCCGATAATGCGCACGACACCATGCCCCCCCGACGCGATGACAGGAGCACCTTGCCCGCGCAGACGGCGCGCCTTTCCGGGCGCGTTTTCTGCAGCCGTGTACAGCCTCGCGGCACTCGCGAGCCTGCTGTTCGGCCTGTCGTTCGCTGCACCGGATCTGGATCGCATGCTGCAGCTGGCGCGCGAGCGCTACGGCGCGGAGGCTGGCGAATCCGTCGGCGCCTGGCGCCGGATGCTCGGCGACGCGGCCACGCTCGACGAGCAGGAGAAGCTGCAGCGCGTGAACACCTTCTTCAATCGCCGCACCGCGTTCGACGACGACATCGTGATCTGGCAGCAGAAGGATTACTGGGCCACGCCGCTGGAGACGCTCGGACGCAAGGCCGGCGACTGCGAGGACTTCTCGATCGCCAAGTACATGAGCCTGCGCCTGCTGGGCGTCCCGGCCGACAGGCTGCGCCTGATCTATGTGCGCGCCAGCATGGGCGCGCCGGGCAGCGGCATTTCGCAGGCGCACATGGTGCTCGGCTATTACCCGTCGCCCGCGGACGAACCGCTGGTGCTCGACAACCTCATCGGCGACATCCGCACCGCGTCGCGCCGGCCCGATCTGTTCCCGATCTTCAGCTTCAATGCCGAGGGACTGTGGGTGGGCGGCGCCAGCAGTTCGTCGGCCGACCCGACGACGCGGTTGTCGCGCTGGCGCAGCGTGCTTGAACGCATGCGCGAGGAGGGCTTGCCATGATTGCCGCCACGGCCAGAATTTCCGGACAACCATTGTCATGTCCCTGATCAAGCAGCTTTGGATCGCCATCGCGATCGTGACGCTCATCGCCCTGGGCGGCAGCCTGGTCGTGAGCACGCTGTCCGCGCGTCATTACCTCGAGCAGCAACTGCAGGTGAAGAACCTCGACAACGCGACCTCGCTCGCACTGTCGCTGTCGCAGATGCCCAAGGACGCGGTGACCGTGGAGTTGCAGATCTCGGCCCAGTTCGACGCAGGCCATTACCGCCTGATCCGGCTGACCAGCCCGACCGGGGAGGTTCTGGCGGAGCGCGAGTATTCCGGCGTCCTCGATGGAGCGCCCGAGTGGTTCATCAGCCTGATCCCGATCGAGCCGCATGCCGGTGTCGCGCAGGTACAGGACGGATGGCGCCAGTTCGGCACGCTCACGCTGGAGAGCCACCAGCGCTACGCCTATGCGGCACTGTGGCAGGGCACGCTGCAGCTGCTGGGATGGTTCGCGCTGGGCGGGGTGCTGACCGGCCTCATCGGTACGCTGATCATCAGGCACATCACGCGCCCCCTCGGTCGCGTGGTCGAGCAGGCCGAGGCGATCGGCGGGCGCCGCTTCGTGACGACCCCCGAACCGAGCACGCGCGAGTTCCGCAGCGTCGTGCGCGCGATGAACACCCTGTCGGAGCGCGTCCGCGCGATCCTGGCGGAGGAATCCCGGCGCCTCGAACAACTGCGACGGCAGACCCAGCAGGACGAGATGACGGGACTGCTCAATCGCGGCCAGTTCCTGAACCAGCTGGACTCCGCGCTTTCACGCGACGATGCGCATGCGGCCGGCACGCTGCTGCTGGCGCGCGTGGGCGATCTCGCGGAGCTGAACCAACGCGTCGGCCGCGGGGCGACCGACCGCCTGCTGCGCGACCTCGCGCAGCAGTTGGCCGGCCTGGCCGGCGGCAACGCAAACTGGGAAGCCGGGCGCATGAATGGCAGCGACTTCGCGCTGCTGGCGCCCGGCCGCGAGGATGCGGGCGAACTGGCGCACGAGCTGGCGCGGAAACTCCACGACACGCTCGACGCTCACCTGAACGATGTCCGGGTAGCCCTGCCGGTTGCGGCGACGAACTACGCCGCGGGCGAAAACCGCTCGCAGGTCCTTGCCCGTGCCGACGGCGCACTCGCGACGGCCGAACAGGCGGGTGATCGCAGCCTGCGCGTCGAAAGCGGCGGCACCCACGCGCCCTACCCCGACCTCCAGTCCTGGCGTGCCGCCCTGCTGTCGGCGATCGAACGCGACGGTGTGCGTCTGGGCGCCTATCCGGTCGTCGCCAACGACGGGCGCCTGCTGCACGACGAGGCGCCGATCCGCGTGTTGCTCGACGGCATCTGGCAACCCGCGGGCTTCTTCATGCCGCACGCCGCACGCCTGGGCGTAATGCCGCGCTTCGACATCGCGGTCGTGCATGCAGCCTTGCGTGCCATCGCGCACGACGGACGGGAGCGCGGCATCAACGTGTCGGCCGAATCGCTGCGCGATGCGAACTTCCGCGGCGAACTGTTTTCCTTGCTGCAAGCCGACCCGGCAACGGCGAAGCGGCTATGGCTCGAGGTGCCGGAGTACGGCGCATTACGCCACCTGGCGGAGTTCCGCACGCTGTGCGTGGCCTTGCAGCCACTGGGCTGCAGGGTCGGCATCGAGCACGTGGGCGCGCATTTCGGCGAGCTGGGCGACCTGCATGAACTGGGGCTCGACTACGTGAAGATCGACGCGGCAATCGTGCGGGGCATCGACTCCAACGCGGGCAACCAGGCCTTCCTGCGCGGACTGTGCATGATCGCGCATTCGCTCGGGCTAATGACGATTGCCGAAGGCGTGAGTTCGGCGGCGGAACAGAAGGCCTTGCCGGGCCTCGGCATCGACGGCATGACGGGGCCGGCCGTGCGCGAAGGGGCGGCGGCGTAGCAGAGCCCGGGGAGCGACGACCGGACGGGGCGCGGATCAGATCACGCCGTCGTCGTCGAGCAGGCTCAGGTGCTGCATCGCCTCGCGCGCGCCGCGGCGCTCCATGAGCTTGTGCTGCGCGGGTGCCGGCAGGTCGGTGAAGCGGATCAGCGAGCGCTCGACGAGGAGTTCGATCAGATCCTCCAGCACGCGCACCAGACCGAGGTCGGTAGCCCCAAGCGGGTTCGCGCCTTCGATGATGTCGCGCCCGAACCCGAGCAGTTCGGCGTCGTCGGCGCCGGCGGCACTCCAGCCGTCGCCGTCGCCCGGTTCGCGGCTCACGGCGACGATCTTCCCCTGCGTGTCTCGTCTTACGTACATGGTCAATGCACCGGCAGCGTAATGCCGCGATTTTCGGACAGGCGCAGCACCAGCTGCAGCCGGTCGCGCACCCCGAGCTTCTCGAAGATCGCACCCATGTGGGCCTTCACGGTGCGCTCGGTGATGCCGAGCTTCGCGGCGATCTCCTTGTTGCTCAGGCCCTTGACAACCTCCCGGGCCACTTCAGCTTCGCGCCCGGACAGCAACGGTTGTTGCGCCTCCGCGAGCGGCGCGAGCGCACGGCCGGCAGCGCCGACGACACGGGCCATCAGTTCGGGGCCGACCCACAGGCCGCCGTGGCGGACGACCAGTTCGACGTCCCTGAACACGGAAGGCACCGCCAGCGCGTGACAGTATGCCCGCGCACCGCAATCGAGGGCGGCGAGCGCCTCGGCGCTGTCCGGCGTCATGCTGACGACGACGAGGTAACAGCCGGGCAGCGACTTCACCAGCGTGCCGAGCGTGTCCAGCCAGTCGCCGTGCGCAGCGTCGACCCAGACCACGTCGCCCGGACGGGCCGCCGCGGCCAAGGCCCGCTGCTCGTGGCAGACTCCTGCGGGAAACGCATCCAGCCAACGCGCCGACGGGCGAACCGTTTCGGAGCAGAGAAAGATGTTCTGGCTCATCGTTCGGACAGTGCGTTGGCCTTGGCCCGCAGGACGGGCTTCAGCAGGTAGGAGAGAATGGTTTTCTTGCCGGTGAGGATGTCGATTTCGGCCACCATGCCCGGGATGATCGGCAGGCTCTCACCCAGGCTCGACTTCAGGGTTCTCACGCGTACGGTGTAGAAGGCATTGCCCTTCTCGTCGGTGACCGTATCCGCACCGATATGCTCGACCACCGCTTCGAGACCGCCGTAGATCGCGAAGTCGTAAGCCGTGAATTTGACGAGGGCTTTCTGCCCCGGTCGCAGGAAGGCGATGTCCTTGGGCTTGACCTGCGCTTCGAGGATCAGCGCGTCGTCCAGCGGCACGATCTCGACGACCTCCTTGCCCGGCTGCACGACGCCCCCGACCGTATTCACGAGCAGGCGCTTGACCGTGCCGCGCACCGGCGAGCGCACCTCAGCGTGCTTGACGCGGTCGGCGAGCGCACGCCCGCCTTCGGTCAGCGCGGCAAGTTTGGCCATCGTGTCGGAAAGTTCGTTGCGCTGCACGTTGCGCACGTTCAGCTCCACCTCCTGGATCTTGCGCGTGGCCTCGGAGATCGCGGAATGGATGCGCGAGATCTGCGCCGCGGCCTGGTCGCGCTCGCCGCGCAGGCGTGCGACGTCGCGCTGCAGGCGCAGGATCTCGACCTCGGACACCGCGCCGGAAGTCATCAGCGGCCGGGTGACGTTCAACTCCTGCTGCACCAGTTCGAGGCCGCTGCTGCTCTGCGCGTGGCGTGCGCGCACTTCGTTGAGCTCCTGCTGCCGCTGCTCGAGCTGCTGCCGCGCGATCGACAGCTGGGCGTCGAGTTCGGCGACGGTCGAGTTGTACAGGCGGCGTTCATGGTCGGCGATCTCGGGCGCCTCGCGCAGCACGTCGCTCGGCATGTTCAGCGCCGTGCCGGCAGTCACGGCCTCCAGCCGCGCAGCCTTGGCGCGCAGGGCGAAATACTGCGAACGGTTTTCCGCAAGCGACGCCACGAAGCGCGTCGGGTCGATGCGCAGGAGCAGCGCCCCGGCCTCCACGATCTGGCCTTCGCGCACCGGCATCTCCTCGACGACACCGCCATCCACGCTCTGAATGATCTGCACCTGCGAGGACGGGATCACTTTCGCTTCGCCGCGCGTGACCTCGTCGACCGACGCGAAGGCCGACCACAGCAGCAGCAGGAACAGACCGACGGCAACGACGCGCAGCAGCATGCGCGCACGCAGCGGCTCCTCCTGGATGAGCGCCCAGTCGGCGTCCGCGGCCCAGTCGAGGCGTCCGCTGGCGGACGCCTCGGGGAGGAAGCGCGCGAAGATCCGGTCGAACCACGGCCTCAACGGCCTGCCGACCCGTTCCGAGACGTCGCCGATGCGCCGGAAGGACTCCTGGCCGATTTCGCTCATCACTTGGCCCTCC
>NZ_WTVS01000179.1 GCF_012911005.2 Aromatoleum toluolicum | reverse complement strand
GCGAGGCGAACTCGATGCCTGCGCGGATCTTCTCGCCCTCCGCGGCGAAGTTGAACGCCATGCCGAAGAACAGCGCGTACAGCAGCTGCGGCCCGCCCTGGTGCTCGGCGACGAAGCTCGCCGCCAGGGCGATCGTGATCGCCGTCAGCACGCCCGGCCACAGCTGCGACCAGACTGGGAAATTCAGTATCGTCATTGCACGCATTTGAACGCTCATCGATCGTTTCCGCCTCTGTTATCGCGCCGCCAGGCCGAGCACCGGCATCGCCCCGACACGCTGCGCGCCTTTCGGACTCTTCAGCAGGAAGTGCGACAGCGCCGGGATCAGGATCAGCGCACCGACCATGTTCCACACGAACATGAAGGTCAGCAGGATGCCCATGTCGGCCTGGAACTTGATCGGCGACCAGATCCACGTCACCACCCCCGCGGCGAGCGTCACCCCCACCAGCGCGACCACCTTGCCGGTGAATTGAATCGAGCGCCGATGTGCGTCCGCGAGCGAGGCCCCTGCTCGCTGCTGCGCAAGCTGGATGGAGAGCAGGTACAGCGCGTAGTCGACACCGATCCCCACCCCCAGCGCGATTACCGGCAGCGTGCCGACCTTCACGCCGATCCCCAGCACCACCATCAGCGCCTCGCACAGGATCGAGGTCACCACCAGCGGCACCACCGCGACGATCACCGCGCGCCAGTTGCGGAAGGTGATGAAGCACAGCACGATCACCGCCCCATACACGTAGAACAGCATCGTGCGGTTGGCTTCCTTCACGACGATGTTGGTCGCCGCCTCGATGCCGGCGCTGCCCGCGGCGA
>NZ_WTVS01000178.1 GCF_012911005.2 Aromatoleum toluolicum | reverse complement strand
CGAAGGAACTCTTCCGCCCCTTGAACCAGCTCTCGGGCCAGGCGCAGGTGACCGACACGCTGTCGGTGTCGGCGCAGTACTTCATGGAGTGGGAAGCCTACCGCTACCCCGAAGGCGGCACCTACCTGGGCCCGGTCGACTTCGCCTTCAACGGCCCGGACCGCCAGTTCATCAGCCGCGGGCTGGGCTTCGCCACCAACGGCAAGCCGGTCGAACCGAAGCAGGCGGGCGAATACGGTGTGTCGCTGCGCTGGTCGCCGGAGGCGCTCGACGGCACGCTCGGCGTCTACTACCGCCGCTACGCCGACAAGCTGCCGCAGACCTTTCTCACCCGCGTCGGCGCTGGCGTCACCCGCTACAACCTCATCTACGCCGACGACATCGACCTCTTCGGCGTGAGCCTGGCGAAGAACATCGGTGGCGTGAGCGTCGGTGCGGAACTCTCCTACCGCCGCAACACCCCGCTCAACTCGCAGGTGCTGGGCATCGCGACGACGGGCCTGCCGCAGGACGGGGAAACCCCCGGCCCGCGCGGCGACACCTTCCACGCGCTGGTCAATGTGCTGGGGCTGATTGCCGACACCCCGGTGTTCGACGCCGCGAGCTGGGCCGCCGAGCTCACCTGGGCCAAGTGGGACAAGGTGCGTAGCGGCGAGCGCCTCTTCTACGCCGAGGGCTTCGCCCCGTGCACCGGCCGCGACAAGTGGGACGGCTGCACGACGAAGGACTTCTTCGGCCTCGCGCTCGCCTTCACGCCGACGTGGTACCAGGTGCTGCCCGGGGTCGACCTGTCGGCGCCGCTGGCGCTGTCGGTGGGCCTGTCGGGCAACGCCCCGACGGTGTTCGGCGGCAACGAGGGCAACGGCAACTACAGCGTCGGGCTGTCGG
>NZ_WTVS01000177.1 GCF_012911005.2 Aromatoleum toluolicum | reverse complement strand
CGAGATGGACGCGGTCGTACCGTGGTCGACATTGCTTGCAGTGATCGAGCCACACTACCCGAAGGCCGGTCGGCGCGGTCGCCCGCCGATGCCGCTGGAAACGATGCTGCGGATCTACTTCATGCAGCAGTGGTATGCGTTGTCGGACCCGGCGATGGAAGATGCGCTCTACGAGATTGAATCGATGCGTCGTTTTGCCCGGCTCGATCTGGCCGATGATGCGATGCCCGACGAGACGACGATTCTCAAGTTCCGCCACCTGCTCGAGCAACACGGGCTGACGGCACAGATGATGAACGTCATCAACGACACGCTTGAAGCGCGTGGTCTGCTGCTCAAGGGGGGCACGATGGTCGACGCCACCATCATTCATGCGCGGCCCTCGACGAAGAACCAGACCAAGCAGCGTGACCCCGAGATGCATCAGACCAAGAAGGGTAAGCAGTGGTACTTCGGCATGAAGATCCACGTGGGCGCGGACGTCAATTCCGGACTCGCGCATACCGTCTCGGTCACCCCAGCCAACGCTTCGGACATCAGCCAGTTGCCGCATCTGGTGCGCGAAGACGACCGCGCGGTATTCGGCGACAAGGGCTACGTCAACAACAAGCTCAAGCGCCTGGCCCGCAAGGCCGGCGTGTTCTGGGGCGTCTCGCTCAAGGCGAGCACCCAGCACCCGCTAACCGAGGCGAACAAGCGCTTCAACCACCGGATGTCGTCGATCCGCGCACGGGTCGAACATCTGTTTCGCGTGATCAAGCGCCAGTTCGGTTACACGAAGGTGCGCTACAAGGGGATCGCGAAAAACGCCGCGCAGGTGTTCTCGCTGATCGGTTTGACCAATCTTTACCTGGCGAGGCGAGAGCTGATGAGCTGACGGGCGAAATCCGCCCGCTGCGCCAGGAAACAGGCGTTCGAGGTCGGAATGGCCTCGGAAATCAGCGGGAAAATCGGAAAAATCGATCATCGGAGTCGGCTCAGACAGTAGGCTTGGGTGCGATTGCTCGAAACGTCAATTGATCAGGGATTCCTTAG
>NZ_WTVS01000176.1 GCF_012911005.2 Aromatoleum toluolicum | reverse complement strand
GCTTAACCCATCCCCACCCCAACCCGGGAGTCTCCGCTTCGCTCCGCCGCTGCGGCGGCGCGGAGCGGTGCTCCACGAAACCCCGCCTCCGCCCCCTTGAAGGGGAGGGAGCTAGCGTGCAGCACATTACCCTGATGTCGCATTATTTCCCGGCCGGGCGCTTGCCGCGCGCCTTCTCCAGCTGCTCGCACAGCGTCGTCGCGCCGTCGAGGATGCGCGGCGTGTGGCGCTGGATCAGCTCCGGCGGCACGAAATACAGGTTCTCGCGCGCCGTCGCGGCGAGCTTCGGCCAGCGCTTCCAGTTGTCCAGCCATTCCGGGCGCGCCTCGCCCATGCCGCTCGCGACGACCACCTCGGGGTCGGCCGCCAGCACGCTTTCCACCCCTATCGTCGGCGCGAGCTGAGTGAGCTTGCCGAACACGTTCTCGCCGCCGCACAGGCGGATCACGTCCGAAATCAGGTGTTCGTCGTTGATCGTCATCAGCGGCTTGTCCCAGATCTGGTAGAACATGCGCACTCGGGGTCGCTGTCCGAAACGCCCGGCGAGCGCTCCCTTGCGCGTGCGGAATGCGTCGGCGGCGGCGCGGCCGGCCACGTCCGTGCCGGCGAGCCTGGCGATCGTTTCCAGGCTGCGCGCGACGTCGTCCAGGTTGCGCGGTTCGTTCATGAAGACGGGGATGCCCAGGGCCGCGAGCTTGTCCAGGTGCGCGTCGCGGTTGCCGCTCTTCCACGCGATCACGAGGTCGGGCTTGAGCGCCGCGACCGCCTCCATGTCGACGTTGCTGTAGCCGCCCACGCGCGGCAGCTTGCGTGCTGACTCGGGGTAATCGCTGTAAGCGACCGCGCCGACGACGCGCTCCCCGGCGCCGGCGGCGAACAACAGCTCGGTAACGTGCGGCGCAAGGCTGACGATGCGCTCAGCCGGGCGGGCGAGCTTCAATTCGCGGCCGGTGTCGTCGCGGAGCGCGATTTCCGCCTGCGCGCTGGCCGCGGCGAGTACGGCTGAGGCAAGGATCGCCGCCGCGCGAACGGGGCGGAGGCGGCGGCACAGGGATGGGCGTTGCGTCATTGGCTTCTCAGTCGGGGCGAATCGCCGCGCGGGCGACGGCGCGGTCGGGCGGTGGCGGCGGGGCAGGGGGCGCC
>NZ_WTVS01000175.1 GCF_012911005.2 Aromatoleum toluolicum | reverse complement strand
TGACCCTGTCCCCGTTTGATGGACGCCATGAAGGGTACTGGGCAGCAAGTTATCCACGGGCGCGCGCCTGCGGCGCCTCATACGCAGGCAGAGCGCGCGGCGGTGGATAACTTGCGGTGCCAATCGGTGTCGTGTGCTGGTGTTGCATTTTCCACCTCTGTTCGAATTGGACCGGACTGTCGTAGTCGAGTGCGCTGTGACGCCGCTCGCTGTTGTAGTAGCCGATGTATTCGGTCAGATCGTCAATCGCCTGCTGGCGTGTGGCGTAGTGCTCGTCATAGACTCGTTCGACTTTGAGGGTGCCGTTGGCCGACTCCATCGGGGCATTGTCGTAGCAGTTCGCACGCCGGCTCATCGACACCGTAATGCCCCGGTCCTCCAAGACCTTGCGATAGTCGTGCGCACAGTACTGACAGCCACGGTCCGAATGGTGCAGCAGTCCGGCGGGCGGACCGCGCAGGCCCAGCGCCAGCGCGAGCGCGTCCGTCGTGAGGTAGGTGTCGATGCGATCGCTCATCGCCCAGCCGACCAGTCGGCGGCTGAACAAGTCCATTACCAGCGCGACGTACAGCCAGCCTTCGGCAGTGTCGACGTAGGTGATGTCCGCCACCCATTTCTGATTCGGCGCGCTCGCATTGAAGTCGCGTTCGAGCAGGTTCGGCGCTACCGGCAGGGCATGCCGGGAATCGGTCGTGCGCACGAAACGGCGCCGCCGCCGTGCGGCGAGCCCCTCGCGCAGCATCAGCCGGCGTATCCGCTTGTGATTGACCGGGTAGCCCGCTTCACGCAGATCGCGGGTGAGCCGCGGCCGCCCGTACTTGCCGCGATGATGAGCATAGGTCGCGCGCAATACCACGACCAGCCGTTCATCGCTGCGTGCCCGCGCCGACGCGGGACGGTGCCGCCACGCATAGAAGCCGCTGCGCGAGACCTCCAGCAGCGTGCACAGCCGTGCGATCGGAAAGCGGGCGCACTCACCGGCGATCCACGCGTACTTCACCGCGACTCCCGCGCAAAGTACGCCGCCGCCCGCTTTAAAATTTCGTTATCCACCCGTAACCGTGCCACCTCGCTGCGCAGTCGGCTCAGTTCGGCCTGGGTCTCATCGACCTGCACGGCCGCCACGCGCTTGACCAGCGGTTTGCCGCGTCGCGCCTGGCGCACCCAGTTGCCCAGCGTCTTCGAAGAAATGTCCAGGCTGCGCGCCACTTCGTTCGCGCTGCGTCCGGCCTCGATCACCTGCCGCACCGCCGCCTCGCGGAACTGAGTCGTATAGACCCGCTTCGGTATCCTCGCTTTCATTTCACGTTCCTCCATGAAGCCTTAGAACTTCACTTCATGGCGTCCGTTTTATGGGGGCAAGCTCA
>NZ_WTVS01000174.1 GCF_012911005.2 Aromatoleum toluolicum | reverse complement strand
GGTAGTGTTCAGAAGTGTGTGCAGAAGCGCCTTCGGTTGGAAGGCGCGGGTGGTCATGGCTAAGGTTGATTGTCGGATCGACCTTTAACCCGGTGGAGAGGGCAGCCATGACCACGATCAAGCGTAGTTCGAAGGGCGCAACAGTGGAAGCATTAGTGGCGTCGGATCCAGACCTGATGAAGGCGCTGATGAAGCAGGCGCTGCAGGAGGTCCTGGAAGGCGAGATGACCGAGTTGCTGGGCGCCGCCCCGGGCGAGCGCACGGACAGCCGCCAAGGCTACCGAGCGGGCTACTACAGCCGTGGCTTGGTGACGCGCATCGGGAAGCTGGAGCTTCGCGTGCCACGTGACCGCCACGGCGAGTTTTCCACCGCGCTGTTCGAGCGCTATGCGCGCAGCGAGAAGGCGCTGGTGGCCGCGCTCGCCGAGATGTACGTGCAGGGGGTGTCGACGCGCAAGGTCAAGGCCATCACCGAGGAGCTGTGCGGCCACAGCTTTTCGGCCTCGGCTATCTCGGCGATCAACAAGAGCCTCGACGAGACGCTGGCGCGCTTTGCCACCCGGCAACTGGAAGAAGCCTATCCGTATCTGATCGTGGATGCTCGCTACGAGAAGGTGCGCGAAGACGGGGTGATCCGCACGCAGGCGGTGCTGATCGCGATTGGCGTCAACTGGGAGGGGCACCGCCAGGTGCTGGCGGTTGAACTCGCCCACCGAGAGAGCCAGAGCAGTTGGAAGGATTTCCTGCTGCGACTAAAGGAGCGCGGGTTGTGGGGCGTGGAGTTTGTCGTCTCCGACGATCACGCGGGGCTCAGAAAGGCGATCTCCGAAGTGCTGACGGAGGCCGTGTGGCAGCGCTGCTACGTCCACTTCCTGAGGAACGCCCTCGACTACCTGCCGCGCAAAGCCGACGACGACTGTCTGCAGGAGCTGCGCTGGATCTACGACCGGCGCGATATCCAGGAAGCCAACCGCGATCTGGTCGCGTGGATCAGCAAGTGGCAGGCGAAGTATCCGAAGCTCGTCGACTGGGCCGAGTCGAACATCGCGGAGACGCTGAGCTTCTACCACCTGCCGCGCCAGCATCACAAGCACATGAAGAGCACCAATATGCTCGAACGGCTCAACGAGGAGATCAAGCGGCGCACCCATGTCGTGCGCATCTTCCCCAATACCGACTCGTGCCTGCGCCTAATCCGCGCGCTATGCGTCGAGACGCACGAGAGCTGGCTTGAGGACAATCGCTATCTGAACATGACGCTGCTTGTTGAGCAGAAGAAGGAGGCCCTGCGGCTGGCCGCATGAGGCCGCCACCGCTTTCAGCGCCGCTTTGGGCTACGCCCTGCGCAGCGCTGAAAGCGAAATGAATCAACCATGCCGTGCTCACCCAATTTGCACAACTTGACACACACAACT
>NZ_WTVS01000173.1 GCF_012911005.2 Aromatoleum toluolicum | reverse complement strand
CTAGCAGCCTGTCGGACTATCGCCCGGTAAAATGCCGTGTCACCCTTGGAGCCTGACTGCGTGAGCCGCTTCCGCCCGATCGACCGCCAAACGGACTACCTGCTGCCGCCGTCGGTGCAGGACTGGCTACCCGAATCGCACCTGGCGCGCTACGTGGTCGATGTGGTCGACGGGCTGGACCTGTCGGAACTGGAGCGAGCCTACGCCGGCCGTGGAAGCGACGCCTACCATCCGGCGCTGCTGCTGTCGCTGCTGATCTACGGCTACGCGACGGGGACGCACTCGAGCCGCAAGATCGAGCGGGCCACCTACGATTCGCTGGCCTTCCGCTTCATCGCCTGCGACCAGCACCCGGACCATGACACCTTGGCGAGCTTCCGGCGCCGCTTCGGCGAGCAGTTCGCCGATATCTTCGTGCAGGTACTGCAAGTGGCGCGTGAGAATCGGCTCTCGCGCTTTGGCACGGTGAGTCTGGACGGCTCCAAGATCCACGCCCACGCCAGTCGGCACAGCGCGCTCTCCTACGGACACGCCGAAAAGATCGAAGCCCAGCTCAAGGCCGAAGTGCAGGAAATGCTCAAGCTGGCCGAAGCGGCCGATCAAAGCAGCGTGCCCGAAGGCGTGGATCTGCCGGCGGAAATTGCGCGTCGCGAAGCGCGGCTGGCCGCCATCGCCGCCGCCAAGGCCAAGATCGAGGCGCGCGCCGCCGAACGCTTCGCGCACGAGCAGGCCGAGTACGAGGCCAAGATGGCCAAACGCCAAGCCAAGCAGGCGGCCACGGGCAAGAAGCCCGGTGGCAAGCCCCCCAAGCCGCCCCAGGCGGGTCCGGGCGCCGAGGACCAGATCAATCTCACCGACGAGGACTCGCGCATCATGAAAGTGGCCGGCGGCGGCTTCGAGCAGTGCTACAACGCCCAGGCGGTGGTCGATACCGAATCGATGCTGGTGATGGTCCCCCACGTCACCCAGGCGGGCAACGACAAGGAGCAGGTCGAACCGATGCTGACGCGCATCGGCGCCTTGCCCGAAGGGCTCAATCGGCCCGAACAACTGCTGGCCGACACCGGTTTCTTCAGCGAACGCAACGTCCAGTGCTGCCAGGACGCCGGGGTCGAACCGCTGATCGCCGTGGGGCGTGATGAGCACCATCCCGATTGGCGCAGCCGCTTCGACGAACCCGCGCCGCTCGAGCGCTCAGCCAGCCACGTCGAACAGATGAAGCACGCCCTCAAGACCCGCGCGGGCCGCGCGGCCTACGCGCTCAGGAAACAGACGGTAGAGCCGGTGTTCGGCATCATCAAGTCAGTGATGGGCTTCCGCCAGTTTCTGCTGCGGGGCTTGGACAACGTGTGCAACGAATGGACCCTGGTGTGCCTGGCGTGGAACTTCAAGCGCATGGCCGTATTGCGTCCGCAGTGAGAAAAAAGGACAGGGGCATTGTGATTTCGAACAAAAACCGCCGATTGGAGCCTGAAATGCCCATCGTCTCTCACAATGTGAAATCAATCCCTCGGCCGCGGTGCCCGCGAGCTTGAAGTCCGACAGGCTGCTAG
>NZ_WTVS01000172.1 GCF_012911005.2 Aromatoleum toluolicum | reverse complement strand
TCACTGGAGCGATGGCGAGGGTGGTGTGGCGCTCACCCGCGCACAGTTCGACGCACTGGTGCTGGGGCTGCCGTGGCGCCAGCTCGGTGAGGACGGGGTGATCCGAATCCTTTGATCCGGCGCCATCGGCAATTGCCCCGATGGTGTAGCCGGGAGCCGATCAGGCATGATCGGCGCATGGTTCTTCCCGCCGACCTCGATCACCTGGATGCCCAAGCTCTTCGCGATCTGCTCCACCAGCAGCAGCGCGAACTCGTCTGGCGCCAGACCAAGATCGACCGGCTCACCCATGAGCTCGCGCTCTACAAGCGTCAGCGCTACGGGGTGCGTGCCGAGCGCCTGTCGGCCGAGCAGGCGCGGCTCTTCGAAGAGACGTGCGACGCCGATCTGGCGGCGATGAGCGCGGAGCTCGAAGCGCTTCAGCCCGAAGCTGACCAAGCCCCCGCCGCCAAGGGGCAGGCCCGGCGCCGGCCACTGCCGCCCGAGCTGCCGCGTACCGAGATCCGCCACGAGCCGGAATCGACCACCTGCAGCTGCGGTTGTGAGATGCGCCGCATCGGCGAGAACGTTGCCGAGAAGCTCGACTACACTCCGGGCCAATTCACTGTCGAACGCCACATCCGTGGCAAGTGGGTATGTGCCGAGTGCGAAACGCTGGTGCAAGCCCCCGTGCCGGCCCAGATCATCGACAAGGGCATCCCCACCGCGGGGCTGCTCGCCCAGGTGCTCATCGCCAAGTACCAGGATCACCTGCCGCTCTATCGCCAGGAAGGCATCTTCGGGCGGGCCGGGCTCGCGATCCCGCAATCGACACTGGCCCAATGGGTGGGCCAGACCGGGGTGCAGTTGCAGCCCCTGGTCGATGCGCTCAGGGCCGAGCTACTCGCCAACCCGGTTCTGCATGCGGACGAGACCCCGGTGGCGATGCTCGACCCGGGCGCGGGCAAGACGCCCCGCGCCTACCTGTGGTCCTATAGTCTGGGCGCCTTCGATCCCATCAAGGCGGTGGTGTATGACTTCGCGAAGAGTCGTGCGGGCATGCACGCCCAGGCGTTTCTGGGCGACTGGCGCGGCACCCTGATTTGCGACGACTACGCGGGCTACAAGGCCCTTATCGCTCAAGGCGTGATCGAGGCCGGCTGCATGGCACATGCGCGGCGCAAGTTCTTCGATCTCACCGTGCAAGGCCAGAGCCAGATTGCGGTCGAGGCCCTGGACACCATCGGGGAGCTCTACGCCATCGAGCGCGAGGCTGCCGAGTTGGATGCCGAGGCCCGACAACGCTTGCGCCAGGAGCAGGCCCGGCCGATCCTCGAACGCTTACACGGCTGGCTGCTGCTGCGCCGGGGGCAGGTTCCCAATGGCTCGGCCATCGCCCGCGCCATCGATTACAGCCTCAAGCGCTGGGGCGCGCTGACGCACTACGTTGATGACGGACGCGTGCCCATCGACAACAACTGGATCGAGAACCAGATTCGGCCGATCGCGCTCGGCCGCAAGAACTGGCTGTTTGCCGGCTCGCTTCGTGCCGGCCAGCGTGCCGCCGCGATCATGAGTCTCATCCAGTCCGCACGCCTCAATGGCCACGAGCCCTTTGCCTATCTGAAGAACGTCCTCGCACGCCTGCCCAGTCAGCCTCACAGCCGCCTTGGTGAGTTGCTGCCTCATCGCTGGCAGCCTTCGAACGGCTGAACAGCCACGTCAAGACGGGTTGCCCGGGGGCTTAC
>NZ_WTVS01000171.1 GCF_012911005.2 Aromatoleum toluolicum | reverse complement strand
GTGCAGCACGGTAACTCCCTCCCCTTCAAGGGGAGGGCTGGGGTGGGGATGGGTTAAGCAGACGTCGCAGAAACCCATCCCCCTCCTAACCTCCCCCTTGAAGGGGGAGGAACAAGGCGCCGGAACCCCGCGCGAATCTCAGAAACTGTGCCGCATGCCGACGCCGATCAACCTCGTCGCCCCGCCTCGCTCGGCCAGCCCGTTATAGACGCTGCGCGCCACCGCGTCGTCGTTGTCGGCGCGGATGACCCGCCCGTACAGCGCCGTGCGCTTCGAAAGGTCATGGCTGTAACCGAGGGCCCAGGAGCGCGAATCCGACTGGCTCGCATCCGACCTGTACGCGGCGTAGGCGACCTGCACGTTGCCCGCCGCACCCACGGGAATGCGCACGCCGAGGTTCCACAACCGCGCCTCCGCCGCCACGTCGCCGTCCAGCGACTGGTAGCTGCCGATCACTTTCACGACCTTGAAGTCGTAGGAGGCCCCGAGCATGTGCTCGCGCTGCCGCCGGTCCACGATCGGCGCGGCGACGGTGCTGGTGTCGAGGCGATGGAACACGTAGCCGACCGACAACGGGCCGTTTGCATAGTTGATGCTCGCGCCGGCGAACTCGCCCGCGTTGCGGTTCACCGTGCTCTCCTGCCCCACGCCGTACATCGCGCTGACCGTCAGCCCGCCCCAGTTCGGCGAGTTGTAGTTGATCGAGTTGTTCACCCGCCCGGGGCCGGTCGACACGATGCTCATGCTCCCCTGCGCCGCGAGCGCGGTGACTGGCGAGAACGGCCCACCCATCAGCGCGTCGTAGCGCAGCAGCGACATCCAGTACCCCGGCGAGTGCTGGCGCCCCGCCGTGACGGTCCCGAAGCCGCCCTGCAGGCCGACCAGCGACTGCCGGCTGAACAGCACGCCCGGCGGCACGTTGCCACCGGTATCGGCGGCGATGCCGCTTTCCAGCCGGAACAGCGCCTTCAGGCCGTTGCCCAGATCCTCGGTGCCGTGAAAGCCGATGCGGCTCGGCTCCAGGCCGCCGCTGTCGACCACCGTGAGGCTCTTGTGCTCCCCGCGCGCCTGCCCCACGAACATGTCCATCGCACCGTAGATCGTGACGTTCGACTGAGCGAACGCCGGTCCGGCAACCACCCCCAGTGCGGCAAACCCTGCAACGATTCCAAGCCCCTTCATGCCTCCTCCTTTACCGTATCAATGTATTTATGAGCGGACGACAGGCACAACACTGCCCCGCCCGCGTCGTCCGGCGCAGGCGGTCGAGAGCGAATAAGGGGCTCAGGCCGCGAGCCTGTCCTGATGCTTCCCGCCCAACCCCAGATACGCCTCGATCACGCGCGGATCATCGGCGAGCTGCTTGGCCGGCCCTTCCATCGAGATCTCGCCGGTCTCGAGCACATACGCGTAGTCGGCGACCTGCAGCGCCGCGCGCGCGTTCTGCTCGACGAGCAGGATCGACACCCCGCGCCGGCGCAGCTCGCCGATGATGCGGAAGATCTCGCGCACGATCAGCGGGGCGAGGCCCAGGCTCGGCTCATCGAGCATCAGGAGCTTCGGTTTCGCCATCAGCGCACGGCCCACCGCGAGCATCTGGCGCTCGCCGCCGGACAAGGTGCCGGCGAGCTGCGCCTTGCGCTCCTCGAGGCGCGGGAAGAGGTGATACACCTCCTTCATCGTCTCGGCGTGGTCGCGCTTGCCCGAGCGGTAGCGCTGGAAGGCGCCCAGCAGCAGGTTGTCCTCGACGCTCATCTCGGCGAAGAGCTCGCGTTTCTCCGGCACGAGGTTCATGC
>NZ_WTVS01000170.1 GCF_012911005.2 Aromatoleum toluolicum | reverse complement strand
GCCGGGGGCCGCGAGGCGCCAGGCGCGCTCGGGGCGGTGCTCGGAAACCGGATGCACGGTGCGTACCGCCTCGCGCCCCAGGCGGGCGCGCAGGCGGTCGAGCAGCAGGGCGGCGGCATCGCGTGCGCTGTCGGGATCGCCGAACAGGTCCTGTGTGCGCCCGGGGGTGACCACCGGGTTGTCGGCGAAAAGGCGCAGCGCCTCGACCGGTGCGGGCAGTTCCAGCGCGGCCAGATGCTCGCGGGCGAGCATCAGCATCCGCCCGTCGTCGCGCCCCGGTGCGCCGGTGACGATCTCGAGCACGGTGTCGGGGCGGTCCTCGTGTTCCAGGTGCAGGCGGCAGCGGTCGAGCGCGGCATGGCGGGCGGCAAGCCAGGCGGAAAGGCCGGAAAACAGCCTGCCCGCGGCGAACAGCAGCGGTTCGGTGTGCAGCATGCTCGCGGGGAGGACCAGGCGCGCTTCGAAGCGTTCCGGCGGCAGGAACCACAGGCGCGGATCTGGGCGTTCGCCGCGGGCCCGCGCGAGCGTGTCGAGCACGACGGAGGCCTGGCGGCGAGCCAGTCCGTCGCGCGGCAGGCGGGCGACGTCGCCGATGCGGCGGGCGCCGATGCCGTGCAGCAGGTCGAGCGTGGCACGGGACACTTCGGCGCCGTCGCCGAGCAGTTCGACGGGCAGTTCGTCCAGTTTGCGCCACCATTCGGCAGCGGCCCGGATCTGCCGGCCCGGGTGCGTGCGGGCGAGCCAGCGTGCCGCGAGCGGGGTCGGGGCGGCGGCGATGGCGGCGTCCAGGCCGAGCGGAACGAGCTCCGAACGGATGCGCCGCACCAGCCCCGTGACCCCGCCGAACAGGCGCAGGCTGCCGCTCGTTTCCAGCACCAGCGCATCGGGCGGGTCGATGCTGACGCAGGGCGTGAATTGCGCCGCCCACGCGGCGAATTCCGTCAGCGTCGCGGCTTCGAGCGCCGGGTCGCGTTCGCGCAGCTGCAGCGACGGGGCGACGGCGAGTGCGCCGGTCACGTTCTGGCCGGGTTCGACGCCGCGCGCCAGCGCAGCGGGGGTCGCCGCCGCCACGCGCGCGCCGGGACTGTGTTCGACGACCGCGAGTTCGCCCGGCTCATCCACGCCGCGCGTGAATACCTGCAGCGGCAGGTCGGACAGGATCAGGGCGAACCAGAGCATCGTTGAGGGTCGGGGCGCGGCGCAGGCCGGGACGTTGAGGGAGCGACAGGCGCAGCGGGGCGGCGAGCCCGGGGCCGCGCCGCTTGAGGATGTCCACCGCGAGCTCGCCGTCGCGCGCCGCGAGCCGCAGGCGCAGGACGGCGGGCGAAGGCTGCCGTGCGGCGGATGCGGGGCGGAA
This sequence comes from Aromatoleum toluolicum, assembly GCF_012911005.2. Taxonomy (GTDB): domain Bacteria; phylum Pseudomonadota; class Gammaproteobacteria; order Burkholderiales; family Rhodocyclaceae; genus Aromatoleum; species Aromatoleum toluolicum. The sequence continues at coordinate 500 of NZ_WTVS01000170.1, read as the reverse complement.
CAGGAACAGCGGCGTCGCGGAGCTTTCGGCGGCGAGCTGCAGGCGCCGCAGCGCGGCGGTGTCCGCTCGCGCCAGCCAGGCGAGCACGGCGCTGCTGCCGCCCGAGGCCAGCGCCTGCCGGACCGCCCACAGGGTTTCGGCGTGGCCGTCGGGTTCGAGCAGCAGCAAGCGCTCGAGTGGCACCCCCGCCGCGGCGAGGGCAGGGGCGTAGGGCAGGTGGGGTGGGGCGACCCAGACGATCCAGCGGTCGGCCGGGAGGGCGTGCAGGACGGGCAGCAGCAGTCCGATCTCACCGATGCCGGGGCTGTCGGACAGCAGCTCGATCAGCGCATTACGGGGCCAGCCGCCGCCCGGCAGCTGGGTGTCGAGTGCCGCAAAGCCGGTGGCGATGCCCGCCTCGGACGACTGCGCGAGCCGGTCGGCCTGCCACACGAGGCCGGGCGGCAGGGCGGCGAGGGCAGTCTGGGCGAGGGCGGACATCGGGGGCTGTCTCTTATACA
>NZ_WTVS01000016.1 GCF_012911005.2 Aromatoleum toluolicum | reverse complement strand
CCCCAACCCTCCCCTTGAAGGGGAGGGAGCGATCGCGCTGTACTCAACGTTCGAGCCGCATCCGCCCCGCTTTCGTGGGCTGAATGCGGCTTTTGCATTTCCCGGAATCCCCCGATGACTTTCGACACCGCCGGCTGGATCGTCGCCGGCATTGCCGTGCTGCTCACCGGCATCTCCAAATCCGGCCTCGGCGGCGCCTTTGGCGGACTCGCGGTGCCCTTCATGTCGCTGTGGATCACGCCCGCCCAGGCCGCGGCGGTGATGCTGCCGCTGCTCGTGTTCATCGACTGGATCGGCATCCGCGCGTACTGGGGCAAGTGGTCGAAGGAAGAGATCCGTATCCTGCTGCCGGCGGCGGCGCTCGGCATGCTGATCGCCTCGGCGGTGTTCGGATGGATGCCGGAGAAGGCTGTGAAGGGGTGCGTAGGCGCCATCGCGGTGCTGTTTTCGCTCGACCGCATCTTTGGCCTGCGTGCGCGCCTGAAGATGTCAGGGCCACCGGGCAAGATGACAGGCCTCTTCTGGGGCGCGGTGTCGGGCTTCACGAGCACGATCGCGCACGCCGGCTCGCCGCCGCTGCTCGTCTACCTTCTCAATCGAGGATTGCCCAAGAGCACTTTCGTCGCGACGACGGTGATCTTCTTCACCGCCGTGAATGCGGTGAAGATCGTGCCCTACATCGCGTTGGGCCTCTTTTCGTGGGAATCTCTGAAGATGTCGCTGCTGTTGGCGCCGGTCGCCCCGATCGGCGTGTGGATCGGACTCAAGGCGCTGAAGCGCATCCCCGAGCGCGCCTTCTTCGTCTTTGCAACTGTGATGCTCGGGGTGTCCGGTGTGAAGTTGTTGTGGGACGCCTTCGCCTGACGGACGACACCCGGGGCGCGTGAAGCGAAGCAAGCTTGCCACGCCTCGCAATTGCCGCCACTTACTTGGCTTGTGCGCGGACACACATGCTGATCGGGAAAGTGAGGGAAATATCTCGCAGCGGCAGCGCACCTTATTGAGTTCCCGTTGCCGCCGGGTGATCATGGCCGCAGACCAGTGCCATAGACTCGAAGAGGTTGTCCACCTTGGATCGCGCAATCAGATGGATCGAGCTGGTGTTCGCGGAACTGCCCCTCCCGCTGTTGGAGGTGTGGGGCGGCTTCGCCTACCTGCTCGGGCTGGTGCTGATGTTGTGCGCGTTCGGCGGCGTCACCTTCCGGCCGGCGGGGCAGTGGCGGCTCGGCCGCGAGCGGCAGACCTGGGACGTGAAGGCGCTGCGCAGCGTCGCGCTTACCTTCGTCCTGATCCTCGCCACCGGCTACGTCGGCTCCTTCATTGTCCTGGTGCCCGGCGCGCAGACCTTCGAATCGCTGAAGGACCTCACCGTCTTCGTCTGCCTGCTGCTCTTCGGTTATCCCGCGCTGATCGCCGTGCCCTTCGCGTACGGGCTTTCGGATCTGATCGAAGGCGTGCCGCCGGCCTTCCTGCTCGATTGGCTGGTCGGCTACTTCATCAACCCGGCGTGCTTCTGGGTGGCATATCAGCTGATCGGCAAGGATCCCGATTTCCGGCGCTGGCGGACGTGGGGCTGGTACGCGCTGTTCGTGCTGGTGTTCATGAGCATCGAGCCGCAGTTGTGGGGCTACATCGCCGCGGATAAATTCACGCCCGAGATTTCCTACCGCAACATCACGCCGGCGCTGTTCTTCACGACGGCGATCACCTGGATCCTCGCTCCCTTCGCGATGCTCGCGGCCCTGCCGTTGGCACGCCGGTACGGGCTGTTCTGGGCGGAGATCGCCGGACACGTGCGGGAGAGGGTGTTCGGCCGCAAGGAGTGGATCTGGGAAAGCGGCGCCGGCGACACGGAGGGGGCCGGCGAGAGCGGGGAGCGGGTGGGCCTGCCGATCCGCATGTTCCTCGTCGCGCCGTTCGTCGTCCTCGTCCTGCTCATGGTCGGTACGACGGCCTATTTCACCCTGCGCAGCGCGGAGGCGTCGGCCGACAAGCTCGCGGCGCGCCTGCATCAGGAAAGCTCGCAGAACATCAGCCTGTTTCTGGACGACTACTTCGACCGATCGCCGCGCGTCGAGATGTCGCGGCGCATCGGCGACATCGATCGTCTGCTGAGCCGATTGCCGATCGCCGAGCATGGCCGCGCCTTCATCGTCGATCGTTCGGGCGCCCGAATCGCGTCGTCCCGTAATGTGCTCCAGCCCGCGTTTGTTGCCGAGGGCTCCGATCCCGTCGTATGGAATGCAGTCGATGCGCTGCGCGGGACGATCGGCAGCCTGGAGGGGCTGAAAAGCGCCGTGCAGTTCAAGTTCGACCTTGTCCTGGCCAGGCCGCTGTCCCGGGAGACCTGGATGGTGCAGGCCACGCCCTACCGCGATCGCGGCGGCGAGACCGACTGGATCCTGATGACGGCGATGCCCGCCGCGTACTACCTTGAAGGGGTGCGGGTCGGACACAGTCGCTCGGCGATGGTCTTCGCGGTGGCGCTGATGCTGTCGCTGGTGGTGGCGGCCTATCTCGCGACGATGGTCGCAGCGCCGATCTGCCGCATTGCGCTTGCCACCCGCGCATTGATGAAGGGCGATCTGACGCAGCGGGTGCCGGACAGCGGATTGGAAGAGCTCGGCGTGCTGTCGCGCTCGTTCAACAGGATGGGTGCGCAACTGCAAGAGTCCTTCGAGGACCTGCGAGGCGAAGTGGAGATGCGCAGGGCCCGCGAACGAGAGCTGGAGGAGAGCCAGGAGCGCGTCCGGTTGAACGAGAACCGCATCCGCCTCGCCACGCGTTCCGCCCAGTTGGGCGTGTGGGACTGGGACGTCGAGAAGGACGAGCTGGTCTGGGACGATTCGATGTACCAGCAATTCGGCGTCGACCGGGCGTGTTGCGACGTGCCGAACGCGGTGTGGTTGAAGTCGCTGTCGCCCGAAGAGTACAAACGGGCGAAGGACGCGGTGCGGGCGGCTCTGCGGGGCGAGCGCGAATTCTCGTCGGAGTTCAGGATCAGCTGGCCCGACGGATCGGTCCATTACATCAAGGGGATGGCGCATACGATCCGGGACGACAACGGACGGGCCGTGCGCATGGTGGGCGTGAGCTACGACATTACCGAGCAGAGGCGTGCGGCTGTGGAGATCATGAAGCTCAACGCCGAGCTCGAACGCCGCGTGATCGAGCGTACCGCGCAGCTGAAAACCGCCAACAAGGATCTGCTGCAGGCGAAGGAGGTGGCCGAGGAAGCGAAGCGCGCGCAGTCGGAGTTCCTCGCGAACATGAGCCACGAGATCCGCACGCCGATGAACGCGATCCTCGGCATGCTCTACCTCGCGCTGAAGAGCGATCTGTCGCCGAGCCAGCACAACTATCTCGCGAAGGCACAGGGTGCGGCACGTTCGCTGCTCGGCATCATCAACGATATCCTCGACATATCGAAGATCGAGGCGGGCAAGCTCGACATCGAGCAGGTCGAATTCGGCCTCGATGCGGTGCTGGAGCAATTGACCGACGCGGTCGGCTATCTGGCCGAGCGCAAGGGCCTCGAATTCCTCGTCCGCTACGATCCGTCGATCCCGTCACGCCTGATCGGCGATCCGCTGCGGCTGGGCCAGATCCTGCTGAACCTGTGCGGAAACGCGGTGAAATTCACCGAGCGGGGCGAGGTCGAGCTCGCGTTCCGCTGCCTGAACGCGAGCGAAACGGACATCACGCTGCAGGTGTTCGTGCGCGACACCGGTATCGGCATGACGCCGGAGGTCCAGGGCAAGCTGTTCGAGAAATTCACGCAGGCCGACCAGACGACGACGCGTCGATTCGGTGGTACCGGGCTGGGGCTGGCGATCAGCAAGGATCTGGCCGAACTGATGGGTGGCCGCGTCTGGGTCGAGGATTCACAGCCAGGCAAGGGCACGACGATGTGCTTTACGGCGCAGCTGAGGATTGCCGGGCAGGCGCGGGCACGCCAGCGCGAACTGGTGGAGCAGGTCGGTCCGCTGCTCGAAGGCGTGCGCGTGCTGGTGGTGGACGACAGCGAAGGGGCGCGTGAGATTCTCGCCGAGATGCTGCGCTTTTTCCGCCTCGAGGTCGGCACCGCGTCGAACGGACCGGCGGCCATCGCCGCGCTGCAGGCTGCGGCCGCGAGTCCCTACGATCTCGTGCTGATGGACTGGCGCATGCCCGGCATGAACGGCGACGAGGCGACCGCGCGCATCCGCAACGATGCCGCGATCCCGCGTCAGCCGAAGGTGATCATGGTCACCGCTTGGGGCCGCGAGGACGCCTTCCTGCTCGCCGAACGGGCAGGGATCGACGGCTTCCTGATCAAGCCGGTGTCGCCGTCGATGATGTTCGACACGATCCTGTCGGTGCTCGGGCGTGGCCGCATCTTCGGCACCGAAGAGCGCCGCGCGAGTCTGCGCGAACCGGCTTCGGGTGGCCAATTGGCCGGGGCGCGCGTCCTGCTGGTCGAGGACAACGAGATAAACCGTGAATTCGCCATCGAACTGCTGCGCAGCGAAGGGCTCGAGGTCGATGAGGCGGCAAACGGCGAGGAAGCGGTCCAGCGGGTGCAGGCGCGCGATTACGACGCGGTGCTGATGGATATCCAGATGCCGGTGATGGATGGCCTCGAAGCCGCGCGGCGGATCCGCGCGCTTGCAGGCGCGCCGGGTGTGATGGACGGGGAGCGCTTTGCCGTCCTGCCGATCATTGCGATGACGGCGTTGGCGATGGCGCAGGATGCCGAGAAGAGTCGGGCCGCGGGCATGAACGACCATGTCACCAAGCCGATCGCGCCCGACCGGCTGATGGCGACGCTGGCCAATTGGGTGCAACTGCCGGCGGGACGGGCGGGAAGGGTCGCCGTTACCAGGACCGCGGACCGCGGGGAAGTGCCCGCCGATCTGGGAGCCTTGACCAGCCTCGATGCCGGCGAAGGCATCCGCCGCATCGGCGGCAAGGCCGACGCCTACCGCAAGCAGCTCGCCCGCTTCCGAAGACGTCATGTCGATGCCGTCGCCGAATTGTGCCGGCTGGTTGCCGCAGGCGATGCGCAGCGCGCGGAAGAATGCTGCCATGCGCTGAAAGGCGTGACCGGCGCGCTCGGCGCGCATGCGCTGTACGAAAAGATTTCCGTCATCGACGCGCTGCTGAAGCAGGGCGTGCTGCCCGATGCCGCGGTGCTCGACGAGGCGGACGCGCTGCTGCTGCGGCTGATGGACGAGATCGATGGCTTGGGCGACAGCTCGGGCGCCATCCCGCGGCCCGCCGCACCGCTCGCACCCGACACCTTGCGCGAGCTGCTGGCACGGCTGGGCGAGGCGCTCGACAACGATCTCGGTGCTGCCGAGCCCCTGCTCGCGGAACTGCGCGCCGGGCTCGCCGGTACCCCGCTCGAAGCGGACATCACCTCAGTGGGCGCCTTGGTCGATGTGTTCGACATTGATGCGGCGCGGGCCAGGCTGAAGGGTCTGGAAGTCTCCTTATCGGATACGACACAATGAACCAGCGGAACGACCGGCAGCCGAACGACGGGAAGCAACGCGCGCGCCTCCTCATCGTCGATGACATGCAGGAGAACCTGCACGTGCTGATGAACATCCTGCGCGACGATTACGCCATCGCCGCCGCCACCAATGGCGGGAAGGCGCTCGAACTGGCGCGGCGCGAGCCCCGGCCCGACCTGATCCTGCTCGACATCAAGATGCCCGACATGGATGGCTATTCGGTGTTGGCGGCGCTGAAGGCCGACCCCGCGACCGCCGAAATCCCGGTGATTTTCGTCACCGCGCTCGCCGAGGCGGCGGACGAGGCGCGAGGCCTCTCGATGGGGGTTGCCGACTACATCACCAAGCCGGTCAATCCTGAGCTGCTGAAGGCGCGCGTGCGCGACCAACTCGAATTGCAGCGTTACCGCAAGCACCCGGTGATGTTCGACATCGCCGCCCACCGCGATCCGGCGCATCCGCCAACGCTGCTGGTCGTCGACGACATTCCCGAGAACATCCACGAACTGCTCGACGCGCTGAAGGACGAGTACCGCATCATGGTCGCGCGCAACGGCGCGGAGGCGCTCGGCGTGGTGGAGGGGCCCTCGCCGCCCGACCTCGTGCTGCTGGACATCCTGATGCCGGAGATGAGCGGCTACGAGGTCTGCCGCCGCATCAAGGCGAACCGCCGCGGCGACGGAATTCCGGTGATCTTCGTCACGGTCGTCGACGCGACGGATGATAAGGTGAAGGGCTTCGAGCTCGGGGCCGCCGACTACATCACGAAGCCTTTCGACATCGACGAGGTGCGCGCGCGCATCCGCACCCACCTGGAGCTCGCGCGCCTGCGGCGCGTCCTGGAAGACCTGGTCGCGCAACGCAGCGCGATGCTGCAGGTCAGCGAGGAGAAATACCGCATCCTCGCACACCGCGATCCGCTGACCGGCCTGCCGAACCGTGCGCTGTTCGCCGAGCTGACCTCGCACGCGATCCTGCAGGCCGAACGCGACAAGTCCCAGTTCGCACTGCTCTTCCTCGATCTCGATAATTTCAAGACGATCAACGAAAGCCTCGGCCACGGTCTCGGCGACCAGGTGCTGATCGAGGGCGCCAAACGGCTGCAGGCGCTGCTGCCCGGGTGCGACGCCATCGCGCGCATCGGCGGCGACGAATACAACGTGATCCTCGAGCATGGCGAAGACGTGTCGATCGACCTGACGGCGCAACGCCTGATCGATGCCTTCGCGGAACCGTTCGTCGTAGGGGGTTACAGCGTGTATGTCGGGGTCAGCGTCGGCATCGCGCTCTATCCTGCCGACGGCACCACCGCGGAGACCCTGCAAAGCAACGCCGACGCGGCGCTGCACCAGGCCAAGATGCAGGGGCGGGGCATCCTGCGCTTCTTTTCGCCGGAACTGACGCGCCGTGCGAAGGAGCGCGTCGCGCTCAACGCCGACCTGCGCCGCGCACTCGGGCGCGAGGAGTTGCGCCTGCATTATCAGCCCCAGATCGATCTCTTCAGCGGCGAGATCGTCGGCGTCGAGGCCTTGGTTCGCTGGCAGCATCCCGAGCGGGGCATGATCGCGCCCGGCGAGTTCATTCCCATCGCCGAGGATAGCGGGCTTGTCGTGCCGCTCGGCGACTGGGTGCTGCATGAGGCCTGCCGTCAGATCAAGGCGTGGTCGGACGCGGGGCTCGCGCCGCGCAAGACAGCGGTGAACGTGTCGCCTGTCCAGCTGAGCCGCGGCCAACTGGTTCAGTCGGTGAAGGATGCGCTGGAGCAGAGCGGCATCGCGCCTGCGCAGCTCGAAATCGAAATCACCGAGAGCTTCGTGATGCTCGATCGCGAGCAGTCCTTCAAGTCGATCGCCGAACTGAGGACGCTCGGTGTGCGCCTGTCGATCGACGATTTCGGTACCGGCTACTCCTCGCTGGGCTTCCTGCAGCAACTGGAAGTCCACACGTTGAAGATCGACCTGTCATTCGTGCACGACATGGCGACGAACAGCGGCAATGCGTCGATCGTCAAGGCGGTGATCGCGCTAGGCCACAGCCTCGACCTGGAGGTCGTCGCGGAGGGTGTCGAGGACGAAGTCCAGATGCGCCTGCTGCGTTCGATGCGCTGCAACGTGATGCAGGGCTATCTGGTCAGCCGGCCGCTGCCGGCCGACGACATGACGCGCTTCCTGACCTCGTTCGATCCGGCCGCCTATCTGCGCAGTTAGCCCCGACCGTTCGTCAAAGCGGCCCGGTTCAGGCGTGCTGAAGCATCCAGATCACCGCGCTCACCGAGAAGAAGGCGCTGATCGTCGCGGCCATCAGCGCGGCGGCGGGGAGTTCCTCCTGACCGAAGCGCTGCGCGATGATCGGGAAGATGCTCGCCATCGGCATGCAGGCGAAGGCGATCGCGGCGACGTGCAGTGTCGGGTCGAGCGGCGGCAGGAGGGCCAGCGCGATGAACACGAAGAGCGGGTGGAGGACAAGCTTGCCCGCAACGATCTGGGCGATGTCGCGGCGCATGCCGCGGACCTTGATGCCGACCAGCGTGCCGCCGATGACGAAGAGCGCCACACCCGCCGCGGCGAGCGAGAGCATGTCGATGGAGCGCGCGACCGGCGCGGGCAGGCGGATGCCCAGCAGCGCAAGGCTGAAACCGGCGACGATGGCCATGATGAGCGGGTTTTTCGCCAGCCGGGTGAAGGTCTCGATCACCACGCGATGGATCTTCTTGCCGTCGCCGCCGCTGCTTTCGGCTAGCGCCAGCGTGAGCGGCACGATCAGCAGGTTCTCGACGAGGAAGCACAGCGCCAGCGCGATGCCGGCCGCCGGGCCGACGACCTGCAGCACGATCGGGTAGCCGATGAAGCCGCTGTTGGACAGGGACATGCCCATGCCGTGCACGACGCTGGTCTGCAGGTCCTTCTTCTGCACGAGGCGTGCGAAGCCGATGCCCGCAGCGAAGACCGCGAGCGAGCCGAGCGTGTAGGCGGTCAGGTAGCCGACGTTCATGATCTCGGCGAAGGGACGTTCGGTCAGCGCTTTCAACAGCATCGCCGGCAGCGCGATGTTGATCGCGAACTTGCCGAGGATGCGTGTCTCGCTCTTGTCGAAAAGGCCGCTGCGCACCGCGGCGAAGCCGATCGCGATGACGAGGAAGGCCGGGCCGGTGATCTTGAAAACGTCGAGCATGGGTCCAATCCGAAGGGGAGCGCGGAGCATAACACCGGGGTGTGGCGTGCCCGCGAACTAGACGAGTCCGAGGGCTCCCGCCGCCGCGCCGGCGCCGATGTACCACAGGGGGTGCCAGCCGCGCACGAGCATGAGGCCGGTGCAGGCGAGCGTCAGCAGGATGCCGCGCAGGTCGAGTCCCGCCGAGGCGCCGATCAGCCAGCCGCTCGCACACACGAGGCCCACGGCGAGGGGGGCGACGCCGGTCTGGATCGCCTCGCGCCACGGTGCGTCGCGGAAACGTTCCCAGTGCCGGTAGAGGAAGAAGATCACGAGGCTCATCGGCAGGCTGATCGCCAGCGTCGCCGCGATCGCGCCGGGAATGCCCGCGACCTTCCAGCCGATCAGCGACACGACCAGCAGGTTGGGGCCTGGCGCCGCCTGGGCGATCGCGAAGAGATGGGCGAAGGTGGTGTCGTCCATCCACTGCCGCTGCTCGACGACGAGGCGGTGCAGCTCGGGCAGCATCGCGGTGATGCCGCCGAAGGCGACGACGGTGAGGATGCTGAACTGCAGGAAGAGATCGGCGAGCAGCGCCATCGTCACGACTCCGTCTTCGCAGTCATGGCAAGCCTTGCCGCGCGGCGCCCGCGCCGGTAGGCGATGAGCCCGGTCACGCCGAGCAGCGCCAGCATCAGCGGCGGTAACGGCAGGCGCAGGATTACCAGCGCGACGAGCATCAGCGCCGCGAAGGGCAGGTAGATCCACCGTTCGGGCACGTTGCGCGCCATCTTCAATGCCGTCGCGAAAAGCAGTCCGGCGCCGGCGGCCGCGACGCCGCGCAGCATGTCCTGCACGACGGCGAGGTGACCCCACTCGCCGTAGGCGGTCGCGAGCGCCATCATCACGAGGAAGGGGCCCAGCAGCAGTCCGGCGGTCGCGACGACCGCGCCGCGCGCACCGTGGAAGCGCGCCCCCACGCAAACGGCGAGATTGACGACGTTGGAGCCGGGCAGGAACTGGCACAGGCCGAGCAGGGCGTTGAAATCGGCGCCGCTCATGAGACGGCGTTCCTCGACGAGAAGATGCCGCAGCAGCGGCAGCACACCGCCGAAGCCCGAGAGGCCGACGCGCGAGCACGCGAGGAAGAGTTCCCACAGTCCGGGCTGGCGCGCGGGGGGCGTTGCCGGGTGCGGCGGTTCCGGGGCGGCTCCGCGCGCGTCGGCAGGGGAATGACTCATTCGTCCGGCGCTCCAGGGGCGGCGTTGCGGCACGGGCAGGATTGCCTGCGTGCCGCAGTCGGGGGATGAGGTGCGCGGACGACGACGGGTAAGGGAGGGAGTGCCGAAGTCCGCGCGGAGGAGATCAGGCCGCCGACCGGTGCAGGTACTCGCCGTGGAGTCCGTTGAGGTAGGCCTCGGCGGCGCGGATCGAGCGGCGGGCGCGTTCCTCGGCGCTGACGGTCAGCGCGAGGGTGTCGGTCGGAATTTCCAGCGAGTAGGGCATTTCCGGCATTGCGTCGAGGATACGGCGCACGTCGATGCCGCCTTCGCCGAGGAAATTGCGTTCGCTGCGAGCGGTGTGGATGAGTCCCTCGACCGTCGTCGGGATCTCGGCCGGCGCGTCGCACACCTGCGCGAAGTGGAACCACTCGGGCGGCAGCTTGCGCAGCTCCTCGACGCTGTCGCGGGCGCGGTCGAAGTGCAGCGTGTCGATGAGGATGCCCGCGTTCGGGCGATTCACCGCACGCACGACGGCAGCCGCCGCGGCGAGGTTCGGCGTTTCCGTCCAGCTCGGGTACTCGAGGTCGACGGTGAGCTTGTAGGGTGCCGCGAGGTCGCACAGGCGGCCGAAACGATCGGTCGCGCGTTCGCGGTTCGCGTCGGGGAGCTGGGCGAGGATGTGGCGGGCGCCGAGTTCGGCTGCGGCTTCCAGCACGGACACATAGGTCTCGGGCTCGATCTCCGCGGGCATGCGGCAGAGCTCGATGTCGAGCACCCTAACACCCGTTGCAGCGAGGCGTGCCTTGACCTCGTTCATCATCGCGCGGTCGTTTTGCAGCGCGAACACGTGTTCGGTTGCGGTGACCGCCGTCAGGCGGAAGCTGACGAAGTCGTAGCCGGTCTTTGCGGCGATCTCGACCATTTCGAGCGGGGACGTCGTCAGGACCGAGAGGTGGGCGAGAGAGAACTGGTGCGCCATGTCGGGACTACCTCCAATAGTGAATGCCGGAAGCGGCTGCACCGTTTTGCCGATAGTTGCATTAAAGCTTGCGGCGGCGAGTTCTGCTGCGCGGGGGCCACTTCCGGGCCGAAACGAGCAGATCGGTACAACCGATCAAATCTGTGATGTTGAAAATATAGAACACGGTTGCGCGAAACGCAACGTAAGTTAATTAAATACGCGCTTTGTGCAGAACAGGATTGCGTGCAGCGGATTTCTGCGTTGACAAAACATGAACCGAATTCTAAAGTGGAACAACGTTCAAGGTTATAGCGAGGTGCAGAGATGGCCGGAAGTCTTCTTGCCCGTGCGATGGGAGCGCTGGAGCTCCTCGCCGAGGAGTCGCGCGGACTGCCGCTGCAGGAGATCGCCGATCGCCTCGGCATGCCGAAAAGCGGTACCCACCGCCTGCTGGCCGAGCTGATCCAGCTGCGCTACGTCGCGCAGGACGCGGATTCGGCGCGCTATCTGCTCACGACGCGCCTGATGTCGCTCGGCTTCAAGCTGCTCGGCAACAGCGGCATTGTCGAGATCGTGCAGCCGGTGCTTAACCGCCTTGCGACCGTGAGTGGTGAGCTCGTGCGCCTGGCGGTCGTCGATAACGGGCGTCTTCCGTTCATCGCGAAGGCGCAGGGGGCTCGCAGCGGCCTGCGCTTCGACCCGGACATGGGTGGCGAGGCGGCGCTGTACTGTTCGTCGAGCGGCATGATCTGGCTCGCGAGCCTGCCTGAGAACGAGGCGATCGAGCATGTGGTGCGCCAGGGCTTCACGCTGCCCGAGCAGCGTGGCGCTCGGGCACCGAAGACGATCGCCGAGGTGATGATCTTCGTCGCTGACGCGCGCGAGCGGGGCTACAGCCAGGCGATCGAGACCTGGGGGCCGGGCATGTCGTCGATGGCGGCAACCGTGCGCGATCCGCACAGCGGACGGGTCACCGGCGTCGTCAGCATCGCCGGGCCCACGGTACGCCTCACCCAGGAAGCGATGGAAAAGTTGGCGCCCGAACTCTTCGCTGCGGCCGAGGAGCTGTCCTCGGTCAGCGCGCTTTCCGAATACCTCAGAAGCATCAATCCGGCCGCGGGACAGCTCGCGTCGGGCTCTCAACGCGCGGCCTGACGCGCCCCTGAAGCAATCGCAGCCTAGGCATCACTGGAGACATCGAAAAATGGATTTCAATCTTTCTTCCGAACAGAAAATGCTGGTCGAGACCGTGCGCCGTTTCGTAGAGAACGAAATGCTCCCGCTCGAAGACGAAATCGAGGAAACCGGTCGCCTTGCGCCGGAAAAGGCGCGCGCCCTGTTCGAGAAGTCGAGCGCGAACGGCATGTACGCGATGAACATCCCCGAGGAATTCGGCGGCGGCGGGCTGTCGGCGGTCGACACGATGCTCGTCGAGGAACAGTTCGGTCACGCGAAGGACATCCTGATCCGTCGCGCCTTCGGCAACGTCTATGAAGTGCTGCTCAAGTGCGACGCCGCCCAGCGCGAGCGCTGGCTGGTGCCGGCCGTGCGCGGGGAGCGCACCTGCTCGATCGCGATCACCGAGCCTAACGCCGGCTCGGACGCCGCGAGCATCAAGACGCGTGCGGTGGCGGACGGCAAGGGCGGCTGGAAGATCACCGGCGGCAAGCACTTCATCAGCGACGGCGAGTTCTCGGACTTCTTCGTCGTCTCCGCAGTCACCGACCCCAACGCGGGCGCGAAGGGCATCTCGCTCTTCCTCGTCGACAAGGGCACGCCCGGCTTCATCATCGGCCGCGACCAGAAGATGATGGGCCTCACCGGCACGAGCCACGTCGAACTCGCGTTCGATGAAGTCCCTGTCGGCCCGGAAAACCTGCTCGGCGGCGAGGGGCAAGGCTTCAAGCTGATCCTCGAGACGCTCGGTCGCGTGCGTTTGGCGCAGGTCTGTGCCCGCGCGGTCGGCAAGTCGGTGCGCCTCTTGAACCTGATGATCTCCTACGCGCAGGAACGCAAGCAGTTCGGCAAGCCGATCGGCGACTTCCAGCTGATCCAGCAGATGATCGCGGACAGCGTGGTCGAGATCAACGCCTCGCGCCTGCTGGTGCTGGACGCCGCGAATGACATCGACAACGGCGTCGACGCCCGCGACAAGATCTCGATGGCCAAGTTCTACGTCGCCGAAGTGCTCGGCCGCGTTGCCGACCGCGCCGTGCAGGTGTACGGCGGCATGGGCTACTGCGCGGATCTGCCGATCGAGCGCATGTACCGCGACGCGCGCATCTACCGCATCTTCGACGGCACCTCGGAAATCCATCGTACGGTCGTCGCGCGCAGCGCGATGAAGCATGGCGAAGCGCTGTACGGAACGATCTGATCGTCCGGTAGAGGAGAACAGCAATGGCAATCAATAAATTCATGAGCGCGGCCGACGCCGTCGCGCTCGTCCGGGACGGCGACACCGTCGGCCTGATCGGCGGTGGTGGCGGCCTCGTCGAAGCCTCGTGCATCTTCGCGGCGCTCGAAAAGCGCTTCCTCGAGACTGCACAGCCGCGCGACCTCACCGTCGTTCACGCCCTCGGCATCGGTGACAAGAAGACCAAGGGCATGAACTGCTTCGCCTACGAGGGCATGGTCAAGCGCGTGATCGGCGGCCACTGGGTATGGTCGCCGCGCATGCAGGAGCTCGCGCGCGACGAGAAGATCGAGGCCTACGTGCTCCCCGGGGGCGTGATCGCGCAGCTGTTTCGCGAGATCGGTGCCGGCCGGCCGGGTCTGCTGACGCACGTGGGCTTGGGCACCTTCGTCGATCCGCGCATCGATGGCGGCAAGATGAACAAGTCGGCGAAGGAGGATCTCGTCGAGGTCGTCGAACTCGGCGGCAAGGAATACCTGCGCTATAAGCCCTTCCCGGTGAACGTCGCGATCATCCGCGGCTCGTATGCCGACGCGCACGGCAACATCTGCATGGACCAGGAGCCGGCGAACCTCGACGCCTACGCCGTCGCGCTCGCCGCGCACAACTCCGGTGGCAAGGTGATCGCGCAGGTGCGCACAGCGGTCGACGTCGGCACGCTGGCGGCGCGCGCGGTGCGCATCCCCGGCGCGATCGTCGATGCGGTCGTCGTCGATCCTTCGCAGTCGCAGAGCTACGACATCGTCTATGACCCGACGATTTCCGGCGAGCGTCGTGGCCCCGTCCCGCACGAGCCGCCGCAGCCGCTGTCGGTGCGCCAGGCCACGGCGCGGCGCGCCGCGGAAGAGCTGCGCGACGGGGCGGTGATCAACTACGGTGTCGGCGTGCCGGACGCGGTCGCGAAGCTCGTCGCCGCGCGCGGCGATCTCGACCGCTACTACCAGACGATCGAGCACGGCACCTACGGCGGCAATCTGCTCGACGGCATGCTGTTCGGCTTCGCGCGCAACGCCTCGGCGATGATCGACGCGCCCTCGCAGTTCGACTTTTACTCGGGCGGCGGGCTGGACATCGCCTTCCTCGGCTTCGGCGAGTTCGACCAGCACGGCAACGTCAATGCATCGAAGCTCGGCGGCCTCACGGTCGGCCCCGGCGGCTTCATCGACATCGCGCAGAACGCGCGCAAGGTCGTGTTCTGCGGCAACTTCGACACCAAGGGCTCGAAGCTCAACACGGGTCATGGCGAACTGCATGTCGAACGCAACGGTGACGTGTCGAAGGTCGTCGCCGATGTGGACCAGATCACCTTCTCCGGCCCGCAGGCGGTCGTGCGCGGGCAGGAGGTGCTCTATATCACCGAACGTGCGGTGTTCCGCCTGACCAAGGACGGCGTCGTGCTCGAAGAGATCGCGCCGGGCGTCGACCTGCAGCGCGACGTCATCGACCGCATGGGTTTCAAGCCGCTGATGCCGCAGCCGCCGAAGGTGATGAGCGGCGAACACTTCAAGGAATAAGAGGAGATCAGGAATGAAAGTGCTGGTTCCGGTAAAGCGGGTCGCCGACTACAACATCAAGGTCCGCCCGAAGTCCGACGGGTCAGGCGTCGAGCTTGCGAACGTGAAGATGTCGATGAACCCCTTCGACGAGATCGCCGTCGAAGAGGCCGTGCGGCTGAAGGAGGCGGGTGTGGCGACCGAGGTCGTCGCGGTTTCCTGCGGCAGCGCCGCTTGTCAGGAAACGCTGCGCACGGCGCTCGCGATGGGCGCGGACCGCGCGATCCTCGTTGAAACAGACGTCGAACTGCAGTCGCTTGCGGTCGCGAAGCTGGTCAAGGTGGTCGCCGAGAAGGAAGGCGCGCAGCTCGTGATCTGCGGCAAGCAGGCGATCGACGACGACGCCAACCAGACCGCGCAAATGCTCGCGGCGCTGCTCGACTGGGGGCAGGCGACCTACGCATCGAAGGTGGTCGTCGCCGACGGTAATGTCGAGGTGACGCGCGAGGTCGACGGCGGCCTCGAGACCGTGCGGCTCGCGTTGCCGGCCGTGGTCAGTGCCGACCTGCGGCTGAACGAGCCGCGCTACGCGACGCTGCCCAACATCATGAAGGCGAAGAAGAAGCCGCTCGACACGCTGAAAGCTGCCGAGTTCGGCGTCGACGTTTCACCGCGCGTGCAGACGTTGTCGGTCTACACGCCGCCCGAGCGCAAGGGCGGCATCAAGGTCGGTTCGGTCGCCGAACTAGTGCAGAAGCTCAAGGACGAAGCCCGCGTGCTGTAACGCACGCGGGGAACGCTCACAAGAGGATCCAGATGAAAAGCCTGATCATTGCAGAACAGACCGGCGGCCAGCTGTCGCCGATGACCGGAAACCTCGTCGCCGCCGCATCGAAGATCGGCGGCGAGATCGACCTGCTGCTGGTGGGCGCGTCCGGCGTCGCCGCGGCGGCCGAATCGGCGCGCGCCTTTCCCGGCGTGACGCGCGTGCTGACGAGCGAATCGGCCGAATACGCCGGCTTCACGGCCGAGAACATCGCGCCGCTGGTGGTCCGGCTCGCCGGCAACGGCTACACCCATGTCCTCGCGATCGCTTCCGCCGCGGGCAAGAACCTCCTTCCGCGTGTCGCCGCGTTGCTCGACGTCGGCATGGTCAGCGAGATCGTCGAAGTCGTCGATGTGGACACTTTCGTGCGTCCGATCTACGCGGGCAGCCTGCTGGCAAAGGTGCGCTGCGCCGAACGTGTGCGCGTGCTGTCGGTGCGCGCGACGGCCTTCCCGGCGGTGGCGGCGGGTGACAGCGCGGCGCCGATCGAAGTGGTGGCTCCGAGCGGCGAGCGTGGAAAGTCGAAGGTGATCGGCCAGCAACTCGCGCAGTCGACCCGTCCCGAGCTGACGGCTGCCCGCATCATCGTCTCGGGCGGGCGCGGCCTGGGCTCGGCGGAGAATTTCGCCGGCACGATCGAGCCGCTCGCCGACACCCTCAACGCCGCCGTCGGTGCATCGCGCGCCGCGGTCGATTCGGGCTACGTGTCGAACGAACTGCAGGTCGGCCAGACCGGCAAGATCGTCGCTCCGGAGCTCTACGTTGCGGTGGGCATCTCCGGCGCGATCCAGCACCTCGCGGGCATGAAGGACAGCAAGGTCATCGTCGCGATCAACAAGGACGAGGAAGCACCGATCTTCCAGATCGCCGACTACGGTCTCGTCGGCGACCTGTTCCAGCTCGTTCCCGAGTTGTCGCGGGCGATCGCTTCCGCATGATGTAGGGGAAGGGGGCGGGCGAATGGCATATCCTGTCGCTCCGCCCCCGATTCGACAGTCGGGCATTCGCACAGACGACGGGGCGCGGAGTCGTATGGGACATTGCCCCTGCATGCGCGGGACGGCATGGACACGGCGGTTGGCTCCGCGCGGTTACAATCCTGCCCCTACCATAAAAACATCCCACGGTTCGGCGATTTCCACCCGTCCCGCGACCCCCGACAGGATCCTCCCCGCATGAACGCGTCCGCCGCCCACCATCCGATACGCGGCATCCTCTACATGATGGGCGCGCTCGCGCTCTTCGCGCTGCTCGACACGGTCTCCAAGACGCTCGTTTCCCGCCACCCGATCGCCGTCGTGGTCTGGGGGCGTTACTTCGCGCACTTCCTGATCACGCTGGTGGTGTTCCTCCCGCGTTACGGCACGAGTCTTTTCAAGAGCGCCCGGCCTGGCCTGCAGCTCGTGCGCGGGCTCACGCTCGTCGGCACGACCGGCGCCGTCGTCGCCGCGTTCCAGCACATGCCGCTCGCCGAAGTCACGGCGCTCGTGTTCGTCACGCCCTTCCTCGTGACGATCCTCGCAGTGAGCTTTCTCGGCGAGAAGATGCCCGCCTGGCGCTGGATTCCGGTCATCGTCGGATTCTCGGGTGTTCTGCTGATCGCCCGCCCGTCGGGCAACGCCTTCAACATCGGGGTCGTATTCGTCCTGCTCGGGGCGGTGTGCTATGCGGTCTATCAGGTGCTGACGCGCAAGCTGAGCGCCGTCGACCGCTCCGTGACCCAGCTTTCCTACACCGCCCTCATCGGCGCCGCGACCATGTGCGTGCTGGTGCCCAAGTACTGGGTCCCCGGCGCGCTGGACCTGCGCGACTGGCTGCTGACCGGTTCGCTCGGCGTGCTCGCCGCGAGCGGCCATCTGCTGATGATCATGGCACTGCGCGCCGCGCCGGCGACGACGCTGAGTCCCTTCACGTACGCGCAGCTGGTGTGGGCGACGCTGCTGGGATGGCTGGTATTCGGGGATTTTCCGGACGGACTGTCGCTCGCGGGGATGGGGATCATCGTCGCGTCGGGCGTGGTCGTCGCGTATTCGGAGCGCTTCGGAAAGAGCGCATGACACCGCACTCGCCAGCCGCCAACTGGCAGTGGTCGGTCAGAGTTGCCGACTGACGCTGGTATCGGCGAGCGGCCGCTTGAAAATCCAGTTGCGGTTCGTTGCCGCGTCGGGTGCTTTCACGAGTTCCCACCCCAAAGCACCGAGCCGGTTCAACTCGGTCACCACTACATTGGAATATGCATTCAGCCGTTCGCGTTCCCTGCTCCCGAAAGAGCGGGCAATGTCTTCGGCCATATCATGCAGGTCGCTGCGGACCAGGTATTCGAAGTGCTGCATCGGACCGTGCTCCTGACGGAATTGCAGGCATTGACCGTGGCGAAATACGCGCAAGCCTTGCCCGCACGTCCGATCAATGGGGAATCAGCGGCACATGATCGTTGGCGTGCTTCTTGGCGTGCTTCGCGTCCCGCTTTTCCTTGGCATTCATGAGAGGTTGCTTCTTCTCTTCCTTATTGCCTTGCCTTTGTTTGCCCATGATCTTGCTCCTTGCAAGCATCGACGAAAGCGTCGATACAAATTCAGTATAGGCTTATTCGCGTTCGCGTGATGGCGATGTCGTGAGGGGCGTCGATCTTCTTCAGGCGCCGCTGAGATGCCGCCAGGTAATGCAGCGATTGTTGGCCGGCATTTCAGCATCTCAGCCCCGATTCGGCGGCCCGTCGCCGCTCGGCGCGCACTTTGCGCCGTTTTTCGGCCGCGAAGCATTGTAGGAAGCCGTCGAAGTCGCCGAATCCTTGGTCGAACCACTGATATTGCACGTCGTGGCTCACGAGCAGTCCTCTGGCCGCGAGGGCGTCGATGTCCGCGGAAGAGGCCAGCGCGACGTGCCACGTCGAAAACCCGTTGTCGGCGACGATGCCCTGCGCGGCCGTGATCAGCGCGTCGCACACCGCTGCACGGTCGCTGGCCGCCGGCGCGATCAGGAGTCGCGGCCCGGCAACCGGCGTGTAGGGCAGGCCGGACACCAGGCGCGGGTAATAGCGGTGGCCGAGGCGCTCCCATACCGCTTTCCAGCTCCAGTCGTAGATGAAGTCGCCGTGCGAGTGACCCTTCAGGTAGAGCGGGAGCAGGCCGACGATCGTGCCGTTTTCGCTCGCCACGAGGTGCAGGGGCTGCCAGCCGGCATCGGGCACGGCGACACCGTGTTCCTCGACGATGCGCAGGAAGTCGCCGTTCAGGAAGGGGTGTCCCGGCGCGCACAGGGCGGTCCACGCTTCGCGAGGAATGTCGGCAGCGCCGTCGGAGATGCGGATCGTCAGTTTGCTCATGCGTGAGGCTGCCGGATTGCAGTTGTGGGCGGGCCTGTTGGACAGCCGCGCCAGCAATCGTTCAGGGCGCTGCGTCATCCGAGCATAGCGTGGCTGATGCCCAGGCGACCGCAGGGACGACGGCGCAGCACTCGGGTGCCGGACGTACGCAGCCCCGATACGCGTGCTGTGCCCCCTTGTCGTATGATCGGCCAATGCAGATCTTTCGCGTCGCCCTGAACCGCCTCGTGCAGGAATCCCACGACTTCGATGCCGTCGTCGCGATCGACGTGCTCCGTTCCTTTTCGACGGCCGCGTACGCCTTCGCGGCGGGCGCATCGGAGATCCATCCGGTCGGGACGGCCGCCGAGGCCGAGCTGCTGCTCGATCGCTTGCCCGATGCGCTGACGGTCGGGGCCTTGCCCGGTGGGCGCCCGATGCCCGGTTTCGACCTCGGGAATTCGCCCTCGCGGGTGCACGACCTGAAGCTCGCCGGGCGGCCGGTGATCCTGTCGACGGCGGCGGGCGTGCAGGCGTTGCTGCGCTTTCGCAGCGCACCGCGGCTGTTTGCGGCGAGCCTCGTGTGTGCCGGCGCGACCTTGCGTGCGCTGCGTGCGGTTGCGCCAAAACGGGTCGCGCTGATCACGACCGGGGAATGGATCGATCGCGATGGCGACGAGGACATCGCCTGCGCGGATTACCTCGCGGCCGGCCTTCAGGATGAGTCGATCGACCGCGAAGCGCTGGCGCGGCGCGTGCGCGATTCCGACTTCGGTCGGCGCTTTGTCGCTGGCACGGACCCGGCCCTGCCGTTGGCCGACCTGGAGTTGTGTGCGCTGGTCGATCGTTTCGATTTCGCGATGCCGGTGACGCGGGGACGCTACGGTCTGGTGATGCGTCCGCTTCCAGACCGCAGCTGAGTCGTTGCGTCGGGCGGTGGCGTCACGTGGCGACCGCGCCTTCTATTGACCGCGCTTGCGGCGCACGGTCACGGTTTCGCCGCCGATTCCCCAGTTGTCCGTGTCGACCTCGTCGATGACCACGACCGTGGTCTGGGGATTCTTGCCGAGGACGTCCTGCAGCAAGCGTGTGACGCCGCTGATCAGTTCGGCTTTCTGATCCGGCGTGGCGCCTTCGCGGGTGATCTTGATGTTTACGTAGGGCATTTGGGGCTTCCGGCGGGTTGGATCGGTATCGGCGGCAGGTTAGCGCTGAGAGAGAATCACGTAAAGTGAATTAATTAGATGTAATGCATCTCGCGCAGGGATTGTTGAGTTGGCTTTTCATGCCTTCCTGCCGGACGTGGGTGCCGATTCGCGCGAGCGCGATTGACGGGGTATCCCTATGTGGTCGATGCATGAGACCCTTCACGTTTTGTTGTTCGGAACGCATTAATTGGAAGAAAATTTCTTCACCGATCCGGAGGCCGTCGTGCCTGCGGAGGACGATGCCGAGAGCGACGATGCGCTGCTCGACGTCGCGCGCGAACTTCATCTCTGGCTGCAGGGTTTCAACGCGCGTCTCGTGCACAACGAGGGGGCGGTCGCGATCGAGGTGGCTGGCGCGGTAGAGGTCGGCGGACGGCGCTACCCCTACCGGCTGGTGCCGGAGCGCTGCGTGCTGGCGCGCGTGCAAAAGTGGCGCAAGCTGCCCGAGGAGAAGCACCTCGCGCTGGTGCGTGAACGCCTGCACATGGCGTCGGTGGCCGAGTTCGAGGCCGACGTGCGCGCCTTCGTCACCGGTGTGCTGAAACGGGCGCAGGCCGAAGGGCTGGACGGTGCGCGCTTCCTGAGTGCGCTGGAAACCGGCAAGGAGCTGGCGAGCCGGCGCTTCCGCATCGTCGACGACCGGCTCGCCGAGGCGGCCGCGCGCCGCCGCGCGGAGACGCTCGCGGAGGCTGCGCGCGATACGGTCAAGCTGACCCGCTATCCGGAATCCTTCGAAACGGCGTTCATGATGCGGCGCCGCTTCGTCGCGATCCTCGGGCCGACGAATTCCGGCAAGACGCACCAGGCGATGGAAGCGCTGGCGCAGGCGGCGACCGGCGTGTACTTGGCACCACTGCGCCTGCTGGCGCTGGAAAACTACGAGCGCCTTGCCGACCGCGGCGTTGCGGTGAGCCTCGTGACCGGCGAGGAGCGGCGCATCACCCCTGGCGCGACCCATGTTGCGAGCACCATCGAGATGCTCGACACCTCGCGCCCGGTCGAGGTCGCGGTGATCGACGAGATCCAGATGCTGGAGGACCTCGATCGCGGCTCGGCGTGGACCGCCGCGGTGTGCGGGGCCGCGGCGAAGACGGTGTTCCTGCTCGGCGCGCTGTCGGCGCGCCCGGCGGTGGAGGCGCTCGCCGAGCGCCTCGGCTGCGAGCTGGAGGTGCGCACGCTCGAACGCAAATCGCCGCTTGAAATGGCGCCGCGTGCCGTGGGCAATATTGGGCAGCTGCGCCGCGGCGACGCGGTGATCGCATTCTCGCGCCGCGATGTGCTGAACTGGGCCACCAACATCGCAGAGGCCGGGTTCCGTGTGGCGACGATCTACGGCAACCTCTCGCCCGAGGTGCGCCGCGCGCAGGCGCAGCGTTTCCGAGACGGCGAGGCCGACATCGTCGTCGCGACCGACGCGATCGGCATGGGGCTCAACCTGCCGGTGGCGCGGGTCGTGTTCTCGACCGCGAAGAAGTTCGACGGCATCTCCGAGGACATCCTGGCGCCCTGGCTCACGCACCAGATCGCCGGGCGGGCAGGGCGCTTCGGCCTCCACGAGGCGGGCCTCGTCGCCGGCTTCGACGACCATACGCACAGCATCGTCGGCCGCCTGATGCGCACGGCAGCCGAGCCGTTGTCGAGCCGCGGCTTTTACGTGACGCCCTCGCTGCACCACCTGAAGAGCATCTCGGCAGCGACCGGCGAGCGCTCGCTCGCGCGCCTGCTCGAACTCTTTTCGCGCAACATCGACCTCACCGACGACTTCTTCCTGCCGGGCGACATGACCGAGCAGATCGAGCGTGCCCGCTGGCTGGACGCGCTGCCACTGTCGCTGGAACACCGCTTCACGCTGTCGCTGGTGCCGGTGTCGACGCGTGTCGAGTCGCTCAACCAGGCGTGGCAGGAATGGGCGCGCGCATTGTCGAAGGAGCGCACGTCGCACCTCTCCATCGAACCGGTCGGCACCGGGCGCTATGCGCTGCAGGCCGCCGAGGATGCGTGCAAGAAGTATTCGGCGTATGCGTGGCTGGGCTATCGCCTGCCCGACCATTACCCCGACGCGGAGGTGGCCGTCTCGCTTGCGCGCAGCATGTCGGAGACGGTCGACGAGATGCTCGCGCGCCAGCACGGGCGGCGCGACTCGGGGAGCCGAGGCAGGGGCAGGGGCCGCGGCAAGCCGGGCTGCAATGGTGCGGCGCAGCGTCAATCTGCCGGTCGCCGCAGCAGTCGGTGACTCTGGCGTCGATGCAGTGCACAATAGAACAGTATTCTGGATATAAGTTGCGTGGGATGCAATAAAGTTCTATTATGCGGGCCATCCCCGGCGGACCCCCGTCCGCCTTTCATGATCGAGAGTGGAGATCCCGATGGCCAGCCTCACGGAACACGAACCCCACGGAGAACACCAGACAAAGAAGGCGACGGCCAGCGGCTGGATCGGCTCGGTGCTGGAGTATTACGACTTCTTCATCTATGCGACGGCAGCGTCGCTGATCTTCCCCCAGATCTTCTTCCCCGCCGCGGATCCCAAGGTCGCGATCGTAGCGTCGCTGGCCACTTACGGTGTCGGTTACGTCGCCCGCCCGATCGGTGCCTTCTTCCTCGGCCACTGGGGCGACACCCACGGCCGCAAGCAGGTGCTGCTGTTGTGCATGTTCCTGATGGGCATTTCGACCGTGGCCGTCGGATTGCTGCCGACCTATGAGCAGGTCGGTCTCCTCGCCCCGGCGCTGCTGGTCGTGCTGCGCCTGATCCAAGGTTTCGCGGTCGCGGGCGAGATCTCTGGCGCGAGCTCGATGATCCTCGAGCACGCGCCTTTCGGGCGTCGCGGCTATTACGCCAGCTTCACGCTGCAGGGCGTGCAGGCGGGGCAGGTGCTTGCCGCCGCCGTGTTCCTGCCGCTGGCGCATTATCTGCCGACGGAGGATTTCAACTCCTGGGGTTGGCGAATTCCCTTCCTGTTGAGCTTCGTCGTCATCGTCGCCGGCTACTATATCCGCCGCGAGGTGAAGGAAACCCCGGCCTTCGCGGAGGAAAGCGAACACGGCGAAGTGCCCAAGGCACCGGTCATCCAGGCGATCACGAACAGCTGGCGGGACATGCTGCGTGTGGTGTGCATGGCGCTGATGAACGTCATTCCGGTGGTCACGACCGTGTTCGGTGCGGCCTACGCGGTGCAGGCGGGCTACGGGATCGGCTTCGACAAGGACGTCTACCTGTGGATCCCGGTCCTCGGCAATTGCCTCGCGGTGATCGTGATCCCCTTCGTCGGCAAGCTCTCCGACCGCGTCGGCCGCCGCCCGCCGATCATCTTCGGAGCACTGGCCTCGGGGCTGCTGTCCTTTGGTTACCTCTACGCGATCAGCATCCATAACGTGCCGCTCGCGATCGCGATGTCCCTGCTGATGTGGGGCGTGGTTTACCAGGGCTACAACGCGGTGTACCCGAGCTTCTATCCCGAGCTCTTTCCTACGCGTACCCGCGTTTCCGCAATGGCGATCTCGCAGAACCTCGGCACGCTCGTCACGGCAATGTTGCCGATGGTCTTTGCCGCGGTCGCGCCTCCGGGATCGGCCAACATCCCGCTGGTGGTCGGCAGCATCACCTTTGCGGTGACGGTGGTGGCGGCGCTGGCCGCGTGGAGCGCGCGTGAAACCTATCGGGTGCACCTGAACGACCTTGGCCAGCCGGATGCGGTGCCGATGGACAAGGACGAATACGACCAGCTCTCCGTGCAAAGCCTAGCGGCCGCCAGGCAGGCTGCGTAAGGGCTTGTCCGATCCGGGGGAGGCCGTTGCGGTCTCCCCTTTTTTCGTCGACGCGGGGCGTTGTGCGCAGCGCCGCACGCGGCCTCAGGCCGGCGTCGTGCTCTCCGCCGCCCGTTCTTCGAGCAGCTTCACGACGCTGTACAGGACGCGATTGACCGGGGTCGCGACGCCCAGCGCCTGGCCGCGGCGCAGTACAAAGCCGTTCAGGTGGTCGATTTCGCTGCGCTTGCCGCGTGCGAGATCCTGCGCCGTGGAGGAAAACTGCGTCGGCATCGTCTGCGCGATCCGCTGCACCGCCGCCCAGCAGTCGCCGGGCACCGTGATGCCCTCCGCCCACGCCAGGTCGAGGCATTCCTGCACGGCGTCGCGCATGACGTCCTCGACGGCATCGCCGGCAACGAGCCGGCCATAGGGCAGCTGTGTGATCGCCGACAGGGCGTTGTACGCGCAGTTCAGGATCAGCTTGGCCCACAGCGCGCCGACGACGTTGTCGGAAACGTCGACGGGTATGCCGGCCGCGGTAAAGAGCTCGACGAGGCGGCCGGATGCGTCAGACGGGCCGATCACGAGCTCGCCCCGGCCGTGGTGCTTCACATGGCCCGGGCCCGCCATTTCGGTCGCGACATAGACCACCGCGGCACCGACCTCGCGGCCCAGTAGCGCCTGCAGCCGTTCTGCATTGTCGACGCCGTTCTGCAGGCTCAGCACGATCGCCTCGGGGGCCAGGTGCGGCGCCATCGCGGTGGCGGCATCCGCAGTGTCGGTCGATTTCACGCAGCACAGCACGAGCTGCGCGCCGCGCACGCCCTCCGCGCCGGTGCTGGCCTGCACCGGCACTCGTTCCTGGAAGTCGCGCGTGTCGAGGAGGAGTCCGTCGCGCGTCACGGCGTCTACGTGCACCGGGCGGCCGACCAGGACAACCTCGTGACCGGCGCGCGCGAGCATGCCGCCGTAGTAGCAGCCGACCGCGCCGGCTCCCATCACTGCAATCCTCATGAGCATCTCTCCATTGTGTCGGTGGCGGTCGCGGACCATGCATCCGTGAGACGGCGTTCCGCGGCAAGGTGGACATGTTAGCTCCATGCCGTGCGGGGGGCACGAACCGGTCGTTCGCGGCGGAGACGCTCGCGGGGGGCGTGGCGAAAGCTGCATCGGCGCGTGCGATGGATGTGGGTAACAGGCCTCGCGGCGGCTGCCGGAGCCGACTCCCGCGTTGCCGCGCGGCGCTTTTTTGAATGCGGAATAGTGTTGCGTGCAACAGAATCGTGTTTTAAAGTTGCGCTGGTTACAAAACCTGAATTCAAACAACAAGGAGACGCCATGACCGACCGCTATGCAGTGATCGGCCGGCCCGCGAGCCGCGGGTGTGCGGCCGGACGTCGGCTCCTCCGTCATCGGCCTGTTCCGCAACGCCTGACGTGGCCGGGGACGCACGCGTGACCGATACGCATGTTTTCCGCACGCGCGTGCTCGGCCCCTTGTTGATGTGTCTGGCCTGCCTGTGCTTTGCCGCGCTCGACACCCTGATCAAGTATCTGTCGCACCGTCTGCCGCTCACCGAAGTGATCTGGGTGCGCTATGCGGTGCAGACGATCGCCATCGCGATCCTCTTCGTGCCGAAGATGAAGGGGCGCATCCTGCGCACCGCCAATCCGCGGCTGCAGGCGCTTCGCGGAATGTGCCTGCTCGGCGCGAGCCTGTTCGTGATCAACGGGTTGTCGCGTCTGCCGCTCACCGAGACGACGGCCGTCCTCTTCCTTGCACCGCTGATCATCACGCTGCTTTCGGGGCCGGTGCTGGGCGAGCGCATCAAGCCGGTCGACTGGTTCGCGGTGACGCTCGGCTTCGTCGGCGTGCTGATCATCGTGCGTCCGGGCGGAGGGCTGCTGACCTGGGCGATCCTGTTCCCGGTCGGCACCGCCTGCTGCAATGCCGTGTACCAGATGGTGACGCGGTCCTTCCACAGTGCGGAGCATCCCGTGACGACCAACCTCTACACCGGATTGGTCGGGGTGCTCGTTCTCGCGCCGCTGATGCCCTTCGTGTGGCAGTGGCCCACGGCGGAGCAATGGGGCGTGCTCGTGCTCGCCGGACTCGTCGGCGGACTCGCGCACTACATCATCACCAAGGCACTCGAATGTTCCAGCGCGGCGGCACTCGGGCCGTACGGCTACACCCAGCTGGTGTGGGCGGCGCTGCTCGGATTCTTTGTGTTCGGGGCGTTACCGGATGCGATCACCTGGCTGGGCATCGCGGTGATCGCGAGCAGCGGGCTGCTGCTGTCGATCTATCATCTGGTGGCGGCCCGGCGACGCTGAGGTTTCAAGGCGTTTCTCCTCGCGCAGCGAATGCGCTTAGAACCCGCTCGTGCGGGTTCCTTTTTATAAGGATGCTTAATTTTGAGAACATGATTCTGAATTGATGTTGCGTACAACAGAATTACGTTCTATAGTTGCTGAAAGTCAGCCTGCACGATGTCCGCGCGTCTCAAGAACAAGGCAGCAAGTCCGAACGGTCCCGCAGAGGCCGAAGGCATCCCGACGGAAGGCGCGACGTTGGATGACAGTTTGCACACGATGTCCTGGAGGAGAAGTCGATGAGTTCGCCTGATAGTTCCGTATCCGTCGTCACGAAAATCGTGGACGGGTACTTTCGGTTCCTGAAGTTCGTGATTGCGCTGTGTCTGGCAATCATGGTCGTGCTCGTGTTCGGGAACGTGTTCCTGCGCTATGCGTTCAACAGCGGCATCTCGGTCTCCGAGGAAGTGTCCCGCTGGTTTTTCGTGTGGATGACCTTCCTCGGCGCCCTGGTCGCGATGCGCGAACACGGGCATCTCGGCGTGGATGCCTTCGTGATGCGTCTGTCGCCGCTGGGCAAGCGCGTGTGCCTGATCATCGGCCAGGTACTGGTCGCCTATGTCTGCTGGCTGTTGTTGGTCGGTAGTTGGGACCAGACGGTCATCAACCTCGACGTGAAGGCGCCGACTTCCGGCTGGTCCATGGGCTGGTTCTACGGCATCGGGGTCGTGTTCGCCGTCACCGGCGGGCTGATCACTCTGCACAACCTCTACCGCGCACTGTTCTGCAAGCTGGCCGAGCACGAACTCGTGCAGGTCAAGGAATCCGAGGAAATCCACGGCGAACACGCCGGCACCCAAGGCGAACCTCCGCTGCGTGCGGTGGCGGGCGGCAAGCACTGAGACAGGGAGCCCCATCATGACCATTACGATCTTTCTCGGATCCCTGCTCGGCGCGATGGCGCTGGGTGTTCCCATCGCCTTCTCGCTGCTGATCTGCGGCGTTGCCCTGATGTACCACCTCGACATGTTCGACGCGCAGATCATCGCGCAGAACGTGATCAACGGCGCCGACAGCTTCCCGCTGATGGCCGTGCCCTTCTTCCTGCTCGCCGGCGAGATCATGAACGCGGGCGGTCTGTCGAAGCGCATCGTCAATATCGCGCTCGCGATGGTCGGCCACGTGCATGGCGGCCTCGGCTATGTCGCGATCCTCGCGTCCTGCCTCCTGGCTTCGCTGTCGGGTTCGGCGGTCGCGGACTCGGCCGCACTGGCTGCGCTGCTCGTGCCGATGATGACCGCGGCCGGGCACAACAAGGAGCGCTCCTGCGGCCTGATCGCAGCGGGCGGCATCATCGCCCCGATCATCCCGCCCAGCATCGGTTTCGTGATCTTCGGCGTCGCGAGCGGGCTGTCGATCTCCAAGCTCTTCCTCGCCGGTATTTTCCCTGGCCTGATGATGGGTATCGGCCTTGCCATCGCCTGGTGGATCGTTGCCCGTCAGGAGAACGTCAAGCCCATGCCGCGCAAGTCGGCGAAGGAAATCGTCGCGACGATGATCGACGGCGCGTGGGCGATGATGCTGCCGGTGATCATCATCGTCGGCCTGAAGTTCGGTGTGTTCACGCCGACCGAGGCGGCGGTGGTGGCTGCGGTGTATTCGCTGATCATCGCGGTGTTCGTCTATAAGGAACTGAAGCTGAAGGACGTCTATGCGGTGTTCGTGCAGGCCGCGACGACCACGGCGGTGGTGATGTTCCTGGTCGCCGCCGCGATGGTGTCGGCATGGCTGATCACGGTCGCCGACCTGCCGGGCGAGCTCATCGCGCTGCTCGAGCCCTTCATGGACAACCCGACGCTGCTGCTGATCGTGATCATGCTGGTCGTGGTCGCAGTCGGCACCGCGATGGACATGACGCCGACCATCCTGATCCTGACGCCGGTGCTGATGCCGGTGGTGAAGCAGGCCGGCATCGACCCGATCTACTTCGGCGTGCTGTTCATCATGAACAACGCGATCGGCCTGATCACGCCGCCGGTGGGCACGGTGCTCAACGTCGTCGCCGGCGTCGGCAAGATCAGCATCAGCGACCTCATGCGCGGCGTGTGGCCCTTCCTCATCGCGCAGCTCGCCGTGCTCTTCTCGCTGGTGATGTTCCCGGTGCTTGTCACCGGCCCGGCCAAGTGGTTTGCAAGCTGATGAACACGGGCCCGGTGGACGCCGGGCTCCCCGGATGAGCGCAGCTTCCGCGCTTTGAAACAGGAAGTCTTTCTTTCGCACGCAGGACTAGGAGACAAAATGAAGACTCAAATCAAGAAACTGATGGCGGGTGTCCTCGGCTCGGTTGCCGTGCTGTCGACGGGTGTCATGTTTTCGGCTGATGCCGCGGCGCGCGACCTGAAGCTGGCGATGCAGACCAATCCGGGCACGGCGCAGTACGACGGCGTCGAGAAGTTCGCTGCGCTGGTGAAGGCAAAGAGCGGCGGCAGCCTGACGGTGAAGATCTTCGGCGGCGGCGCGCTGGGCGGCGACCTGCAGGTCGTGTCCTCGCTGCAGGGCGGCACCGTCGAACTGTCGCAGATGAACGCGAGCCTGCTGAACGGTCTCGCGAAGGAATTCTCCGTCCTCGACTTCCCCTTCCTGTTCGACAACGAAAAGGAGGCGCACACCGTCATGGACGGCCCCATCGGCAAGAAGCTGATGGACAAGCTGCCGGAGAAGGGCATCGTTGGCCTGGCCTATCCGGAGCTGGGCTTCCGCCACATCTCGAACAACAAGCGTCCGGTCAAGAAGGTCGAGGATCTCGCCGGTCTGAAGATTCGCGTGATCCAGACCCCGGTGTACGTCGACATGATGAACGCGCTGGGCGCGAACGCGACGCCGCTGCCGTTCCCGGAAGTCTATAACGCGCTGGAGCAGAAGGCCGTCGACGGCGCGACCAACCCGCTCGTGACCATTCCGGTGATGAAGTTCGACGAGGTGCAGAAGTACCTGACCCTGACCCGTCACCAGTACAACCCGCAGATCATCATCATGAGCAAGAAGGCCTGGGACAAGCTGACCCCGGCCGAGCAGAAGGTCATCCAGGAATCGGCCAACGAGGCGCGCGACTTCGAGCGTCAGGTGTCGGCGAAGAAGAACGCCGAGGCGCTCGAGCACCTGAAGAAGAAGCTGGAGGTCACCGAGCTGTCGGCCGAGGAAATGGCCAAGATGCGCGAGAAGGTCAAGCCCGTGATCGAGAAGTACACGAAGGAACTGGGCGAACCCTTCGTCAAGGAAGTGTACGCCGAAGTCGCGAAGGTGCGCGGCGCCAAGTAAGGCGCGTCGCGTTCGCGCAGCAAGCCGGAGGGTACGGTCACATCGACGGCGATGTGGTCGTGCCAGCCGGCGTGATCTCCCCTAATGAAGCCGATATCGAGCGAGGAGTGTGGGATGGTGCCATTCGTGATGCGTCTTGTTGCGGTGCTTGCCGCCATTCTGCCGGCCGTGGTGAGCGCGGCGCAGCCGGAGCCCAAGCTCACGCTCGTCGTGCCGTTCGTCGCCGGCGGCCCCACCGACAAGCTGGCGCAGCCCTTCGTCGCCGCCTTCGGGCGGGCGCTGGGCGAGCGCGTGTCGGTGAAGAACATCGGCGGCGGGGGCGGCTCGGTCGGCACGCGCGAGGTGCAGCGTGCCCGACCTGACGGCAAGGTGTTGCTGCTCGCCAACGTCGGTCACGCCGCTGCGCCCGCACTCAACGCCAAGCTGCCCTACGATCCGCAGAAGGATTTCGAACCCGTCGGGCTGATCGCCGACGTGCCGATGACGCTCATCGCACGCCGCGACCTGCGCGCCCACAACGTCGCCGAACTGCGCACGCAGATGGAGACGGGGCGGCGCAAGCTCGCCATCGGCCACGCCGGGGAGGGGTCGGCGTCCCACCTGTGCAGCGTCCTGTTCGCGCGCGCGGCGGGCAAGGATCTGCCGACGCTGACGCACCCAGGCACCGCGAGCGCGATGAACGCGATGCTGAGCGACGGGCACATCGACCTCATGTGCGACCAGACCACGCATACGCTCGAGCGCATCAGGAGCGGCGAGGTGCAGGCTTTCGGCGTAACGACGGTCGAACGACTGGCCGCACTGCCCGACGTGCCGACGCTCGCGGAGGCGGGCCTGCCCGGCGTGCAACTCGTTGTGTGGCACGGCCTGTATGCGCCCAAGAGTACGCCGCCAGAGCGCATCGAGCGTCTCTCGGCAGCCTTGCGGCAGGCCCTGCAGGACCCGGCACTGATCGACGCGCTGAAGGATCTCGGCGCGACCCCTGCCAAAGCCGACGATGCGACCCCGAAGGCACTGCGTGCGCGCCTTGCCGCGGACGTGGAACGCTGGAGCAAAGCCCTGAAGCAGTGACAGGCAGGGCAGCTTGCCGGGGGCAGTGGTCCGTCCGCCGATCGAACATCAATTCAATAGCAGCAGCGGTGATGCGACCGACCGGTCCGCAAGGAAAGCCGCGAAAGGAGCAAGCGACAATGAGTGCAAACGCGAAACAATCCTTCCTCTGTGGCCTGATCGGTTCCGGCATCCAGGCCTCGCGCACGCCGCCCATGCACGAGCGCGAAGGTGACGAGCAGGGCGTGCGCTACATGTACAAGAAGATCGACACCGAGATCCTCGGCCTCACCGTCGACGACCTGCCCGAACTCCTGACTGCCGCCGAACGCATGGGCTTCTGCGGCCTGAACATCACCTTCCCGTTCAAACAGGCGGTGATTCCGCTGCTCGACGAACTCTCCGACGACGCCCGGGCCCTGAATGCCGTGAATACGGTGGTCCTGCGCGAGGGGCGGCGCATCGGCTACAACACCGACTGCAGCGGCTTCGGCGAGAGCTTCCGGCGCGGCCTGCCCGATGCCAAGCGCGACGTCGTCGTCCAGCTCGGTGCGGGCGGCGCGGGCGCCGCGGTGGCGCATGCAGCCCTGCAGCAGGGCGTCGGCAAGCTGTACGTGCGCGATTCGGACCCCGTGCGCGCCGAGACGCTCGCCGCCAGCCTGTGCGACGCATTCGGCGCCGGCCGTGCGGCCGCATGTACCGACCTGGCCGCAGCCATGGACGAGGCGGACGGCCTCATCCACGCGACGCCCACCGGCATGGCGAAGTTCCCCGGCGTGCCGCTGCCCGCGGAACTGCTGCAGTCGCGCCACTGGGTGGCCGAGATCGTGTATTTCCCGCTCGAAACCGAACTGCTGCGCGTGGCCGCGGCGAAGGGTTGCCGCACGCTGAACGGCGGTGGCATGGCGGTGTTCCAGGCGGTCGATGCCTTCCGCCACTTCACCGGGCTGGAACCCGACGCCGAGCGCATGCTGCGGCATTTCGCGTCGATGGGCGCCTGATCAATCGAGGGATTCACCATGTACAAGAACATCCTGTTGCCGACCGACGGATCGGAGCTGTCGCGGATCGCGATCCGGCACGGCATCGCGCTCGCCAAGGCTGTCGGCGCGAAAGTCACGGGGCTTTCCGTGGTCGTTTCGTCGCATGCGCCGGCCGGCGCGGGCCTCGCAATTGCCGGCGATAACGTTCAGGAGGATGCCGCGGCGGAGTTCCTCGCGGTGATCTCGCACGAGGCGCACGAGCAGGGCGTGGACGCCGAATGTTTCTACGTCAGCGGCGCATCCCCGCACGAAGAGATCATCGCGGCGGCGCAGCAGCGTGGCTGTGACCTGATCTGCATGGCCTCGCACGCCCGCACAGGCCTGTCGGGCCTGCTGTTGGGCAGCGAAACGACCTCGCTGATCAACGGCTGCCGTATTCCGGTACTCGTGCTGCGCTAGGGCTCAGGTTGCAAAGTTGCAGCAGGCGCAGCGCAGTTCTAAAAAGAAGTTGTTACAGGTAGAAATGTGTTTTATTGTAAGCCCGTCAAGCGGCGATAAACCGCACAGCTCACATAAGCACGCAGGCCGGAGGAGGAACGGGGAGGGTGACGACCACGACGAGAACCTAGCGCGACCTGACGCCAGATCAGGACCGACTTTGCGGCGCCGGACTTCTGCCCCGGAATTGAGCCGCCAGGTACACAGAAAAGGCACAGCAAGCCGGCACTGACTGCCAGCGGGAGTCGTAGGTGTTGCACCAGGAGCGGTGTGGCCGCCGGCTTGCAGATACGAATACCAAACCGAAGGAAGGAACACGATGAAGAAGCAAGTCACTATCGCCGTGCTCGCAGCACTCGGCGCCGGCGCCGCCCAGGTCGCATCGGCCCAGGATACCAGCGTCACGATCTACGGCCGCGCACACGTCTCGTTCGAGCAGATCCGCAAGTCGGGTCAGGAAACCACCCAGTTCCTGAAGAACAACACCTCGCGCATCGGTTTCCGCGGTGAAGAAGCGCTCGGCAGCGGTCTGAAGGCGTTCTTCCAGATCGAATCGGGCGTCGCGCTCGACGACGGCTCCACCGGCGGTTCGAACAAGCTCGCCGGCCGCGAAACCTTCGTCGGCCTGAAGAACGACTACGGCACGGTCAAGGCGGGTAACTTCTATCATCCCTACGACGACTTGCATTCGATCTCGGGTAACTACTTCCAGCTGTTCACCGGTACTTCGAACGACGCGACCCTGTGGGCCAACGGCTCCAGCGCCGCCACCGGCGGTTTCGACGAGCGGCTGCCGAACGCGGTCAGCTACGAATCGCCGAAGTTCGGCGGCCTGAGCGCCAAGCTGTGGTATTCCTTCGGTCCGTCGGACAACGGCGGCGAGGAGCAGTTGGGCGACGACGGATCGCGCATGTTCTCGGCCAACGTGGTGTACGAGAACGGTCCGCTCAAGGCGGCGTGGGGTCACCTGCAGCAGCGCCGCATGGAAGCGCAGTCGAAGAACTTCTACGACGACGGCTATTCAAATTTCATCACCGCCGGTTACCAGGCAGGCCCGTTCTACTTCGCCGGCCTGATCGAGCGCGACGTGCTGAAAGACATCAACCAGTCCGGCGACGACCGTAGCCGCAACTACTGGCATCTGCTCGCGAAGTACACGACCGGCGCGCACACCGTCGGCGCCTTCTACGGCAAAGCCAACGACTGGAAGGGCGACGCCGGCATCGACGACAGCGGTGCGCGCATGTACACCGTCGGCTACAACTACGCCTTGTCGAAGCGCACCCAGGTCTACGCGCTGTACACCAACCTCAAGAACCAGGACGCGGCTGCATATCAGCTCGGCGGCAGCCCGGCGCGCGCAGCCGGCCAGGACTGGACCATTGCTCCGGAGAAGCAGAGCGCCGTCGTGACGGGTATCGTTCATAACTTCTGATCGGGCGATTCTGGCCGGGGATGGCGGCGTGTCGTCGCCGGTCTGCAAAGGAACGGCAAGGCGTGTGTCTTGCCGTTTTTTTTCGTCTGCGCGATGCGAGGCCGGGGGCTCGATGCTCACCGGGAAAAACAGAAGCTTGTTCTAAAAATGTTCTTGAATTCCCCGAGCCTTTGGTTAAAATAGAACCATGTTTTGTTTAGTGCAACGCGACGGAGCGTGCGAGACAGCTCCGGCAACCGCTGCACCGGCCGCGCGCCGATTTGGAATTCCTTTACGGAGCTCACGATGTCGAATCTCGATTCCCTCCCCAAGTACGGCCAGTACATCAACGGTGCCGAGGTGCCGCCCGTGTCCGGTGAGTACTTCCCGACCGAGAATCCCTATAGCGGCGAAGCCTGGGCGCTGATTGGCCGGGGCGGCAAGGCGGATGCCGACGCCGCAGTCGCCGCCGCGCACGCCGCCTTCGAGGAGGGCGAATGGCCCTCGCTGACTGCGAGCCAGCGCGGCAAGCTGATGCGCAAGCTGGCCGACCTGATCGTCTCAAATGCCGAACACCTGGCCGAGATCGAGCGCCGCGACAACGGCAAGCTCGCCGCCGAGGTCGTCGCTCAGGTGAAGTACATGGGCGACTACTTCCACTACTACGCGGGCCTCGCCGACAAGATCGAGAGCCACGTGATCCCGACCGACAAGAAGGGCGTGTTCTGCTACACGAAGTACGAGGCGAAGGGCGTGGTCGTGATCATCACGCCGTGGAACTCGCCGCTGACGCTGACGAGCTGGAAGCTCGCGCCGGCGCTCGCCGCGGGTTGCACGGTGGTCATCAAGCCCTCGGAGTTCACCTCGGCCTCGGCGATCGAATTCGCCAAGCTCTTCGCGCAGGCCGGCTTCCCGCCGGGCGTCGTCAACGTCGTCACCGGCTTCGGCCATGAAGTCGGCGCGCCCCTCGTCGAGCATCCCGACACCGCCCACATCGGCTTCACCGGCGGCGAGATCGCCGGCCAGAAGATCTACGAAGCGGCCGCGCGCGGCCTCAAGACCGTGACGTTGGAGCTCGGCGGCAAGTCGCCCAACATCGTCTTCGACGACGCGGACCTCGACCAGGCCGTGAAGGGCATCGTGTCGGGCGTGTTTGCCGCTTCCGGCCAGACCTGCCAGGCCGGCTCGCGTCTGCTGGTGCAGGAAAGCATCCACGACGAAGTCGTGCGCCGCCTCGTCGAGTTCGTCAGCACCGCGAAGATCGGCGACCCGTCGCAGCTCGACACCCAGGTCGGCCCGATCGCCACCCGTCCGCAGTTCGACAAGATCATGAGCTACATCCAGATCGCCAAGGATGAAGGCGCGAACTGCGTGCTCGGTGGCAAGTCGCGCCCCGATCTCGGCGCGGGCCAGTTCGTCGAGCCGACCATCTTCACCGGCGTGAACAACAAGATGCGCATCGCGCAGGAAGAGGTGTTCGGCCCGGTGCTGTGCGTGATCCCGTTCAAGGACGAGCAGGACGCCGTGCGCATCGGCAACGACGTGCTGTACGGCCTCGCCGGCGCCGTGTGGACCAAGAGCCTGCACCGCGCGATGTACGTCACCGACAAGCTCAAGGCCGGCACCGTGTGGGTAAACAACTACCGCGCGACCAGCTTCACCTCGCCCTTCGGCGGCTACAAGCGCTCGGGCATCGGCCGTGAGTCCGGTGCGGATGCGATCAAGGAATACCTCGAGACCAAGTGCGTATGGATCTCGACCGATCTCGACGTGCCAAATCCGTTCATCCGTCGCTGATACCGACTCTCCCGACGGGGAGGGCGGCCGCCGTCTTTCGTTTGGGCTGCGGCGGACGCTGCCCCCGTCATTCCCTTGGCAGGCTTCGCGATTGCGGAGCCTGTTTTTTTTCGTCCCGCGCGCGGGACGCGGCGGGGTGCGAAAAAGGGCGAATCCGGGGCACGCAATCTGATACTGTTGCGCTCCGCGCGGCGGCCCCGGCGAGAGCCGGCGTTCCCCGCGCGCCGCCGCATCCGGAGTCCGCCGGAAGGCGCGGCCCGATATCCGCATCCGTCGCCTGATGAATACGCAGCACATTCCCCGACTCGTTCCCGTCCTTTCCGTTCTCGCCGCAGTTGTCGGCGGCTGTGCGGCCGTTCCCGCACCACCTGCCGTCCAGGCGCCCGCGCCGGTCGAAATACGCACGGCCGACCCCCTTCCGTCCGCACCACAACCGCAGGGCACAGTGCCGGCAGCGCCGGCAGACGGGCGATTCGTGCCGGGTTTCCCGCCGCGGGTGCAGGAACAGGACGCACGCAGGTTCGTGTATGCGCTGCTTCCGCCGGGCGTCACGCGCGAGCGCGACGAGTGGACGGCAGACATTGTCTCGGCCTTCACGGCGTTGCGCCTGGTGCCGAGCGCGGAAAACTTCTGTGCGTCGATCGCGGTCATCGAGCAGGAATCGAGTTTTCAGGCGGATCCGGTGGTGCCGGGCCTGTCCCGCATCGTGTGGCGCGAGATCGAGACACGCCGCAAACGCTACCTGATTCCGAAGATGGCGCTCGATGCCGCGCTGTCGCAGCCGTCGCGCGACGGGAAAACCTACCGCCAGCGCATCAACGCGCTGAAGACCGAGCGCCAGATGAGCATCCTCTACGGCGACATCATCGACGAGGTGCCGGGCGGCAAGCTGTTGCTGAGAGGTTACAACCCTGTGCGTACCGGCGGTCCAATGCAGGTGAGTGTCGCGTTCGCGGAGACGCATGCGCGCGAGAAGCCCTACGCCGGGGCGACGAACGGCAAGGTGCGCGAGGCGGTGTTCACGCGCCGCGGCGGTGTCTATTTCGGCATCGCGCATCTCCTCGATTACCCGGCGCCGTACCGCAGTCCGCTCTACCGCTTCGCGGATTTCAACGCCGGGCACTATGCGAGCCGCAACGCGGCCTTCCAGCTGGCCCTGGGCAAATTGGCGGGGCAGACGCTGGTGCCCGATGGTGACCTGTTGCGCTACGAGGATGGTCGCCCGAGCGAGGTCGCCAGCTCCACGCAGCGGGCCGCGCTGAAGACTGCGCGCAGGCTGCGTCTGAACGAAGTGGAGATCGAGGCCGCACTGCGTCAGGAGAAGGCGGAGTCTTTCGGGCGGACGAAACTGTATCAGCGCGTCTTCGCGCTCGCCGACGAAGCGGCCGGGCGGCCGGTGCCGCGCGAGGCGATGCCGCAGATCCGCCTGAAGAGTCCGAAGATCACGAGCAAGATCACGACCGGCTGGTTCGCCGAGCGGGTGGCCACCCGCTATCGCTCATGCATGAACCGCGCGGCCGTGGTGCCGGACTTGCAGTGGCCGCTGGAAGCGAACGGCAGTCGCAGGCTGTGAGGACGGGAGCGGGGCGCGACGAGGGCCCCCGCACGGAGGCTCCCTCCGCGAACCATCGGCTATCAGGGCGTTCGATGGTCTTGGCGTACTCGACAAAGAATTCCAGGCTGGCGGGGTTCTGCATTGCATCCGGACTGGCCACATTGCCGGGGTCCGCGCCCAAGAGAGGCTTGCGCACCGGCACCTCCATCTTCGTGCCAGTCAGCGTATGCGGAATCTCGCTCACCTGGACCACTGGGTCAGGCACATGGCGACCCGAGGCCTTGGTGCGAATTTGTTGTCGGATACGTTCGACCAAGGCCTGGTCCAGGGTGACCCCCGGTTTCAGTGCCACGAAAAGGGGCATGAACGACGGTCGCCCCAGGTACGTATCCAATCCCGTGCCGCCAAACGCCCGCCCCGGTGCGATGTCCGG
Organism: Aromatoleum toluolicum; assembly: GCF_012911005.2. Classification (GTDB taxonomy): domain Bacteria; phylum Pseudomonadota; class Gammaproteobacteria; order Burkholderiales; family Rhodocyclaceae; genus Aromatoleum; species Aromatoleum toluolicum. The sequence goes on along the minus strand of NZ_WTVS01000016.1, from coordinate 58,296 downwards.
GACGGCGGCGATGGTGGGCAGGCGCGAGGCGTCGAGGCGCGCCGTGACGAGGTTCGAGCTTAGCGCTTGACCAGGCTGCACCTCGATTCGCTGAGCGGCAGGGCAGCGTCCTCGGCGGGGATGATGCCGCGGACGTGGTAGTAGTCCCACGGCTCGGTCGATTCGGCGGGCTTCTTGACTTCTAGCAGCAGCATGTCGTGGGCGAACTTGCCGTCGGCGCGAATCTTGCCTTTGAAGAGACCGTCGTCGATCTCGTTCGACTTGAGATACTTCATGACCGTCGCGGCGTCGTCCGTGCCGGTCTTCTCGACCGCCTTCAGGAAATTTAGCGTGGACGAATAGACGCCGGCTTGGGCCATGCTCGGCATCTTCTTCGTCTTCTCGAAGAAGCGGCGCGCCCAGGCACGCGTCTTTGCGTCGCGGTTCCAGTAGAAGCCTTCGGTCAGCGTCAGGCCCTGGGCGGTCTTCAGCCCCAGCGCGTGAACGTCGTTGATGAACAGCACGATCGGCACGATGGTCTGCTTCGAGCCGGTGATGCCGAACTCGGCGGCCTGCTTGATCGCGGTGATCGTGTCCTGCCCGCCGTTGGCGAGTGCGATGACGTCGGCCTTGGAGCTTTGCGCGGTCAGCAGGAAGGACGAGAAGTCAGCGGTCGGGAAGGGATGCTTTGCGACGCCGACGACCTTGCCGCCGTTCGCGGTGACGACGCGGCTTGCATCGTTGGTCATCGCCGCGCCCGCCGCATAGTCGGCCGCAATGAAGAACCAGTTCTTCTTGCCCGAGCCAACCACGGCCTTAGCGGTGCCGGAGGCGAGGCCATACGAGTCGTATACCCAGTGCACGGTGTTCGCGTTGCAGCGCTCGTTGGTAATCGGCAGCGAGGCAGCGCCCGAGACCAGCGCGAGCTTGTTCTTCTGGGCCGCGACGTCCATCACCGCCAGCGCGACGCTGGTGTTCACCAGTTCGACGATGACATCGACCTTGTCGCGGTCGAACCACGCGCGCGCGCGCTCGGCGCCGATATCGGCCTTGTTCTGGTGATCGGCGCTGACGACTTCGATCTTCTTGCCATGCACCGTGGCGTCCTTGGAGAAATCCTCGACTGCCATCTGCGCGGCGATGGCCGAGGCGGTGCCGGTGAAGTCGGAGTAGATGCCGGACATGTCCGTGAGCACCCCTACCTTGACCACGTCATCGCTGATCTTCTGCTGCGCCAGGACCGCCGGTGCCGACGTCACAGCCAAGGCCGCAAGGCTCGCGGCCAGGACGTTGCGGCGGCGGTTCGCAGGCTTTCCGGCTGCGTTCGCTGCCGTTCGATTCGAGTGCATGTCTCTCTCCTTTGTTTGATGCCCGCATCGGTTCGCACGGGATGGGGTAACGCTAACTTTCTGGGGTAAGTAAGTCAATAGGTTGATACAAAGTTCTCTATTGAGTGCAGGATACCGCCGGTCATTGGTACTTCAAGAACCCCGTATTTATTAGTAAGCGTGGGCTATTAAATGGATTCGGCGAATTCCTGCGTCCAGCTTGAAATTGCGCTGATGAGTAAATGTATTGACGTACTGTCCGCTCGCTCCATAGAATTAATTTAACCAGGCCGAAGCGCAATTAATTGTTGCGCCACCGTGAAATGAAAAATCGCGCGGCAAACCGGCCAATAACGATCCCAACTCGGAGGAGACCCGAAAGATGCAAGGCCAACCATTACCCGGTGACGCGCACGATCCGCCGCCGATTCTCGAAACGCGAGGACTCGTCAAGGAGTTCCGCGGTTTCATCGCCGTCAATGGCGTCGACCTGACCGTCCGGCGCGGCCATATCCATGCGCTGATCGGCCCCAACGGCGCCGGCAAGACGACCTGCTTCAACCTGCTGACGAAGTTTCTCGAACCCACCCGCGGCACGATCCGCTTCAAGGGCGAGGACATCACTCGGGCAGCCCCCCAGGCGGTCGCACGCCGCGGCATGGTGCGCTCGTTCCAGATATCGTCGGTGTTTCCGCACCTGAGCGTGCGCGACAACGTCCGCGTCGCGCTGCAGCGGGAACTGGGAACAAGCTTCCACTTCTGGAAGTCGGGCCGCACGCTCGACAGTCTGGATGCCCGGGCGATGGAGCTGCTCGAGTCGGTCGGCCTCGAGAAATTCGCGACGATGGTCGCCGTGGAACTGCCCTACGGGCGCAAGCGGGCGCTTGAACTCGCGACCACGCTGGCGCTCGACCCCGAACTGATGCTGCTCGACGAACCGACGCAGGGCATGGGGCACGAGGACGTTGATCGCGTGATGGAGCTGATCAAGCAGGTCTCTGCGAACCGCACCATCCTGATGGTCGAACACAACATGAAGGTCGTCGCGGGCATCTGCGATCGCATCACGGTTCTCGCGCGCGGCGCAGTCCTCGCGGAGGGCGACTATGCGACGGTGTCGGCGAACCCTGCAGTGATCGAGGCCTACATGGGGGCCGAATCCGAAGACCTGTTCGGCGAGGAGCCGACGCAAGCGACGAGTACGCGGGTCCCCGCGACGGAGGTGGTGTCATGAGCCCGACAGAATATCTGCGGGTATCGGACCTGCACGCCTTCTACGGCGAGTCGCACATCCTGCACGGCATCGACTTCACCGTCAGGCGGGGCGAATGCGTGACCCTTCTCGGCCGCAACGGCGCAGGACGGACCACGACCCTGCGAGCGATCATGGGGCTGACGGGCAAGCGCACGGGCTCGATCATGCTCAACGGGCGTGAAGCGATCAATCTTCCCCCGCACAGGATCACGCAGCTTGGCGTGGGCTATTGCCCCGAGGAGCGCGGCATCTACGCCGGGCTCAGCACGGAAGAAAACCTGCTGCTGCCGCCCGTGGTCGGAAGCGGGGGCATGAGCGTCGACGAGATCTACGCGATGTTCCCGAACCTGTGGGAACGGCGCCACAGCCAGGGGACGAAGCTCTCCGGCGGCGAACAGCAGATGCTGGCGCTCGCGCGGATCCTGCGCACCGGCGCGCGCCTGCTGCTGCTCGACGAGATCTCCGAAGGCCTCGCGCCGGTGATCGTGCAGAAGCTCGCCGACGTCATCCGCGAGCTCAAGCAGCGCGACTACACGGTCCTGCTCGTCGAGCAGAACTTCCGCTTCGCCGCGCCGCTCGCGGATCGGATGCTGGTCGTGGAACACGGCCAGATCGTCGCCGAGATCGCACAGCACGAGCTGCGCCAGCGCAAGGACATGCTGCAGGAGCTGCTCGGCGTATGAAGACGATCGCAATGCCGCCCGTGTGCGGCCCCGTCGCCCAATTCAGGAGTGTCGCCCCATGACTGAGATTTTCGGTGTTCCATTGCAGGCATTGATGGGCCAGCTCGTGCTGGGCCTGGTCAACGGTTCGTTCTATGCCGTGCTGAGCCTCGGGCTCGCGGTGATCTTCGGCATGCTCAACATCATCAACTTCACCCACGGTGCGCTCTACATGATGGGCGCGATGTTTACGTGGATGCTGCTCGAGTACACGGGGGTCGGCTACTGGTGGTCGCTGCTCCTCGCTCCGGTGGGGGTCGGCCTCATCGGCATCCTCATCGAGCGCGTGCTGCTGCGCCATGTGTACAAACTCGACCACCTGTACGGCCTGCTGCTGACCTTCGGCCTGGCGCTGATGATCGAAGGCCTCTTCCGCCACCTGTACGGCGCCGCCGGCCAGCCGTACGCGGTTCCGAGCCAGCTCACGGGGGCACTGGACCTCGGCTTCATGTTCCTGCCGAAGTACCGCGCATGGGTCATCGTTGCGTCGCTCGCGGTGTGCCTGTTCACCTGGTACATGATCGAGAAGACGCGGCTGGGTGCCTACCTGCGCGCTGCGACCGAGAACGCCAAGCTGACCCAGGCGCTCGGCATCAACGTGCCGCTGATGGTGCTGCTCACCTATGGCTTCAGCGTCGGCCTCGCGGGTCTCGCCGGCGTGCTCGCGGCGCCGACCACGCAGGTCGGTCCGCTGATGGGCTCCAACCTGCTGATCGTCGTGTTCGCGGTGGTCGTCATCGGCGGCATGGGCTCGATTCTCGGCTCGGTCGTGACCGGCCTCGGGCTCGGCCTCGTCGAGGGGCTCACCAAGGTGTTCTACGCGGAGGCCGCCTCGACCGTGGTGTTCATCGCAATGGCAATTGTTCTGATGTTCCGCCCCGCGGGACTCTTCGGGAGAGAAAAATGATGCGGACCAAGCTTTCCTGGCCGAGCGTCGCCGGGGTGGCGCTGCTGCTCGTCGCCCCTGCGGTCGTCTACCCCGTGCTTGTGATGAAGGTGCTGTGCTTCGCGCTGTTCGCCTGCGCGTTCAACCTGCTGCTGGGCTTCACCGGGCTGCTGTCGTTCGGCCACGCGGCCTTCCTCGGTACTGCCGCGTACCTGACCGGCCACGCGCTCAAGGTGTGGGAGGTTCCCACGCTCGTCGGCCTCATCCTTGGCACGGTGGGGGCGGCGGCCCTGGGCTGGGTGATCGGCAGCCTCGCGATCCGTCGGCAGGGCATCTACTTCGCGATGGTCACCCTCGCGCTGGCGCAGCTCGTGTTCTTCGTGCTGATGCAGGCACCTTTCACGCATGGGGATGACGGCCTGCAAGGCGTGCCGCGCGGCACGCTGTTCGGGATCGATCTCACGAACGACTACGCGCTGTACTACCTCGTCGTTGCCCTTTTCGTGGGTGCGTTCTGGCTGATCCGCCGTACGATCGACTCCCCGTTCGGGCAGATCCTGAAAGCCATCCGCGAGAACGAGCCGCGCGTCGTGTCGCTCGGCTACGACGTAGCCCGCTACAAGCTGATCGCCTTCGTGCTGTCGGCGGCGCTGGCCGGGCTCGCCGGTGCGACCAAGACGCTGGTGTTCAACTTCGCGACGCTCGGCGACGCCCACTGGCACATGTCCGGCGAGGTCGTCCTGATGACGCTGCTGGGCGGGATGGGCACGGTGTTCGGGCCTGTCGTCGGTGCGGCACTCATCGTCACGCTTCAGAATGAGCTCGCCGTGGTCGCGGGCTCGCTGGTGACCGTCATCATGGGCGCGATCTTCGTCGTCTGCGTGCTGGCGTTCCGCCGCGGCATCGTCGGCGAGGGTATCGCGCTGTATCGCCGCATGATCGGCGAGAAGGTCGGCTGAGGCGGTTTCTCTTGCGGGCGCTTCGCCCGCCTCCGGCGCGGTTCACGCTTCTCCCTCCCTACGGACTCGCCGGAGTTTTCACCGGCTCGGCGTTGATGCGCCGAGCCGGTGTTTCCTTTTGCGTGCGGCGTGGGCGGAATCCTTCCGGTGTGAGCGCACTGTCAGCGGAGGAAATGTGATGGGCGAGTTGCGCGCGGGCGGCCGGGAGCCGGGCAGGGGGCGCCCAGTGAGTTTTCCATCGGGCCGAGCGCTGGGGATGCGCTCGGAACCGGCCCGTTCGGCGCCGGCCCGTGTGCGTTGGTTACCGCGAGGCGGAAACGATAGCCTCGCCGGAGAGCCTTTCCTCGCCGGCCTGATTAGTCACGCGCAGGACGATCCGCTGCTCCAGCGGATCGTCGGCCGGTAGCGCCGTGCCGGTGCAGATCGGCGCCTCGCCCAGGAGCGTGCGACCGGTGAAGCGGACGCGGAACTGGCGGAGCCGCTCCTGCGGCACCTGGCCGGTCAGCAACCGGCCGAGATAGGCCATGCTCAGCATGCCCTGGGCGAAGACGTCGTCGAAGCCCACGCTGCGCGCAAACTCGGGATCGAGGTGGATCGGGTTTAGGTCGCCCGAAGCCGTGGCGAAATCCGCGAGTGTCGCGCGCGTGATCGGGGGCAGGCGCAACTCGGCCTGCCACGCGGAGGCCGACTGCGGCTCTCGCCCGGCTTCCGCAGCGGTTGCAGATAAGCGGGTGGACGGTGCAGCCTTGGGCGGCGCGAGATCGCGTGCCGGGTCGGGCTGGATGAAGATGCTGTGCAAATCTGCGACCGGCGCGCCCAGCTCGCTCGTGATGCGGATGTCGCGCACCACGAAGCGCAGGCCGCGCTCGGGTTTGTCGTAGATGGCGCTGATGCGCGGCTGGACATGCAGCCGCTCGCCCGCGCAGGGCACGGCGTGATAGGTGAAGGTCTGCTCGCCGTGCAGCACGCGCGGCAGGTCGAGGCCGACGCTGGCGAACCATGGGAAGGGTTCGCCGGGTTCGAGTGCAAGACCGAACAGGAACGAGGGCGGCAGCGGGAGCGAGCGGTAGCCCGCCCGCCGTGCCGCGTCCTCATCCACGTACAGCGGCGTCGTTTCGCCGATGGCCGCGGCAAATCGCCGCAGCCGGTCGGCGTCGGCGCACACGGCGAATCCGGCTGCGTCGCCGGTCGTCGCGTCGCCTGCGCGGTTGGACATCATTTCAACGGTCGGCGAACTGCGGGCGGCGCTTGTCGACGAAGGCCGCCATGCCTTCCTTCTGGTCCGCCAGCCCGAAGGTCGCGTGCAACGTGCGACGCTCGAACAGCAGGCCTTCGTTGAGCGGGCCTTCGAAGGCGCGGTTCACCGTTTCCTTCATCATCATGAGGACGGGAAGTGAGAACTCCGCGATCTTCGCTGCTGCCGCGAGCGCCTCGTCGAGCACGCTCTCGGGCGGATAGATGCGCGCGACCAGGCCGCTGCGCTCCGCTTCCTGCGCGTCCATCAGACGGCCGGTCAGGCACAGGTCCATCGCCTTGGTCTTGCCCACGGCACGCGGCAGGCGCTGCGTGCCGCCTGCACCGGGGATCGTGCCGATCTTGATCTCCGGCTGGCCGAAGCGGGCATTTTCCGCCGCGAAGACGATGTCGCACATCATCGCGAGCTCGCAACCGCCACCCAGCGCGACGCCCGAGACGGCGGCGATGGTCGGCTTGCGGAAGGTCTTGAGACGCTCCCAGTTGCGTGTGATGAAATCGGACTTGTACGCGTCCATGTAGTCCATCTCGCGCATCGCGGCAATGTCCGCGCCGGCGGCGAAGGCCTTTTCGGAGCCTGTCACGACGACGCAGGCGATGCCGGGGTCGGCTTCGAAGCGGTCGAGCGCCTGGCCGATCCCGGTCATCACGTCGTCATTGAGGGCGTTGAACACTTCCGGGCGGTTGATGCGGATGAGCCCGACCTTGCCGCGCGTTTCAGTGAGGATTACCGAAGTCATCGTGTCGTCTCCCGTCACCATCACTGGTCGTTGCCGAAGGACTTGGCGGTTTCGCGCAGCTTGAACTTCTGTAGCTTGCCGGCCGGCGTGCGGGGCAGGTCTTCGACGATCTCCAGGCGCTCCGGGTAGTACTGCTTGGCGACCTGCTGCTTGTCGAGATAAGCCGTGAGATCCTCGAAAGTCAGCGTGCAGCCGGGTTTCAGCGAGACGAAGGCGCACACGCGCTCGCCAAGGCGGCGATCGGGGTAGCCGACGACTGCGACGGTGGTGATGGACGGGTGACGGTAGAGCAGGTTCTCGATCTCGACGACCGGGATGTTCTCGCCGCCGCGGATCACGATGTCCTTGCTGCGGCCGTTGATGCGGATGTAGCCCTCGGCGTCCTGGAAGGCGAGGTCGCCGGTGTCGAACCAGCCATTCGCGTCAACGCTGTTCAGCTGGGGACGCTTGAGGTAACCGGCGAACAGCGACGAGCCACGGATCAGCAGTTCGCCCGTCTCGCCAGTGGGTACCTCGTCGCCGTTCGAGTCGATGATGCGGACCTCGATGCCGGGCAGGGCGCGACCGTCGGAGACGCCCGACTTCTCGAGCGCACGGGCAGGTTCGGTGATCGTGACCGCGCCGCATTCGGTCATGCCCCAGGCCGAGCACACGCGCAGCCCCATCATGTCCCAGGCGCGCTGGATCGTTACCGGCGGGATGGGTGCGCCGGCGCAGTTGAACTTGGTGAATTGCGGCGACACCGGAGCGCCCGCTTCGACCGCTGCACACATGTCGGAGATGAAGGCGGCCGACGCCATGCTGAAGGTTACGCCCTCGTCACGCACGATCTCCAGCGCACGCGCGGCGTCCCAGATCTCCTGCAGCACGGTCGTCGAGTTCAGGATCAGCGGCAGCATCGCGAGGTAGCCATAGCCGGTGAGGTGCGCCATCGGCGACGCGCCGAGGACGACGTCCGAAGCGCTCAGCTCCATCGTCGCGATGTACGCGTGCAGATTCGAGAAGAGCGTGTTCGAGGTGTGCATCACGCCCTTGGGCTCGCCCGTCGTGCCGGACGTGTACATGAGGAGCGACACGTCGTCGGGTCCGAGGCCAGGGCCGGCAAGCGGCGGCGTGTCGTCGCGCATGAGCACGCGATCGAAGCTGTCTTCACCGTCGCCGTCCACGACGACAACCTGCTTCAGGTTGGGCAGTTTGGGCTGCAGTTCGCGCGCCATCGCCGCGTGGTCGAACTTGCGGAACACGTTCGGGACGATGAAGACCTTGGTCTCGGCGAAGTTCAGCATGTAGCTGAGTTCGTGCTGACGGAAGATCGGCATCACCGGGTTCGCTGCCGCGCCGATGCGCGCGCAGGCGAGCGAAAGCGCCACGAATTCCCAGCGGTTGGGCAGCTGGAAGCTCACGACGTCGCTGCGGCCGACGCCCAGCGCCACGAGGCCGCGGGCGATGCGGTCGACGCGTTGGTCGAGTTCGCGATAGCTGAGACGGACCGGTTCGGCCTGACCGTCGCGGTACGCGACCACGGCCAGCTTGTCGGGGCAGTTTTCCAGCGCGCGCTGGAAATACACGTCGATCGTCTCGTCGCGCCACAGGCCTGCGGCCTTCATCGTTGTCATGCGGTCGGCGATCAGCACCGGGTCGAAATTCATCGTCTTCTCTCCTCTCTTGGCGGGGGCTTGGCCCGCGAATAACCCTTAATGGCGTCTTGCGAGACGGCAGCGCTTCGGCCACAGCGACGACGGCGACGCGTCGATGTGGAAATGCGGTTCGGCAGTGCCCGTTGCGCCCGGCTTGCCGGGGCGCGTCTCGCTCATTGATGTTCGCCTCCGGCCTTCACCGACGGCGTCGCAAAGCTATTACCTTTGCGAAAGCAAGTCAATAGGTTGGCACAACGGCGCATGTGGAAAGCAGCGTGCGGTTGGTCGCAGAATTTCGTTACATCATCTGCACAGCAAGGCCGCGCAGCATTGAAGGAATATTTGCGACGATCCCTCTCTTCGCCAACCTAAAAAAAGAAATAGCAATGTATTGACAGAAAAGCTCGACTCTTCCTAGAATGCGCTAAACCTACACAGGAGGAGCAGCGATGGATTTCAGTCTCAGTCCCGAGCAGCAGGCGCTCGTCGATACCGCAAGCCGTTTCGCCCGTGAGCGTCTCGCTCCCGGTTACAAAGCCCGCGAAAAGGCTGAGCGCATCGAGCGCGAAGTGATTCGGGAGATGGGCGAGCTGGGCTTTCTCGGACCCGAGCTGCCCGAGGAGCATGGCGGTATGGGGGTCGATTGCCTGACCAGCGGCCTGTTGCTGGAGCAGATCTCGTACGGCGACTTCAACGTGTCATACGTGAATCTGCTCACCTCGCTGTGCGGCCAGATCGTTGCGAACTACGCGCAGCCGCAAATTGCGAAGGAGTGGCTGGGCCAGGTCATCGCCGGCAAGAAGTCGATCGCGATCGCGCTGACCGAACCCAGCGCCGGCTCCGACGCGGCACGCCTGAAACTGAAGGCGACGCGCGACGGCGATGTATGGGTGCTCAACGGCGAGAAGACCTCGATCTCGATGGCGACGCAGGCGGATGTGGCGGTCGTGTTCGCCCGCACCGGCAGCGAAGCCGATCGTGCCCGCGGCATCAGCGCCTTCCTTGTGCCGATGGATCTGCCGGGTATCACCCGCACGGCTTTCGACGACATCGGCACCCGCCCGGTGGGCCGCGGCTCGATCTTCTTCGACGACGTGCGCGTGCCCGCCGAGATGATGCTCGGCGACGAGGGCAAGGGTTTCGTGCAGGTGATGCAGGGCTTCGACTACAGCCGAGCGCTCATCGGCATCCAGTGCATGGGTGTGGTGCGCGCCTCGCTCGATGAGACCTGGCGTTACGTGCAGGAACGCGAGGCCTTCGGCAAGAAGATCGGCGAGTTCCAGGGCGTGACTTTCCCGCTCGCCGAAGCGGAGACGATGTACGAGGCCTGTCGCGCGCTATGCCTGAAGACGCTGTGGCTGAAGGATCAGGGCCTCGAGCACACGGCGGAAGCGGCGATGTGCAAATGGTGGGCGCCCAAGCTGGCGTGCGAAATCATCCACCAGTGCCTGCTCACGCACGGCCACGGCGGCTACGCGAGCGACTACGACTTCGGTCAGCGCTATCGCGACGTGATGGGTCTGCAGATCGGCGACGGCACCGCGAACATCATGAAGATGATCATCGGCCGCGAGAAGCTCGCGGCGCACGAGATCTAAAGCTTGGCCATGTTGCGCTGCAGGAGGCTCACGTAATGGATGAACTGCAAGCGGTCGTCGAACGAGAAGCCTTTCAGCGCCTCGTCGTAGAACGTGTGAATCGGGTCGATGAGCTTGACCCACAGTTCCTCGCCCTTGGGCGTGAGCTTCACCTTGCGCGAGCGACGGTCTTCGGCGCTGGTGACGCGCTCGATCAGGCCGTCGCGTTCAAGGCGGGTGAGGATGCCCGACAGGTTCTGGCGGCTGACGAGGAGGAAGCGCGACAGTTCGCCGACGCCCATGCCCTCCTTGACCTTCGGGCGGGACAGCGCGCCGAGTACGGACCATTGCTGCGTCGTCACGCCGAATTCGTCGAGGGCCTGAGTGCCCTTGGTGTGCAGCGTGTTCGCAGCCTGGAAGAAACGGAAGAACAGCCGGTTGCTGATCTCCATTGTGGCGAGGTCCTTGGCAGCGGAAAGGTCTTTCATCGGGGCGTCGGGTTGGTTTCGAACGGCGCCCATTGAAGCGCAAAGCATGGCTCGGACGCAACGGGCCTGATTGATGGTTATCCAACAGGAGGAAGTGAAATGAGAGGTCTTGAAGGCAAGGTCGTGATCGTGACGGGTGGCGCCGGCGGCATCGGTTCCGCAATCTGCCGCCGTTTCGGCGAGGAGCGTGCGAGCGTCGCGGTGTTCGACATCAACCGCGAAGCGGCCGAAGCCGTTGTAGCGGAAATCCAGTCCGCCGGCGGCAAGGCGCGTGCCTTTGCGGTCGACCTGACGAGCCAGGATTCGGTGATCTCGGCCGTAACGGCCGCCGAAGCTGAACTCGGCCCGATCGACGTGCTGGTGAACAACGCCGGCTGGGACAAGGTCGGCAACTTCCTCGACACCGAGAAGCCGCTGTGGGACAAGATCGTCGCGATCAACCTGTACGGCGCGCTGTACATGCATCACGCGGTCGTCAAGGGCATGCGCGAGCGCGGCCGCGGCCGTGTCATTAACGTCGCGTCCGATGCCGGCCGTGTCGGTTCGTCGGGCGAGGCAGTGTATTCGTTCTGCAAGGGCGGCCTGATCTCGTTCTCGAAGACGCTGGCGCGCGAAGTCGCCCGTCAGCAGATCAACATCAACGTCGTGTGCCCCGGCCCGACCGACACCCCGCTGCTGGATGACATCTGCGGCGAAGGCGAGCGCGGCGAGAAGCTCCGTACCGCCTTCACCCGCGCCGTGCCCTTCGGCCGTCTCGGCCAGCCGGGCGACCTGGCTGGCGCCGTGACCTTCCTCGCCAGCGACGACGCCGCGTTCATCACCGGTCAGGTGATCAGCGTGTCGGGCGGCCTGACGATGGCCGGCTAAGCACCCAATTCACGACAACGACGAGGAGCAGAACATGGAATACCAGGACATTCTCTACACCAAGCAGGACGGCATCGCGACCGTTACGATCAACCGTCCCGCCCAGTACAACGCCTTCCGCGCCCAGACCTGCGAGGAAATGATCCACGCGCTCAAGGATGCGGATTACGACCGCAGCATCGGCGTAGTCGTGCTGACCGGCGCCGGCGACAAGGCCTTCTGCACCGGCGGTGACCAAGGTACGCAGGACGGCGGCTACGGTGGCCGCGGCGTGATCGGCCTGCCGATCGAGGAAGTGCAGAGCGCGATCCGTGACATCTCCAAGCCGGTGATCGCTCGCGTGAACGGCTTTGCGATCGGCGGCGGCAACGTGCTCGTGACGATCTGCGACCTCGCGATCGCCTCCGACAAGGCCCAGCTCGGCCAGGCCGGTCCGCGCGTCGGCTCGGTCGACCCCGGCTTCGGCACCGCGCTGCTGGCGCGTGTGGTCGGCGAGAAGAAGGCGCGCGAAATCTGGTACCTGTGCCGCCGTTACAACGCGCAGGAAGCGCTCGCGATGGGCCTCGTCAACGCCGTCGTGCCGCACGACCAGCTCGACGCCGAAGTGAAGAAGTGGTGCGACGAGATCGTCGAGAAGAGCCCGACCGCGATCGCGCTGGCGAAGAAGTCGTTCAACGTCGATACGGAAATGATCCGCGGCATGGGCGGCCTGGCAATGCACGCGCTCAAGCTCTACTACGAGACCGCCGAATCGGCCGAAGGCGGCAATGCCTTCCGCGAGAAGCGCAAGCCCGAGTTCCGCAAGCACCAGAAGTAAGCACCCGCGGACCGCGCGCCGGCCGGCAGATGGCCGGGCGGTGCGCAGGTCCCCCTAGCATCACCCTGACAAACAAAACGCAGCATCGGAGAGGGAACACGACATGATCCGCGACCAGGAGACACTCAACATTCTTCTCGACACGATCTCGCGCTTCGTGCGCGAGCGCCTCGTGCCGCAGGAGGCGCACGTCGCCGAGACCGACCAGATCCCGCCGGAACTGGTCGCCGAGATGAAGGAGCTGGGCCTGTTCGGCCTGTCGATTCCCGAGGAATTCGGCGGCATGGGTCTGACGATGGAAGAGGAAGTCCTCGCGACTTTCGAGATCGGCCAGACCTCGCCGTGCTTCCGTTCGCTGTTCGCGACGAACAACGGCATCGGTGGCCAAGGTATCGTCATCGACGGTACGCCCGAGCAGAAGCGCGACTATCTGCCGCGTCTCGCGTCCGGCGAGATCATCGGCTCCTTCGCGCTCACCGAGCCGGATGCCGGTTCGGACGCCGGCAGCCTGCGCACCAGCGCCCGCCGCGATGGCGACCATTACGTGCTGAACGGCACCAAGCGCTACATCACCAACGCGCCCGAAGCGGGCATCTTCACGGTGATGGCGCGTACGAATCCCGACGCGAAGGGGCCGCACGGCATCTCCGCGTTCATCGTCGAGAAGGGTACGCCGGGCCTGTCGCTCGGCAACATCGACAAGAAGATGGGCCAGAAGGGCGCCCATACCTGCGACGTGATTTTCGAAGACTGCCGCGTGCCGGCCTCGAACCTGATCGGCGGCAAGGAAGAGGTCGGCTTCAAGACTGCGATGAAGGTGCTCGACAAGGGGCGCATCAACATCGCCGCGATCTGCGTCGGCGTTGCAGAGCGCATGCTTGCAGACGCGCTGCGGTATGCGATGGAACGCAAGCAGTTCGGCAAGCCGATCGCGGAATTTCAGCTGATCCAGGCGATGCTCGCCGACAGCAAGGCCGAGATCTACGCCGCGCGCACGATGGTGGTCGATGCGGCACGCAAGCGCGACGACGGCCGCGATGTCGGCACGGAAGCGGCCTGCGCCAAGCTCTTCGCTTCGGAAATGTGCTGCCGCGTGGCCGATCGCGCCGTGCAGATCTTCGGCGGCGCCGGTTACCTGTCGGAATACGGCATCGAGCGCTTCTATCGCGACGTGCGTCTGTTCCGCATCTTCGAGGGCACGAGCCAGATCCAGCAGCTTGTGATCGCCCGCAACATGATCCGGGCTGCCGGCGAATGAACGCGCGCGTGCGTGAGGATCCCGTCGTGTCCTTCGGCGGCGACGAGGCGGCGCTCGACTGGCTGATCTCGCGTCGCCGTTCGATACGCGCCTTCCTGCCGGTCACCGTCGATACGGGCACGATCGAGGATGTGCTGCGGATCGCCGCGCGCGCGCCGTCTGGCAACAACATCCAGCCGTGGCGGGTGCACGTCGTGGCCGGCGCGAAGCTCGAGTCCCTGGTGAGCGCCGTCTGCGCCGCCTTCGACGAGGGCGGCGACAGCCATGTGCCGGAGTACGCCTATTACCCTGACGAGTTCTTCGAGCCGTATCTGGGCAGGCGGCGCCGCAGCGGCTGGGGACTCTACGCCCGACTCGGCATCGAGAAGAGCGACCGCGAGCGGATGCGCGTGCAGACGCGGCGCAACTTCCGCTTCTTCGATGCGCCGGTCGGCCTGATCTTTACCATCGACCGCCGCCTGGGGCAGGGCAGCTGGATCGATTACGGCATGTTCCTGCAGAACGTGATGCTGGCGGCCGAGGCACGCGGGCTTTCCACCTGCGCACAGGCGGCCTGGACTCCGTACCACCGCGTCATTTCCGACGTGCTCGGCTTTGACGAGCACGAGCAACTGGTGTGCGGCATGGCGCTCGGTTACGGCGACCCCGACGCACCCGAGAACGCGCTCGTGACCGAGCGCGCGCCGCTGTCGGAATTCGTGGTCATGCACGGCGAGGCTGCCGTTGCGGAACACTGAGTTTTTCCTGCGGGTCGATCGAGCTGATCGGCCCGCCTCCGGTGCAGTTCGTCCTGCTCCCTTCTCCCAAACTCGCCGGAGTTCTGGCCGGCTCGACGCGAACGCGTCGAGCCGGATTTTTTGCTCAGCCCCGCTGTTTCTGTTCGCTCAGCGGCACGATTTCAGGCATCACGATGCGCTTGCGTCCCGGTTCCTCCGCGGTCAGCGCATTAGTCTCTTCCATCGTCGCGAGGCAGCGCACGGCGAGGTTCTGGTAGATCCCGGTGCCGCGCACCTTCCACGCCATTTCCTGCTCGGTCAGCGCGCGTACGACCTTGGCAGGTACGCCGGCGACCAACGAGTTGGCCGGCACCTCCATCCCCGCCTTCACGAAGCTGCACGCAGCGACGAAGGTGTTCTCACCGATCACGGCGTTGTCCATCACGACGGCGTTCATGCCGACCAGCGCATTGCGCTTGATCGTGCAGCAATGCAGCACGGCGCCGTGGCCGATGTGCCCGTTCTCTTCGACGACCGTGTCGTGCTCGGGGAAGCTGTGGATCACGCAGGTGTCCTGCACGTTCACGCCTGCCTGCAGGATCAGGCGGCCGAAGTCGCCGCGCAGGCTGGCACAGGGGCCGACGTAGCAGCCAGGGCCGACGATCACGTCGCCGATCAGCACGGCAGTGGGATGGACGTAGGCGGTCGGGTCAACGACCGGCACGACGCCGTCGATCGCGAATACTCGGGGTGTGGTCATCGAAACTCCTTGTGTGCACGCAGTGCGGGCTCGTGGGGCGGGGTTCGGTCCGGCGCGGTCTTTGCGGCGTTACGCGCCCGATCAGGCCTTAAAGGCATTATATTGCCCGGATTATTCGATTCTAGGGGTTTATCCATCGGCGGAAAAGCAGTATCGTGCATTTTCCAAAATAGACAGAACAATGGTTCGCAGTGCGGACCCAAGGAGAGCGAGAGATGGATGCAGTAGTCGTCGAACGGCCGAATCCGCAGGTCGCGGTGGTGCGGCTCAACCGGCCCGAGGCCCGCAACGCGTTG
Source organism: Aromatoleum toluolicum (assembly GCF_012911005.2). GTDB lineage: Bacteria > Pseudomonadota > Gammaproteobacteria > Burkholderiales > Rhodocyclaceae > Aromatoleum > Aromatoleum toluolicum. The sequence continues at coordinate 42,757 of NZ_WTVS01000016.1, read as the reverse complement.
AACCAGCAGGTGCGCATGCAGCTCGCCGAGCACTTCACCGCGCTCGGCCGCGACCCCGAAGTGCGTGCCATCGTCCTGACGGGCGGTGACAAGTACTTCGCCGCCGGCGCCGACTTGCGCGAGATGGCCGAGGCGGGTGCGATCGAGATCATGCTGCGCCACACCCATCGCCTGTGGGGCGCCATCGCGAGCTGCCCGAAGCCGGTGATCGCCGCGGTGAATGGCTTCGCATGGGGCGGCGGCTGCGAACTCGCGATGCACGCCGACATCATCGTCGCGGGCGAGGGCGCGTCGTTCTGCCAGCCGGAAGTCAAGGTCGGGATCATGCCCGGGGCCGGCGGCACCCAGCGCCTGGCGCGCGCGGTGGGCAAGTTCAAGGCGATGAAGATGGTGCTGAGCGGGCAGCCGGTGAGCGGGCGCGAGGCCGGCGAGATGGGCCTCGCGAGCGAGGTCGTGCCGGATGCCGAGGTGCAGTCGCGCGCGATGGAGCTGGCGACGCAGATCGCCGCGTTGCCGCCGCTCGCGATCATGCAGATCAAGGAAGTGCTGCTCGCCGGCCAGGACGCCTCGCTCGACGCGGCGCTGATGCTCGAGCGCAAGGCGTTCCAGTTGCTGTTCGCGAGCCGCGACCAGAAGGAAGGCATGCAGGCCTTCTTCGACAAGCGTCCGGCCGGTTTCGAGGGGGTGTGAGAGATGTTCGATGCAATGCGTAATGACCTGACGCTCGGCGTCGTCGGCACCGGCCTGATGGGCCGCGGGATCGCCCAGATCGCGGTGCAGGCGGGCGTGGCGGTGCGGCTCTTCGACACCCGCGCGGGTGCAGCCGCGGAAGCGTGCGATGCGGTGGGCGGCATGCTCGCCAAGCTCGCCGAGAAGGGCAAGATGGACGCCGCTGCCGCGCGCACGGCGACCGAGCGGATGACGGTCGCGGCGAGCCTCGCCGAGCTTGCCGGCTGTGACGTCGTCGTCGAGGCGATCGTCGAGAACCTCGACGCCAAGCGTGGCCTGTTCCGCGATCTCGAAGAAGTCGTGGCTGACGGCTGCGTGCTGGCGACCAACACGTCGTCGCTGTCGGTGACCTCGATCGCCGCCGCCTGCCGCCGTCCCGAGCGGGTGGTGGGCTTCCACTTCTTCAGTCCCGTGCCGCTGATGAAGGTCGTCGAGGTCATCGACGGCGTGCGCGGCGACCGCACGGCAGGCGACGCGCTGACCGCGCTGGCACGCCGCATGGGTCACACCCCCGTGCGTGCCGCCGACACCCCGGGCTTCATCGTCAATCACGCCGGCCGCGGCTACCTCACCGAATCGCTGCGCGTGCTCGGCGAAGGCATCACGGACTTCGCGACGCTGGACCGCATCCTCAAGGAATCGGTCGGCTTCCGCATGGGGCCGTGCGAGCTGCTCGACCTCACCGGGCTGGACGTGTCGCATCCGGTGATGGAGTCGATCTACGACCAGTACTACCAGGAGCCGCGCTACCGGCCGTCCCCCATCACGCGCCAGCGCCTCGCCGGCGGGCTGCTCGGGCGCAAGAGCGGGCAGGGCTTCTACGTCTATAAGGACGGCAGTGCCGTGCCGGTCGCCATGCCGTCCGTGCCGGCCGTCGCGCCGCAGCCCCTGTGGGTGAGCCGCGCCGACGCCGCCCTGCACGCGCGTGTCGTCGCGGCGCTGGAGGCGCAAGGCGTCGCGCTCGACCGCGGCGAACGTCCCGCCGAGGGTTCGGTATGCATCGTGCTGCCGGTCGGCAGGGATGCGACCACCTGCGCGCTGGCCGAGGGGCTGGATCCGAAGCGCACCCTGGCGCTCGACCCGCTGTTCGTCGACAAGCACCTGACCCTGATGACGACGCCGCTGACCGCAACCGAAGCACGCGACGCCACGTGGGCCGCACTCGCCGCCGGCGGGAAGGCCGTATCCCTGGTGCGCGACAGCGCGGGGCTTGTCGCGCAACGCGTCGTCGCCGCGATCGTCAACATCGGCTGCGACATCGCGCAGCAGCGCATCGCGACGCCGGACGACATCGATTCGGCCGTGCGCCTCGGCCTCGGCTATCCGAAGGGGCCGCTCGCGCTGGGCGATTCGCTGGGCGCCTCGACGATCCTCGCGATCCTCGACGGCATGCACGAGTTCTACCGCGATCCGCGTTATCGCCCGAGCCCCTGGCTCACCCGCCGCGCGCGCCTGGGCGTGTCGTTGCTGACGCCCGACAACTGACAAACATACCCGTTACCAAAGGAGATTCCATGCTCGACGCCTACATCTACGCCGGTCTGCGTTCCCCCATCGGCCGCCACGCCGGCTCGCTCGCCCCGGTCCGTCCCGACGACCTCGTCGCCACCGTGATCCGCGAGGTTGTCGCACGCTCGCCTTTCGCTGCCGCCGACATCGAGGACGTGGTCCTCGGCTGCGCCGCACAGGCCGGTGAGGATTCGCGCAACGTCGCGCGTCACGCGGCGCTGCTCGCGGGCCTGCCGACCAACATTGCCGGTCAGACGGTGAACCGCCTGTGCGGCAGCGGCCTCGCCGCAGTGCTGGACACCGCGCGTGCGATCACGGCGGGCGAGGGCGAGCTTTACATTGCCGGCGGCGTCGAGAGCATGAGCCGCGCGCCCTTCGTCGTCGCGAAGGCCGAATCAGCCTATAGCCGCGACTTCAAGGTGTTCGACACGACCATCGGCGCACGCTTCCCGAACCCGAAGATCGTCGAGCAGTACGGCAACGACAGCATGCCGGAGACGGGCGACAACGTCGCCGCGGAATTCGGTATCTCGCGCGAGGATTCGGACCGCTTCGCCGCCGCATCCCAGTCGAAGTACGCGGCCGCGAAGGAAGCGGGCTTCTACGCCGGCGAGATCCTGCCGATCTCGGTCCCGACCGGCCGCAAGACCCCGCCGCTGGTTGTCGCCGAGGACGAGCATCCCCGTCCGGAGTCGACCTACGACTCGCTGGCGAAGCTCAAGTCGCTGTTCCCGAACGGGGTCGTCACCGCCGGCAACGCCTCCGGCATCAACGACGGCGCCGCTGCGCTGCTGATCGGCAGCAAGGCGACGGGCGAGAAGGCCGGCGCGAAGCCGATGGCGCGCATCCTCGCAGGTGCGGTCGCGGGCGTCGAGCCGCGCATCATGGGCGTCGGTCCCGCCTATGCGATCCCGAAGGCGCTCGAGCGCGCCGGGCTCACGCTGAAGGACATGGACGTCATCGAGATCAACGAAGCCTTCGCGCCACAGGTTCTGAGCTGCCTGAAGGTGATGGGTGTGGCGTTCGACGACCCGCGCGTGAACCCCAACGGCGGCGCAATTGCGATCGGTCACCCGCTCGGCGCATCGGGTGCGCGCATCGCGCTGTCGGCCGCGCGCGAGCTGGAGCGGCGCAACGGCCGCTACGCGGTGGTCAGCCTGTGCATCGGCGTCGGCCACGGCATCGCGCTGGTGATCGAGCGTATTCCGGGCTGAAGCAGGGGCGAACGGGCGCGATCCAGTAGGGCGGGAGGAGCGCAGCGCATCCCGCCACAACGGCGTGTCATCATGTCCGGCGTGCGGATGGCCGGATACGCCTCCGGCTCCTCCCGCCCTACGACCCGGACACCGATACGGGCCGGCAGCTCTCGCGGGCAATACGCATCAGCTAAGCTGTGGTCCGGCAATCGTGTTCGCGTGGAGGTGGGGTTTTGGAAGACCGTCCGACATCGTCCCGCGGCATCGTCGGTATCCTGCTCGCGGCGGGGCAGGGTTCGCGCTTCGGCAGCAACAAGCTGTGTCATCCGCTCGCCGACGGCACGCCCGTCGCAGTGCGTAGCGCCGAGAACCTGCGGGATGCACTGGGCGAGGTGCTCGCGGTCCTGCGGCCGGAGGATTCCGTCCTGCGCGGGCATTTCGACGTTGCGGGAGTTCCGTACGTCCTGTGTCCGGACGCGGGGCAGGGAATGGCGGCAACGCTCGCCTGCGGTGTCCGTGCGAGGGCCGATGCCGGGGGCTGGATCATCGCGCTGGGCGACATGCCCTATATCCGTCCAGGCACGATGGCTGCGGTCGCCTCGGCGATCGCCGAGGGCGCTCTGCTCGCCGCACCGTTCGTCGACGGACAGCGTGGCCACCCGGTCGGATTTGCGGCGCCGCTGAAGGACGAACTACTGGCGATCGCGGGCGACGAGGGGGCGCGCCGCGTGATCGTCGCGCACAAGGAGCAGTTGCACCGCATCGACTGCGACGATGCGGGTATCCTTGCCGATATCGACGTTCCCGACGACTTGCGCCCCTGAAGCGCGCACGCTTGTTTCAGTCGTCCAGCAGCGCCTCGGTCAGCGCCGCCGGGCTTGCAAAGGCTCGCCAGTGGGTGGCCATTTCCTCCGGCACCAGGCTGCCATAGCCCCAGGTCGCGGCGAAGAAGGGCAGGCGGTTCGCGTCGGCCGATTCGCCGTCCTCGCTGCGGTCGCCGACGTACACCGACACGTGCTCGGGAATGTCGTGGTCGGCCATCAGGCGCGCGATCATCGCCGCCTTGCTCGGCAGGCGCGGCTCGAAGAGATCCAGCGCATACACCGTCTTGAAGTAGCCGCTCCAGCCGAGATGATCGAGGATCAGGCGGGTCGGATGCAGGCGCTTGTTGGTCGCGATGGCGAGCGTGCGTCCGCTGGCCGCGAGGCGCTCGAGCATGTCGCCGACGCCGGCGTAGGCCGCGGTCTCGCGGTAACCCGTCGTGTCGTAGCTCGCCTTGAAGTGGACGGCGAGCTCGTCGATGACCTGCGGATCTTTCGACCCGGCGAGGATGTGCAGCGTCTCGATCAGCGGCGGCCCGACGATTGACTCGTCGATCGTCACGGCCGGCGCGCGCCCCGTGGAGGCGAAGGCCTGGCGGTAGCTCGCGAGGATCGCGGGCGCGGAGTCGATCAGCGTGCCGTCGAGGTCGAAGAGGATGTACTGGAAGCGCGGCATCGATGGAGGGAGGTTTTCGGTCAGGCCTGCATTCTACGGGCTTCAGCAGCGGTTAGAGCGGGTAGCCGTAGGGCGGGAGGAGTCGAAGACGGATCCCGCCACGCGGCGGTCGGGAGCTTCCATCCGCGTTGTGGCGGGATGCGCTACGCTTCTCCCGCCCTACGTATTGCGGGGGACCGCTTCGGGCGAAACTGTCGCGTGTCGCGGTAATACGCAGCGGATTCGTTTTCTGGAGTGACGCCGGGAATCCCAAGCAGTGGCAACGGCGCGAGCGCGCGGGGCGAGTGGAGGAGGCCGGCGTCGAGCAGTTGCGTGGCGAGCCAAACGTCGGTCTCGGCCTGTTGCTCCGCGACGGCCAGTGCCAGCCATCCTTCATCGACGACGCGATACAGCGCCTTGCCGCACAGTCCGAAGAAGGGCTCGCGCAGCTGGTCCCAGCTGCCGTGACCGAAGATGAGGAAGCGGGTACTTGCGATCAATCGCGCGCGCCGCGTCCAGAAGGACTCTTCCCATGCATGGGTGGCGAGGAGGGCCGGGATCTCCGCATCGCTCGACACGACCACGATGCCGCATTCGTCGAACTGGGTCAGGGCATCGCGCCGCGGCCCCCGTCCGGGAAGTCCGGCGGCAATGCGTGCGTCGCGCTCCTGGCGATGGAGGATGTTGCAGGCTGCCTTCGTGCGCGGCCAGACGCACCACGCGAGCGCGTTGAAGAAGTCGTGCCACTCGTACGTACGGGTCGGCACCTCGCCAGTCGCGTAAATGTGCTCTTCGTAGGCGAGGGCTTCCGCGGGAGGCAGGATGAAGCGGATCAGCTGTCCGCCCCCGCTCGCGGTGCCCGGCGCGACCTCGCGCAGCAGCGCGTCGAGCTGCGCGGTGCCGGGCAGCGTGGGACCGGTGAAGCGCGCGAGCAGTGCCGCGATCGGTTCGAAGAGCGGCCGGGCGGCGAATGCCGCGGGAGTGTCGGGTCCGGCCGTCATCGAACTCCTGCGCTATTTCGTGCTGATGCGTTTCACCCCGGCGACGAAGCGCGCGAGCGTCGTCGACAGCACGCCGCGCGGGATCGTCACCTCGATCAGCTGGAAGCGGCCGCGCGTCGCGATCGCCTTGTCGAGCGCGGCCTTCAGTTCGGCGCGCGTGGACACGCGGACGCCGTCGCCGCCGAGGCCCGCCGCCATCTCCGCGAATCCCCAGTGGCCGAGGTCGTTGAAACCCGATTCCGGCTGGAAGGTGCGCAGCATCTCCCAACTCGCGTTGTTGAACAAGAGCACGATCGGATCCCAGCCGTAACGCTTGCAGTTGCCGAGTTCCCAGCCGGTCATCTGGAAGGCGCCGTCGCCGACCAGGATCAGCGGGCGCTGGCCGCTGGTCGCCTGCAGGCCGAGGCCGGCGGGCACGCCGAAGCCCATCGTCGCGTAGTAGCCGGGGGCGATGAGCGCCGTCTGCTCGATCTCCATAGCAGTGAACAGGCAGTCACCGATGTCGGAGGCGATCGGCAGCCTGCCGTGCTCGGCGAAAAGGTCGTTCACCGCCTTCGCGATGTCGGTCGGCGCGATCGTCTCGCCGTCCGCGACGAGGCCCTTCGGGTACTGATAGTGTGCGACCGGGAAGGCCTTGTCGGCATTGCCCTTGACGCGCGCGAGCATCTCGTCGACGAGCGCGGCGAGCGGCATGTTCGCGTACATGTGGTAGCCGAGCGTGACCTGGCCGTTGTGCGCCTGGATCGTCTGGCGCAGGTCGATGCGGGTCTCCGACACCGCGAAGTTCGTGTCCGAGATGATCTCGCCGAGCAGGAAGAGGCCGTCCGAGCTCTCGACGAGCTGCGTCACGTCCGGCAGTCCCGCGACACCCATGTAGGTGCCGACCAGCGGCGCGTCGCAGTCGGTGAGCAGGCCGCGGCCCATGAAGCTGGTGACGACCGGCAGGCCGAGGCGGCGCGAGAGGTCGGCGACCTTCTCCTCGAGGCCGAAGCGGCGCACCTCGACGCCCGCCATCAGCACCGGGCGCTTCGCGACGTCGAGCCGGCCGAGGATCTCGTCCACGCAGGCGGCCAGCGCGTCGCGGTCGATCGCGCGCGGCGCCTCGCGCACCACCGGTGCGCACGGTTCGCGCACCATGTCGCGCGGGATCTCGATATAGACCGGCTCGGAGTTGCGCAGGCAACTCGCCAGCACCCGCGCGATGTCGGCCGGTGCGCGCGCCGCGTCGTCGAGCTTGACCTGGTCGCAGGTGATCTCCTTGAAGATCTGCAGCTGCGAGTCGAGCGTCTTGGCCTGATGGTGCAGCAGCAGGCCCGAACTCGCCTCGCCCTTGCCGGGGCCACCCGAGAGCACGACCACCGGCGACTTCTCCGCATAGGCCGCCGCGACGGCATTGACCATGTTGAACGCGCCCGCGCCGTAGGTGACGGCGGCGACGCCCAGGCCACCGCGGATGCGCGCGGTCGCGTCCGCCGCGAAGCCGACGCCCGGCTCGTGCGAGAGCGTGTACAGCGGCAGGATCTCCGACTCTTCGATGATGCGGAAGTACGGCAGCGCGAAGTCGCCGGGGATGCCGAAGATTTCGCGGGCGCCGTGGTCCTTGAGCGCGTGCAGCAGGGATTCGACCAGGTTCATGGGTTGCTCCTCCTATACGTTGTTGTAGAGCATTATTGCGCGCGCATCGCGCACATTGCGTTCGTTATATGCGCATAATGGGGTTATTAATGCACGAAATACGTATGAGGAAGCAAAACGATGCAACAGATCGTCGTGGATAAGTTCGACCTGCAGATTCTCGATGCGTTGCAGCGCCGCGGCAACGCGACCAACAGCGCCCTCGGCGAGGAAATCCACCTCTCGCCGTCGCAGATCAGCCGGCGCATCAGCCGCATGGAGCAGGGCGGCATCATCGCGTCCTACGCGGCGTTGCTGGACCCCGCCGCCATCGGGCTGGACGTTTCCGCCTTCGCGCAGGTCACGCTGGAGCGGCACGGCGAGTCGCGCAGCGACGCCTTCGAGCGCGCCGTGGCGGCGCTACCCGAGGTGGTGGCGTGCTTCTCGGTGAGCGGGGACGCGGACTACGTGATGCACATCGTCGCGCCGGACCTGGTGGCGTTCTCGAACGTGATGATGAAGCGCATCATGCGCCTGCCCGGGCTCACGCACCTGAAGACGAACATCGCGCTGAAGACGGTGAAGCAGACGAGCGTGTTGCCGCTCGACCACATCATGCATGCGCCACAGCCGCGGCGGCGAATGCAGTTCGCGTCGGCTTAGGCACCCCAGTGGCGCACGCGCCCGGTATCGAGGTGCACGAAGTCCGATTCCGGGTAATAGCCCACGCCGCCGGCCTTCAGAGCCAACGCGGCGTCGCGCAGTGCGGCGGTATCGAAGCCGGGGATGCGCACGTCGATCGCGCGGCCGTCCATGTGCAGGCTGCGCGTTGCGACGCCCGTTCCGTCGGCCTTGTGCAGTTTTTCGTTGGTCGTCGGCGAGCGGAAAGCCGAGATGATTTCGAAACTTTCTCCACCGCAATTCGTCCGCAATGTATGGAGAATATCGAGCAGGCGTGGATCTATGCGGGCGACGTCGCCGGTGCGGAAGTCGCGCATCAGCCAGTCGATGCGCTCCAGCGCCGATGGCACGTAGGTGCCGCCGCTGCGGTAAACGATGCGCAGGCTCTCGTCGGTATGCGTGTGACGGAAGCACAGCTCGCAGTCGGAGTCGGCGACGCTGGCCTGCGCCCTGCCGAAATTCAGGCCCAGGGGCAGGGCGGCGAGGCCTTTCAGCAGGAGCCGGCGGTGCGCGGCGGCATGGCGGAGGTGTTTCGACATGGAGATGCGGGAAACGAAGCGACCGGACAAGGGCGCAATCGTAAACCGGGCGGCGCGGATTGGGCAGCTGATCGGGCGGGTGTTACAACTCGTCGCGCTGGCATTGTGCGTGGCCGTCGGGAGCGCGTCGGCGGGCCTGTTTGGCGAGGCTGGCGGCGACGCGGTGCGCCTCGCGCTGCGCGAACGTGTGGTTGCGCTGCGCACCAACGGCGACCTGCGTCCGGGGGGTGGGGAGATCGCCGCGCGCCGTCTGATCCCCGACTTCTACGCGAGCCGCGACTATGCGCCCGTCTGGAGCAGCCCGGAGCGGCGGCGCGCCCTGCTGCGGGCGGTGGATGACAGCGCGAGCCACGGACTCGATCCGGCCGATTACCAGTTCGATCTGTTGCGCCGCCACGCCGATGACGGCATGCGGGACGCCGGCCGGCTCGCGGACCGCGACCTGCTGTTCACCGAGGCGCTGGTCCGCCTCGTCTATCATCTGCGCTTCGGCAAGGTCGACCCGCATGAACTCTACGAGGGCTGGAATTTCTCGCGCTCCCTGGGCGCAGTCGAACCGGTCCAGGCGCTGGACGCGCTGGTCGGTGCCGAAGCGCTCGGAGCGGCGATCGAACAGTTTGCGCCGCGGCTCGAAGACTATCGTCAGCTGCGCGTGGCCCTGCTCGCGTACCGGGCGATGGAGGTTCTGGGCGGCTGGCCATCGGTTCCGGTCGGCCCGACACTGCGGCCCGGAGATCGCGACACGCGCGTCCTGACCCTGCGTGAACGCCTCAGAGCGAGCGGCGACCAACTTAGCCCCCCGCCGTCCGACCGCGAACTCTTCGATGATGGGTTGCGCGAGGCGGTGGTCGCGTTCCAGGCTCGCCACGGACTCGAGCCGGACGGGGCCGTCGGGCGCAAGACAGTCGCTGCGCTGCAGGTCGACGTGGGCGGCCGCATCGACCAGATCCGCGTGAATCTGGAACGCCTCCGCTGGATCGCGCAGGACGTCGCGGGCGATTACCTGCTCGTGAACATCGCCGGTTTCAATGCCCGCCTGTACCTGGATGGAAAACTCGCGTGGCAGTCGCGTGTCGTCGTCGGCCGTCCCTATCGCAAGACACCGGCGTTCCGTGCCGAGATGCAGTACCTCGTGCTGAATCCGGAGTGGGTGCTTCCGCCGACGATCCTGAAGGAGGATGTCCTGCCCAAGGTGGCGCGCGACCAGGCTTATCTCGCCGAGCACGACATGCGCGTGGTGACCAATGCGGGGCGGGAGATCGATCCCGGCGAGGTCGACTGGTCGGGCTACCGCAGGGGTGGCTTCCCGTATCAGATCGTGCAGGCGGCGGGGCCGGAAAACCCGCTTGGGCGCGTCAAGTTCATGCTGCCCAACCCGTATTCGGTGTACCTGCACGACACCCCGGCGAAGACGCTGTTCCAGCGCAGCGAGCGCGCGTACAGCTCAGGCTGCATCCGGCTCGAACGGCCGATGGAACTTGCGGTGTTACTGCTCGACGACCCCGGGCAGTGGAGTACGGAGGCGCTGGAGGCGGAGATCGCGAAAGGCGAGACGCGCAACGTGCAGATCGGGCGACGGGCGCCGGTGTTGATCCTGTATCACACGGCCGAGGTCGGCGAGGACGGACGCACCTATTTCCACCCCGACCTGTACGCCCAGGATGGCGCGGTGCTCGAAGCCCTCGCGCGCCCGTTCCGCTTCAGCACGGTCGGGCGCACCGGGCCGGGGAGGTGAGCGGCCGCCCGCTCAGGCCGGCTTCGCGAGGTCCGCGATCACCGCGGCGAGGAAACGGCCCGCTTCGCCGCCCGTCACGACGCGGTGATCGAAGGTGAGGCTGAGCGGCAGCACACGGTGCACCGCTGGCTTGCCGTCGAACGCGACGACCGCATCATGCACGCGCCCCGCGCCGAGGATCGCGACCGTGGGCGGCACGACGATCGGCGCCGCGTACTTGCCCGCGATCATGCCGAAGTTCGACAGTGTGATCGTGTTGCCGCGCATCTCCTCGGCCGGGATCTTGCGCGCCGCGACGTCCGCGCGCATGCGGTCGAGCCCTGCGCGCAGGTCGGCCGGCTCGCGGTTCGCGACGTCGCGCAGAACCGGAACGAAGAGCCCGTCGGTGAGATCGACGGCGATCCCGACGTCGATCTTCGCCAGCACGCGCCGGCCCATCGTGTGGCTCTCGTACCAGGCGTTGAGCCCCGGCTCGGCCTTGCAGCCGGCCACCAGCGCGCGGATCAGGCGGATCGTGATGTCCGTGTCGGCCGGCCAGGCGTGGATGTCGGCGTCGTCGATCACGGTCGCGGCGGCGACTTCGCTCTGTGCGAGCGCCATGTTCTGCGCCATCGCGCGCCGCACGCCGCGCAGGATCTCGGGCGGGCCCACTTCGGCGAGGATCTTCGCGACGCGCTGCACGTCGGCGAGGGTGATGAGCCCGTCCGGCCCCGACGGGGTGACCATGGACAGATCCACGTTGAGCTGCCGCGCCTGCGCGCGCACCGCGGGGGTCGCCTTGATCGCCGCTGCAGGCCGTCCGACCGCGGCCGGCGCCTCCTGCTGCACCTGCGAGCCGACCTTCACTTCGCCGACCACCGTCCCCGCATCCGCATCCCCGGCCGCGCCTTCGAAGCCGATCAGCGGCGCGCCGACCAGCACGATCTGGCCCGCCGCGCCGAACAGTTTCTCGATGCGCCCGGCCCACGGGGCGGGAATCTCGACGATCGCCTTCGCGGTCTCGACCGACAGCAGCGGCTGGTCGGCCTGCACCTCGTCGCCCGGCTTGACGTGCCACTCGACGATCTCGGCTTCCTGCAGCCCTTCGCCCAGGTCGGGCAGTTTGAAGATCTTCATGCGCCCTCCAACGTCTTCCTGACCGCCGCGACGATACGCTCGACGCTCGGCATGTACTGGTATTCGAGCCGCGACAGCGGCACCACGACGTCCCATGCGGTGACCCGCTGAACCGGTGCCAGCAGCGAATACAACCCGTGCTCGGCGAGGTTCGCCGCGATCTCCGCGCCGAAGCCGCCGGTGCGCGTCGCCTCATGCACGATGACACAGCGCCCGGTGCGGGCCACCGATTCGAGGATCGTCGTCATGTCGAGCGGCTTCAGCGTCGCGACGTCGATCACCTCGGCCATCACGCCTTCCTGCGCGAGCGCCTCGGCTGCGGCCTGGGTCTCGTTCAGCATCGCACCCCAGCTCACCAGCGTCACGTCGGTGCCCGCGCGCAGCGTAAAGCACACGTCAAGCGGCAGCGCCTCGCCGTCGTCCGCCACTTCCTGCTTGAACAGGCGGTAGAGCCGCGTCGGTTCGAGGAAGATCACCGGGTCCGGGTCGCGGATCGCGGCGAGCAGCAGCCCGTAGGCGCGCGTCGGGGACGAGGGGATCACGACGCGCACGCCCGGCAGGTGGGCGAACAGCGCCTCGGGGCTTTCCGAATGGTGTTCCGGCGCATGGATGCCTGCACCGCAGGGCGCACGCACCACCAGCGGGCAGGACAGCCGCCCGCGCGTGCGGTTGCGCAGGCGCCCGGCGTGATTCCAGATGTGGTCCATCGCGGGGTAGATGAAACCCGAGAACTGGATCTCCGCGACCGGTTTCAGGCCCTGCGCCGCCATTCCGATCGCCGTGCCGACGATGGCCGTCTCGGCGAGCGGCGTGTCGAGCACGCGATCGGGGCCGAAGCGCTCCTGCAGCCCGACAGTCGCGCGGAACACGCCGCCATTCACACCGACGTCCTCGCCCAGCACGACCACCGACGGATCGTGCGCCATCTCCCAGGCCTGGGCGCGGTTGATGGCCTCGACCAGATTCAGCTCAGCCATGGCTGCTTCCTCCGTCGTGCGACGCGAACCATTGTGCGGCCTCGCGCTGTTCCTGCAGGCCGGCCGGCAGCGTCGCGTACAGGTGATCGAACATCGCCGTCGTGGTGGGCGGCGGAATCGCGAGATAGGCCTCGACCGCGGCATTGAGCTGCTCGGTGCTCTCCTTGAGCAGGTGCTCTTCCTTCTCCTGGTCCCACGCACCGATGCGCGCGAGATAGTTGCGCAGCCGCCGGATCGGCTCGTTCGCCCACTGCTGCTGCACGACGTCCGGATCGCGGTAACGGGTCGCGTCGTCGGCCGTCGTGTGGTCGCCCAGCCGGTAGCTGATCGCCTCGATCAGGCTCGGCCCGCCGCCCGCGCGCGCCTTGTCGATGGCCTTGCGCGCGGCGTCATGCACGGCGATCACGTCGTTGCCGTCGACCTGCACGCCCTCGATGCCCGCCGCGATGGCCTTCTGTGCCAGCGTCGGCGTTGTGGTCTGGTGATCGCGCGGCACCGAGATCGCCCACTGGTTGTTGTTGATCACGACCACCAGCGGGGCCCGCCACACGGCGGCGAAGTTGAGCGCCTCGTAGAAGTCGCCCTTGGAAGTCGCGCCATCGCCAAGGAAGCAGGCGGCGACGCGCGCCTGCTTGCGCACCTTGAAGGCGTAGGCGACGCCTGCGGCGTGGCACACCTGGGTGCCGATCGGCACGCAGATCGGGAAGTCCTCGCGCGGCACGGAAAAATTGCTGCCGCGCTCGTCGCCCCCCCAGTACAGCAGGCTCTCGGTCATCGTCACGCCGCGCACGAACTGGGCCGCATGGTCGCGGTAGGAAGGCACGAGCACGTCCTCCTGGCGCATTGCGCCGGCGACGCCGACGCCGATCGCCTCCTGGCCAAGCGCAGAGGCGAAGGTGCCGATCTTGCCGGTGCGCTGCAGCGCGATCGCCTTCGTGTCGAAGGCGCGCGTGAGCTGCATCGCGCGGTAAAGGGGAAGCAGGTTGGCGGGATCGAGCGCGAAGGCGGGAAGTTCCTGCGTCGCCTCGCCCTCCGCATCGAGAAACCGGGTGAATTCGACTTCGAACCGGGCAACGGTAGCCATGGCCAGTCTCCTCGTTCGTCTCTTTCTTATTGACCCTGTCCAACTCCAGTCTAATGCATGCCCCCTCGGCCCGGGCGCCCATACCCCGCATCGAAGGAAAGACGTCACGGCGACGTTCGGATTCGCGGCGGTTCCACCCGGTCCATGCAACGCCGCGGAGTGGCCGCTGGCGATCAGGGGGCCACTCCGTCGACCGTCACCGTTCGCGGCAGTTTCCTCCGCGTGGGTGGATCGTCAAAACACCGAAATGACGAATATTTCCCGGCCTCTTCATGACGTGGCGCTGGGGCGATGTAGATAGAATGTGATACGTGAGCATTGAAGGGCGCGCGACCAGTGCCAGTCGGCGAATCGCACACGATCGGGGTTCAGCCCCGGGCGCGACCCGAAATTTTTTGCACCCCTGTGCGGGGCGAAGGTGGAACGAAATGCTGCGGACTTCCGATATCAAGATCTGGGTACGACTGACCGCGTCGATCTGGGCCCTGCTGATCGTCGTGTGGGCGGGGATGATCTTCTGGGATAGTCACAACAGCCGCAAGCTCGCGGTCGAGCAGGCTATTGATTTTTCGCTCAGCATGCACGACTCGGCGCTGGCCGGGCTGACGGCGATGATGATCACCGAGACGATGCACAAGAAGCATGTGCTGCTCGACCAGATCAGCCATCTCGCGGCGATCCGCGAACTGCGCGTCGTCCCGGGCGAGCTCGCGCGCGAGGGTGTTGAAAGCTCCAAGGACGAGGGCAAGCCGCGCAACGACCTGAAGCCCAACGAACTCGAGGCGCAGGTGCTGCGCACCGGCGAACCTTACGTCGAGGTCCGCGAGGACGAGAAGGGCGCCTACCTGCTCGCGATCCGTCCGACGAAGAACGTCACCAAGTACCTCGGCAAGAACTGCGTCGAGTGCCACGACGCGCCGGAGGGCGCGACGATTGGCACGATCGGGATCAAGATCGCGCTCGACAAGACGGACAAGGCGATCACTGCCAAGCGGTTCGAATCGCTGGGGGTCGCGCTGGTCGCGAGCCTTGTCGTGCTCCTGTTCATCTGGTCCTTCATCCGCGGCGCCGTGACCGGACCGCTCGATCGCATGGTCGCAGGCCTGCGCGCGATCGTCTCGGGCGAGGGCGACCTCACGCGCCGCCTCGAGGTGCGCGGCAGCGACGAGATCGGCGTCGCGTCGGCGGTGTTCAACGAGATGATGGCGAAGATCGCGGGACTGGTGCGCCACGTCGGTGAGTCGGCCGCGCAGGTGTCGAGTGCTGCAGCCGAACTCGTCGTGCGCGCCGACCAGGTCGTCGCGTCGTCGCAGAGCCAGAGCGCGACCTCCGCGACCACGGCGCAGGCGGTCGAGCAAATGGTCGCAAGCATCGCCACGGTTGCCCGTAGCGCCGAGGAAGTGCGCCAGCTGTCGCGCGAGAGCCTGCGCCGCTCGGACGAAGGCAACGCCAGCCTCACGACGCTGGATGAGCGTGTCGGGATGGTCGAGACCACCGTGCGCGGCATCGCCGATTCGGTCGGTGAATTCGTGTCGAGCACGACGGCGATCACGCACATCACCAGCGAGGTCAAGGAACTGGCCGAACAGACCAACCTGCTCGCGCTCAACGCAGCCATCGAGGCCGCGCGGGCCGGCGAGCAGGGGCGTGGTTTTGCCGTGGTGGCCGACGAGGTGCGCAAGCTCGCCGAGAAATCGGCCTCCTCGGCCAACGAGATCGACGCGATCACGCACACGCTGGGCAAGCAGTCCGAGCAGGTCAAGCGCGCGATCGCCGACGCGATGGATCACATCGCCACCAGCCGCGCGTCTATGATGACGGTGAATGGTGTGCTCGCCGCAGCCAGCGAGTCCGTGGTCGCCGTCGGGAGCGGCCTGGACAGCATCGCCGCGGCCACGCAGGAGCAGGAGCGGGTGAGCGCCGACGTCTTCTCGGGCATCGAGACGATCAAGCAGATGGCGCAGGGCAACAGCGAGGCCGCCGGTCAGACGGCTGCGGCGGCGCGCAACATGGGCGCGCTTGCAGGGGAACTGCAGGGGGCGGTGGGCCGCTTCCATACCTGACCGCCTGCGCTCGCCCGGCAGCCGGAGGATGGGGCGATGAGCGACGCGTTCGATTTTGCCGACGATCTTGGTCCGGCCAAGATCATTCATGTCCATGATCCCGGCATCGGCCTGAAGGCGGTGCTGGTGATCGACAACGTCGCCATCGGGCCCGCGATCGGCGGCGTGCGCATGGCGCCCGACGTCAGCACGGAAGAATGCTTCCGCCTCGCGCGCGCGATGACATTCAAGAACGCCGCGGCGGGCCTGCGCCACGGCGGCGGCAAGGTCGTGCTGTATGGCGATCCCCGGATGCCGCGCCCCGACAAGGAGCGCCTCGTCCGCGGGCTCGCGTGCGCGCTGCGCGACATCCGCGACTACATCTTCGGTCCCGACATGGGCACGGACGAGACCTGCATGGCGTGGGTGCGCGACGAGATCGGCCGTGCAGTGGGCCTGCCGCGCGAGCTCGGCGGCATCCCGCTCGACCAGATCGGGGCGACCGGGTGGGGCGTCGCGCACGCCGGCGAAGTGGCGGCCGCCGCCTGCGGCTTCGAACTGGCTGGCGCGCGCGTCGTGATCCAGGGCTACGGTGCGGTCGGCCGGCACTCCGCGCATTTCCTGACGCAGAAGGGGGCCGTCGTCGTCGGGGCCGCCGATTCGGCCGGGACGCTGTGGGACTCGCGCGGGATAGACCTCGCCGTGCTGGACGTGCTCAAGGCCGAGGGCCGCTCCGTCCTCGACTATCCGGGCGGGCAGAAGGGCGGGCCCGACGCCGTCATCGACGTCGAATGCGACATCTGGATTCCCGCGGCGCGGCCTGACGTAGTGCATGAGGACAACGTCGGGCGCCTGCGCACGCGGCTCGTGCTGCAGGGCGCCAACATTCCCTTCACGCGTGCGGCCGAGGAATACCTGCACCGCAAAGGGGTGCTGTGCGTACCCGACTTCATCGCGAATGCGGGCGGCGTCATCTGCGGTGCCGTGGAATATGCAGGCGGCAGCCAGGCCGCCGCACTCGCGACGATCGCGGAGAAAGTGCGCGAGAATACCCGCGCAGTGATCAAGACGGCGTCCGCGCAGTCGATACTGCCGCGCGACGCGGCGATCGCGCTCGCGACGGCGCGAATCAGGAAAGCGATGTCCTTCGGCCGCTGGCGTCCGGCGTGAGCGAAGTCACGGAGTCACGGAGTCGGCAACGGGATTGGGAACCACGGATGGTATCGAACGCTGAGTATTCGACGGTTGCGCCCGAGCGCAGGGAGATCGACGCGCTGAAGGAGGCAACGGTGCTGGAATTCGGCACCGGATGGTGCGGTTTCTGCCGCGGTTCGCAACCGCTGATCGCGGAAGCCTTCGCTGCATATCCGCAGGTCCGCCACCTGAAGATCGAGGACGGGCCCGGCCGGCCGCTGGGACGCTCCTTCAGGGTCAAGCTGTGGCCGACGCTGGTGTTCCTGCGCGACGGCGTCGAAATTGCGCGCATCGTGCGTCCCGGCAGCGCCGCGGAAATCTCGGAGGCGCTGCAGACACTCGGCGCCGCCTCTGGAACCGGAACCGCGTCCGGGGCCGAGTAGAACGGTCGAGGGGCCGGAGCCCCCGCCGTGATCAGCGACCCGGAATACGGAGGTCGATGCGGCCGTCGCGCATCGGGGGGCACCAGTAATAACCGCCCGTCACGGGCTGGCTGAAGCGGAACAGCGCATCGACGATGCCGTCGTCGAGCCCCGCCATGCGGCGCAGTTGCGCTTCGAATGCGTCGACGGAATGTCCGAAGGCGAGGAACACGAGTCCGGACTGCGCACCGTCGGTCCACGGCATGGAGCGCCGCACCACGAAGGCTTCGGGGTCGAAGCTCTCCTGCGCGGTGCGCTTCACGTGGGAGGATTCCGGCGCGTCCTCCAGTTCCTGGTTGTCGCTCTTGCGCCGGCCCATGATGTGGTCCTGCTCGTTCCCGGGCAGGCGTTCGAAATGATCGAGATCGTGCCGCCAGTGCTGAACCGCCGCGAAGCTTCCGCCCAACAGCGAGTCTGCTCCGGTCGAGGTGAAGGCGACGGCGAGCGCCTCGTCGCCCTCGGGGTTCTCGGTGCCGTCCTCGTACCCGGTCAGGTCCAGCCCCTTGCCGTAGCGGAAGGCTTCCGTCGCCAGCACGAGGCGTAGGGCCGGTGCGAGGGCCGCCTCGATGCGGCGGCCGCGGTGCAAGAGTTCGCCGCGATCGTCGCCGCGCAACCAGCACCACAGGCCATGCTGGGTCGAGGGGATGTCGACCGGGCTGCCGCTCAGCGTCGGGAAAGGGCGCAGGCCGTCCATACGCCCCCCTGCGGCACGAACGAGCGATTCGCCGAGGCCGACGACGGTCGCGTCGCCGTCGGCGAGCGGCGCGATGCGGTTCAGCGCATTGGGCAGTTCGGTGACCGAGTCGAGGGCGAAGAACAGGTGGCGCGCCAACGCTGGCACGGCCTTCAGGATTCCGGCTTGGTGCCGGCTCGTGTCGTGGGTCGTCTCGGGGGTCATGTCAGCTCCCGGTGGATCAAGGAAAGAAGGGGCGGCCCTGTCGGTGACGCAGGCGCGCGCATGCAGACGGCAAGAGTAGCGCATTCGCCTGCCCGCCTGTAAGCGGGGCGGGCCCTGCCGATTGCATGAGCGATGTCCGGCTGCGATTGCCTATCGATGCAGCACGAAACGAATTTCCTGTCGGGTTAAGGACTTGTGAGCGTCATCCAGCAGCGGCTCACAGGGTTATCCACATTCGCTGGGGACAACTCGGGTTACTTCCACATCGAACGCATCTTCTCGGCGAGGTCGAATGCGATGCGGCGCGATTCCGCCGTCGGGCGGGGGGCGGCCGCGGGCGGCGGCCACGAGGTCTGCTCGAAGCTTTCCAGGATCCGGTTCGGGATGAAACGCGTCCGGCTGGCGTACACGTGACGGTCGCCATGACCGGGCTGCTGTGACACATGGAAGCGCTGCGGCACGATCAGGTCGAGCGCATCCTTCGCCCGCGTCATCGCGACGTACAGCAGGCGGCGCTCCTCTTCGATCTCGCTGCTGCTGCCGGTCGCGAGGTCCGAGGGCAGGCAGCCGTCGACCGCGTTCAGCAGCGTCACCGCGGACCATTCCTGCCCCTTCGCCGAGTGGATGGTGGACAGGATCAGGTAGTCCTCGTCGAGCAGCGGGATGCCCGCTTCGTCGCTCGTCGCGCTGGGCGGGTCGAGCGTGAGTTCGGTGAGGAAGCGTTCGAGGTTCGGGTAGGTCGCCGCGATCCGTGCGAGCTGTTCGATGTCGCCAGCGCGGATCGCTGCATCGTCGTACAGGCGAGCCATCTCGCCTACATACCACTGGCAGATCGGTTCGAGGCTCGCAGGCCATGTGGCGGCGGCGACCGATTCCAGCAGGGCAGCGAAGGCCGTCCACGCGCCGCGTGCCGCATCCGGGACGGGCTGCTCTGCAAGCAGGAGGCAGCCGGGCGTGGCGCCGGCGATGTTGTCGAGCACCCGCCCGGCGGTCTTCGGGCCGATGCCGGCGTGAAGCTGGATGGCGCGGAAACCCGACACGCGGTCGCGCGGATTGATGGCCCAGCGCAGCACGGCGAGCACGTCCTTGACGTGTGCCGCTTCGAGGAACTTGAGCCCGCCGAATTTCACGAAGGGGATGTTGCGGCGGGTGAGTTCGACCTCGAGGCGGGCGCTGTGATGCGACGCGCGGAAGAGCACGGCCTGCGATTTGAGGCGCACACCTTCCTCGCGGCGCGCGAGGACCGATTCGACGACGCAGGCCGCCTGGTCCGCGTCGTCCCGTACCGCGATCAGGCGCGGTTTCTGCGCCCCTGCGCGCTCGGTCCACAAGTCCTTGGTGAAGCGTTCGCTTGCGAGGGCGATGACGGCGTTCGCCGCGCCGAGGATGGGCTGGGTCGAGCGGTAGTTGCGGTCGAGCGTGATCTGGTGGGCCGGCGGGTCGAAATGGGCGGGGAAGTCGAGGATGTTGCGCACCGTCGCGCCGCGGAAGGCGTAGATGGCCTGCGCGTCGTCGCCGACGACGGTGAGGCCGCGTCCGTCGGGCTTCATCGCGAGCAGGATGGAGGCCTGCAGGCGGTTGGTGTCCTGGTATTCGTCCACGAGCACGTGGGAGAAGCGCGTGCCGATTTCCGTCGCGAGCTCGGCGTCGGTGATCATTTGCGCCCAGTAGAGCAGCAGGTCGTCGTAATCGAGGACTTGCTGCGCCTGCTTGGCCTCGACGTAGGCAAGAAAGAGGCGTTTGAGGTCGGCCTCCCACTCGCTGCACCACGGGAAGGACTGCTGCAACACCTCGCCGAGCGGCGCCTGGGTGTTGACCGCGGAGGAGTAGATCGCGAGGCACGTTCCCTTCATCGGGAAGCGCTTCGACTTCGCGGAGAGCCCGAGTTCGTGCCGCACGAGGTTCATCAGGTCGCCTGAGTCCTCGCGGTCGTGGATCGTGAATCCCGGTTCGAGCCCGATGCGGCCGGCGAACTCGCGCAGCAGGCGGGCGCCGACGCCGTGAAAGGTTCCGGACCACTCGAGGGACGCACCGGCGAGCCGCGGACGGGACTTCGCCAGTTGTGCGACGATGCGCGTGACGCGGCGGTTCATTTCGTCGGCAGCGCGGCGCGAAAAGGTCAGCAGCAGGATGCGGCCGGGATCTGCACCGCTGGCCAGCAAGTGCGCGACGCGGTGGGCGAGCGTGCTGGTCTTGCCCGAACCGGCGCCGGCGATCACCAGAAGCGGGTGGTTATGTTCGGCGGAGTCGGGCTCGGTGCCGAAAAGAACGGCCGCACGCTGTGCTTCGTTGAGGTGATCCAGATAGGCGACCGGATCCGCGGTCTCCATCGCGTTCGCCGTCTTCATCGGCATTCCGGCACCGCGCCCGTTCCGGACCGGACGAGCGCGACGGAGGCCCCCTCGATCTCGCCGTCGCTCGCGGAGGACCGCTGCAGCCACGGCGGAATGCGTGGTGCGTCGCGTAGCGCGAAGAACACCGCTTCATCGCAGGCCGGACAGATGCGGTATTCCGCGAGGTCGCTGTAAGCGCGCTCCATCGCGTGCGGATTCAGGGAAGCGTGGCAGTGGGGGCAAATGAATCGGGCAGACATGGCGTGATCCTTCTGAGCTGGAACTATATACAGTATTCAGGCAGATGCAAACCCCGCATCGAACGCGCCCCAGGCGGTGCTCGCCTCGTCGGTCACGAGTTGCCGCCGGACGTGGGATTAATGCAAACCCGGCGCAAGGCGGCGTGGGCGGGAGGGTATTCCGCGGTGGGTGCGCGGCGCTGGAGAGGCGTGTAAGATTCCCGGCTTCGGGCATTCATCCAGCCATCATTTCCCGCCCCGCCAACGTGCCCACGACCGTCGCCAATCGCCTCGTTCCCGCTTTCTTTCGTTGGCTCTCGTGGCTGGCGGCAGCGGCGGTGTTGGTTGCAGGCACAGCGGTCGGCCTGGTGCTCGGCTCGCTCGACGCTTCACGGGCGCTGAGCGAGGCGCGCAGCCGCACGATCGCCGAACTCGCCAGGGTGCAGGCGCAACTCGACGGGGTGCTCAAGCAGGCGATCGTCGGCGGTGACGGCATCGTCCATCTGATCCAGCATCAGGGCGACCTGCCGCCCCATCTGTTCGATGCGATGGCGAAGCAGACCATCGCCGACCAGCGGCTGATCCGCAACATCGCCTACGCCCCCGACAACGTGATTGCGCGCCTGTATCCGCTGGAGGGGAACGAGAAGGCGCTGGGCATCGACTACCGCAGCATCCCGGAGCAGTGGGCGACCGTTGAAAGGGCGATGAAGTCCGGAATGCCCGTGCTGTCCGGACCGGTGACGCTCGTGCAGGGCGGGCGTGCGGTGATCATCCGCGCGCCGGTGGTGCTGCGCGAGGACGGCATCAGCGGTCGCAGTGGCTATTGGGGCTCCGTGTCCATCGTCGGCAACATCGAGGCCATCCTGGCCGACGGCGGGGTCACGGGGTCGCACGCGCTGCGCATCGCCGTCCGCGGCAAGGACGGGCGCGGCGACGACGGCGATCTGGTCGGTGGCGATCCGGGGGTATTCGAGGACGAACCGGTCAGGACGCGCTTGGGCGTGCCCGGCGGCTACTGGGTGCTGGCGGCGACGCCGATGGAAGGCTGGCCGCGGATGGCGGCGTTCGAGTCGAAGTATTTCGTCATCGCCGTTCTGAACTCGCTCCTGCTCGCATGGCTGGCGAATCTGCTCGTCGCGCGCGTGACGGAGCGCAAGCGCTCGCACGATGCGCTGCAGCTCGCGTCGACGATCGTCGAATCCACGGCCGACGGCGTGGTCGTGACTGACCCGCGCGGGCACATCATCGCCACCAACCCGGCATTCACCGAGA
Source organism: Aromatoleum toluolicum (assembly GCF_012911005.2). Classification (GTDB taxonomy): domain Bacteria; phylum Pseudomonadota; class Gammaproteobacteria; order Burkholderiales; family Rhodocyclaceae; genus Aromatoleum; species Aromatoleum toluolicum. The sequence goes on along the minus strand of NZ_WTVS01000016.1, from coordinate 20,697 downwards.
TCACGGGGTATTCGGCCGACGAGGTCAGGGGGCGCACGCCGAGCATCCTCAAATCCGACCGCCAGGAGGAGGACTTCTACGGCCAGCTATGGACGTCCATCCTGACCGCGGGGGAGTGGCAGGGCGAGATCTGGAACCGGCGCAAGTCGGGCGAGGTGTATCCGGAGTGGCTCACGATCAGCGCGGTGCGCGGCGCGGGCGGGGAGATCCGCAACTTCGTCGGCGTGTTCTCGGACATCTCGGCGATCAAGCGCACGCAGGCCGATCTCGAGCGGCTGGCGCATTTCGATCCGCTCACCTCGCTGCCCAACCGCGTGCTGTTCCACGACCGCATGCAGCATGCACTCGATCGCGCACAGCGCTATGGCCATCGGGTCGGCGTGCTGCTGCTCGACCTGGATGGTTTCAAGACCATCAACGACAGCCTCGGGCATCCGGTCGGCGACCAGTTGCTGCAGCTCGTCGCGGCCCGGCTCGGCACCTGCGTGCGCGTCGAGGACACCGTTGCGCGGCTCGGCGGCGACGAGTTCGCGGTGATCCTGTCGGAGCTCGGCGATGGCGCCGATGCGGTCGAGGTCATCCGCCGCATCCTCGCCGCGATCCAGGTGCCTTTCGAGATGGCAGGCGGCACCGGGATGGTGACCAGCAGCATCGGCGTGGCGGTGTTCCCCGACGACGGGCCGAACGTCACCGAACTGATCCGCAACGCCGACGCCGCGATGTACGAGGCGAAGGGGGCGGGGCGCAACACCTATCGCTTCTATCAGCGCAACATGACCGCCGAGGCGCAGAAGCGCCTGCACACGGAGAGCGCCTTGCGCCGCGCCATCGACCGCAACGAGTTCGAGGTGTGGTTCCAGCCGCAGTTCAGCCTCGAGGACGGTGCCTACCTCGGTGCGGAGGCGCTCGTGCGCTGGCGCGACCCGGAGCGCGGACTGGTTCCGCCGGGCGACTTCATTCCCCTTGCAGAGCGCAGCGGGCTCGTGATCCCGCTGGGCGAGCAGGTGCTCGAGCAGGTCGGTGCGGCGGCGCGCCGCTGGCTCGACGAGGGGCTGGAGATCGGGCGGCTCGGGGTCAACGTGGCGGGGCCGCAGATCGACCGCAGCGACATCGTGGCAACGCTGCGTGCGGTGATCGAGCGCTGGCGCCTGCCGCCCTCGGTGTTCGAGATCGAGATTACCGAAACCGTGATCATGGAGAACCCCGATCACGGCCGCCGTGTCCTCAACGACATCATGGCGCTGGGGATCACCACCGCCATTGACGATTTCGGCACGGGCTATTCGTCGCTGGCGTACCTGAAGCGGCTACCCATCGGCACGATCAAGCTCGACCGCGCCTTCGTGAACGATCTGCCGGACGATCCGTCCGATATCGCGATCAGCCGCGCAGTCATCGCGCTGGGACACAGCCTCGGGTTCAAGGTCATCGCCGAAGGCATCGAGACGGAAGCGCAGCGCCGCTTCCTGCGCGGGGAAGGATGCGACGAGGGGCAGGGCTACCTGTTCGCGCGGCCCATGCCCGCGGCGGAATTCGGCCAGTGGCTGCGGGCGCTGTCGACGCTCACGTCGTGACGGGCTGCTCCTGCAGCATCAGGCGCACGGCGAGGATTCCGGGCTCCTCCGAAGCCCTGACGGTGAAGCCGAACACTTTTAGCAGCTTCAGCATCGGTTCATTTTCCGCCATGACTTCGCCTGCGAGCACCTGCAGGCCGCGCTCGCGGCCGTAGCGGATCACCTTCTTGAGCAGTGTCGTGCCGAGGCCGTGGCCCTTCATGTCGGAGCGCACCAGGATTGAGAACTCCGCCGTGTGGTTGTCGGGGTCGGCCACGGCGCGAACCACGCCCAGGGTTTCCGGGCGGTCCGAGCTGTCCCGCCCGCTGGCGATGAAGGCCATTTCGCGGTCGTAGTCGATCTGCGTCAGTCGCGCCATTTCGCTGCGCGGCAGGGTTCCGATGTAGTGGAAAAAGCGGAACAGGATGTCCTCGGGCGTCACGCGCGAGAGGAAGTCGTAATGCGTGGCTTCGTCTTCGGGACGGATGGGGCGCAGGACGATCTGACGCCCGTCGCGCAGCTTGGCCGGTTCGGCGAGGTCTTCAGGGTAGGGGCGGATCGACAGCCGCTGCGGATTCGGCGGTGCCGTCGAAATCTGGATATGCGCATCGACCGCGAGAACGCCCTGCTCGTCGACGAACATCGGGTTGATGTCGAGTTCCTCGATCTCGGGGATGTCGACGATCAGCTGCGAGATGCGGGTCAGCATCACGGCGACGGCGTCGCGATTGGCGGCCGGGTGGTTGTGGTAGGCGTCGAGCAGGCCTGCGGCCCGGCTGCGGTTGATGAGGTCGTGCGCGAGCGGCAGGTTGAGCGGCGGCAGGCCGATGGCGAGGTTGCGGTACACCTCCAATCCCCGTCCGCCCTCGCCGAAGACGATCATCGGCCCGAACAGCGGGTCGGTCACCACGCCGACGATCAGTTGCCGGGTATGGGCGCGCGTTTCCATCGGCTGCACGGCGAAGCCGCTGATCCTGATGTCGGGCCGCGCGGCCGCAACGCGCACGAGCATGGCCTGCGCGGCCGACTCGGCGGCCTCCGGGGTCTCTAGATCGAGCGCAACACCGCCCACTTCCCACTTGCGGCGGATGTCGCGGGACATGACGGTGACCGCGACCGGCATGCCGAGCTCGGTGGCGATCGCGGAGACGTCCTGCGGCGTCGCCGCCAGATAGGTCTGCACGACCGGGATCTCGTACGCCGCCAGGATGTGCTTGGCTTCCGGCTCGGTCAGGCGCGTGCGGTCTTCTGCGACGGCCTTGCGCACCACGGTGCGTGCGCCCTCGACATCGGGACGGAAGTTCTCCGACGTGGAGGGCGGCGCCTGCATCAGCACTTCGCGGGTGTGCCGGTGATTGACCATGTGCAGGAAGGCGCGCGTGGCGTTTTCCGGCGTGTCGAAGGTGGCGATGCCCGAATCCGCGAACAGCTTGCGCTCGGCTGCGGCGGTCTCGTCGCCGATCCAGCACGTCAGGAGGTTGCCGCCGACGCTGCGGATGGTCTTGATCGCCGCTTCGGCGATCTCCATGCTGGGAGTGAGGGCGTTGGGCGTATGGATCACCAGGATCGCGTCGCCGTCCTGCTCCTCGCAGAGGACCTTCAGCACGTCCTCGTAGCGCTTGGGCGGCGCGTCGACACGGATCGCGATCGGGTTGCGCCCGTTCCAGTCGGGTGGCAGCAGGCGGCGAAGGCGGGCGAGCGTGTTGGGGTAGAGGTCCGGCAGCGCGTAGCCGCCCAGGTGCAGGCTGTCTTCGGCCATGATGCCCGCGCCGCCGCCATTGCTGACGACGACAAGGCGGTCGCCGTGGATCGGGCGCGAACGCACGACGGTCTCGACGGCGCCGAACAGCTCGTTGAGGTGATCGACGCGCAGGATGCCGGCGCGGCGTAGCACCGCGTCGGCGACGTCGTCGCTGCCGATCAGGCCGGGGCTGTCGAGGAACAGCGGGTCGCCGATGCCCGCCAAGGCACGCTGCGCGCGTCCGGCCTTGATCGCCACCACCGGCTTGTTGCGGGCCGCGGCACGTGCGGCCGCCATGAAGCTGCGGCGTTCGCGGATCGATTCGATGTACATCAGGATCGCGCGCGTGCCGGGATCGCTGCCGAGGAAGTCGAGCACTTCGCCGAAGCCGATGTCGAGCGCCTCGCCGAGCGACACGAAGTGCGAGAAACCGATCTTCCTCGGCTGCGCCCAGTCGAGCACCATCGTTCCAACGGCGTCGGACTGCGAGACGAAGCCGATGTTGCCCGACAGCCCACCGACCTGCGAGAAGGTCGCGTTCAGGCCTGCCTGCGGCACCATCACGCCGAGCGTGCTACCCCCGAGGATACGGATGCCGTGACGGCGGGCGATCTCGAGGATCGTCACGTCGAGCGGCCGTCCGTCCGTTCCCAGCGTGGTGCCGAGCTGGCTCGCCGTGACAATGGCCGCGCGCGTGCCGCGTTCGCCGAGCTGGTCGAGGATGCCCGGGATGGCGGATGGCGGGGTGCAGATGATCGCGAGGTCCGGTGTGCGTGGCAGGGCTGCGACATTCGGATAGGTCAGCACCCCGGCGACGGCGTCGCGCTTGGGGTTGACCGGCATGATCGCACCACCGAATCCGCCGGCCAGCAGGTTGCGCATGACGACGCTGCCGATGCGGCGGGGCCGGGCGCTGGCGCCGATCACTGCGATCGACTGCGGATTGAAGAGGCTCTGCAGGTATCGGAAGCTCATGGTCTGGGAGGGCGTCGGGTCTGTCGGTGGCGGTCAGCGCACGCGCTGCCAGAGCATCGCGTGCGTCACGATGTACTGGTACTTGCGCGCGTGCTCGCGGATCACGAGGGGCATTTCGGTTTCGCGTCGGAGTTCGAAGCCGTCGGCGTCGAGCAGGGCCTTCAGGGTGTCGGCGCTGCGCACGGCGCGCTCGGCGTCCATGTAGCCGCCCAGCCAGGCGCCGCGCGGCGTGAACTGTTCGAGCCAGGTGTAGGGCGACAGGATGGCGACGACGCCGCCGGTGCGCACCAATCCGCGCGGCCCGCCGAGTCGGCCGAGCAGCGACTTCGGACTCGGGAGGCGGCACAGCAGGTTGGCGAGCAGCACCGCATCGTAATCCATGAGCTCGGCGGGCAGCGAGCAGGCGTCGGCCTGGCGGAACGCGACGCGGCTGCGGTCGATGGCCGGATCGACGCGTGCCTGCAGCGGGTGGCCGAGCTCGCCTTCGTCGCGGCAGGTGTATTCGAGGACGCCTTTTTCGCGCAGCGTGTCGGCCGCGTCGATGAAGGAGCGGCTCAGGTCTATGCCGAGCACCTCGCGGAACACGCTCGCGAGTTCGAAGCTCGCGCCGCCGACTGCGCAGCCCACGTCGAGGGCCCGGCCCGCCGTGATGCCGAGTTCGTGTGCGCCGTCGATCAGCCAGCGTGCCGAACGCAGCGGGAACTGGCAGGCGTCGCGCGGCCCCGATTCGTGCGGCATCTGCTCTTGTGGGCTGCCGTAGTGCAGCAGCAGGTACTCGCTGGTGATCCCCGCGTTCTCGTAGGCCCTGCCCGGCGCATCGGCAGCATCGAGACGCACGGCGCCGCCGTCATGGGCGGCCTGCACGACGCGGAATCCCGCATGCTGGAAGAAGTGCGGGCGGAAGTGGAAGCGCGACCACACGCTCGCCTCGTCACCGGTCGAGATCCAAGAGCCGCCGAGGATCATCTGGTGCTCGCCGTCGTAGCACGGGCTGCTGAAATCGTCGTAGTAGGGGTGGACCTCGGCGCCGGGCAGCGGATTGAACTGGTCGCCCAGCCATTGCCACACGTTGCCGAAGACGTCGTGGAAGCCCCTCGCGGTCGGCCTGCCCCCATTGACGGGGGTGGAAGAGCCGCAGCCGAGATTGAGATTGAGGCCGCGTTCGTGCATCAGAGCCGCGCCACTCATGTTCATCACCGGGTCGTCGGCGATGGCGCCGATCCGGTCGCGCAGGGCATGGTGCTCCGCTTCGCTCGGCAGGCGACAGGGCTGGCCCCGCCGGGCGCTCAGCCACGCGCAGTAGGCGCTCGCCTCGTGCCAGTTGACCTCGGCAGGCCAGTCCCAGCGCATGCCGATTTCCTCGAACAGCGTGCGCAGGCGGAAGCGGTGGGATCCGGCAGGTCCGTCGGGTACCCAGAAGGTCGGCCACTTGATGTTGCGGTAGGTGCGCCAGGACCAGCCCGTGTCGGACCACCATTCGTGCTCGCGGTAGCCACCGTCGGTGACGAACTGCCAGAACTCGCCGTTGCTTACGAGGCCGCGGGCGGCGCGGAAAGGCTGCACGTCGACGCTGCGGCTGCCGTATTCGTTGTCCCAGCCGTAGGTGGGCCAGTCGGCGGGTTTGCCGAGCTGCAGCCGCGCGGCACCGACGGGCAGGAGATCCATTTCCGGATAGTCGCGTCCGGGAAGCGGAGGAAAGGCGGCAGGGCTCGTCGCGGAGGGATGCAGGGGCGCCCATCCCGCGGGCCTGCGCACGAGGCGCAGCGGCAGCTCGTGGATCAGAACGGACGAGGTTTCGAGATGGATGCGTTCGTGTTCGAAGCCCATGAACAGCGCCCACAGCGGATCGCCCTGCTTGATCGGCGGGTGGCCGTCGGCGAGGCCCGGATGCTCGTCGATGACGCGCCGAACCAGCGCGTACACCGCCTTGCGGTAGGCGTGGGCCTCGTCGAACGCGGGCCAGCGCATCGCGTTCTTCGACATGTCGTCCCAGCGCATCTCGTCGACGCCGGTTTCGAAGATGCGCTCGAAGTAGGGGTTGAGCGGCGCGGGAATCAGTCCGGCCACGCGCAGCTTGTTGACGTAGAGCGCCGGGGGGTGGCAGTAATAAAACACCATCGGATGCCGCAGACGGTGATACGGGGGGCGGTAGAAGGCCTCTTCACCGATCAGCCCGGAGAACAGCAGCTCGGTGAGCGTCCAGCCGTTGTCGAAATAGGCGCGGACTTCGTCGCGCGTGCAGGTCGCCAGGTTAGGCAGCGGCAGCGAGGTGAGCGTGCCGTCCGCCGTCCAGCCCGGGCAGCGCTCGGGCGTAAGGGCGGTCCACCAGTCTGGGGGGCGCACGGGGCCGAGACGATCGTCGAAACGCCCCTCGAGATTCTGTCGCCAGCTTTCGTCGGTCAGGTCGTCTGTCATCTCGGATCGCCCTCGGTACGCATTCGCCATCGTGTGGAGACCCCGCAGAGCCCCATCGGACGAGGATAACCCCGGAGCAGGCCACTCGCAAACGGCCGTCGCTGTCTGTGGCGAGCCTTCGTCCATGCGGGTTGGGTGAGGCATGAGTGGCGGACGTGATCTAAAGTGAAGTCACCGATGGGCGTATCCATTCGTGGCGGACGGACGCCGGTTCGAGGAGACAGCGATGGAACAGCGGAAACTTGCACTGATCGTCGGCGCCGGGCCGGGGCTCGGCCGCTCGCTCGCGCGCCGTTTCGGCGCTGCGGAGATGAATGTCGCGCTTGCAGCGCGTAATCTCGATCGGCTGGAGAACCTCAGCGTGGAATGTGCCGGCATCGGTCGCGGCGCCCATGCCTACCGCTGCGATGCCGGGCGCGAGGAGGATGTCCAGACGCTGTTCCGGGCGGTACGCAGCGACTATGGATGCCCGGATGTCGTGGTGTACAACGCGGGCGCCTTCGTTGCGCGCGGCATCGTGGAGACCAGTGCGGAAGAGTTCGAACGCTGCTGGCGAGTGGGCTGCTTGGGCGGCTTCCTTGTCGGGCGCGAGGCGGCGCGGGCGATGCTGGAGCGCGTCGGTCAAGGCGGCCCCGGCGGGACCATCCTGTTTACCGGAGCCACCGCCAGCCTGCGCGGGAGCGCCGGGTTCCACAACCTCGCGGTCGGCAAGTTCGGCCTGCGTGCGCTGGCGCAGAGCATGGCGCGCGAGCTGCAGCCCAAGGGCATCCACGTGGCGCACGTGTTGATCGACGGCCGGATCCGGCCAGCGAGCGTCGTCGAGCATACCGATGCGCACGATGGCGACGCGCTGCTCGACCCGGACGCGATCGCCGAGGCCTATTTCCAGCTGTACCGGCAGCCGCGCAGCGCCTGGACGCAGGAGCTCGACCTGCGGCCATGGGTGGAGCGGTTCTGAGCACTCGCACGACCGCCTCGCGGTCAGTGTCGGATAGTCGGTGTCGCACTCGGCACCCGCCAGTCTCGAAGCGGTCGGTGGGTGCGGCGAAGGCGGACGGCGAGGCCCTTCCGGGGCGCCTTGCAACTTGTCCGGCGGTGTGTGAAGATTCGCCCCTTGTCATCTTTCGATGACTTTGTAACTGCATGTTTTGTAATGAAAAACGTGCAAAATGGCGAGATTGCGGGAACTGCCGGAATCGCCGTCTTTCCCGTGCAGAACGTCTTCCTTTCCGGTTGCGATCCGCGCCTGCCCTGCAGGCAGTGCGAGCACCGGATCGCACGGGGCCTCCGACTGCTGTCGTTCGTGCCGGGGATCGTTTGCCCCGGGTGCAGGAAAGCTTGATGTGCTGATGAGTCTGGTTCGCGGTTTGTCCCTGGCATACATGCCGACGTCGTCTGTCCGGCAGTGCTCGCAGCAGTGGTGGGATGATGTGCTTGGCGTCGCGATCCTCGGGGACGGCGAAGCGGGCTTCGTGCCGAACGGAGTTCCGCTCGCCCGTGTGGCGACGCCCGTGCTCGCGGGCCCGCAGGCCATATGTGAGGTCTGGCGCGCCGGTGGGCCGGTGAGGGCGGGCGCGCGCGGACGAGTGCGCTATCGCTGCAGCGAGACGATGCTGTTCGGTGCCATCGAACTCGACGAGCGCGCCATGCCTGCAGGAATGGAGGGAGTTTCGGTGCTGCAGCGGGCCACCGCGGCTGTGTACCGGGAGGTGTTCGCGCTGCTCGATGAGGCCGGATATCCGGCGCTCTTCCGTGCCTGGAACTACTTCCCGGCAATCAATGCGGTGGCAGACGGCAGCGAGCGCTACTGGCAGTTCAACGCCGGCCGCCAGGAGGCGTTCGGCGCCGGCGGCCGCAGTACGACCGGCCGAGTTCCGGCCGCATGTGCCCTCGGTTCGGCGCACGGTCCATTCACGCTGTATTTCATCGCACTGCGCGAAGCGCCGCTGGCCATCGAGAATCCGCGCCAGGTCTGCGCGTATCATTACCCCGAGCAATACGGCCCGCGCAGCCCGACCTTCGCTCGCGCGAGCCTGGCGCTGTCGCAGACGCCGCCGGTGCTGTTCGTGTCGGGCACGGCGAGCATCGTCGGGCACAAGACGCTGCACCCGGGCGACGTGGTCGCGCAGACCGCGGAATCCTTCCGCAACATTGCCGCGGTGCTTGCCGAGGCGCGGCGGGCAGATCCGGCGGGTAGCGGGCTCGATTCGAGGGATCTTGCCTACAAGGTCTACGTGCGCTATCCGGGCGATCTCGGTGCCGTGCGGGCCTGTTTCCGCGAGCACGTCGGCGATGCGGTGCCGGTGGTGTTCGTGCAGGCCGATGTGTGCCGCGACGACCTGCTTGTCGAGATCGAGGCCTCGGGCGGGCATGCGATGGAGGATGGCCGATGAGGGCGACTGATGAAGGGACGGAGAGCGGGTTGCTGCGGCGTGGAGCGCTCGCCGCGCTGCTGGCGCTCGCGTCCCTTCCGGTCGTCGCAGCGGCCGCGGAGAAGCCGCTGTGGGAACTCGGTGCGGGCCTGACGGTGTTGCAGTTTCCCGCCTACCGCGGTTCGGACGAGGACCGGGTGTTCCTGCTCCCGCTGCCCTATGTCGTCTATCGCGGCGAATTCCTGAAGGCGGATCGACAGGGGATCCGTGGCACCTTCTTCGACAGCGACCGCGTCGAACTGAACCTCAGTCTCGGTGCGTCTCCGCCGGTCAGCAGCGATCGCGTGAAGGCACGCGAGGGCATGCCCGACCTGAAGCCGACGGTCGAGATCGGCCCTTCGCTCGATGTCCGGCTGTGGCGTTCGGCGGATGAACGCTTGCGACTGCGCACGCGGCTGCCGCTGCGTGCAGGTTTCACCGTGGAAGGCAGCCCCGAGTCGACAGGCTGGCAGTTCACGCCCCAGCTCAACCTGGACTGGCATGATCCGGCCGGGATGAACGGCTGGACGCTCGGCCTCGTCGCGGGGCCGGTGTATGGCGACCGGCGGCAGCACCGCTATTTCTACACGGTCGAGGCCAACGAGGCGACGCCGCTGCGCCCGGCCTACGACGCCCGCGGCGGCTACGGCGGAACGCAGGTGCTGGCCGCACTGTGGAAGCGCTATCCGGGTTGGTGGATCGGCGGTTTCGTGCGCTACGACAGCCTCGCCGGCGCGATGTTCGAGGACAGCCCGCTGGTCAAGCGCAAGGACTATGTGGCCGCGGGCTTCGCGGTAACCTGGGTGCTGGGCGAATCCTCGCGTCGGGTCGACGCCGATGAATAAGGGCGGGCCGATGCGGGACGGGCCGACGACGCGGCCGGGCCTGCTGCGGCGCCTGCACGAGTATGTGCTGCTCTACCTTGGGCTGGGCTACCTCGGTGCGATCTGCCTACTGTGGACGCCCCTCGCGATGGTGCTGCATCCGGTGCTGCCGGCTCATGCCGGACGGCGGCTCGGGCGCTTCGTCATCAACCAGGGGTTCAAGAGCTATATCGGTTTCCTGACGCTCATCGGTGCATGCCGTTTCGACCTGTCCGCACTGGACAAGCTACGTGGCCAGGGACCGCTGATCCTCGCGCCCAACCACCCGAGCCTGCTTGACGCGGTGATGGTGATCTCGCGCCTGCCCGACGTCGCCTGCATCATGAAGGCGGGCCTCATGGACAACATCTTCCTCGGCGCCGGCGCGCGGCTCGCCCGATACATCCGCAACGATTCGCCGGTGCGCATGGTGGGCAGCGCGACCAGCGACCTCTCTGCGGGCAGCTTCCTTCTGGTATTTCCCGAGGGCACGCGCACGACGCGCATGCCCGTCAACCCACTGATGAGCAGCATCGGACTGATTTCGCGGCGCGCCGGCGTGCCGGTGCAGACGATTTTTATCGAAACGGATTCGCCCTACCTGTGCAAGGGCTGGCCCCTTTTCCGCAAGCCGGAAATGCCCGTCGTATATCGCGTGCGCCTTGGGCGGCGCTTTGATCCGCCGTCCAGCGTGCAGCCCTTCATGGCCGAACTCGAGCGCTATTTCGTTGCCGAACTCGAAGATGCAGTTCTACCGCGACCGCCGGAAAGGGACGGTGGCACAATGTCGTCGTCCACGATCTGAACCCAGTTTCTCATGCTGCCATGACGTCCCACCAGGTCACCCGTCCGAAATCCGCGCCGCTACCCAGTCCGGTAGAGGCTCCCACTGCCACGCACCTGGTGCTAATCCCGAGCTACAACCCGGGACCTAAGGTGTTCGAGACGGTGCGCGCCGCGCGCCACGAGTGGATGCCCGTATGGGTCGTCGTCGACGGCAGCACGGACGGCTCCACCGACGGGCTGCGGCGCATGGCGGAAGGCGACCCCGGGCTGCGCGTGATCGTGCTGCCGAAGAACTCGGGCAAGGGGGCAGCGGTGCTGCACGGCATCGAGCAGGCGGCGAAGCAGGGCTTCACGCACGTACTGACGATGGACTCGGATGGCCAGCATCCTGCGGAACTGATTCCGGACTTCATGGCGGCGTCTGCGGCGCAACCGGATGCGATGGTGCTGGGCTTGCCGGTCTTCGACGCCAGCGCCCCGGCGCTGCGTGTACGCGGGCGCAAGTTGTCGAACTGGTGGGCGAACCTTGAGACACTGTGGATGGGGATCGGTGATTCGCTGTTCGGCTTCCGCGTCTACCCGATCGCTCCGCTGGCCAAGGTGATGCACGGCCACCGCTGGATGCGCCGCTTCGATTTCGATCCCGAGGCCGTGGTGCGCATGGCCTGGCTCGGGGTGCGGCCGGTGAACCTTCCGGCGCCGGTGAAGTACTTCCGCGTCGACGAAGGCGGGGTGTCGCATTTCAACTACGCGCGCGACAACCTGCTGCTGACGTGGATGCACACGCGGCTGTTCTGCGGCTTCCTTGTGCGTCTGCCGATGCTGCTCGCGCGGCGCTTCAGATCATCCCGCCGTTGATCGAGATCACCTGGCCGCTGATGTAGGCCGCCTGGGAGGATGCGAGGAAACCCACCAGGTCGGCGACCTCTTCGGGCTTTCCGGCGCGCTTCATCGGCACCATGCGTGCGATCGTCTCCGCGTCGAAGGCGTCCTCACTCATCGCGGTGTCGATGATGCCGGGGGCCACGACATTCACCGTGATGCCCCGGCTCGCGAGTTCCTGCGCGAGCGACTTGCTTGCCGAATGCAGGGCGCCCTTCGCCGCAGCGTAGTTCGTTTGGCCACGGTTGCCGGTGATCGCCGCCACTGACGATATCGTGATGATGCGCCCCCAGCGGGTGCGTATCATCGGCATCGTGAGCGGTTGGGTGACGTTGAAGAAGCCGTTCAGCGACACGTCGATGACGCGCTGCCACTGGTCGGCGCGCATGCCGGGGAACACCGCGTCGTCGTGGATGCCGGCATTGTTCACGAGGATCTGCAGCGGACCATCCGCGCCGATCGCCTCGAGCGCGGCGGCGGTGGCCGCGGCGTCGGTGACGTCGAACGCGATCGCTTCCGCACTGCCGCCCGCGCCGCGGATCTCCGCGGCAAGCGCTTCGGCCTTGTCGGCGTTGCGGTTGGCGTGGATGAAGACGTGATGGCCGTCGCGGGCGAGGCGGCGGCAGATTGCCGCGCCGATCGCGCCGCTTCCGCCGGTGACGAGTGCGCGCTTCATGACTGGTTCCCGCTGAGACCGCCGGCGCCGAGGGCGCCCGCGTCGAGAATCACCGCGGCGCGGCCGGAAACGAGCACTCGCCCGTCCGCGGCGACGGTCAAGGAATAGAGGATCTGGTTGTCGTTGCCGGTGATGCGTTCGGCGCGGATGTCGAGATCGGCCGCGACGGTGTCTAGCCGTTCGACCGCGATCTCGACGCCGCGCACGCTCGCGAGGAAACCCGCGCGCGGGGTCTCGCCCGGCGTTGCGAGCAGGGCGCCGTGCACGGCCATCGCCTGTGCGGCGTACTCGATGGCGCTCGTCGCCGGCAGGCCGCGATCGTCGCGCAACGGGTTGTCGGCGTCGCGGTGGCTCGTCGCGCGGCAGCGGATCGCGTCGGCGTCCCAGGCGTCGACGCCAGCGAGCAGGCACATGTTGCCCTGGTGCGGGATGCGCGCGGCGATGCCTTTGCGGTCGAGCGTCACGGGTTCGGTCATGCCGCGTAATCGACCGCGAGGCGGACGTGGTCCAGATAGTCGAGGACGATCCGGCCCGCGCGGCGCCCGGCAATCGCGCCCAGCAGGGGCAGGCTGCGCGCGGCGGGGATCGCGCATCGCAGGGTGTCGAGCGCGGAATCCGGCAGGGTGTCGGCGGGGGCGTCGGTCAGGCTCGCGGCGATGCGTCCGCAGCTCTCTGCTTCCCGCTCGGGCGTCAGCAGCAGCGCGACGCCGAAGGCGTCGGGGATGGGGCGCGCCGCCCGCAGCGGTTCGGGGTAGTCGGCGTCGTAGGCGAGCAGCAGGCAGGGCGCGCGCTCGACCTGGACCTGCGCGAGGGCCTCGAGGAGGCCCGCGCCGAAGCTGGCGTCGTAGGCGCATAGCACTGCCGACGCGGCGGTCGCGCCGGTGGCGATGCCCCAGTAGCCGGCGGCGGCGTTATGCACCGAATTGTGAAAACGCGTCGGCGAGATCTGGCGGTCGTCCGATGCGAGGGTTTCGCAGATCTGATGGCAATTGACGCCGTCGCCGCCGGAGGAGGAGAAGACGGTCGCGAACCCGGACGGATCCACGCCGGCAGCAGTCGTCGCCTGCAGGCCGATTCCCAGGGCGAGCTTCACTACCCGCACCGCACGACGGCGTTCGGCCGGCGGCAGTTGCTCGGGGGCGTTGAGCACGGTCTTTTCGGGCTGCCACTCAGCCTTGCCCAGCAGGATCGCGGCGCAGGCCGGCCAGTCGGACATGCCGGGCCCGATGAGGCCGATGCTGCGGATCCAGGCCGCGGGCGGGTTGGTCATGGTCGGACTCATGCTGGGCAGCCAAGGATGAGGCTGCAGTTCGTGCCGCCGAATCCGAACGAGTTGCTGAGAACACGTCGCACCGTCTGGTGGCGCGTGGCGAGTACGTAGTCGAGCCCCGCTTCGGGATCGGTGGTGCCGGCTCCCGCCGGAATGAAGCCGTCGCGGATCGCGAGCGCGGCGATCACGGCCTCGACGCCCCCGGCGGCGCCGAGGGTGTGACCGGTTGCGCCCTTGGTGGAGCTGCAGGGCGTCGCATCGCCGAAGAGCCCCGTCACGGCCTTGCCTTCGGCGGCGTCATTGCTCGGCGTCGCCGTGCCGTGGAGGTTGATGTAGTCGATGTCGCGCGCAGTCAGGCCGGCGCGTGCCAGCGCGGCGTCCATCGCCTGACGGGCGCCGCGACCCTCCGGATGCGGCGAGGACATGTGGTAGGCGTCGCTCGATTCGCCATAACCGAGCAGGAGGATCGCGTCCGGCGGAAGTGGAACCGCCGTCCGTTCCACCAGGGCGAAGGCGGCTCCTTCGCCGATCGAGATGCCGTCGCGGGCGCGATCGAAGGGGCGGCAGGCCTGCGAGGAGGTGAGCTCCAGCGAATTGAAGCCGTACAGCGTCGTGAGGCACAGCGAGTCAACGCCGCCGACGAGGGCCGCGTCGATCAGACCGCTCGCGATCATGCGTGCGGCGGAGGCGAACACCTTGGCGCTCGACGAGCAGGCGGACGAGACGACCACGGCGGGTCCCTTCAGTCCGAACCAGTGCAGCACGAAATCGGCCAGCGAGAAGGTGTTGTGCGTGCCGGCGTAGTTGAAGTCGGCCGGCAGCGCTCCGGTGTCCGCTGCGCGCCGGCGGTAGGCGAGTTCGGTCTCGAGGATGCCGGAGGTGCTCGTGCCAAGGAACACGCCGACGCGATCGGCACCATAGCGGGACATCGCCGTGCGAACGGAGTCGGCGAAACCGTCCTGCACGAGGCCGAGTTGCGCAAGCCGGTTGTTGCGACAGTCGAAGCGCGCCAGCGCCGCAGGGAGCCGGTCGTCGTCGGTGCCCTCGACCTCGCCGGTCCATGTCTGCAGCGAGACGGTCTCGAAATCACAGGGCTTGAGCCCGGACCGGCCGGCGAGCATGGCTTCGCGCAGCGGCGCCAGCCCGTGCCCGAGGCAGGACGTGGCGGTGTAGGCGGAAATCAGCAGCGGATGCACTTTGACTCGCAATTGCACGAAGGAGGGCTATTCTAGCAAAGTGCGCGATGGCGGCTGTGCTCGCTCTGCGTTCGGGATGTGGTTGCACGGGCCGCGTATCGGTCAGCGACTGTTTTGGTTTGCGAAACAGTATTTCATTCGATGCGCGCTATTTCGGCGTGCTGCATCCCCATAAACTGCGGCGACCCGATTGAAACAGCATACGGACGGATTCATGGACAAACTGACCGCGATGAACGTCTTCCGCACGGTCATCGATTGTGGCTCGTTCACCCGGGCGTCGGCCAAGCTCGCCATTTCAACCACCACCGCATCGCGTCACGTGGCGGACCTGGAGCAGTCGCTTGGCGTGTCGCTGCTTCACCGCAGCACGCGCAAGATCAGCCTGACCGAACCCGGTACGATGTATTACGAGCGCTGTTGCACGCATCTGGACGAAATCGCCGCGACGGAACTTGCCGTATCCGCCGACACTGCCACACTTGGAGGCTGCCTGCGCATCAGCGTCCCGTACTCCTTCAGCAACGCCTTCCTTGCCCGGCATTTCTCACGGTTCGTCGAATCCCATCCGGCGCTCAAGACGGAGATCCGCTTTTCCGACCGGATCGTCGATCTCGCCCAGGAGGGTGTCGATCTGGCGGTGCGCATCACGCGCAATGTTTCGGGGATGTATGTCGCGCGACGCCTCGCCGTGATCCGCACGGCGCTGTGTGCGAGTCCGGAGTATCTGGCGCGCGCCGGCGTCCCGGAGAAGCCCGACGAACTGGTGCGCCACAGCTGTCTCTTGTACACCAATCTTGCGTCCGGCAACGGGTGGACGCTGCGCAGGGGTGGGCAGGAGATCGTCGTTCCGGTGAACGGCACGTTCCGCTCCAACAACGGCGACATGAACCGCATCGCCGCGCTCGCGGGGCGGGGCATCATCTGCGAACCGACATTCATCGTCGGTGACGACCTGCGTGCCGGCCGCCTCGTGCGTGTACTGCCCGACTACGAAACGATCCCCAATCTGGCCCACGCGGTGTTCCTGCCGGCCGGCCGCAATACGGCGCGCATACGGGCCTTGCTGGACTTCCTGGTGGCGCTGTTCGAGGAGGAATTTCCGGCCTTCGATCCTGCCATGTGAGCACAAGCCCCAGGCTAATGCGCAAGACCCCGGCTTGCCGGGGCCTTGCACTCGGCACGTCGGACTCCGGCCCTACATGCGGTACTGCCAGAACACGCCCAGCACGTTGACGTTGTAGTCCTCCGGGGTGGCGCCGAGGTACAGCTTCTGGCCGATCAGCTGGTTGCCGTCGAGGCCGGTGTAGTGCCAGTCCTCGACGTTGCGCTTCTCCCAGCGATGGAACAGTCGCACCGAATTGTTCTTGTCCAGGTCATGCACGATGCTCGTTTCGAGCACCTGCAGGCGGTACTTCATGTCGGCAAACTCGTCGCCCGCAACCGCCGCGGTCTGAGTCTCCCTGGTGCCGCTGCCCACCGTCGCCGCCTGTGCATTGCCGTAGCCGTACTTCTGCTTGCTCGACGACCACATGTAGCTGTAGCGGCTTTCCAGGCGGACCCAGCCGAAGTTGTGCGTGAAGCCGGCGCCGAGCGCGTGGTTGAGGTCGTCGGTGCTGGCGTTCCACGCGCCGGCCAGCGGATACATGTTGTCGACGCCGGTATGGGAACTGGCGCGTGTGCCGCTCACGCCCTGGTTGATGTTGCGCTGGCTCATCTCGCCGGTCTGGAAGGAGTACCACGTGAAGAAACTGCTGCCCGGTGCGGGCGTGTAGTTCCATTCCGCATTCGCGGTGCTGAGTTTCTCGTCGCCGGTGCGGCCGTAGTCGCTGTCGAGGTAGTCGCTCCGCTTGTGCTGCAAGGACAGCATCGCGTCCATGTCCGAGCGCAGCATGTAGTTCCAGCGCAGGTTGATGAGGTTCTGGCGGCGATCGGCGATATCGAACTTGCGCAGTTCGGCGAGGGTGTGCACGGGCACGGCACCGGTGTAGTCGTCGCGCGAGCTGGTGTAGAAGTGTTCGTAGATGTCGTAGCGGTATTCGCTGCCGCGACGATCGCCGATCTCCCACGACGCGCGCAGCATCGATTGTTCGAAGGCGCGGGTGTTGAAAGTGAGCTTGAGACGGTCCTCGGTGGTGTTCTTGACTTCGCGGTACGGGCGCTCGGTTTCCTCCCTTTCCCAGGTTGCGCCGACCTGGCTCTGGCGGCCGAGGCGGTAGTCGGCGCCAAGTCCTCCCGTCCAGCGCGTGTAGCTGGTCGGAATGCTCAGGTAGTGGATGTTGTTAGTGCCGTTGTAGAAGCCGAACGCCGCGCCAAAGACGCCCGGCAGCGCGTAATCCAGCGCCGGATAGCCGATCTTGCCGGTGGCCGGATCGATGGCGGTATAGCGCGTGCGGTTGTCTTCGTCGTAGTAGCGCAGCTTGGCGCGCACGGTGAGGTCGTCCGCGGGTTGCAGAGACAGGCCGAGGTCGGCGAGGCGCGTGTCGATCCTCGCGTCGGCCTTCAGACGGCTGAGCACGCCTGTCGTGTCGTAGCCGGCGATTGCGCTGGCGTAGGTCGTCGCCACGCCGGCGGCATTGATGCCGTCGTTGATGGTCGGCGGAAGCAGATCGTCGTTCTGGCGCATGCTGCCGAAGGCGACGGTCGCGCTGATCTGCCCGTTCAGCGGCAGCATGCGAGCGTAGTCGGCCTTGATGTTGTACGCCTCGTTGTCCGGGCTGAGGGCGAAACGGCCTTTTTCCCAGCTGGTCGAGTTCGTCGTTCCGGCCGCGCCGAAGTTGATCGAGAAGGGATTTTCCCAGGTCAGGGATTTGTTGTCGTTGCGAAACAGCGAACTCGACAGGGTGAGGTTCAGGCGGTCCTTCTCGCCGACGTAGCGCAGGCCCGTGAGGAACTCGTGGGTCGTATAGTCGATCGGTTCGACCGTCTCGTTGACTGCCCCCAGGACGTTGCTGCCGACCGGATTTGCCGCAGAACGGCGGATGAAGTCGAAGAGGAAGCCGCCACCGAAGGGGCGCTCGCCTTCGCGCCGTTCGTTCGTGTAGCTGAAGAAGCCGGTGAGCCGCTCGTTGATCGGCGCGTCCATGCGCAGGCCGATCTTCTGCCGGTCGACGCTCAACGTCGTTTCGCGGGCATTCGCCACTGCCGCTTGCAGTGCGGCGTAACTGGCCGGATCCGACTGAGTATGGGTCCCGGCGGCGAGGCCGGCGGGCAGGGTCAGCTTATCGGTCCCGACACCGTTCCACAGAGGTCTCGCGTTGGTCGAGAAGATATGTGGCGTGTCATTGAGAAAAAGCGAGAACTTGATGCCGTTGTATCGCCCGGCCTCAAAACCGTAGTACTGGTCGTCCCGGTCGACGCCGCCGCCGCGCAGTCGCAGATAAAGGGCAGCGTCCGGCTTCTCTGCGCTGACGTTGAAACTGTTGATCAGTGCGCCGTTCTTCCAGTCCGCGTACTCGCGGAAGCCGGCGGCCTTGGTGTCGGCCTTGCCTCCGGTGTAGCCCGCTTCAACGCTGCCCGAGTATTGCCAGCCGCCGCTGCCTTCGACGTAAGCGGGTGATACCGGCGGGTATTGGTAGAGCTGCGCGCTCGGTGTATGCGAGGGGCCCTTGCCGCCCATCACGGCGGAGAAGCCTTGCGGGTCCGTGTAGCGCGTGGTGTCGCCGCCACCGGGGGCGGCCGCGTTGCCGAGCACGGTGTCGACGCCGGCTGCGGAGTCGGCGCGCGCGGGGCCGGTACCCATCATCGCGAGCATCGCGACGATGGGGAGCAGGACGAATTCCTTGTTTTTCATGATCGTTGTTCCTCAGTCTCGTTAGCGATGCATCCGTGCGCCAGCCGGGTGGTTCGAGCCATGGACCTGCGCATGACACGTCGAGCAGCCGCGGCCGGTCACGCGTTCGTCAGGCAGCGTGCCGCTGGCGGTATTGGCCTGCGTGAGGAGGTTGTTCTGGTGTGTCGTGTGCGTGTGGCACTGCTGGCACAGGAAGGGGCGTGGGGTCGTCAGCAGCTTTTCCTGGTTCGAGCCGTGCGGGCTGTGGCAGTTGAGGCAGCTTTCGCGCACCGGGGCGTGTTCCCAGACGAAGGGGCCGCGCTTCTCCTGGTGGCAGCTGTAGCAGAGCTGGTTGACCGAATCTGCCTTGAGCAGCGGCTTCGTCGGCGAGCCGTGCGGGTTATGGCAATCGACGCAGGACATCTTCCCTTCGGGCAAGGGCATGTGCGAGCGCTTGCGGAACTCCATGCGCTGCTGCTGATGGCAGCTGTAGCAGGTCTCGGAAATGCTGTTGGCCTTCTGCAGGCCGGTGGCCGAGAACTTCGCCATCGGGTTGTGGCAGTCCGTGCAGGCCAGGCCGCTGGTCTGGTGCGTAGACGAGCGCCAGAAGATGCGCTGATTGCCGTCATGGCACTGCAGACATACCGCGTTGCTCTGGTCTGGCCCGTTGTTGTTGGCCGCCTCACCCGGTTTCGTCGCCTCGCGCGTGAAGCCGACGATCAGGGACTTGTCCTTTTGTTGCTCGCCAGCTTTCGTCGATTCGCGCGTGAAGCTGACGATGAGCGACTTGTCCATGTAGTTTTCGTTGGCGTGGCGCGAGCCGGGCCCGTGGCAGGCCTCGCAGCCGCGGCGCTCGAGATCGTTCTTCGGATTGAGGCGGAAAGCCTTGGCGTGAGTGGTGTGCGAGAACTTGTCGTTCTCGACGGTGTGGCATGCGAGGCAGCGCTCTTCACCGATGTATTCCGCGCCTTCGGCAAAGCGGATCAGCGGGGCGTTGGCCGCGCTGGCCGGCAGTACGGCCGCCTGCGCGAGGCCTACGCCGAGATGGATGAGCAGCAGGCCCGCCGTGAGGCGGACGCCGCGACTTGCGAAAAGCCGCGTGAATCGTGTTCCCGTTTTCATTGAACCCCCGATAGGCTGACCAGGCAGATCCGGATGGATACGCTTTGTTACATGCCTGGCGTCGGGCGGATTCTCGTGAATTCGGAGGTGCGGAAAAATGAAGCGCAGCGAAAGGGTATCCCCCGCAATTCGGGATGATCGGGGGATGCCCTTACATGCTGTCGTGGTGCTCCGGCCATTGGCCGTGGTGACGGGCGGGTGCCGTGCTTACGGGATGGCATGCTCGAGGGTGACCGGTATCAGGCCCGAAGCCCGGCATCCGTCGAGCACCCGTGGGAGCGCTTCGAGGATCACCGCCCGCCCGCACGACGTGCGCGCGGCGTTGCCGTCGTGCAGCAGCAGGATGTCGCCGCTGCGCATCTTCCCGTCGCGGCCGTCGAGCAGCCGGGACGCAACCGCATCGGCGTCGCCGTTGCGGGTGTCATACGCCCGGCGGGTCCACGATGCGAGTTGCAGGTCGAGCCGGGCGAGGACGGGTTCCAGGAAGGGGTTGCGCAGGCCTGCCGGCGCGCGGAAAAAGCGCGGTGTCCGCCCGCAGACTTCCGCGATGGTGTCCTGCGCGGCGCCGATCTCGCGGACGAGCCAGCGCGGGCCGTGCAGCGAGAAGGTCTTGAGGTGGTGTTCGCTGTGGTTCTCGACGGCGTGGCCGCGGGCGACGATCTCTCGGGCGAGCGCCGGATGTTCGCGCACGAGCCGGCCGATGACGAAGAAGGTTGCCCGGGCGCGATGGGCATCGAGGAGATCAAGCACACGCGGCGTGACGTCCGGATCGGGGCCGTCGTCTATCGTCAGCGCGATCTCGCCCCGCGCGGCCGCGGTGCCGGGCAGCCGGGTCCAGTTCGTCCCGAGCAGCGAGCAGCGCGGCAGCAGCCCTGCCGCGGTGAGCAGGCCGTGGTTGGCAGCGACGGCGCCCGCTGCCCACGGCCACGCTTCGGGGCGCAGGGCGACGCCTGCCGCTGCGGCGGCGTGAAGCGCGGCCGAAAAGCCGATCAGTGCGCCGGGGTGCCAGGGGCGGGGCATGGGGACGAGCGGGCG